>NZ_CP021455.1:1211428-1817142 GCF_002158865.1 Comamonas serinivorans | reverse complement strand
CATGATATTTTCATGTTCACGCCGGCACAGATCCAAAACCCACAAAAAAGCCGCCTTAAATATCAGACGGCTTTCATGACAATCAGCCAACTACTTGGTGGTATAGCCGCCATTGATCAGCAGCGTCTGCCCGGTGATCCACCACCCGTCGCTGACCAAGTGGCGAATGAAGGGCACCACATCTTCGATGTGCGTCAGGCCTGTGGGTGTGAAGCCCGAGAGCGCTGCGGCTGTTTTGTGATAAGCCTGAGCCTCGGCACTTTCGGCCGGGTAAAAGAAGCCCGTGTCCATGGGGCCAGGGCCTACGGCCGTGACCGAGATACCACGCGCCCCAAACTCCTTGGCTGCCGCGCGTGTGAAATGTTCCACGGGCGCCTTGGTCCCTGCGTAGGCGGCATAAAACGGCGTGAACGCCCCCAGCAGCGAGGTGACCAAGGTGCAGACCTTGCCATTGTCATTCACGTGTTTGCCGGCTTCTTTCAAGAAAAAGAAAGCCGCTTTGGAATTGACAGCGGTCATTTCGTCATATTCAGCCTCGCTGATGTCCACCAAAGGCTTCTTGAGCACTTTACCCACCGTGTTGATGGCGATGTCGGGACGCCCCACAGCGGCAATGGCTTGCTCAAACAGCTTTGCCATCGCCCCAGCCTGGGTCAGCTCGCCCTGAATGGCCACGGCTTTGGCGCCTGCTTGCTGAACAGCCGCCACCGTGGCATCCGCCTCAGCTTTGCTGGACGCACTGTTGTAGTGAATGGCCACGGCCTTGGCGCCTTGCTGTGCCAAATCACGAGCGATCAAGCCGCCCAAATTTTTACCGCCACCGGCGATGAGTGCGACTTTGCCCCGGATGGAATGATCTGCCATGCTGACTCCCTGAGATGGTTAAAAGGCAACACACCATACGGCAGAAGCAGCGCGAAATGCAATGAATTGTTGAATGCCCCACCGATTTTCAGGCCATGGGTCTTGAGCAGCGCGAAAATTTAATCCCAATTGATTAATTGATTGACATTCAATGACAATGACATTCAACCTTCGTGAACGGCAAGGCCTCGAACAGCAGGTTGGAGCGGTCTTATTGGGATCTTCGAAGAGCGCCTCTCCACGCAGGGTTCGTCTCTGGGGAGCATGATCAGGCGTGAGAAACGCCCTGCCTCTTCGCCTCAAGGCATCCCTTGTATTGACCCGATGCAGCGTTGGTAGCAATATGCGGTCACGAATCCCACAGCCGCTTACAGCACCTGTTTGAACAGATGTGGACCTTCCAAGGACGCTCCTCACCCTGATGCCAGGTTGATGGGGAGAACCCGAGTCGCTGACTTCGGCCTCAACGTCTGCACCAGCCACGCATGGCCAAGGCTGGTCGCCAAGCCACAGCACCTTGTGCGCCATGTTCCAGCGTTGGATTCGGCTCTTGCCAAATACCCCGTATTTGAAACTGTCCTGATCGCCACAACGCCACCCGACGAGGGGCCCATGGGACACACCACACACGACGCCAACGATTAGCGTGGCCTGCCATGGCTCATGGCGAGCCGCAGCGATCGTGACGCGTGGTTCTCCCGCACATCGTCAGCTTGACTGTGGTCGTCAGGTCTGGCCCCCTCAGCAAGTCACCAGCACAACGGCCGGTCGCCGTTCGACCCCACACCGACAGCATCCGCCCCAATCGCGTGACAGCCGATTGCACCGGACGCCGTCCGATCCGACCTCGCGGACTTCGAGGGACTTCAAACGACCATCATCATGAAAAACGTCATTCTTTTCCTGACGGCACTGGTCACCATCTGCAATGCGGCCAGCGCCGCTCCCGGCAACAACGGAGGCGGTAACGGAGGCTGTGGCGTGGGGCAGCAGACCAATGGTTGCGGCACCCCACCTCCTCCGCCCTCACCCCCTCCCTCGCCTCCTCCAGGCACCACAAACCATGGCGGCGCAGGCGGTAGCGGCACCGGCGTGGGTGTGGGCATAGGGGTTGGAATCGGCCAGGGCGGCAACGCCACAGGCGGTAGCGTGCGAGATTCCGGCAACTCCTCGTCCAACTCCGCCGTCATCGGTTCCGGCAACAGCGCCAACCGCAACATCAACGGGGCCTTCGCAACCGGTGGATCCGGCGGCGCGGGCGGTGCGGGCGGCCTGGGAGGATCCGGTGGCGCAGGCGGCTACGGCGGATCCGGCGGTGCAGGCGGCAGCGGCTACGGGGGTGCCGGTGGCTCATCGTCTGCCAACAGTGGTGGCAACACCCTGACCGGCGGTCCACAAACGCAGGCCAACAGCATGACGGTGAACGGCGACACCGTGATGTACGAGGCGCAGGCGCGCAACCCCGTCGCCACCGCCTACGCGGCGCCCTTGGCCGCCAGCAACGGCACCTGCATGGGCTCAACCAGCGCGGGGGCCCAGGGCGTGTCCTTCGGCATTTCGTTTGGCTCCACCTGGACAGATCCGAGCTGCGACATGCGCTACGACGCCGAAGCCCTGCGCGCCGCAGGTCTCCCCGGGGCTGCGCGGGCACGCTTGTGCCAAAAGGCTGAAATCGCCAAGGCGATGGAAGCGGCTGGCACGCCCTGCCCCGGCACCCATGTTGCGACCGCGCTGCCGGCCGATGCCCAACCCGTGGCAACCGACACGCAAGCCGCGCAGCAGTACACGGATCCCATCATCCGTGCGCGGCTGGGCCTGCCACCACTGCGATGAAGCGTTCCCATTGGCCCAGGCCTGTCTCTGCCATGGACAACGCCCCCAGCGCACGGCGTGGCACTCGTCCCACGCCATGGCCCCACTGCACAGCCGCCCTCCCGGGCGGCTTTTTTGCGCCGAGTTGGTCAGGTGGCAGGATTTGGCCGCGCGACCGCCTTGCGTCACAACCGGGCTTCCTTCAGCGGTCATCAGACCTGTCCACGTTGCAACCCGCGGGAGTGCCGTCAGGTCTCCACCACCGTCAACTTGGCCACGGCCAGCGACAGCCATTTGGTGCCATGGCGCGTGAAGCTGACCTGCGCTTTGCCATCGGTGCCGCTGCCCTCCACCGCCAGCACCTTGCCTTCGCCAAACTTGTTGTGGAACACCTGCATGCCCGCGCGCAGCGCCTGCCCGGCGCTGGTCTGCACCGGCGGGCGTTCCAGGGGGGCATTCGTCAGGTTGGGGGCGCTCCAGGCCGGCTGGCCCGGGTAGGCATTCGAGGCGCTGCGCCCGAAACCGCTGTCTTTGCTCCAGGCCGGCATGCGCCCGTACTGGCCGCCATGCGCCAGGCTGGCGCCCACGCCCGACCCGAACCCGCCGCTCTTGGGGGTGAGCCACTGCACGCATTCGCTGGGCACTTCGTCGAGGAAGCGGCTGCGGAAGTTGTAGCGCGACTGGCCATGCAGCAAACGCGTCTGGGTGTGCGACAGGTACAGCCGTTGGCGTGCACGCGTGATGGCGACGTACATCAGGCGCCGCTCCTCTTCCAGCCCCGCCGTGTCGGCGGCACTGTTTTCATGCGGAAACAGCCCCTCTTCCAGCCCCGTGATGAACACCACGTCGAACTCCAGCCCCTTGCTGGCATGCACGGTCATCAGCTGCACCGCGTCCTGCCCCGCCTGCGCCTGGTTGTCACCAGCTTCCAGCGCGGCATGCGTCAAAAACGCGGCCAGCGGCGACAGCGTCTCGCCGGTGTCCAGGTCGACGTAGTCGGGCGCGGGTTGGCCGCCCGGCGCATCGCGCGATTCCAGCATCGCTTGATCCAACGCGTCGCCGCTGAGGCCCTGGCTGGCCAGGCCCTGCGTCAGGGTCACACCCTCGGACGTGGTCGGCAGCGCCGCCTGGTCGGTGTGGAAGCCTTCCAGCCGCACAAACGCCTCGGCCGCCGACGCCAACTCCTGCAGGTTCTCGATCCGGTCGCCGCCATCGCGCTCGCCGCGGTAGTGCTCGACCAGGCCGCTCTGCTCCAGCATCAGGTCCACCACCTCGCGCAGGGACAGGCCCTGCGCCTGCTCGCGCATGACCTCGATCAAGGCCACGAACGACTGCAGCAGCGTTCCGGCCCGGCCGGTCATGCCCTTGGCCGCCGTGTACAGCGGCAGCCCCAGCGCCCGCGCCTGCGTCTGCAGGGCCTCGATGCTGCGTGCACCGATGCCGCGCGCCGGAAAGTTCACCACGCGCAAAAAACTGGTGTCGTCGCTCGGCGTTTCCAGCAAACGCAGGTAGGCCAGCGCGTGCTTGATCTCGGCCCGCTCGAAAAAGCGCAAGCCCCCGTACACGCGATAGGCCAGCCCCGATTGCGCCAGCGCCGTTTCGATGACACGGCTTTGCGCGTTGCTGCGGTAAAGCACGGCGATCTCGTGCAAGGGCACGCCATCGTCGCGCGACAGGTGCTTCATCTCGTCCACCAGCCAGGCCGCCTCGGCCAGGTCGCTGGGCGCCTCGAACACGCGCACGGGCTCGCCCGCGCCCTGCGCCGTGCGCAGGTTCTTGCCCAGGCGCTGGGTGTTGTGGGCGATCAGCGCATTGGCCGAGTCCAGGATGTGGCCATGGCTGCGGTAGTTCTCCTCCAGCTTGATCTGGTGCTGCACGTCGAACTCACGCACGAAGTCGGCCATGTTGCCCACGCGCGCGCCGCGAAAGGCGTAGATGCTCTGGTCGTCGTCACCCACG
This sequence comes from Comamonas serinivorans, assembly GCF_002158865.1. Taxonomy (NCBI): domain Bacteria; kingdom Pseudomonadati; phylum Pseudomonadota; class Betaproteobacteria; order Burkholderiales; family Comamonadaceae; genus Comamonas; species Comamonas serinivorans. The sequence continues at coordinate 1,812,507 of NZ_CP021455.1, read as the reverse complement.
GCGAACACGCTGCTGCCCGTGCCCGCCAGCTGCTTGAGCCAGAGGTACTGCAGGCGGTTGGTGTCCTGAAACTCGTCGACCAGGATGTGGCGGAACCGACGCTGGTAATGGTCGCGGATCGGCGCGTGGTCGCGCAGCAGCTCGTAGCTGCGCAGCAGCAGCTCGGCGAAGTCCACCACGCCCTCGCGCTGACACTGGTCCTGGTACAGCTGGTAGAGCTCGACCTTCTTGCGCGACTCCTCGTCGCGCACGGACACATCGCCCGGCCGCATGCCCTCCTCCTTGCAGCCGTTGATGAACCACATCACCTGCTTGGGCGGAAAGCGCTCCTCATCGACCCCAAACTGCTTGATCAGCCGCTTGATGGCCGACTGCTGGTCCTGCATGTCCAGGATCTGGAACGTGGCCGGCAGCTGCGCGGCCTGGTGGTGCGCGCGCAGCATGCGGTTGCACAAGCCGTGGAAGGTCCCCATCCACATGCCGCGGATGTTGAGCGGCAGCATGGCCCCCAGGCGCGCCTGCATCTCGCGCGCGGCCTTGTTGGTGAAGGTGACGGCCAGGATGCCGCCTGGCGACACGCGGCCCATGTGCAGCAGCCAGGCGATGCGCGTGGTCAGCACGCGCGTCTTGCCCGAACCGGCGCCGGCCAAAATCAGCGCGTGCGCATCGGGCAAGGTGACGGCGGCGGCCTGCTCGGCGTTCAGCCCATCCAGCAGAGGCGATGGCGCCGGAGACGGCGTGGGTTCCGGCGATGAAAACAGGTCAAAGGTCATGGAAATGGAAACCGCGCCTGGGCGGCGCATGTGGCGCTGATGGCACATCGGCACCCAGTACACCCCGATTTCCGTCATGCAATCAACGGCAACAGGCGCATACTCATCAACACATGCCCGCACCTCAGGCAGCTGGAGGCCTGAGGCCGCAAGGGCGGGGGGTGAGCGCCCATTGTAGGCGTGAGGGTCCGCAGCACCGCAAGCCCCATCCGCTTAGCATCGAGGGCACCCGTGCCACCGCGTCACCCACACGACCTGCCCATGTTGGACGACTACGCCGCCCGCGCCCCTGAATACGATCTGGTGTATGCCAAACCCGAACGCCAGAGCGATTGGCGTGCCATCGAAGCCTGGCTGCCCCCGGTGCTGGGCCAGGGCTCGGTGCTGGAGGTGGCCTGTGGCACCGGCTACTGGACGCGGTGCTTCGCCCCGCACGTGCGCGAGGTGCTGGCCTTCGATGCCAACCCGGCCACCCTGGCCCTGGCGCGCCAACGCGTGCCGCAGGCCTCGGTGCAGTTCGTTCAGGGTGACGCCTATGCGTTGCCGGCCCTACCCACCTTGCCGACCTGCCCGTTCGACGCCTGCTTCGCCGGCTTCTGGTGGTCGCACGTGCCGCGCTCTCGTCTGCCCGGCTTCCTGCGGGGCCTGCATGCCACGCTGCGGCCCGGTGCACGCGTCGTCTTCCTCGACAACCGCTGGGTGGCGGGCAGCAGCACGCCACTGGCCGACACCGATGCCGAAGGCAACACCTTCCAGTGCCGTCGCCTGAGCGATGGCACCACTCACCGTGTACTCAAAACCTTTCCCACACCCGATGAGGTGCGCGCGCAGGTGCACGGCATGGCCAGCGACGTGCAGCTTGACACGTGGCCGCACGACTGGGCCCTCGCGTACCGCGTGAACTGACTCACTGGCCACTCAGGCAGCAGTATTCATCGCCTCTCGTCATTCAAACAACGAGAACCGATGCATACTCTGCTCAGCATTCAACCGGTGACTAGTTCGCTGCCCAGTCCGCCTGCCAGCCACCGCCCACGGCCTGGATCAGCGCCACCACGGCCTGCTGGCGCTGCAGCTGCAGCTGCAGCACCGAGCGGCGCGCGCTGATGGCGCTGGCCTGGGCGCTCACCACCTCGGTGTAGTCCGACAGGCCGGCCTGGTAACGGTTGAGCATCTGCTGCTCCACGCGCTGGGCGATGTCGGCGCTTTGACGCGTCTGCTCGGTCTGCTCGGCTAGGGTGTTCAACGCCAGCAGCTGGTCTTCGACCTCGCCGACGGCCGTCAGGGCCGACTGGCGGTAGCGCGCCACGGCGGCGTCGTAGCTGGCGCGCGCGGCATCGACCTGGGCCGAGCGCGAGCCCCCGTCGAAGATCGACTGCGCCAGCGACAGGCCCAGCGACCACGCCAGCGCGGGCGCCGACACCAGGCGCGACAGGTTGCTGGCACTGCCGTCCAGGCCGGCGCTGAGTGAAAAATCGGGGAAGTACGCCGCCCGCGCCACGCCGATCTGGGCGTTGGCGGCCACCACGGCGCGCTCTGCCGCCGCCACATCGGGCCGGCGCAGCAGCAACAGCGACGGCAGCTGCACCGGCACGGACGGCAGCGTCTGGCGCCATTCGGCGGAGGGCAGCGTGAAATCGGCCGGCACCACCCCCAGCAGCAGCGCCATGGCGTTCTCGTAGCCGGTGCGCGTGCGCTGCAGCGCCACGCGGCTGGCGCGCGCGCTGGCCAGTGTGGCCTGCGCCTGCAGCGCATCGGTGCGCGCCGCCGTGCCCACGTCGTAGCGGTTTTGCGTGATGGCCGCGCTGCGCTCGTAGCCGGCGATGGTGTCGTCCAGCAGGCTCAGCTCGACATCGGCTTCGCGCAGGGCCAGGTAAGCGTTCACCAACGACCCTTGCACCGACAGGCGCGCCGCCGCCAGGTCGGCTTCGCTGGCCTGCACATTCGCCTGCTGGGCCCGCACGGACTCCTTCAGCCGGCCCCAGAGATCCGGAGCCCAGCTGGCGTTCAGGCCCACGGCCGCCGCATTGCTGGTCGAACGTTCGTCGCCACCGCTGCGCGAGGTGGACACGGTGGCGCCCAGCGTCGGGAACAGGCTGGCCCGCTGGCTGGCCAGCGCCGCCTGCGCCTGGGCCACATTGGCCACGGCCAGGGCCACGTTCTGGTTGGCGGCGTTGGCCCGCTGCACCAGTCCGTTCAGCGTGGGGTCGTCGAACAGGGCCCACCACTCGCCCTGGGCCCAGCGCCCGGCCTGTTCGGTCGAGGTGAAACCGGGCTCGGGCTGGGCCGATTTCCACGACGTGTTGAGGGCGGGCGCCACGTCAGCCAGCGGAGGCGTGAGGCTGCAGCCCGCCAGCAGCGCCACGCTGGCGCACAGCGCGGCCAGGGCGGCGCGGGCCGGCTGACGGGGTGTGAGGTTTAGCCGATGACCGGGGTATCGACCCTTTTCGTTAACGGGGACATCGGCCAACGGCCATACAGGGGGTTTGTTCATGGCAAAAGCAAAGGTTGAACAGCCTTCAGGCAGCGGGCCGGGGATGGACATCGGCGGCGGCCCCGGCGTCGGCGGGGTCGGCCGCCAGATCCCGGGCCAGGTGCCGTTCGTCCGCCTTGCGACGCAGCTTGTCCATCAGCACATAAACCACGGGCGTGGTGACCAGGGTCAGCACCTGGCTGACGATGAGGCCGCCCACGATGGTCACGCCCAGCGGCTGGCGCAGCTCGAAGCCCTGGCCAAAGCCGATGGCCAGGGGCAAGGCGCCCAGGCCGGCGGCCAGCGTGGTCATGACGATGGGGCGAAAGCGCAGCATGCAGGCCTCTTTCACGGCCTGCACCGCCGTCAGCCCGCGCGCGCGCTCGGCGTCGAGCGCGAAGTCGATGATCATGATCGCGTTCTTCTTCACGATGCCGATCAGCAGGAACAGGCCGATCAGCGCCATGATGTCGAACGCCATGCCCAGGGCCAGCAAGGCCAGCAAGGCGCCCACCCCGGCCGACGGCAAGGTGGTGAGCACGGTGATGGGGTGGATCAGCGATTCGTAGAGGATGCCCAGCACGATGTAGACCACGACCAGGGCCGCCACGATGAGCACCACCTGGTTCGACTGGTCGGACTGGGCCTGCCCCGCGATGCCGGCGAAGGCGCCGCGCACGCTGTTGGGCATGCCGATGGCGTTTTCCGCGTCCTGCACGGCCTGGCGGCCCTGCTCCAGCGACACGCCGTCGGCCAGGTTGAACGACAGCGTGACCGACAGCTCGCCGCCGTCGTGGCGCACGCTGTTGGGCGCGGGCCGCTCCGAAAAGCTGGCGAAGGCCGACAGCGGCACCATGGGGGTGCGCGTGCTGGACAGCGCCTGCCCCGTGGAGGCGTTGGCCTGACCCGGGTTGGCCGACACCCGATCGTCGTCGTCCGTGGTGGTGTTGACCTCGAACTGCGCCGGCACGTACACGTCCTTGAGCGCCAGCGGCGATTGGGCGTAGCGCTGCTGCCACTCCATGATGACCGAGTACTGGTTCAAGTCGGCATACATGGTGGCCACCGAACGCTGGCCAAACGCGTTGTAGAGCGCGCTGTTGATGTCGGAGGGCGAGACGCCGAGCTGGTTGGCCAGGTCGCGGTCCACCTTGACGAAGGTCTCCACGTTGTTTTCGGGCCGGCCGCCGTCCACATCGGTCAGGCGCGCGTCCGTCGCCATCTGGTCCATCAGCCGCTGGCCCCAGGTGTCCAGCGTGGCCTGGTTGTCGCTCTTGAGTGTGTACTGGTAGGTGGAGTTGGAACTGCGTCCGCCCGCGCGCAACTCCTGCACCGGGTTCAAGAACACCTGCAAGCCGGTGATCTTGCTCAGCTGGGGGCGCAGGCGGTTGACCACATCCCGCGTCGGCACGGTGCGGCCCTGGCCCAGCGGCTTGAGCGTGGCCGAGAGGAAAGCGCTGCCGCTGGAGCGGCCACCGCTGAAGCCCACCACCGATTCCACGTCGGGGTCGGCATGGATGATCTTGATGGCCTCGGTCAGCTTGGCGTTCATGGCCGTGGCCGAAATGCTCTGGTCGGCCCGCAGGCCCCCCATGAGCTGGCCGTTGTCCTGCTCGGGAAAGTAGCCTTTGGTGATGTGCGCGAACAGGTACACGTTGAGCCCCACCGTCACGACGAGGAGGGCCACCACCAGCCACGGCATGGCCAGGGCCCAGTCGAGCACGCGCGCGTAGCCCCGCTCGATCACCCCGTGGCCCGTGGGCACGCCGTGGCGGATGCGGTGCCAGGCCACGCCCAGCCGCTGGCGCCAGCTCAGGCGCCCCTCCGGCGTCACCAGCAGCTGCCGGTGGCCCAGCTTGAGCAGCAAGGCGCACAACATGGGCGTGGTCGTCAACGAGATGACCAGCGAGATCATCACCGCCGCCGAGAGCGACACGGCAAAGGCCTGGAACAGCGGCCCGGTCTGCCCGCCCATGAACAGCAGCGGGATGAACACCGCCACCAGCGACAGGCTGATGGACAGCACGGTGAAGCCCACCTCGCGGGCGCCGATCAAGGCCGCCTTGCGGCGCGACATGCCGGCCTCCATGTGGCGCGCCACGTTTTCCAGCACCACGATGGCGTCGTCGACCACGAAGCCGGTCGCCACCGTCAGCGCCATCAAGGTGATGTTGTTGAGCGAGTAGCCCAGCGCGTACATCACGGCAAACGTGCCCAGCAACGACACCACCGTGGCCACGGCCGGGATGACGGCCGCGCGCAGGTTGCGCAGGAACAGCCCCACCACCAGCACCACCAGCGCGATGGCCACGACGAGCGTGATCTCGACCTCGTGCAGCGAGGCGCGCACGGACTCGGTGCGGTCGGTGGTCACCGACAGGCTCACGTCCGCCGGCAGCTGCGCGCGCAGCGAGGGCAACAGCGCGTAGATGGCGTCGGTGGTGGCGATGAGGTTGGCGTTCGGGGCCTGCGTGATGTTGACGATCACGGCCGGCTGGCCGTTGAACAGGCCCAGGGTGCGGCTGTCCTGCACGCCATCGGTCACGCGGGCCACGTCGGACAAGCGCACCTGGCCGTTGGCCCGCGACACCACGATCAGGTCGCGGTAGTCGGCCGCCTTCAGGCCCGGGGCCGGCGTCATCACCTGCAGGGCGCGCCCGTCGTCCGTGCCCCCGATCTCGATCACCCCCTTGGGCCGGTTGGCGTTGTTGGCCTGAATCGCGGCCCGCACGTCCTCGCCGGACACGCCCAGGTCGTTGAGCGCGAACGGGTTCAGCTCGATGCGCACCGCCGGCTGCGACCCACCGCCAATCGTCACGTCGCCCACGCCGTCGACCTGCAGCAGGCGCTGGCTCAGCACGTTGTTGACCTCGTCGTAGATCTGGCCCGGCGTGCGCGTGGGCGAGGTCAGCGCGAAGGTGAGGAACGGCATGCCGGCCGGGTTCATCTTGCGCCAGGTCGGCATGGCGCGCAGGTTGGTCGGCAGGTCGGTGCGCGCGGCATTGATGGCCGCCTGCACGTCCCGCGCCGCCGAGTCGATGTCGCGTCCCAGGTCGAACTGCAGCACCACGCTGGTCGAGCCCGTGGAGCTGTTCGAGGTCATTTCGTTGACCCCCGAGATGACGCCGAGGTAGCGCTCCAGCGGCGTCGCCACGCTGCGGGCCATGTCGGCCGGGCTGGCACCCGGCATGCTGGCGCTGACCACGATGACGGGAAAATCGACCGACGGCAGGCGCGCCACCGGCAGCGCGAAGAACGCGCCAATGCCCGCAATGGCCAGGCCAATCGTCAGCAGCAGCGTGGCGATGGGCCGTTCGATGAAGGGCCGGGCCAGGTTCATGCCCGTCCTTCCGGCGCGGCCAGGGCGGCCGGCGCCTGCGATGCGGGCGGCTCGTCGTCATCGGGGGCGTGGCCCATGCGGTCCCACTTGCGGCCCCAGCGGTCGAACCAGAGGTAGATGACCGGCGTGGTGAACAGCGTGAGCAGCTGGCTCAGCACCAGCCCCCCGAAAATGGACACACCCAGCGGCCGGCGCAGCTCGGCACCGTCGCCCCAGCTGAACATCAGCGGCAGCGCCGCCGCCAGCGCCGCCAGCGTGGTCATCAGGATGGGCCGGAAGCGCAGCAGCGCGGCCTGGTGGATGGCGTCCTGCGCGCTCATGCCCTGGTGGCGCTCGGCCTCCAGCGCGAAGTCGATCATCATGATGGCGTTCTTCTTCACGATGCCGATCAGCAGCACCAGGCCGATGATGCCGACGATGTCCAGCGCGTGCCCCATCAGCCACAGCGCCAGCAAGGCACCCACACCGGCCGAGGGCAGCGTGGACAGGATGGTCAGCGGGTGCACCCAGCTCTCGTACAGCACGCCCAGCACGATGTAGACGCAGACGATGGCCGCCAGCAGCAGCCAGACCTGGTTGGACAGCGACGACGCCAGCGTGCCGGCCGTGCCCGTGAAGCTCAGTTTCAGGCTTTCGGGCATGCCGGCCTCTTGGGCGACCCGGTCGATGGCCTGCACCGCGGCCCCCAGCGACACCCCGCTGGCCGTGTCGAAGCTGACGGTGGCCGCCGGGTACTGCGCCACGCGCGTGATCTGCAGCGGCGCCGACTGTTCCTTCACCTGGGCGAACGCCGACAGCGGCGTGGTGCTGCTGCCGCTGGTGCGCACAGGCAGGTCTTCCAGGGTGTGCAGGCTCGCGTCCGCATCGGGCACGGCCTCAAGGATGACGCGGTACTGGCTGGTCTCGGTGAAGATGGTCGAGATGATGCGCTGGCCGAACGCGTTGTAGAGCGTGTCGTCGATGGTGCTGGCCGAAATGCCCAGGCGCGACGCGGTGTCGCGGTCGGTCTGCACCATGGCCGTGGGGCCGCTGGCCCCGGCGTCGGTGGTCACATTGCGCACCTCGGGCGCCTGCCCCAGCAACTCCACCATTTTCTTGGCCCAGGTATTCACTTCCGCCGTATTGACACCCTCGATCTCAAACCGGTACTCGGTGGGGCCACGTTCGCTGTCCACCGTCAGGTCCTGCGTGGGCTGCAGGTAGATGCGGACGCCTGCCACCTGCTGGCCCACGGCTTCGCGCAGGCGACTCATGATGGTTGCCTGGGTGTCGCCCAGCACGCCCTGCGGGCGCAGGTTCACCACCACGCTGCCCTGGTTGAGCATGGTGTTGTTGGCCGCATCCACGCCCACGACGGACGAGACGCTTTGTGTGGCGGCGTCGTCCATCACCACACGCACCACCTGGTTCTGCAGGGTCTGCATGCGCTCGAACGACACATCGGGCGAGGCCACGACCCGCATCTGCAGCTGGCCCGTGCTCTGCGTGGGGAACAGGCTCTTGGGCATCAGCCAGAACAGGAAGGCCGTCAGCGCCAGCGTGGCCAGGGCCACCACCAGGGTCAGCGGCTGGTGGGCCAGCACCCAGACCAGACCGCGGTCGTAGCGGTGCACGATGCCGTCCAGCCCGCGCTGCACGGCCTGGCCAAAGCGGCCATGCACCTCTTCGAGCGAGCGCAGCCAGCGCGCCGACATCATGGGCACCAGCGTGAGCGACACCACGGCCGAAATCAGGATGGTGAGGGCCAGGGTCACGGCGAACTCGCGGAACAGGCGGCCGATCACCTCCTGCATGAACAGCAGCGGGATCAGCACCGCGATCAGCGACACCGTCAGCGACACGATGGTGAAGCCGATTTCGCCTGCGCCGTCGAGCGCGGCGCGCATGGGCTTCTTGCCCATCTCCATGTGGCGCGAGATGTTCTCGATCATGACGATGGCATCGTCCACCACGAACCCGGTGGCGATCGTCAGCGCCATCAGGCTCAGGTTGTTCAGGCTGAACCCCAGCAGGTACATGAGGCCGGCCGAGCCCAGCAGCGAGATCGGCACGGCGATGCTGGCGATGACCGTGGCCTGCAGCGAGTGCAGGAAGAAGAAGATCACCAGCACCACCATGACCACGGCCAGCACCAGCTCCATCTGCACGTGTTCGACCGAGGCGCGGATGCCCTGGGTGCGGTCGGTCAGCACGTCCACGCTGACGCTGCCGGGCAGGCTGTCGCGCAGCGCGGGCAACTGTTTCTTGATGGCGTCGACCGTGGCGATGACGTTGGCCCCGGGCTGGCGCTGCACGTTCAGCAGGATCACGGGCCGCAGGTCGGCGGCCCGGTCCGCGCCGTCGCCGGTGCCTGTGTCGGCCTGGGCACTCGCGCCGCCCAGCACCGCAGCCCAGGCGCCCAGGCGGTCGTTCTCGGCGCCGTTGACCACGCGGGCCACGTCCTTCAGGCGCACGGGTGCACCATTCTTGTAGGCGACGATGACCTCGCCATACTGGTCCGCGGTGGCGAGCTGGTCGTTGGCGTTGATGGTGTAGGCGCGCGTGGGCCCGTCGAAGCTGCCCTTGGCGCTGTTGGAGTTGGCGTTGTTGATGGCGCTGCGCACCGTGTCCAGGCCCAGGTTCATGGCCGCCAGCGCGTCGATGTTGGCCTGGATGCGCACGGCCGGCTTCTGGCCCCCGGCCAGGGTGACCAGGCCCACGCCCGACACCTGGCTGATCTTCTGCGCCAGCCGCGTGTTGACCATGTTCTGCACCTCGGTCAGCGGCAGGCTGTCCGAGCGGATGGCCAGCGTCAGCACCGGCGCATCCGCCGGGTTCACCTTGGCGTAGACCGGCTGCGAAGGCAGGTCGGCCGGCAAGAAGGTGCTGGCGCCATTGATCGCGGCCTGCACCTGCTGCTCGGCCGTGTCCATGCTTTCCGACAGGCCGAACTGCAGCGTGACGATGGACACGCCTGCGGCGCTGGTGCTGCTCATGCGGTCCAGGCCCGACATCTGGCCGAACTGCCGCTCCAGCGGCGCGGTGACCGTGCGGCTCATCACATCGGGGCTGGCCCCGGGGTACAGCGTCTGCACCTGGATGGTCGGGTAGTCGACCTGCGGCAGCGCCGAGATCGGCAGCCACTTCAGGCCCAGCAGGCCCGACAGCACGATGGCCACCATGAGCAGCCCGGTGGCGACCGGCCGCTGAATGAAGAGGCGGGACACGTTCATGGCTGCGGCACCTCAGCGCGTGCCGGGTGCGCGAGCCAGCGCGTCGCCCTGCCCAGCGGCCGACGCCGTAGCGCCGGCGGCGCGAGCCGCGCGGCGCGCCGCAAAAAAGGCCTGCCGCTCGGCCTCGCTCATGCTGGCCAGCTTGGCCGCCACTTCAGGCGGCAACTGCCTGCCACCAGTATCACCCGATTGCCGTTCACCATTGAACGGACGTGAGGCCATACCTTCAGGATGAGGCGAGCGACGATCGGGTGTCGGCGCGGGCGCTGCGGGCGCAGGCGGTGCGGTGGGCGCCGGCACCACGCCGGCCTCGGGCACGGCCGCCGCACTGGCGCCAGCGGCCACGTTCGAGCCGACGCGAGGCGCCGGGCCGCCCGAGCCCGATGCCGCGGCCCGGGGGGCCGACGCCCCAGCGGCCGGGCTGGACGCGCCGTCGCGCGGCGCCGAGGCAGCGCCGCGTGGCCCCATGCCCATGCCCGGCCCGCTGGCCCCGCCGCGCCGGCCACGCATGCCACGGCCCGCACCGCTGGCGGGCTGCGCCGGGTTGGCACTGGCCAGCTGCACCTGGCCACCGTCCTTCACACGGTCGCCGCCTTCGGTGACCACACGCTCGCCCGCCTGCAGGCCTTCGGTGATTTCGACCAGTTCGTTGCTGGCCGTGCCGCGCTTGACCTGGCGCATGTGCGCCGTCTGCGCGTCGTCGACCACGTAGACGTAGTTGCCATTGGGCCCCAGGCGCACGGCGCTCACGGGCACCAGCACCCCCGTGGCCGAGCCCAGGCGCAGGCTGACGTTGACGAACTGGTTGGGGAACAGCTTGTAGTCGGCGTTGGCAAAGCGCGCCTTGGCCTTCACCGTGCCGGTGGCCGTGTCCACGGCGTTGTCCAGGGTCAGGAACTGCCCCGTCGCCAGGGTCTGAACGCGCGCGCGGTCCAGCGCGGTGACGGGCAAAGCCCCGGCGCGCTGGGCGGCCAGCACGTCGGGCACGCGGTCCTGCGGCACCGCAAAGCTCACGTCCACCGGCGTGATCTGGGCGATCGAGGCGATGGCCGTGCTGCTGCCGGCCGACACCAGGTTGCCGGGGTCAACGCCGCGCAGGCCGATGCGGCCGGCCATGGGCGCCGTGATGCGCGTGTAATCCAGGTTGATCTGCGCCGCCCGCTCGCTGGCCTGGTCGGCCATCACCGTGGCCTGCAGCTGCTTGACCAGCGCCGCCTGGGTGTCCACGTCCTGGCGGGCGATCGAGTCCTGCTGCCAGAGCGTCTCGTAGCGCTTGAGCGTCTGCTGCGCCGAGACCAGCTGCGCCTGGTCCTTGGCGGTCTGGCTCTTGGCCTGGGCCAGCGTCTGCTCGTAGGTGCGCGGGTCGATGCGGGCCAGCAACTGGCCCTTCTTCACGAGCTGCCCTTCTTCGAACAGCACCTCCTGCAGCACGCCGCCCACCTGTGCCGTCAGCGCCACTTGCTGCGACGGCACCACCGTGCCCAGGGCCTCGATCACGAGCGGCAGCTCGCCGTGGCGCGCCGTGGCCATGCCCACGGTGACGCCCATGCGCGCGCCCGGGCCCCCTGGCCCACCGGGACCACCCGCTCCAGGAGGGCCGCCTGGGCCACCGGGGCCACCCGGCCCGCGCGCTGCAGCCGGCCCCGCCGACTGGCGCTTGACGAGGTAGTAGCCCCCGCCGACCAGCCCTGCCGTGACCGCGAGCGCCACCAACGTGCCCAGCCAACGCCGCGGACGTGGCGCATGAGGGGCAGCAGAAGGGGCTGGAGCGTGTGCGGGAGGTGGTGTCGCGTTCATGAAGGCGTCGCCGGGGTTGGTGCGGATGAAGGGGTTGGCCAGCCCGCTTCACGCGGCCGGATCGTCCAATGGGTGGCCATCGTAGCGTGGCCGCCCGCAGCCGCCGTGAAGGCTGCTTGAAGTTATGTAAAGGCTGGCCAGGCGCCGCGGCCGACGGCTGGCCTGCCTTCCCAGCGGCTGGCGAACGGATGCCGGACCAGGGGCAATCGATCCAGGCCTGAATGCCAGTGCACCGGTGCATTCGGACGTCACCCGGCTTGTCGCGAGCCGGGCACAGGCGGTGCAGGCCGTCCGCTCATGCACGCACCGCTTCGCCCTTGCCGGTCACGGCGGTAGCATCTGCCGACCCTGGCGCCGGCAGGCGTGGTCACCCCAACGAAGCCGATGTCGAGCCGGTGCTCAAGCCGCCTGCGGCACGGCCGATGCGGCCGGCGCCTGGCGCGCGCGCAGGCACCACAAGGCGATGCAGGCCGTGGTGGCCACCACCACCACCAGCCACAGTGCACCGAGCTGCAGGCGATCCAGGGCCATGCCGAACACAAAGGGGGCGCTGGCCTGCGCCATGCGCGCGGGCACCATCAGCATGCCCTGACGCTGGCCATACCCCTGGGCGCCGAACATGGCCAGCGGCAAGGTGCCCATGGCCACGGTCATGATGCCGTTGCCCAGGCCAAAGATGACCCCGTAGGCCCAGCCGGCCGCGCTGCCGAACAGCGCCAGCACCAAGGCCGCCAGCGGGTAGGCCATGATGGCGATGCGCGCCGACCACAGCGGATGCGCTTCGCGCAGAAAGCTGTAATCGGCGATGCGGCCCAGCACCTGGGCCGGACCCACCAACGCCGCGGCGGCCACGGCGGCGGCGGCCGTGGCGCCGCTCACCACCAGCAGGCGCGGCAGGTGCGACATCATGGACGTGCCGATGAACCACACGCACGAGAACGACAGCGCCATGAGCAGCAGCGTGCCCAGGTTGTCGCGCACGAAGGTGGGCGATTGAGCCGGGCCCGGCGCAGCCGGCGTCTGCGCCGCCGGCACCTCGGCCGGTGGCTGAATGCGTGGCAGCGAGGCATGCAGGGGCAGCAGCACCAGCGCCTGCACGCCAGCCCAGAACAGGCAGGCGTTGCGCCAGCCAACCTCGTGCAGCAAAAAGGTGGTGACCGGCCAGCTGACGGTGCTGGCAAAGCCTCCGAACAAGGTGATGCCCACGATGGCCCGCCGCGCCGCCTGCCCATGCAGGCGCACCACGGTGGCGAACGAGGCTTCGTACAGACCGGCCCCCATGGCCACGCCCAGCAGCAGCCACACCGCGAACAGCTGCCCCGGGGTCTGCACCTGCGACAGCAGCACCAGCCCCACGGCAAACAGCACGTTGGTCGCCATCAGCACCGGCCGCCCGCCCCAGCGATCGATGATGCGCCCGGCCACCGGACCGGTAGCGGCGACGACGAGCAAGGCCAGGGAAAACGCCGCGAAGATGGTGGGGACCTGGGTGCCCAGGCTTTGGGCCATGGACCCCGAGAGGATGGCCGGCAGGTAAAACGCCGACCCCCAGGACAGCGTCTGGCCGATGCCCAGCTTGCAGGTGGTGACCACCAGCCGTTCAGACATGGGTGGCTCCGCGTGGGCTTGTCATGGTGTGCTGCTTTCAGGAAAGCAGCGATTGTGCCGCCGCCCGAGGCCGCCGACAGTCACACGGGCAGCTGACCCGGCCCAGGCGGCCTGGCAGACACCCGCCGCGCCGTCGCAGCTGGTGGGGCTGGCGCCGATTCGGTCCACCCCACATCGCACGCCTCGGCGAGAGCCTTGGCGCAAGCCTTTCACGCCAAGCACCGCCCGCGCGACAGGCCCTCGCGCGTCCCACCAGGATGACGCCCATGGAAGCACGCGTTCGCGCCAGTTTTGCCCGACAGGGCCTGATGACCACGCTGGGTGCCCACCTCACGCTCATCAGCGCGGGCGAGATGCAGATCGCCCTGCCCTTTGCCCAGCCTTGTCACAGCAGCACGGCTTCCTGCATGCCGACGCCACCACCAGCATGGCCGACAGCGCCTGCGGCTATGCCACCTTGACGCAGGCGCCGGCAGACGCCGAGGTGGTCACGGCCGAGTTCAAGCTCAACCTGCTGCGGCCCGCGATCGGCGAACACTTCGTGGCCACGGGCAAGGTGGTCAGCGTCGGGCCGACGCCTCATCGCCTGCGCCTGCGAGGTCCATGCCCTGGCCGGTGATGCGCGTAAGCCGATGGCCTTGATGCACGCCACGATTGCCGTGGTGCCCGGCGCCGCATCCTGAGCGAGAACAAGCCAGTATGCATCAATCCACGTTGTTCAAACAACCAGGATGGACACATACCCACTAAAACACCCAGCTGACCAGGATCACCATGGGCAGCGAGACCACCGCCGCGATGGACGTGACCATGGTCAGGGTCTTCAAGGCGCCCTTGGTGGACAGGCCCAGCAAGCCCTTGAACATCCAGAAGAAGTTGCTGTTGACCTGCACCGCGAACAGCGCGCCCGAGGCGATCGCAAACCCGATGACCACGGGCGAGGTGGGCAGCTGCGACACCACGGGGCCGATGATGCCCGCGGCCGTCAGCGCCGCGACCGACACCGAGCCGATGGCCACGTGCAGCACCGCCGCGATGAACCAGGCCAGCAGGATGCTCAGCAGCACTGGCCCGCCGGCGTCGGTGGCGAACAGCTTGCCCAGCTCGGTGCCCATGCCTGACGCGGTAATGATGGCGCCCAGCGAGCCCCCCACCCCCGTGATCAGCAGGATTTCGCCGCTGGTCTTGAAGCCATCGGTCAAGGCCTCGCTCGTGCGCTCCACGCCGATCTGGCGCCGCGCCATCAGGTAGGCGCCCAGCAGGCCCACGAACAGCGCCAGGTTGGCATTGCCGATGAAGCTCAGCACGTCGTTCGAGATGCCTGCCAGCTTGGCAAAGGCCCCCACCGCGATCATCAGCAGCGGCACGACGATGGGCGCCGTGGCCAGCAACAGGCCCGGGCCGGCTTCGGCAGGCGGCGCCTGGGCGTCGCTGGCCTCGGTCTCCAGCATGGCTTCGCTGGCATCCTCGTCGGTCTCGGGCTTCCAGTACGAGGTGCGCAGCAGCAGGCCAAACAGGCAGGTGGTCAACAGCGCCGTGGCCAGCCCGATGCACAGCCCGCCCACCAGCCACGCCCCCAGACTCACGTTCATCTGCCCCGCAATGAGGATGACCGCCAGACCCGGCACCACGAACACATAGCCCGAGAAGATGCCGGTGCCGATGGCGCCCGCCAGAAACGGCAGGCCATGGCGGCCCAGCAGCGGGGCCGCCGACCTGGCCACGGGCGCGGACAGCACCACCTGCACATCCACGTAGATCGACGGGAAGATGGTGGACATGGCGCCAGCCATGGCATAGGGCAGGCGCCGCGCGCCCACGGCAGACACCAGCGCCTGCACCATGCGCCGGAAGGCGCCCGTGGCATGCAACAGCGAGCCGATCACCACCCCGAAGCCGATCAGCAAACCGACCTTGCCCATGATCTCGCCAAAGCCGCCGGTGATTTCCTTGAGCGTGCCGGTGAACCCCACGCCGCTGGCCAGGCCCAGGTAAAGGCACCCCAGCACCAGCGAAATCACCGGATCGACGCGCAGCCAAATGATGAAGCCAATGACCAGGGCGATGGCCACACAGGTATGCAGAACAACCATGTCGTCTCCTTGCGCTCAGGACGTCGAAACCGATCGCGCGCCCAGTGGCTCAGGCCGGCCATCAAGGCCGCTGCCGCGCAGGCACCCGGCTCTCCAGCGGCCGTGGCTGGTACGCGCCATCGAATGCACAACCGTCGGGAAAGGCCTGCAACACCTCGCGGCAGCCCGCGATCACCTGCTGCACCGTCGGCTTCTCACCGCTGTCCACCCAGCGCAGCAAGGCGTTCATCAAGGTGACGTAGGTGGCATCGGTCAGGTAGCTGTGCGTGCCCTCGGTGGCGTAGGTCTGCACCAGGTGTCCGGCCGTCCCGGCGCGTTCCATTGTGCGCCTGAAGAACGCGTCGAGCTCCACAAACGCGGTGGGGTCGTCGATCCACTTGGTCGTCATCACGGGCACGGGGATGGCCCCGGTGGGGTCGGTGTCCTCGGCAAAGCGCGCGTAGGCCACCGGGTCAGCTGCGTAGCGCTGCACGCCGGCGTTCAGGGCATCGTCGTCGGCCGAGCCCGTGTAGCGCACACCCAGGTTGCCGAACGGGCTGGCCCCGCCGGTGCGCAGGCTGACGATGTCCTGGAAGTGCCGCGTGCCCCAGTTCAGGTGGGCCTGAATGGCGCTCTCGGGGATCTTGATGACCTTGACCAGCGTGTCGATCTTCTGCTGTTGCTCAGCGGTGCGCTGTTCGGCCGGCTGATCCAGCGCCAGGCATTCGGCGGTGCGCGCCGCCACGTTCGCATTGCTGATGCTGGCCCCGGCCGGATAGCCCAGGTTGAGGGCATAGCCTGGCTCCTGCGGCCGCGGGTGGTTGTTGCACAGGTACTGGTAGACCACACGCAGATCGAGGCGGAAGTCATACGAATGCGTGCCGCCCGCCAACACGCCGCTGGTCAGCAGCACCGCGTCGTAGGGCCGCTCACCCACCGAGGCGGCCGTGAACATCTCCGCCCCCTTGGCCGCCACGCCTGCGCCCCACGACTGGCCATGCAGGATGGTGCGCGTGGGCTTGGCGACGTGCGCCACGAAGATGCGGCGCAGCCGCTCGGTGTCTTCGGCTGCCGCACGGACCGCCACCCCGCCCTGCCGGAACGATGAACCGGCCCACGCATAACCGGCGCGCACCATGATGGACCACCGCGTCAGGTCCTCCTCGACACGCGCCATCGTCGCCTCGCCCAGTGCCGGGCCACCATGGGCATGCAGAACCAGCTTGCCCTGCCAGCCCTTGGGCATCGCGATCATGTAGTAGGCGCCCGCCGAATCCTGGCCGCCCAGGCAGCTGGCATCGGCCGGCACGTCGGCCGGGCACTGCATGGGCTTGGGCGCGGCTTCCGTGGTCGGCTCGGCCGGGCTGCCGTCGCCGCCACCGCAGGCCACCAGGGCCAGGCTGAGGGCCGCGCCCACGAACGAGAGGGGGTGAAGGGTCTGCATGCATGGTCTCCTGCTGCCGTCTAGGTTTGTTCTGATGGTCATTCTAGGAAGGGGTCTTCATACTTCCAACACGCCAACACGATGACTTCCATACGCCATGCATATTGAAATGCGCCACCTGCGGTACTTCCTGGCCGCCGCGCAGACCGGACACATGACGCAGGCGGCCGAGCTGCTGGGTATCCAGCAACCGCCGCTGAGCCAGCAGATCAAGAACCTCGAGCGCGAACTGGGGGTGCCCTTGTTCACTCGCCACGCGCGCGGCTTGCGCCTGACGCAGGCGGGCCTGACCCTGCAAAAGGACGCGCGCCGCCTCGTGGACGAATTCCAGGCCATGCAGGCGCACATGCGCCGCTACCTCGACGGCAGCGAGGGCACCGTCTCGGTCGGCTTCACCAGCTCGTCCGCCGCGCACGCCTTCACGCCGCTGGTGCTGCGGCGCTGCCGGCGCAAGTACCCTTCGGTGCAATTGGTGGTGAGCGAAAACCACGCCGCCGCCATCACCGAAGCGGTGGCCAGCGCGCAGCTCGATTGCGGATTCGTGCGCGCCTCGGTGGCCTGGCCCGAACACGTCGTCCAGCACGTGCTGCTCAGCGAACCGATGTGGCTGGCCCTGCCGCGCGACCACGCCCTGCTGAACCTCGGCGGTTCGCGGCGGGCTCCCGCCTCGATGCCGCTCACCGCCCTGCAGGACCAAGCCTTCATCTTCGTGCGCCGCCCCGAGGCCCCGGGCCTGTATGCCAATTTCGAGCAGGCCTGCGCAGCGCGCCAGGTGCGCATCCGTGTCACCGCCGAAGTGGACCGCATGATGACGGCCCTGAACCTGGTGGCCGCCGGTGTGGGCCTGACCATCGTCCCCGAATCCATGCGCTCGGTCCACCGTCACGCCATCACCTTCGTGCGGCTGGACAAAAGCGTGGCCCTCGCCGCCCCCCTCACCCTGATTTACCGTGAGGACGAGGACCACGGCCCGGTGGGCAGCTTCATCGCGCTGGTCAAGCAATTGGCGGTCAGCAAAGCCGAGGCCCTCGCCGCCAGCCCTCACCCGGATCCGACCACCACCGGGTGAACGCCATGGCCCGACACGCGAACGACGCCCGCCTGCGCGGTCTCCTGCGCAGCGCGGCCGGCCGTGCCCCCCCGGCCGGTGGCCGTCGGCAATGGCTGCTGCAGACGCTCGCGGCTGGCGTGGCCTGGGAGGCTGCACCGCTGCAGGCCCTGCGCGTCCGCGCCCTGCGCCTGATCGTGGTCTACCCGCCCGGCGGCGCCAGCGATGCCTTCGTGCGGGTGCTGGCACCCGCGCTGGAAGCGGTGCTGGGCCACCCGGTGTGGATCGACCACCGCGGCGGTGCGGGTGGCGCCATCGGCCTGCGCCTGCTGGCCCATGCCGCCGCAGACGGGCACACGGTCGCCCTGTCGGCCATCACGCCGTTCACCCTGAGGCGCTTGCGTAGCGACGCGCTGCCGCCCCTGGGCGGGCCCGACGGACTGGTGCCCATCGGCGCGGCCTTGCACACCCCCTCGCTGCTGGTGGCCACGCCCGCGCTGCACGCCGCCGATTTCGCGGCCATGCTGCAGCAAGCCCGGCGGCGCAGCAGGCCGCTGCGCTGGGCCACATCGGGCCACGGCACCACTGGCCACCTCATCCTGGAGCAGGTGCAGCGCCAAAGCGGCAGCCGATTCACCCACATTCCCTACCAAGGTGGGGGCACACAGCTCAACGATGCGCTGGGCAGCCATTTCGAGCTCCTGTCCACCAACGTCGCCCTGCAGCAGATGGCCCACGTGCGGCAAGGCCGCCTGCGGGCGCTGGCGGTGGGGTTCGGGCAGCGCGTGGCGGCGCTGCCGGCCGTGCCCACGCTGGCCGAGCTGGGCTTCGCCAGCGCCAACCTGGCCTCTGTCTTCGGCCTGTTTGCACCGCCGCGAACGCCCGCCGCCACAGTCCTGCGGCTGAACCAGGCCCTGCGGGCCGCGCTGCAGGCTCCGGCGGTCCGCCAGCACATCGACGCCTCGCACCAGCAAGCGGGCGACGGCAGCGCGCAGGCCTTCGCACACGCCATCGAGCAAGAGCGCCGCCGCAACAGCGACCTGCCCCTCCAGCCGCGCTGAACCACCCCCGTGGGCTCGGCCGCTCGGCGCCCCACCTGGGTATGCGGCCAGGCCCAAGGCGCGCACCACCCCCACGACCCGGGCCGCGCCGGGCCTTGCGGCGCCATGGCCTGCGGGCCCTCTGCGACGATCCGACACGAATCTGGGGACGACACCCGACGCGCTCAGGCGACGGCGCCGCATCCACACACCTGCCGGCCGTGGCAGAATCCGCGCTCTGTCAGGAGAGCGCGTCAGCGGGAGTCACACCCCGTGCCGGACGCCGCCGAAGGCGCACGGTGCATCACCACCGCATAACGCTCAGGCACCAGGACTGGCAAACGCAGGCCGCCCCCGTGGGCAGCCCGCGCACTTTCTGGAGAGAGATGCGGCGTCACAGCCTGCATGAATCGGAGTATCAGGCCATCGCCGTTTCAACACCAACGGCAACTGGCGCATACCCCATCATGCGGCAGACCAGCATCCACCGAAGGAGCAAGCCCCCCTCCGCGCCCCAGGCGCCACACGGCGGCGAATCTCTCAGGTAAAGCGGACAGGAAGACTCCCCCCGTGTCGACGCACGGCCATGGCCGGCCGCGTCCTCACGGCTTTGCACCGCCTCTGGAGTCTCACCATGTCCGCCACCCCAACCCCCAACGCCCCTGGCGACCTGCAACACACGCCGCTGCAGGCGCTGCACCTGGAACTCGGCGCCCGCATGGTGCCCTTCGCCGGCTACAGCCTGCCGGTGCAATACCCGGCCGGCCTGATCGCCGAACACCAGCACACGCGCCAGGCCGCCTCGCTGTTCGACGTCTCCCACATGGGCCAGGTTCGCCTCGTCGGCCCCGACGCCGCCGCCGCGCTCGAAAGCCTGATCCCGATGGACGTGCAGGGCCTGGGCGTGGGCAAGCAGCGCTATGGCCTGTTCCTGAACGAGCAGGCCGGCATCCTCGACGACTTCATGTTCGTCAACACCGGCGACGACCTGTTCCTCGTCGTCAATGGCGCCTGCAAGGCCGCCGACATCGCCCACCTGCAGGCCCGCATCGGCAGCCGCTGCGAGGTGCGCCCGCTGCCGCAATTCGCCCTGCTCGCCCTGCAGGGCCCGCAGGCCGTGACCGCCCTGGAGCGGCTGGCGCCCGGCGTGCAGGACCTGGTGTTCATGACCGGCGGCCGCTTCCACTGGGGGACGGTCGAGCTCTACGTGACCCGCAGCGGCTACACGGGCGAAGACGGCTTCGAGATCTCGGTCCACGAGACGCAAGCCGAGGCTTTCGCGCGCGCCCTGCTCGCCCAGCCCGAGGTCAAGCCTGCCGGCCTGGGCGCGCGCAACTCGCTGCGCCTGGAGGCCGGCCTGTGCCTCTACGGCAACGACATCACCACCGCCACCACGCCGGCCGAAGCCGGCCTCGGCTGGGCCATCCAAAAGGTGCGCCGCACTGGCGGCGAGCGCGCGGGAGGCTTTCCCGGCGCAGACCGGCTGCTGGCCCAGCTGGCCGGCGAGCCGCTGCCCCGCGTGCGGGTGGGCCTGATGGCCACCGAGCGCGTGCCCGTGCGCGAACCGGCCGAGCTGCAGAGCGCCGCCGGCCAGGCCGTGGGCCTGGTCACCAGCGGCCTGCTGGCCCCGGGCCTGAACGTGCCCATCGCCATGGGCTACGTCGACCCCGCCCACGCCGCGCTGGGCACCGTGGTGAACGCCATCGTGCGCGGCCGCGCCGTGCCCATGACGGTGACCGCCATGCCCTTCGTGCCTGCCCGGTATCACCGGCCTGCTGTCAGAAAATAAACGCCAACGCGGGCATACCCCCTCGCTGTTTGCAGACGGTGGCCACTGCCACACAAGAGCCCCTACGATGCGCGCTGGCGTGCCGGCCCGCCGCTCGCCAAGCCCCTGTTTCCCTTCCCTCGTTCCAAGGAATCCCATGAGCCGCAAATTCACCGAAGACCACGAATGGCTGACCATTGACGGCGACATCGCCACCGTCGGCATCACCGAGCATGCGCAGGACGCGCTGGGCGACGTGGTGTTCGTCGAGCTGCCCGAAGTCGGCAAGACCTTTGCGCAAAAGGACGTGGCCGGCGTGGTCGAGTCCGTGAAGGCCGCCGCCGACGTCTACATGCCCGTGGACGGCGAAATCACCGAGGTCAACGAGGCCCTGCGCGACGACCCGGCCCTGGCCAACAGCGACCCGCTGGGCGCCGGCTGGTTCTTCAAGGTCAAGCTGAGCAATGCCGGCCAGCTGGACGCGCTGCTCGACGAAACCGCCTACACCGAGTTCGCCGCCAACCACTGAGTCCAACGGCCACGCGAACGCGGGGCCGCCGACGGCGCACGGCGCGTGCGGCATGCCCGGCGGCACGCGGCCCTGCTCGGTCAGGCGCGCAGCGGGTGCGGCACGCATCGCCCGCCCCTTGCGGCAGCGGTTCACCCGCCGCGCCGTGGGCGTTGCCCCGCGCTCAGGCCGTTTGTGCTGCGGCTGGCGCTGTGCACGGCCCTTGCGGGGACACAAAACCTGCGGCAGGGCCGCCTGCCCCGCCCCACCGCCCACCTTGACCTGAGCTTTTGCCCTGCGCCGTTCACCCGGAGCCCGCCATGCCCAGCCTGTACTTTGACGACCCCGACGAGGGCCTGGCCCCCGCCACCAGCCACCCGGCCTTCGTGCAGTTCGCACGCGAGGCCTTCTGGTGGGACGGTGCCGACGACTTCAGCCCCTTCGGCAGCGATGACGGCCACGACACGCTGTCGTCGCTGGTCGACTGGTACCGCGAGGGCGGCCACGGCGCCTCGGCCCCTGTCATGCCTTTTCTGCAGCAGCTGCTGGCGGACTGGGACTTCCCCGTCCCCGCCGACCTGCTGGACCGCGACGACGCCGCCAAAGCCGCCTGGCTGCAGCAAGACGCCATGAACGACAGCTACCTGGCCTCCGTCTGCCGCGCCCGCGTGGCCACAGCCTTTGGCCAGATCAAGGTCAGCGGCCGCCTCGACCCCGAGGTGCGTGAGCAAGCCCTGAGCGCCCTGCACACCCTGCTGTGGCTGAACGAGCGCGCCCGCAGCCAGTTCCCCGACTGGCCGCACGCCGACGAAGACGCCCAGGCCCTGCGCAGCATGCAGGCGGTGCTGGCACAGCGCACGCCCAGCCTGGCGAGCTGACCTCGCGTCGCCACCGCACCCGTTCGCACCACCCGTCACAGGCCACAGTTCCTTCCTCGCGCCAGACCACGCGGCTCCCCCGCACCCGTTCGCACTCACCCAACCCATCACAGGCCCTCATCGCGTCAGGCCACACGGCTCCCCCGCCCTCCTCCACCCTTTTTCGCCATGTCCTCCCCCACCTCCCCGTCGTCGGGCCCTGCGGCCGATCAGACCGAGCTCGTGCTCGGCCTGGACGACAAGCCAGCGCCCACCGTGGCCTTCCTGGCCGCGTTGCAGCACCTGCTGGCCATCATCGTGCCCATCGTCACGCCCGGCCTGCTGATCTGCAACGCCATCGGCGTGTCGCCCAGCGACACCAACCTCATCCTGTCGATGTCGCTGGTCATCTCGGGCATCGCCACCTTTGTGCAATGCCGCAAGTTCGGCCCGCTGGGCGCCGGCCTCTTGATCGTGCAGGGCACCAGCTTCAACTTCGTCGGGCCGCTGATCGCGGGCGGCGTGCTCATGGTCGGCCAGGGCGCCTCGGCCGAGAAGGTGATGGCCACCATCTTCGGCGTGGTCATCGCCGGCTCGTTCATCGAGATGGGCGTCTCGCGCGTGCTGCCCTTCGTCAAGCGGCTGATCACGCCGCTGGTCACCGGCATCGTGGTGCTGATGATCGGCCTCACGCTGATCAAGGTCGGCCTCATCAGCATGGGCGGCGGCTTCGGCGCCATGAAGGACGGCAGCTTTGCCAACGCGCAGAACCTGCTGCTGTCGTGCACGGTGCTGGCGCTCATCATCCTGCTCAACCGCATCCCGGTGGTCTGGGTGCGCTCCAGCGCCATCGTCATCGCGCTGCTGGTCGGCTACGCCCTGGCCGCCTACCTGGGCCGGCTTGATTTCTCGGGCCTGCGCGACGCGCCGGCCGTGCAGGTGCCCATGCCCATGCATTTCGGCCTCGATTTCTCGTGGTCGCTGTTCGCCCCCATGGTGGTCATCTACCTGGTCACCTCGCTCGAGGCGATCGGCGACGTGACGGCCACCAGCAAGATCTCGCAGCAGCCGGTGCAAGGCCCGCTGTGGATGGAGCGCGTGAAAGGCGGCGTGCTGGTGAACGGCGCCAACTCGCTGCTGGCCGGCCTGTTCAACACCTTCCCCAGCTCGGTGTTCGCGCAGAACAACGGGATCATCCAGCTCACGGGCGTGGCCAGCCGCCACGTCGGCCTCTGGATCGCGGCCATGCTGGTCATCCTGGGCCTGTTCCCGGCCGTGGCCGGCGTCATTCAGGCCGTGCCCGAGCCCGTGCTGGGCGGCGCCGTCATCGTGATGTTTGGCGCCGTCGCCGCAGCCGGCATCAACATCCTGGCCAGCACACGGCTGGACCGCCGGGCGCTGCTCATCATCGCCGTCTCGCTGGGCCTGGGCCTGGGCATTTCGCAGACGCCCGAATTCCTGCAACACATGCCGCACTGGCTGCGCAACGTGCTCGAGTCGGGCGTGGCCACCGGCGGCATCAGCGCCCTGGTGCTGAACTGGCTGCTGCCCGACCCGCACCACACCGACGATTGACACCACATCGCACAACAACAGCAGTATCAGCTCATTGCCGTTTTCATTCAAAGGGCAACAACCCCATACTACACCTCTTCATTTTGCCTGCCGCACCAAGACCATGACCACCCTGCACGACCTCGAAAACGCCAGCGAATTCGTCCCGCGCCACATCGGCCCCGATGCCGACGACCAGCAGCGCATGCTGGCCACCGTCGGTGCCCGCTCGCTGGACGACCTCATGACCCAGGTGGTGCCCGCGTCCATCGCGCGCGCCAAGCCCATGCAGCTGCCCGCGGCCGTGCCCGAGGCCCAGGCGCTGGCCGAGCTCAAGGCCATCGCCGGCCAGAACAAGCTGCTCAAGAGCTTCATCGGCCAGGGCTATTACGCCAACCACCTGCCGGGCGTGATCCAGCGCAACATCCTTGAAAACCCCGCCTGGTACACGGCCTACACCCCGTACCAGGCCGAGATTTCGCAGGGCCGCATGGAGGCCCTGGTCAACTTCCAGACCCTGGTGACCGACCTCACCGGCATGGACATCGCCAACGCCTCGATGCTGGACGAGGCCACGGCCGCTGCCGAGGCCATGACGCTGGCGCTGCGCTCGGTCAAGTCCAAGGCCAAGCGCTTCATCGTGGCCGGCGACGCGCACCCGCAAACCCTGGCCGTCATCGAGACCCGCGCCGAGCCGCTGGGCATCGAGGTGCTGGTGGCCAACTCCAAGGCCGAATGGGATGCAGCCCTGGCCGGCGAGTTCTTCGCCGCCCTCATCCAGTACCCGGCCAGCAGCGGCTGGGTGCAGGACTGGTCGGCCGACGTGGCCGCCATCCACGCCAAGCAGGCCGCCGCCATCTTCGCCACCGACCTGCTGGCCCTCACGCTGCTGACGCCGCCCGGCGAATGGGGCGCCGACATCGTGGTCGGCAACAGCCAGCGCCTGGGCCTGCCCATGGGCGCCGGCGGTCCGCATGCCGCCTTCATGGCCTGCCGCGACGCCTTCAAGCGCAGCCTGCCCGGCCGCCTGGTAGGCGTCAGCGTGGACGTGCACGGCAAGCCCGCCTACCGCCTGGCCCTGCAGACACGCGAGCAGCACATCCGCCGCGAGAAGGCGACCTCCAACATCTGCACCGCGCAGGTGCTGCCTGCCGTGCTGGCCAGCATGTACGCCGTCTACCACGGCCCGCAGGGGCTGACGCGCATCGCCCAGCGCGTGGCGCGGCTCACGGCCATCCTCAGCGCCGGCCTGGCCCAGCTGGGCTTCGAGGCGCGCCACCACGCCACGGCTTTCGACACGCTGTGCCTGAAAACCGATGCCCAGACCGCACCCATCGCCCAGCGCGCCGTGGAACGTGGCGCCAACCTGCGCACGGCCTGGAACGACTACCTGTGCATCTCGCTGGACGAAACGACGACGCGTGCCGACGTGCAGCTGCTGTGGCAGGTTTTTGCGGCGGACGGTCAGGCCCTGCCCGACTTCGCGGCGCTGGAAGCCAGCGCGCCCGACCTGATCCCGGCCGGGCTGCGCCGCAGCAGCGCCTTCCTGACGCACCCGGTGTTCAACACCCACCACAGCGAAACCGCCATGCTGCGCTACATCCGCAGCCTGAGCGACAAGGACCTGGCGCTGGACCGCAGCATGATCCCGCTGGGCAGCTGCACCATGAAGCTCAACGCCACGAGCGAGATGATCCCCGTCACCTGGCCCGAGTTCGGTGGCGTGCACCCGTTTGCCCCGGCCGACCAGCAGCGCGGCTACCAACTGCTCGACGCCCAGCTGCGCCAGTGGCTGTGCCAGGCCACGGGCTATGCCGGCGTCAGCCTGCAGCCCAACGCCGGCAGCCAGGGCGAGTACGCGGGTCTGCTGGCCATTCGCGCCTACCACCGCGCCAAGGGCCAGGCCCAGCGCGACGTCTGCCTCATCCCCCAGAGCGCCCACGGCACCAACCCGGCCAGCGCCCAGATGGCCGGCCTGCAGGTCGTCGTCACCAAGTGCGACGAGCAAGGCAACGTGGACCTGGCCGATCTGAAGGCCAAGTGCGAGCAACACAGCGACCGCCTGGCCTGCGTGATGATTACCTACCCCAGCACGCATGGCGTGTTCGAGGCCCAGGTCAAGGAGCTGTGCGCCCTGGTGCACCAGCATGGCGGCCGCGTGTACGTGGACGGCGCCAACATGAACGCCCAGGTCGGCCTGGCCGCACCGGGCGAGTTCGGCGGTGACGTGAGCCACCTGAACCTGCACAAGACCTTCTGCATCCCGCACGGCGGCGGCGGCCCCGGCGTGGGCCCGGTGTGCGTGGTCAGCGACCTGCTGCCCTACCTGCCCGGCCACCTGCCGGGCACCTTGGCCGAGCATGCGGGCCTGGACAAGGCCCACGGCGTGGGCGCCATCTCGGCCGCGCCGCTGGGCAATGCCAGCGTGCTGCCCATCAGCTGGATGTACATGCGCATGATGGGCGCCGATGGCCTCAAGCAGGCCACCGAGCTGGCCATCCTGAACGCCAACTACATCTCGGTGGCCCTGCAGTCGCACTACCCCACGCTGTACGCCAGCGCGGCGCAGGACGGCCAGCCCGGCCGCGTGGCGCACGAGTGCATCCTGGACCTGCGCGGCTTCAAGGACACCAGCGGCGTGATGGCCGAGGACGTGGCCAAACGGCTCATCGACTACGGCTTCCACGCCCCCACGCTGAGCTTCCCGGTGGCCAACACGCTCATGGTCGAGCCCACCGAGAGCGAGCCCCTGGCCGAGATGGACCGCTTCATCGCCGCCATGGTGGCCATCCGCGGTGAAATCGCGCGCATCGAGGCCGGTGAATGGCCGCAGGACGACAACCCGCTGAAGAACGCGCCGCACACCGCGCCCAGCCTGCTGGCGGGCGACTGGACCCACCCCTACTCGCGCGAAGAGGCCGCAGCCCTGTCGCAGCTGCAACCCGGCCAGCTCAAGTACTGGTCGCCCGTGGGCCGCGTGGACAACGTCTACGGGGACCGCAACCTGTTCTGCAGCTGCGTGCCACTGAGCGAGTTCGCGAACGACTGAGGTACGTCACCCCTCTCAGGCGCCCTCAAGGGCACCTTGAACAACACAGCCCGCTTCGGCGGGCTGTGTGCTGTTGACGCGTGCGCGGGCCGCGCCCTCAAGATCAGGCGATCACACCCGCGATCAGCCGCGCGTGCGCCGCCTCAGGCCCAGCCAGCCGGTCACCAGGGCCAGCAGCGTCAGCCACGCACCGCCACCCACCGGCACCGGGTGGGCCGCCCTCACCGGGGGCTCGGCCACGGTGATCTCGACGGTGCTGCTGGCCGCGCCGCCACGCCCATCGCTGATGGCATAGGGAAAAACGACGGTCCCCGTGAAGCCACTGTCGGGCACGAAGGTCAGGCCACCGGCGGCGCTGACTTGCACCGTGCCACCCGTCACCGGAATGCTCTGCGCCACGCCTGGCGTCAGGGCCGTGCCGTTGATGTCGGTGACCTGCAGTGCATCGCCATCCGGATCGCTGTCGTTGCCCAGCACCGTCAAGGGCAGCGGGGTGTCCCGGGTGCCCTGGTAAACGTCCGGAACGGCAACGGGCAGGCCGTTCGCCAAGAGGTTCGGGTTGGAATAGGTGCGGACATTGAAAAAGCCCACCGCCTCGTTGTTTTGAAATTCATTTTCCTGGCCCGGAACGTTGTTCCCCACCCACCGGATCTCGGACACATACAGGCCATTGTCGATGTCGGCCTGAGACAATTTCACCCCGAAGGACTGAGGAGGCGCCCCACTGGCCTGCGCAGGGCCGGTGACCGTCGTGGTGCTGCCATCGCTGGCAAAAATGTGCAACACCGAGCGGTTGGCCACGATGTCGTTCCAGTCGATGACGTCAAAACTGATGCCTGCAATCACGTTGGACGTGGGCTTGAGGGACACCCCCGAGCCATTGCTCATCGAGCCGCGCAAGCCGGGCACCGCCACATTCGGATTCCAGTCGATGCAGCCGGTGCCGTTCAAGGCCGTGCAGTAGTTGGGATAGCCGTACATGAAATAACTGCCATAGCCCGTGGTCGCGCTGAGGTACACCTCGGCCGTGAACCCGTTCCAGGTGTCCGGGTGGCCTGGCGCCCCGACGCTGGTATTTGCCGTGACGGATCGGAAATCCTCCACCGTCACCACAGACACCGGGCCCACAGCAGCCAGGAATCCCGGCATGTCATCGACATAGGTTTGGAAGGTGGCGGCGTGGGCCCCTCCCGTCATCAACCACGCGACGGGCAGCAACAAGACAGGGCACTTCATGACAAATCCTAAGGGCGATGAGGGCACTGATTTTGGCCGCGATTCTCGAGTTGTTACACAACGTCGCCCTCACAAATCTCTCGCTGAAGCGCACTCCTTCACACCGTGGCCCGGCCTGCTGGCGGGCGGAGGCACCGGCTCGCGCGAGACGCCGCAATCCTGCCGCAGTGGCAACCCCGCCAGCTCACGCAGGGGGTCACCGTGGGCCGCGTCGACAACGTCCATGGGGACCCCACCTGTTCTGCGGCAGGGTGCCGCCAAGCGAATGGACGCACGGCCGAACGCAGCGCCTGCCGGGATCTGCGGCGAGCTGCAAGCCGTCCTCAACGCCCGTCCGAAGGTCGGACTTTGGTGACTTTTTCGCCGCCCCGGCGGCCTGGCACGGACGAGCGCGCCATCCCTCCGGGACAATGCACCTGCCCTCTCCCGCCACGGCCCTGTCCGGTGAACCATGCCTGCCACGCCCCGCTTCACACCCCCCGGCCGCCCGCCGCGCCTGCACCGCGCCGGTCTGCACCGCGCCAGCCTGATCACGCTGGCCTGCGTCGCCAGCTGGAGCTGCACCAGCGTACCCAGCCCCGAAGAAGCGCAGCGGCTGGCGGAGTCGCCCCAGTACTCGGCCGAAACCCAGCGCTTTCGCAACGCCCCCAACGCCGCCGCCAAGCCATCGGCCGGCGGCTGGGCGATCTGGTCGCGTTTTCTGTTTGGCAGCAAGACGGGCACCGTGCCCGTCGATGCGATTCCGGTTCAGCCCATCACCCGGGCGCAGCTGGAGGCCTTGCCCCAGGACGCCAACCACATCATCCGCCTGGGCCACTCCTCGCACCTGCTCAAGCTGCAAGGTCAGTACTGGCTGATCGACCCGGTGTTTGGCGAACGCGCATCGCCGTTCAGCTTCATGGGGCCCAAGCGGTTCCACGCCACGCCGCTGCCCCTGAGCGAGCTGCCGCCCATCGCGGGACTGGTGCTCTCGCACGACCACTACGACCACCTGGACGTGCCCACGATCGCGTTTCTGCGCGACAAGGTGCAACGCTTTTTCGTGCCCTTGCGCGTGGGTGCACGCCTGCAGGACCTGGACGTGGACGCCAGCCGCGTGACCGAGCTGGACTGGTGGGGCGAAGCCGAGCACGCGGGCGTGAAGCTGACCGCCGCGCCCGCGCAGCACTTCTCGGGCCGCACGCTCACCGACCGGGACAGCACGCTGTGGGCCTCGTGGTCACTCGAAAGCGGCGGTCAGCGCATCTACTACAGCGGCGACTCCGGCTACTTCGACGGGTTCAAGGCCATTGGTGAACGCCTGGGGCCGTTTGACGTGGCCCTGATGGAAAACGGCGCCTACGACAGCTACTGGCCCGCCGTGCACATGTCGCCCGAGGAATCGGTGCAGGCCTTTCAAGACGTGCGCGGCCAGGTGCTGTATGGCGTGCACAACAGCACCTTCGACCTGGCCTTCCACACCTGGCAAGACCCGCTGGAACGCCTCGCCACGCTGGCCGAACAGAAAGGCATCCCTGTCGCCACGCCGGTGATCGGCGAGGTGCTGACCATTGGCCAGCCCAGGACGAACGTGCGCTGGTGGCAGGGCCTTCGCTGAGCGGCAGCTGACCAATCGCCCAAGCACCAGGCAGTATCCGGCCGAACCGATCATTGCTTGATCGACGACAGCCGATACACCCATCGCTTGAATCCCCAGGCCGATCACGCCGCGGCTGATCGCCCTCGGCGCCGCCCAGTCGCTGCAACCGCACCGTCGCCCGGTCGAAGCGTGCCCTGTGGCGGCCGAACGACCCGCAGGCGTCGCGCAGCCCTCCAGCGCCCGCCGGTCAGGTGGCCGGTGGGCCGTTTCACCGCTGGTGCAGGCCATCGTGGGGCGTCGCTCACCACCGCATGCTGCGGTGCCGCGGCCAAGTGGATGCATGTTGAGACAAGGGTTATCCCGATTGACACGCATATCCATATGAAAAGTCCTTCGTTGGTTTGCGCGCGCACATCCCCCACACTTTCCCCCACCAGGCCGCCGTCAGGGAGGGTGGCTGGCACGACGCTTCACGCATCCCGGAAAGTTCACACATGATTCGCGCAACCCGCACCGCCATGCTCATCGCCGCCACCCTGGCGCTGGGCGCCAACGCCGCCTGGGCCGACCGCCTGGCCGACATTCAGAAAGCCGGCGTGCTCCGCGTCGCCGCCTTCGACGCCAACCCGCCTTTCGGCTTCGTCGACCCCAAAACCCGTCAGATCGTTGGCCTGGATGTGGACTACGCCAACGCGCTGGCCCAGAAACTGGGCGTGAAGCTGCAGGTGGTGCCCACCAACCCGGCCAACCGCGTGCCCCTGCTCACCTCGGGCAAGGTGGACCTGGTGCTGGCCAACTTCACGATCACCGAAGAGCGCAAGCAGGCGGTGAACTTCAGCATCCCCTACTTCGCCTCGGGCACGCAGTTCATCGCCAAGAAGGGCTTTTTGACCCGGCCCGAGCAGCTGGGCAAGCTGCGCATCGGGGTGGACAAGGGCACGACCAACGAAATCCAGCTGCGCCAGCAGTACCCCACGGCCACGCTGGTCGCCTATGACGACACGCCGTTTGCCTTTGCCGCGCTGCGCAACGGCAACGTGCAGGCCATCTCGCAGGACGGCCCCAAGCTGATCGGCCTGCTGGCCAATGTGCCCGACAAGGCCAACTGGGAAGTGCCCCCCTTCGCCATCTCGCAGGACTACATCGGCGTGGGCGCGCCCAAGGGCGAAACCGCGCTGACCGAGTTCGTCAACCAAACGCTGCAGGAGCTGGAAGCCGACGGCCGCGCGCAGAAGATCTACGACGCCTGGTTCGGCCCCACCAGCAAGACGCCGCTCAAGCGCATCTTCAAGATCGGCGACAAGACCTGAACGGCCACGGCCACCCTGCCACGGCTTGAGCCGTGCCGCCCGTGCACCCCCATGGCACGGGCGGCACGGCGTTCAGCGTGGTCGACCTGAACATTCCCCATGGACCTCGACCTGTCCGCCCTGCTCGCGCCCCGCTACCTGGCGTGGCTGTGGCAGGGCCTGCTCACCACCCTCTGGAGCGCGCTGCTCGTCATCGTGGCCTCGACCCTGCTGGGCCTGGGGCTGGCGGGCGCGCGCGAATTCGGCGGGCCCGTGTGGCGCACCGCCAGCCGCCTCTACCTGTCGGTGTTCCGCAACACGCCGCTGCTGGTGCAGCTGTTCTTCTGGTACTTCGGGTTGCCGGCGCTGCTGCCCCCGGGCGTGCTGCCCTGGCTCAACACCCCACACGAGCTGGCCCTGGGCAGCGTCACGCTGCTGCGCTGGCCCTCGTTCGAGATGCTGGCGGCGCTGGTGGGTCTGGTGGCCTACTCCACCGCCTACGTGGGCGAAGACATCCGCTCCGGCCTGCGCGGCGTGCCCGCAGGTCAGCGCCTGGCGGCCCTGGCGCTGGGCTTCACGCCGCTGCAGGTGTTGCGTCAGGTGGTCTTCCCGCAGGCCCTGCGCCTGGCGGCCACCCCCCTGATCGGCCAGTTCATGAACATCCTCAAAAACACCTCGCTGGCCATGGCCATCGGCCTGGTCGAGCTGTCGTACCGCACGCGCCAGGTCGAGGCCGAAACCTGGAAGACCTTCCAGGTCTACGGCGTGTCCACGCTGCTGTACGTCGCCGCCATTGCGGGGCTGGCCGTGTTGGGCCAGGCCTGGCAGCGCCATTTGACGCGGCACCTGCGCTGATCGGCTTTCTCCATGGACTTTTCCTTCCTGCGCGATGACCTGGGCTACCTGCTGGTCGGCACGTTCCCGGCCGGGCCGCCCGGCGGCGCCCTGCTCAGCCTGCTGCTGGCCGTCAGCGGCGCGCTGCTGTCGGCCGCGCTGGGCCTGGTGTTCGGCGTGGCGCTGGTGATGTGGCGCGGCCCGGCGCTGTGGGCGCTGCGCACGGTGCTGGGCTTTCTGCGCGCCATCCCGGTGCTGATGCTGATCTTCTGGACCTACTTCCTGCTGCCCATCGTGTTCGGCATGGACGTGCCGGGTGCGCTGTCGGTGGTGGCGGCGCTGGCGCTGGTCAGCGGCGCCTACCTCGGCCACGCGGTGGCGGCCGGCATCGAGGCCGTGGGGCCCGCGCAATGGAATGCCGGGCTCGCGCTGGGCTTCACGCGCTGGGGTGCGCTGCGCCACCTGGTGCTGCCGCAGGCCTTGCGCATCATGCTGCCGTCCTTCGTCAACCAGTGGGTCACGCTGATCAAAGACAGCTCGCTCGCCTACATCGTCGGCGTGCCCGAGCTGTCCATGCTGGCCACCCAGGTCAACGCCCGCATCATGGTGCACCCGGCCGAGGTCTTCCTCGTCGTGGCCCTGCTGTACTGGCTGATGTGCAGCGCGCTGGACGGCCTGGCCCAGCTGCTGGCGCGGGACCGGCGCGCGCCACGCCACGCGGCAGCTTGAACCAACCAACGCAGTATCTACCCATTCCCGATGTTCCAAAACGAGCACGCCTGCATACCCCGTTGCGATTCACAAGTCAGCCGCCACCGCCGCCGGGCGCCGGCAGCTGGCCAGGGTGTCCAGGCCCGTCAGGTAGGTGGGCGTGCGCACGCCCAGCAGGCCCAGCACCGTGTGGTAGTAGTGGTCGTGCGAAATCGGCTGGTCCAGCTCGTGGGCGGCACAGGCCAGGTCCACGCCGCTGCGGCGCTGGAGGCCATCCAGCCACAGGATCCAGGGCACGTGCTTTTGCACCTCGGGCGCCATGCGCCAGGGCATGCCATGCAGGTACAGCCCGTTCTCGCCCAGCGACTCGCCGTGGTCGGACACGTAGAGCATGCCAGCGGCGTACTGCGGCTGCGCCTGCAGCCAGTCGATCACGCCCGCCAGCACGTGGTCGGTGGTGCGGATGGTGTTGTCGTAGGCGTTGATGAGCTGCTCGTGCGAGCAGTCGGCCAGGGCGTTGGTCGTGCACTCGGGGCTGAACGCCTTGTGCGCGGCGTCAGACCGCTTGTGGTAGGCCGGGCCGTGGCTGCCCATCTGGTGCAGCACCAGCACCACGCCGCGGCGCGCCCGCTCGGGCGGCAGGCTGGCCAGGCGCTGGCTCAGCGTGTCCACCAGCATGCCGTCGCGGCATTCGCCATCGGCGTCGCAGTGGCGGCGGCCCGCCGGCGTGGCCAGCTCGTCGGCCGTGGTCACGTGCGGCGTGCGGTCGCACACGCCTTTGCAGCCGGCCTGGTTGTCCACCCACAGCACGGCCAGGCCCGCGGTCTGCAGCACGTCCAGCAGGCCGTCGTAGTCGACCTTGCGGCTCAGAAAGGCCTGGCGGTCCAGGTGCGAAAACATGCAGGGCACGGATTCGCGCGTGGCCGTGCCGCACGAGCTGGCCTGGTGCCACGAGAGCACCCCGTGGCGGGCCAGTTCGGGGTTGGTGTCGCGCCCGTAGCCGTTGAGCGAGAAATGGTCGGCACGCGCCGTTTCGCCCACCACCAGCACCAGCAACGGCGGCCGCGCATCGTCGCCCCGCGCGGGCGCCAGGGTGGCACCCGCCGCGATGCTGGCGAACGGCCTGGCGTGCTTGAACCAGGGCTTCACCCCAGCGTCCAGCGCCGCCAGCACCGGGCTGACGGGGTTGATCATGAAGCGCAGCTCCATGTTGTTGCGCACCAGCGGCCCCAGGTGGCGGTAGCCGCCCAGCACGCCGGCCAGCAGCAGGCCCACGCTGCCCGCGAACAGCACGGCCGTGCGCCCCAGCCCGCGCCAGGCCGTGTCGCGGCGCAGCGGCTGGCGCCACAGCCACAGCGCCGGCACCCCGGCGATCACCAGCACCTGCAGCAGCAGCCACGGGCTGGCGAGGTCGCGGCTCTCGCGCCAGTCGGTCTGCAGGGCGTTGTGGATCATGCCCTTGTCCATCACCGTGCCGTAGCTCAGCATGAAGTGCTGCGCCAGCGCCGCCACCAGCGCCAGCGCCACCCAGACGGGCTTCATGCCGCGCGGCCAGGCCGTCAGCGCCAGCAGGCTGAGCACGGCCAGAAAGCTCAAACCGCCAAACCCCAGGCGCAGCACCCAGGCCGGATCCGCCGCGCCGTCGAGGTGGCCCAGCCGGCTCATCAGCGCCCAGTTGGCCGTGAGCACCAGCCAGGCCGCCAGCAGCGCCACCACGGCCTGCGGCGTCCGCGGCTGCGTCAGCCAGTGGCGCACGCGCTGCAGCGCGGTGGCGCGCGGCGCTGCGGGCAAGGCCCCAGACGGCGCGGTTGAATGGGATGGGTGGGCGGCGTCTAAGCCCGTGACCGGCTGAGCGGCCAAGGAGCCGGCGGCCGGCGGGCCGGGCCGAGCGGCACGCGGGCCCACGTCGGCCGCGTCCGGGTTGTCGTGCAGGGAAGTCATGGCCGCGCAGCGTAGGATTCGGGCCTGAACCCCGCCTGAACCCCGCGTTCAGGCTGCGTTCAGCTTGGCCCCGCAGGCTCGGCGCACGCGCAGGCGGCTGGATGGGTCTTGTTGAACGGGCTGGGCTGGCCCTCGAACAACCCCATTGAATGGCAGTACACCTGGATTTTCGATTTTCTTGAGTCGGCAACAGCCCCATACCCCAAGGCATCAAGACATTCGACGCTGACACGCCCCACCGATCCGCCTCCTCGTCCGCCCTTCACCCCATGCGCATCCTGCTCGTCGAAGACGACACCGACCTGGCCCAGGCCACCTGCGCCTTTTTGCGCAGCCGCAGCTTCGTGGTCGATGCGGCTGCGTCGCTGGCCGCCGCACGTGCCCACCTGCTGGCCGCGCGGTTCGAAGCCGTGCTGCTCGACCTGCACCTGCCCGACGGCGACGGCCTGCAGCTCATGCCCAGCCTGCGCGCGCTGGACGACGCGCCCATGGTGCTGGTGCTGACCGCGCGCGACCAGATCAGCGACCGCATCCGCGGGCTGGACGCCGGCGCCGACGACTACCTCGTCAAGCCCTATGACCCCGACGAGCTGCTGGCGCGGCTGCGCGCCGTGAACCGGCGCCGCAGCGACAGCCACTCGGCGCGCGTGGACCTGGGCGCGCTGCAGATCGACCTGGCGCGCGAGTCGGTCACACGGGCCGGCGTCCCCATCGTGCTCACGCCCAAGGAGTGGGCGCTGCTGCGCGTGATGGCGGCGCGCCCCCAGCGCGTGCATGCACGCGAGACCTTGCAAGACGCCCTCTACGGCCTGGACGACAGCGCCGACAGCAACACGCTCGAGGTGTTCATCAGCCGCCTGCGCCGCAAACTGGGGCGCGACGCCATCGACACCGTGCGTGGCCTGGGGTATCGGCTGGCACCGAAATCAGAATGATCGGCCCATGACCCATACCCCTTACCCGATTCAGCGCTGACCGCCATGGCAGAGTCCCCCCGTTCGCCCGCTGCCGCCTCGGTGTCCTCTGGATCGCCAGCGCCAGCCGCGTCCGCCACATCAGCTGACCCATCCGCGCCAGCCGACCCAGCTGTGCCAGCCGCTTCAGCCGTGCCAGCACCAGCGGGCGGGGCCGCGGCGCCAGCCGATGCACCCGCCGCGTCGGCCGACGCCCGCGCACCGCGCCGCCTGGCCGATGCGCTGGCGCGTGACCTCATCCTGGCTGTGGCCGCCGTGGTGCTGCTGGCCCTGGCCGGCACGGCGGCCTTTCTGCTGCAGCAGATCAACCGCAACTTCGACACCGAGCTGGTGGAAAGCGCCCACCGCATGATGGACGTGGCCATGCACCAGGTGGACCGCGACCTGCCGGGGGCACACACCGCGCCCGCCGCGCCGCTGCTCAGCGACCCGCCGCTGTTCCACGACGACGACCTGGTCGTGCAACTGGTCGACGCCCAGGGCCGCATCTGGCTGCGCACCCAGGCCGCGCCGCTGACCGCCTTCGCCGTCGAGCAGCGCGAGGGCTTCCACGACCTGGCGGGCTGGCGCATCTACGTGGCGGCCCACCCCGGCCGGCCGCTCTACCTGTACCTGGCCGACCCCCTGGCCGAGCGCACCGAGGCCGTGGTCTCGGCCATGACCACGCTGACCCTGGCGTGGGCGGTGGTGCTGGTCGCGCTGGCGGCCCTGCTGGTCGTGCTGGCCCGCAAGCGCATCGGCATGGTGTCGGCCCTGCAGCAGCAGATCGGCACCCGCAGCGGCAACCACCTGCAACCGCTGGCGCTGACGGGCATGCCAGTCGAGCTGGCGGCCCTGGCGCGCGATGTGAACGCCCTGCTGGCCCGCCTGCAAGAGGCCTTGCAGGTCGAACGCGCACTGGCCGCCAATGCCGCCCACGAGCTGCGCACGCCGCTGGCCGCCGCCCAGCTGCGCCTGGCCACGGCCATGTCCAGCGGGGTGCAGAACGAACACGTGCAGGCCGCGCACCAGGCCCTCATCAGCCTGCAACACCGCACCGAAAAGCTGCTGCAGCTCTCGCGCGCCGAGTCGGCCCAGGCGCTGAACCTGCAGGCGGTGAACCTGAACGAGCTGGCGAGCACCGTGGCGCAGGAGATGTGGCGCCAGCACCCCGCCGCGCAAAGCCAGCTCGACCTGGTGCTGGCCGAAGACCCCGCGCCGCGGGCCTGGGCCGAGCCCGACGCGGTCGCCATCGCCCTGCGCAACCTCATCGAGAACGCCTTGCGCTACGCCGGCTCGGCCGAGATCGAGCTGCGTGTGCTGGCGCCGGCCACGCTGCAGCTGCGCGACGCCGGCCCCGGCGTGCCCCCCGAGCGCCTGGCCCAGCTGCGCGAACGCCACGTGCGCGCCAGCGCCGACCATGCGGGCTTTGGCCTGGGCCTGTCCATCGTCGCCAGCGTGGCCGCCAAGCAAGGCGCGCAGC
This sequence comes from Comamonas serinivorans, assembly GCF_002158865.1. Taxonomy (NCBI): domain Bacteria; kingdom Pseudomonadati; phylum Pseudomonadota; class Betaproteobacteria; order Burkholderiales; family Comamonadaceae; genus Comamonas; species Comamonas serinivorans. The sequence goes on along the minus strand of NZ_CP021455.1, from coordinate 1,775,938 downwards.
TGGTGCTGCGCTCACCGCCCGACGGCCTGCCGCGTGGCTTCGAGGCCAGCCTGCTGCTGCGCCCAGCGGAAGCGGCCTCGGCGCCCGGCCCCCTGCGCTAGCGAAGCAGCGCTGGCCGCGTCTGCTCCGCACCAGGGCCGCTGGGTGGGTGCCGCCGCCCCACGCACATCGCCCTGCCCACACGGCCCGGCCAGGTGAGGTCTTCACGCAGGCGAACGGCTGACATGCAACCATTGGAGCCGCAGTATCCGGCCTCGCCGACGAATTTTTAATCGCCAATCCCTTCATACTGCCTGCGATGCCTCGTCCAAGGGCGCACCCCGCACATGGGCGGCCAGGCGTGCAAACGCCGGGTCGGGCCGCCCTCGCTGCACGGCGCGCACGTGGTCCTCGAACATCTGCGCCTGCTGCTCGACCTGGGCCGTGACGAAGCAGGCCCACAGGGCTTCGGCATCGTCGCAGCGCGGGTAGGCATAGGGGTCGTGCCCCAGGCACACGGCCTTGCCGTGCAGCCAGGCGGCCTGACGCGTGACGGGCTGGCCGCGCAGCCGCTGCCACTGGTGAAACAGCTCGTGCGCCAGCACACCGGCCACGGCGGCATCGTCCAGCCGCAGCGCCCGCCGCGGGTCGCCCGCCTCGAAACAGCCCGCGGGCAGCGCGATGCGGCCGCCGTTGAACGACCAGGCGCGGCGCGTGTCGCCCAGCCGCCGCAGGTACAGGCGCAAACGCGGCATCAGCGGCGCCAGGCTGGTGCCGAAGTGCCGCCGCACAAAGGCCTGCTCGGCCGGCAACAGGCGACGCGACCAGAACATGTGTCGGCCCTCAACGTTGTGGGTGGGCCGGCGCGCCAGGCTGACTTGGCGCCTGGCTGCGCACCGGCCCTCGCCCATGCCGCTGACAGCGGGCGCCCAGGGCACCGGGCAGCAGCGCGGCGTGCATCACGCGGCGCCTCAAAAACCCGGCTCGCGCGTGCGCACGAACAGGGTGCGCAGCGGCTGCTCGCCCAGCAGGCGGCTGCGGTGGCCGTGCACGCGGTCGTCGAACACCGCGCCTTCGGGCAGCGTGTCGTTCGAATAGAACACCTGGCCGGGACCAAACACGCGCGTGCTGCCGTCCTGCAGGCCGATCTCCATCTGGCCCTGCAGGACGATGAGCCACTGCGGCTCGCCCGTGCAATGGAAGCTGCTGGCAAAGCCAGCCGGGCTTTCGCGCCACTGGCAGCCGCCGCTGGCGGCCAGGCGCGTCAGGCGCGACACCGGCGTGCCCTCGTCCAGCGACAGGGTGTGGTCGCGAAAGCGCGCGCGGCCATCGTGGTCGGTGAACAGTTCGGTGACGGTGAAGGGGGTGGGTGCAGTCATGGGCCGCCACTCTACGCCAGCCGGGGCATGGCGCCGCAGCCCGCCCTGGCTGGCGGCTCACGCGCACGCCCCGCTGCGGCGGCCATCACCCCGACACGCGCGACAGACGGCTGCTGACCACCGCCGAGGCGCTTCTGGTGCACGCCAACGAGGAACCGGCCCACGCCGACCGCTTGGCGCAACGCGTGACGGACCGCTGCCACGGCCGGCGCGGCTGCAGCACGCCCGCGTGGCGCAGCACATGCGGGCGCACCGATCCAGGCGGGCCTGGAGCCTCCATCAAACGCCCGCCGGACACCCGCTGGCGAGCTGCGGGTTTGACGCTCCGGGGACAAGCCCCTGCCGCATCTGCCCCTGAAATGGCCGGCTTTCACAGGAGACACCGATGACCCCGATCCAGCCGCCAGCCCTGCTCACCCCCTCGCGCCGCCAGTGGTTGTGCGGCGCAGCGGCCCTCGCGGGCAGCGGCCTGGCCGCCCCGGTGCAGGCCAAGACCGAGGCCTACCCCAAGGGCCCGGTGAAGCTCGTTGTGCCCTTCACGCCCGGCGGTGCCACCGACGTCATCGCGCGCAAGCTGGGCGACCAGCTCAGCAAGTCCCTGAACGCGCCCTTCGTGATCGAGAACAAGCCGGGCGCCTTCGGCATGATCGGCACCGACCAGGTGGTGAAAGCCGCGCCCGACGGCCAGACCATCGGCCTGATCCTCAGCGGCGTGGTGCTCATCAACCCGCACATCTACACCAAGGTGCCCTATCAGGTGGAGCGCGACATCGCCCTGATCTCGAAAGTGGCCGACACGGCCGGCGTGCTGGCGGTGCACCCCTCGGTGCCGGTGAAGAACGCACAGGACTTCGTCGCCTACCTGAAGGCCAACCCCGACAAGCTGAACTTCGGCTCCTACGGCCAGGGCTCGTCGCCGCACCTGCTGTGCGAGTACCTGCGCAAGACGCTGGATGCGCGCATGAACCACGTGCCCTACAAGGGCGAAGCCCCGCTGGTGCAGGACATGCTGGGCAACCAGGTGCAGGTGGGCATCGCCAGCCTCAACGCCCAGAAGCAGCACTTCGACGCCGGCAAGCTGCGCCCGATCGCCCTCATCGCGGGCCAGCGCACGGCCGCCATGCCGGAGCTGGCCACCATGGCCGAACAAGGCTTTGGCGACGACGTGTTCCGCATGCAGAACTGGTTCGGCATCATCGCGCCCAAGGCCACGCCCGCCGCCATCCAGGATCAGCTGGCCCAGGCCATCGGCGCCGTGATGGCCACGCCCGAGATGCAGGAGATGATCGTCAAGATGGGTTACACGCCGGTGGCCGACAGCACGCCCCGCAAGCTGGTCGCCGAGTACCGCGAGTGGGCGCCGCGCTGGAAAAAGCTCGCCGAGCTGTCGGGCGCCAAGATCGACCAGTGAGGACGAGCGCCGGCCACGGCGCCAGCGCGTCGGTGCAGAGCTCGGGTTCAAGCGCCGGTGGCTCGTCTTGCTGAAGACATTGGGGTATGGGACCACTGCCGTTTTACATGAAACGGCGATGGCACCATACTGCCTATTCCAACCCAAGCCTGCATCGCGTGGGCCATCCCCGGCGCGGGCGACGGCCGGCCCGTGCGGCCGGACAACGACACGCCAAGGCCGCAGCCGCCCCGGCGCTGCAACACTTTTTTGCGTCATGACCTGACCCCGTTGGCCCCGCTGCCGCGTTAAAGCCGTGGTCCGTCCAACGAGAAAGGTGCACGTCATGACCCCCAACCCCGCCTCCCGCGGCAGCCGCCCGCATCGCCTGCTGCATGGCCTGCGCGCCGCGCCGCTGGCGGCCGCCCTGTGCCTGGCGCTGGGCGCCTCTGCCGCCCAGGCCCAGCAGGCCGGTCCCCTGCAGGTCGATGTGGTGGATCGCCACACCGGCCGCAGCCTGCCCGTCTACGCCCACCGCGGCGAGTACTGGGTCGAAGGCCGGCCCGGCGCACGCTATGGCATCCGCGTGAACAACCGCAGCGGCGAGCGCCTGCTGGCGGTGATCTCGGTCGATGGCGTCAACGTGCTGACCGGCGACACCGCCGCGACCGACCAGGCCGGCTACGTGCTCGACCCCTGGCAGAACAGCCAGATCAACGGCTGGCGCAAATCGAGCAACCAGGTGGCGGCCTTCAACTTCACCGCGCTGCCCAACTCGTACGCCGCGCGCACCGGCCGACCTGACGACGTGGGGGTGATCGGCGTCGCCGTGTTCGACGAGTACCGCCGCCCGCCGCCCGTGATCTACGACCGCACCTACCCGCGCAGCGGCGAGGCGAACCGCGAGGACGCCGAAGCCCGGGCCGACAACGCCGCGCCCATGGCCGAGAAAAGCGCCCGTGCGCAAGCGCCCAGCCTGGGCACGGGCCATGGCCGCCGCGAGTACTCGCACGCGCAGGCCACGCAGTTCGAACGCGCCTCGTCGCGCCCCAGCGCCGTGCTGCGCCTGCGTTACGACAGCCGCGAGAACCTCATCGCGATGGGCGTCATCCCCAGCCAGCGGCCGTGGCGCGGCCAGCCCGACCCCTTTCCGGGCAACAGCGGCTATGTGCCCGATCCCCCGCGCTGGCGTTGACGGCGCGCGCATGCGCGGACGGCCCCCTGCGGTCCCAAGGCGCCGTTTCCCACGCCCGGGGACCTGCCTGGGCAGCGGGCATGGGCGCGGCGCTGGGTGCCCCGCCCGGCGGGCCCAGCCCGCGCAAAGCCGCGCCAGGGCGGCCCGCATAATGCGCGCCATGTCCCTTCCGGCAGCCCCACCCAGCGACGAGGCCTTGATGCTGGCGTATGCCCAGCACGGCGACCTGCGCGCGTTCGAAACGCTGTACGAGCGCCTGGCCCTGCCCATGTGGCGCTATGTGCTGCGCAGCGTGGGCGATCGCGCCATGGCCGACGACATCGCCCAGGACACCTGGTTCAACGTGGTGCGCGCGGCCGCCAGCTACCAGCCCACGGCCCGCTTCAAGACCTGGCTGTTCACGCTGGCGCACAACCGCCTGGTGGACCACCTGCGGGCCAAGCGCCCCCAGGTCAGCCTCAGCGCCGACACCGACGAGGGCTTGGCGCTGGCCAACACGCTGGCCGTGGACTCGGGCTTCGGCCCCCTGCAGCAGGTGGCGCACCGGCAACAGGCGCAAGCCCTGCTGGACGCCCTGGCCGAGCTACCCGAGCTGCAGCGCGAGGCCTTCCTGATGCAGGCCGAAGCCGGTCTGTCGCTGGCCGAGATCGCCGAGGCCACCGGCACGAGCACGGAGACCGTCAAGAGCCGCCTGCGCTACGCGCGGCAAAAGCTGCGGCAATCGCTGGAGGCCCTGGCATGACCGAGCGCACCCCCGCCGAAGCCAGCCGGCCCGATCCACTGGTGGCGCGCTACCGCGAGGCCAGCGAGCTGCTGGCCGAGCAACCCGACGCCCGCCTGCGCGACCAGGTGCTGGCGTTTGCGCAAGCCCAGGCGCAAAGCCGCGCGCCAGGAAACGCGGCATCCGTCCTGGCGCCCGAAGGCGCCGCAGCCGGCGATGGCGCCGCACCGCGGGTGCCGCCCGCCACGCCGACCGACGCCGCCACCACATCGCGTGCAGCCGCCAACGAGCCGCGTTGGCTCTGGCGTGCCGCTGCCTGCGTCGCCATGGTGGGCGTGATCGGGGGCATCGCGCTGACCCTGGACCGCGAGGACACGGCCGAACAGGTGGCCTTCAACACCGTTGCCCCCCAGGCCGAGACGGCGTCACCGGCCCCTGCCGACGATGCCCCCCGCGTGGCCCTGGCGCAGGCGCCCGAGGCGGCACCCGCTCCAGCACCTGCGCCCACTGCACCGCCGCCGTCTGCCGAACCGGCCAGACCCGCAGCCCCCGCGGCCGAGCCTTCTGTCGCGCACGCGCCCGCCGTGGCCGCGGCGGACACCCGGATGGCCAAGGCCCGCCGTGCGGATGAAGCCGCTGCGCCATCGGCCGCCATGGCGGCGGCCGAGGTCCCCGCTCAACCGGCGGATGGCGAGCGCCTCGCCCTGGCCAACGCCGACACGGCGCCCCCATCCGATGCTGCCGCGCCCCCGGCACCCGCGCCGATGGCCGCGCGCTCGCGCACGCCGGCCCGGGCCGAGTCGGCCGCAGCCCCGGCACCCCAAGCCGCCGTGGCGGCAGCGCCCGAGGCGGCAGGTGGGGCTCCTCTGGCAGCGCCGGCTCGCGCAGCGGCAGTAGCACCCGCGGCGGCACCTGCGGCCGCACCCGTCAGCAGCATGACAGCCCCAGCCGCTGCGGTGGCGCGTGCCCCCGCGTCGCACCCCGGCCTCGCCACCCCGCTGCAGCGCGCCGTGCAGGCACGCGACCTGCCGGCTGCGCGCGCGGCCCTGCAGGCCGGCGCGGGCGTGGACGTGCGCGACGCACAAGGCCGCACGCCCTTGATGCAGGCGGCCTTGCTCGGCGACGCGCCCCTGGTCCGCCTGCTGCTGCAACACGGCGCCCAGCGCACGCTGCGCGACCCCCAGGGTCTGCGGGCCGCCGACCTGGCCCGCCAGCAAGGCCACGCCGAGGTGGCGGCCCTGCTCACGCCGCCCGACTGAGCCAGCGCTCGGCGCGCAGCCCGGCTGGCCCTGGGCGGTCTTCGACTGGCGATGACCCGTTCGGCACCACGGTCCGCGCACCGCGCCAGCCGGCCACCCAGCGCAGCATGCGCTGCCACCGGGGCCGCGGCTGCCACACCAGCAGTTCCGCCGCCTCGGCCTCGGACGACAGGCACCACCAGGCGTCGTCGGCCAGGGCCACGAGGGCCTGGCTGTGCCAGCGCTGGGGCGCCGCCTGGGCGGGCGGCGGGCTCATGGCCCAGCGGGCTTCCAGTCCCGCTTGCGGCAGGACGCAGCGGGCCCACAGCTCGCCGCGCCGCACACACGCCACCTGACCGGGCTGGGCGCGCAGCCACACCGATTGGCCGGGCGCCAGCGTGTAGCGCCGCATGCGCCACGCCGCGTGCTCGAACGCCGGGAATCCACGTTGCCTGCTCATGATGTATGCATCCTTTTCCGTTGATGAAGCATCGATTCCAAGGTGAATCTGCCTGCCGTCAGCTTAAGAAAAGCCGCCTGCGGCACCAAGACACAGGCCCGCGATTTGTGCACCGCAGCAGCGCTGCGGGCTGCGGTCTGTAGCGGCTCCAAAAGGCGGGCTCTGTATCGCCCGCCGCGGGCCCGCGGTGGCACACTGCCGGCTTCCCCGGCCAGCCGTGCCGGTGCGCACGCCTGCCGCCTGCGGCCAGGCCCGCGCCAACGGGATCGCCTCACCATGGATGCACCGCTTTACCTTCAGCTGGCCCAGCGCCTGTCGCAGCACATCGCCCAGGGCACCTTCGCGCCCGGCGAGCAGTTCCCCTCGGTGCGCCAGCTCATGAAAACCCACCAGATCAGCATGAGCACCGCCGTGCAGGTCTGCCACACGCTGGAGGACTGGGGCCTGCTGCAGGCCAGGCCGCGCTCGGGCTACTACGTCGATGCCGCGCCGCGTGCCGGGCTGTCGCGCGCCTCCGAAGCCCTGCCCACGCGGCGCCTGACCCAGCCGGACAGCTTCACCGGCCTGCACGCCACCATCGCGCGCTGGCTCGACCTGCTGGAGGCCACGCCGCCACGCATCAACTTCATGACCGGCGTGGGGGCGCCCGAGCTTTACCCCACGGCCGCCCTGCAACGCCTGGCCGCCAGCGCCCTGCGCCAGCACCCCGAGGTGATGACGCAGATGACGCGCCGCTACGGTCACCCCGATTTCCTGGCCGTGCTGGCCAAGCGCGCCGCCACGCGGGGGATGCAGTTGCGCGCCGACCAGATCACGGTCACCAACGGCGCCATCGAGGCCTTGACGCTGGCCTTGCGCGCGCTGTGCCAGCCCGGCGACACCGTGGCCGTGGAATCACCGACCTTCTACGGCGCGCTGCAGGCGCTCGAGGCCCTGGGGCTGCGCCCGCTCGAGCTGCCCACCAGCCCCAGCACCGGCCTCTCGGTCGAGGCCCTGGCCATGGCGCTGGACGACCCGCGCACGCCGATCCGCGCCCTGCTGTGCATGCCCACGCTGCACAACCCGCTGGGCTGCACCATGCCCGACGCCCACAAGCGCGCGGTGCTGCAGCTGTGCGGCGAGCACGGCGTGCCCATCATCGAAGACGACATCTACGCCGACATGGGCGCCGCGGCCAGCCACTGCCAGCCCATCAAGGCCATGGACGAGACCGGCCTGGTGATCCACTGCAGCTCGCTGAACAAAAGCCTGGCGCCGGGCATGCGGATCGGCTGGATGTCGGCCGGGCGCTGGCAGGCGCGCGTCGAGATGCTCAAGTACAGCCAGAGCCGCTTTCCCGAAGAGCTGGGCCAGATCGTGCTGGCCCGCTTTCTGGCCAGCAAGAGCCACGACCGCTACCTGCGCCGCCTGCAGCAGGACCTGCGCGAGCGGCGCCAGGCCCTGGCCGACGAGGTGGCGCGCTGCTTTGGCGACCAGGTCAAGCTCACGCCCCCCGATGGCGGCCTGTTCCTGTGGCTGGAGCTGCCGGCCGGCGTCAGCGCCATGCAGCTGGGGCACGACGCGCTGGCGCGCGGCATCCACATCGCGCCGGGGCCGCTGTTCTCGGGCCAGCCGCGCATGGACCGCTTCGTGCGCCTGAGCGCCGGCATGGCCTCGCGCGCCGACATCACCGACGGCATGCGCAGCCTCAGCGAGCTGATGGCGCAGCAACTGCAACCCCCGGGCGGCGGCGCCATGCACTGACGCCGCCAGCGGCCCTGGCCCCATGGCTGCCGCGCCAGCCTGGGGCTGCGCCAGCCACCGCGGGTCACCAGGCACACCCAGGGCCTTGGCGCGGTGGCTGACACCGTCTCGGGCCAGGGCGTGCCTGGCTCAAGGCGTCATGAAGTGACTCACTCGCCGAAAACGCAGTATGGCTCAGTTGCCGATCAACCTTGAACGGCAACCGGCCCATACCCCTTTTGAATCTTGCATGGGGCGGAAGTTGCGCGCCCCCGCCCACGGTCTCGGCGCCGAATGCCTGGCGGGCAGCAACCGTGACCGGGCGGGCACGGCCCCGGCGCCGACGGCACGCCCAGCGCGTTCAGCGGCCTGGCCCGGCAGTCGCCCGCAGCCGCAGCCCCGCTGCGGGCGACATCGGTGTGTCAGCGCTCGGCCGGTCGATGCCCCTTGCCCGAGGGCAAAGCGCTTGCGGATGCGCTTGCAGATGCGCCTGCGGATGCGCTTGCAGACTCGCGGATTGGCTGCTGGCCCGCCGATTGGCGAACCCGACGGACATGGCTTCGCCGCTGCCGGGTGCATGATGCGCGGCCGAAAGGGACTTCTCATGGCCACTTCGTTCAACCCCGCCGAACGGCGCCTGCTCTGGCTGGTCGCCATCGGCTTTTTCATGCAGACGCTGGACTCCACCATCGTCAACACCGCGCTGCCCAGCATCGCCAACAGCTTCCAGGAAAGCCCGCTGCACATGCAGATGGCCGTGGTGGCCTACGGCCTGGCCGTGGCCGCGGTCATCCCGGCCTCGGGCTGGCTGGCCGACCGCTTTGGCACGCGGCGCATCTTCATGACGGCGGCCGTGCTGTTTTCCCTCGGCTCGGCCGCCTGCGCCGCGGCGCACACCCTCAACCAGCTGGTGGCCGCGCGCGTGCTGCAGGGCCTGGGCGGCGCGCTGCTGCTGCCCGTGGGCCGGCTCGCGGTGCTGCGCTCGTTCGAGCGCGACAAGTTCCTGGACGCCATGGCCTTCGTCGCCATCCCTGGCCTCATGGGCCAGCTCATCGGCCCCACGCTGGGGGGCTGGCTGGTCGAGATCCTGACCTGGCACTGGATCTTCCTCATCAACGTGCCCGTGGGGGTGCTGGGCGTCCTCGCCGCGCGCGTGTGGATGCCGGACCTGCGCCAGGCCAACCTCGGCGGCTTCGACCTGTCCGGCTTCGTCATGCTCACCGTGGCCATGGTCACGCTGTCGCTCTCGGTCGACGGCCTGGGCGGGCTGGGCATGCGCCACGCCACGGTGCTGGTGCTGCTGCTCGTCGGGCTGGCCATGCTGGCGGCCTACTGGCTGCACGCGCTCAAGGTGCCCAAGCCGCTGTTCTCGCCCGTGCTGTTCCGCATCCAGAGCTTTCGCGTGGGCATCCTCGGCAACCTGTTCGCCCGCATCGGCTCGGGCGCCATGCCCTTCCTCATCCCCATGCTGATGCAGCTGCACATGGGCTACACGCCAGCCCAGGCCGGCATGCTGATGCTGCCCGTGGCCCTGGCCAGCATGGGCACCAAGCGCGTCGCCATCCGCATCATCCGGCGCTATGGCTACCGCAACGTGCTGGCCATCAACACCGTGCTGCTGGGCGTGCAGATCGCGGGGTTCGCGCTCATGTCGCCCGACCAGCCGCTGTGGCTGCGCATCGTGCAGATGGCGGTGTTCGGCGCCTTCAACTCCATGCAGTTCACCTGCATGAACACGGTCACGCTCAAGGACATGGACGCCGCCAACGCCAGCAGCGGCAACTCCATGCTGTCCATGGTGCAGATGCTGTCCATGAGCCTGGGCGTGACCGTGGCCGCCGCGCTGGTCGCCACCTTCACGGCCTGGTTCACCCCGGCCACGGCCGAGCACGCGCTCATGGCCTTCCGTGCCGCCTTCGTCAGCATCGGCATCGTCACCGCCTGCTCGGCCTGGATCTTCTGGCAACTGCGCCCCGACACCGTGGCCGAGGGCGAGCTGCACCGGGACTCGCCGGCGGGTTGACCCCAGAGGCCGGCGTGGCTGCGGCCGCGGCGCGCACACGTTGCAGACAGGCGGCCCATCCCGCGCGCGCGTCGGCCACACGCCGCATCCTCAAGCCCGATGAATGCATCCGGCAGCTGGCCCCCTTCGCGGACCTGGCGGCTGCGCCCCTGGCGCGGCTTCGGCCAGCACGCGCCCACCGCCTGCTCCAGGCTCGCGCGTGCAGTCCTGCCCTGTCCCGACGACACGGCTGCACGCCGCAGACGGGCCGCGTTTGTCCAGGTTGGCTGGGGTCGCCGAACCGGCTCGGGGGTGAACGCCTCGGCAGGACACCGACCCGCGCCCCGCTGGGGCCGGGCCGATGACGGGTCGCGTGCTGGAAGTGCGACCCCGAACCGATGGGGCCGCGTGGTCACTGGCACCCAATCGAATCGATGACCAGAGTATGCATGCACACCCGATCATGCAGGATCGTCAACTGCCGCATACTGTGTCAATCTACTGCACATATCCTCTGCACCGGTGTCCGCTCAGGCGCCGGGCCGGCCCGCGGCCAGCGGGGTGACTGGCGCCAAGCGCGCCAGCAAATTGCCCCATCGGGCCAGGAACGATCCCGCCCGCCGCGTGAGGCACGCCTGCAAAGCCCGCGGCACGCGGGCGGCTCGCGCCTCCACCGCCAAGGCGCTCACAGACCCTGCTCGACCATCACCAGCAGGCGCTGACCCAGGGCCTGCAGGTGCTCGGGCGGCACATGGCGCAGCGGGCCGTCGATCATCAGCATGGCCATGCCGTGCACGGCCGACCAGGCCAGGAATTCGGCCATGGGGCGGCGCGCGTCGGGCAGCACGCCGGCGGCCTGCATCGCATCCAGCGCGTAGGTCAGCAACTCGTAGGGGTTGAGGCCCATGGCCGCGGTGCGGGCGGGGTCGGTCGGCACGGCGACGTCGTGGGCGCCGGAGGCGAACGCGGTGCGAAACCACCCCGTTTCGCGGCGCGCAAAGCCCAAGTAGCCGCGCCCCACCGCGGCCAGCAAGGCGCGTGACCGCACCACGGGATCGGCGATGGCCTTGGCCTCGGTCATCTCGGCCTCGATGGCCTGGGCCAGCGCGCCCAGGGCGGCCGCGCGCACGGCGTCGAACAAGGCCTGGTGGTTGGCAAAGTGGCGGTAGGCGGCGTTGGGCGCCACGCCGGCCCGGCGCGTGGCCTCGCGCAGCACCACGGCCGCCGGCCCACCCTCGCGCGCCAGGGCCAGCCCCGCCTGCACCAGGGCCTGGCGCAGGTCGCCATGGTGGTAGCGGTCCCGATCCCGGTCTCGGATCTGCCCGGCATCGGCGGCTGCTGCCTGGCGCTTGCGGCGGGCAGCTGGGGCGGTGGCAGATGATTTTGCAGTATCAATCTGCTGTCGTTTTTGATTCATCGAAAAATGGGTGATACCCCCATCAACATTGGATGGACACCGTGCCGTCATGGGCGTCTGGCACACAGGCTTACATCCCATACACGAAAGCATGTGGACAGCGTCCATTTTAACCTGCAGAATGCGTGTGAACAGCGTCCACATGAAGACGCATGACCCCATGACTTCAGGAGACATCCCATGGCTCAACTGCACCGCATCGCCCCCTGTCTGTGGTTCGATTCCCAGGCCGAGGAAGCCGCGCGCTTTTACGCCGGCATTTTTCCCAACTCGGCCATCGGCCTCATCACGCGCTACAGCGAGGTCGGCTTCGAGCACCACGGCCGGCCTGCCGGCTCGGTGCTGACGGTGTCGTTCACGCTGGATGGCCAGGAGATGGTGGCCTTGAATGGCGGCCCCGTGTTCCAGTTCAACCCCGCCGTGTCGCTGATGGTCAACTGCGACACCCAGGCCGAGATCGACCACTACTGGGCGCGCCTGGGCGAAGGCGGCGACCCCAACGCCCAGCAGTGCGGCTGGCTGGCCGACCGCTACGGCGTGTCCTGGCAGATCGCGCCGCGCATGTGGGCCGAGCTCTACACCTCGCCCAACCAGGCTGGCGCCAAGCGCGCCATGCAGGCGATGTTCGGCATGAAGAAGCTGGACATCGCCCGCCTGCAGGCCGCTTTCGACGGCCAGGCCTGAGCGGCGCGGCCATGGTCGTCACCGCGCCATTCCCCACCCGCCTGGCCCGCCAGGCACTGCACGAGCTTGCACCATGCCCACCGCCACCCCGTTTTTGATGTTCCAGGGCCAGGCCCAGGCCGCCATCGACCTGTACGTGGCCACGCTGCCCGACAGCGCTGGAACGCCACCCCGGCGCGGGCACGGGCGACGGCTCCATCAAGCTGGCCCGCGTGGCGCTGTGCGGCACCTCCTTCCTGTTCAGCGACAGCCCGCCCGTGCATGCCTTCGGCTTCACGCCATCCAGCTCGATCTTCATCGACTGCGAATCGGCCGACGAGCAGCTGCGCGTGTTCACCGCCTTGGCCGATGGCGGCCAGGTGCGCATGCCGTTGGCCGACTACGGCTTCAGCCAGCGCTTTGGCTGGACCGACGACCGCTTCGGCGTGTCCTGGCAGATCAACCTGCCCTGACGCGCTTTTTTCACCCCCAGGAGACCCTCATGCAATTCGTGCCCTACCTCAATTTCGACGGCCAGTGCGCCGAGGCCATGGCCTTCTACGCCCGGCTCTTTGGCGGACAGCTCGTGCACCAGATGACGTTCGCCGACATGCCGCCCGGCGAGGGCATGCCCCCGCTGCCCGAGTCGGCCAAAAACCGCCTCATGCACGCCCACCTGCAGGTTGGTGCCCAGGCCATCATGGCGTCGGACACCCTGCCCGCCATGCCCGGCCAATCGGCCGAGGCCTGCGGCGGCGGCGGCTACGTCAAGCCGCAAGGCCTGTGGGTGTCGATCGGCGTGGACTCGGCCGCCGAAGGCCAGCGCGTGTTCGATGGCCTGGCCGAGGGCGGCCAGGTCACCATGCCCTACGCGGCCACCTTCTGGTCGCCCGGGTTCGGCATGGTGACCGATCGCTTCGGCACCCCCTGGATGGTGAACGTGGCCACCGAGCCGCCCCAAGGCTGACGCAGCCCCGCTGCATGCTTCATGCCGCGCGTTGCCGCTTCACCACATCTTTTTCCAGTATGGGCCAGATGCCGATGACCTGAAAACGACTTCACCCGCATACCCATGGAAACATCGACCAACACCTACACCGGCAGCTGCCATTGCGGCCAGATCACCTTCACGTTCGAGGCCGAGATCACCCAGGCGCTGTCGTGCAACTGCTCCCTCTGCCGCCGGCGCGGCTCGCTGTTGAGCTTTGTGCCGCGCGGGGCGCTCACGCTGCGCACGCCCGCGTCCGACGCGGCGGCGCCCGACGCAGCGGCGCGCGACGCAGCGGCGCCCGACGCGGTCTACCGCTTTCACACGCACCAGATCGCCCACCACTTCTGCCCCACCTGCGGCATCCACACCCACGGCGAGGGCACGGCCCCCAACGGCACGGCCATGGCCGCCATCAACCTGCGCTGCGTGGACCAGATCGACCTGGACACCCTGCCCCTTCACCGCTTCGACGGCCGCGCACTGTGAAGGACCACCATGCCTGACCACCCCGACCACACCTTCCAGGCCACGCGCCACATTGCCGCCCCGCCGGCCCAGGTGTTTGCGGCGCTGACCGATCCCGCGCGGCTGGCGCGCTGGTGGGGCCCGAACGGCTTCACCAACGAGGTCAGTCTGTGCGAGATGCGGCCGGGCGGGCGCTGGGTGTTCGTCATGCACGGACCGGATGGCCGCGCCTACCCGAACGAAAACGTGTTCGAAACCCTGACGCCCCCACAAGCCGATCACCCCGATCAACCCGCGCAGTTCGTCGTGCGTCATGTGGGCGCGCCGCTGTTTCGCCTGCACCTCACCCTGCATGCCGACGGCGCCGGCACGCGGGTCGAATGGGCGCAGGTGTTCGACAGCGCCGAGGTGGCCGCGCAGCTGGCGGCCCTGGTGGTGCCCGCCAACGCGCAAAACCTGAACCGCCTGAGCGCCGAAGTGCTGGGCGCTGCCCCGCCATGAGCCCGTCCCGTCCCCATGCACGCCCGCCGCCCGAGTGCACCCGCCTCACCCGCACGGGGAACCGCGCCGTGCACCGCGCCGCGAACCGCCTCGACGCCGATGACCGCTTCCCGCCCCCACACCCGGCAAGGCCCACCTCGCCCTTCACCCCTGTCCCTCAACCGGAGCCCCGCATGACCTCGCCCACCGACCACCCTCAAGACCTGGTGCTGACGCGCCTGATCGACGCGCCCGCCGCCACGCTCTACCGCTGCTGGACCGACACCGCGTTGCTCCAGCAATGGTTCGTGCCCCGGCCCTGGACCATCGCCCGGGCCGAGATCGACCTGCGGCCCGGCGGCGGCAGCCTCATCGTCATGCGCGATCCCGACGGCCAGGAGTACCCCAATGCCGGCGTCTACCTCGAGGTCGTGCCCGAGCGCAAACTGGTGTTCACCGACGCCTACACCGCCGGCTGGGTGCCCACCGACAAGCCCTTCATGACCGCCATCGTCACCTTCGAGGCCGTGGGCGACGGCGGACGGCAGACCCGCTACACCGCCATCGCGCGCCACTGGACGGAAGCCGCGCGCCAGCAGCACGAAGCCATGGGTTTTCATTCCGGCTGGGGCACCTGTGCCGACCAGCTGGCCGAGCTGGCCGCCACGTTGTGAGCGCCGGCTTTCCTTCACCCCCGCAGGAGAACGTCATGCCCTATGTCGATGGATTTGTGGTGCCCGTGCCGCGCGCCAACGTCGAGGCCTACCGCCAGGTGGCCGAAACCGCCGGCGCCGTCTGGATGGAACACGGCGCCCTGCAGTACTGGGAATGCGTGGGCGACGACGTGCCGCCGGGCAAGGTCACGTCCTTCCCGCTGGCCGTTCAGCTCAAGGACGACGAAGTCGCCTGCTTCTCGTGGATCGTCTACGCCTCTCGCGCCGAGCGCGACCGCATCAACGCGGCCGTCATGGCCGACCCGCGCATCGCCGGCATGGGGCCGGACACCATGCCGTTTGACGGCAAACGCATGATCTTCGGCGGCTTCTCGCCCATCGTGCAACTGGGTGCCAGCGGCGGCTGAACGCGACCTCGGCGGGTGCGTTGGCCTGCGCGCATCGCGCAGCAACGCACAGATGGGTATAGGCTGATTCTCGTTGCCCAATCATCGGCAATCGGCCCATACCCACCCTCAGTCAAACGCGATACAGCAGCGCCGCGGCACGCGTCTCGATGGCTTGCTGCTGCCCCACCGGCCCCAGCTTCTCGGCCGTCTTGGCCTTGACGTTGACCTGATCAGGCTGCAGGCCGGTCAACTCGGCCACGCGCGTGCGCATGGCCTCGATGTGCGGCATCAGCTTGGGCGCCTGCGCCACGATGGTCGAATCGATGTTGCCGATGGCCCAGCCCAGGGCCTGCACGCGCTGCACCACCTCGGTCAGCAGCACGCCCGAATCGGCCCCCAGAAAGCGCGCGTCGGTGTCGGGGAAGTGGCGGCCGATGTCGCCCAGGCCGGCCGCGCCCAGCAGCGCGTCGATGATGGCGTGCAGCAGCGCGTCGGCGTCGGAATGGCCCAGCAAGCCGCTGTGGTGCGGGATGGTGACGCCGCCCAGCACCAGGGGGCGACCGGGCACCAGCGCGTGCACGTCCCAGCCCTCGCCCACGCGGAACGGCACCGGGTGCTGGCGGGCGGGTGCGCCCGTGGGCACGGTCGAGGGGCGGGCTGTGGTCATGGCAACAAACGCAGGAAGAACACGGGCCGCCATTGTGCCAAGGGGACCGCGGGGCACGGCGCGCCCTGTCCGACCGCCGCCGATGCGCGGGGGCCGGGCCGCGCCAGGCCGGGTTCACAGGTGCAGGTCGGGGCCCCGCTCCACGAACGTAGACGACACCATGCAGCTCCGGGTGCCGTCCACGCCTTCGATGTCCTGGACCTTGCCGAGCCACTCCTCCAGACGGAAGTGGCCGAGACGCGGCCCCTGCGCTGGCAACGGGTTGATGCGGGCATGGCGCGCGGCCCGGCCATGCCCCGAATCCGCGGGCGCCGCCGCCGCAGCTGCGGGCTGCGGGCCGTGGCGGCCCCCACCGCACGGCCTTCGACGCGGGCACGCCAAGGTGGCCGAAAAAATTTCAATCGGGGCTTGAATTGCTGCCACAGACCCTTATGATTAGCACTCGATTGAGGTGAGTGCTAGCAATTTCATGCGGGCGTCACACCTCGTCCATCCAATCCCCGCCAGGCGGCCCTTTCGGGCCGTCGATTTGATTCCATCAGGAGTACTTTTCATGAATTTGCGTCCTCTGGCCGATCGCGTGATCGTCAAGCGTCTGGAAAACGAAACCAAGACCGCCTCCGGCATCGTCATCCCCGACAGCGCCGCTGAAAAGCCCGATCAAGGCGAAGTGGTGGCCGTGGGTGCCGGCAAGCGCAACGACAAGGGTGAGCTGCTGGCCCTGACCGTGAAGGTCGGCGACCGCGTGCTGTTCGGCAAGTACAGCGGCCAGAGCGTCAAGGTCGACGGCGAAGAGCTGCTGGTGATGAAGGAAGACGACCTGTTCGCAGTCGTCGAGAAGTAAGCACCGCTTCACAAGCACATTCAGAGGCAGTATGGCCTGATCACTGTTCAATGAACAACGGCCATAGCCCCATACTGCATCACATCTCATTCAAGGAATTCTCAAAATGGCAGCAAAAGACGTTGTTTTCGGCGGCGAAGCCCGTGCACGCATGGTTGAAGGCGTGAACATCCTGGCCAACGCGGTCAAGGTGACTCTGGGCCCCAAGGGCCGCAACGTGGTGCTGGAGCGCTCGTTCGGCGCCCCCACGGTGACCAAGGACGGTGTGTCCGTCGCCAAGGAAATCGAGCTCAAGGACAAGCTGCAGAACATGGGCGCCCAGCTCGTGAAGGAAGTGGCTTCCAAGACCAACGACATCGCCGGTGACGGCACCACGACCGCCACCGTGCTGGCTCAAGCCATCGTGCGCGAAGGCTCGAAGTACGTGGCCGCCGGCCTGAACCCCATGGACCTCAAGCGCGGCATCGACAAGGCTGTGGTGGCCCTGGTGGAAGAGCTGAAGAAGCAATCGAAGGCCACGACCACCTCCAAGGAAATCGCCCAGGTGGGTTCGATTTCGGCCAACTCCGACGAATCGGTGGGCAAGATCATTGCCGACGCGATGGACAAGGTCGGAAAGGAAGGCGTGATCACCGTGGAAGACGGCAAGTCGCTGGACAACGAGCTGGATGTCGTGGAAGGCATGCAGTTCGACCGCGGCTACCTGTCGCCCTACTTCATCAACAACCCCGAAAAGCAAGTCGCCCTGCTGGACGACCCCTATGTGCTGCTGTTCGACAAGAAGATCAGCAACATCCGTGACCTGCTGCCCACGCTGGAAGCCGTGGCCAAGGCCGGCCGTCCGCTGCTGATCATTGCCGAAGAAGTCGAAGGCGAAGCCCTGGCGACCCTGGTGGTGAACACCATCCGCGGCATTCTGAAGGTCGTGGCTGTCAAGGCCCCTGGCTTCGGCGACCGCCGCAAGGCCATGCTGGAAGACATCGCCATCCTGACCGGTGGCAAGGTCATCGCCGAAGAAGTCGGCCTGTCGCTGGAAAAGGTGACGCTGGCTGACCTGGGCCAGGCCAAGCGCATCGAAGTGGGCAAGGAAAACACCACCATCATCGACGGCGCCGGCGCTGCTGCCGACATCGAAGCCCGCGTGAAGCAAATCCGCGCGCAAATCGAAGAAGCCACCAGCGACTACGACCGCGAAAAGCTGCAAGAGCGCGTGGCCAAGCTGGCCGGCGGCGTGGCCGTGATCAAGGTCGGCGCTGCCACCGAAGTCGAAATGAAGGAAAAGAAGGCCCGCGTGGAAGACGCCCTGCACGCCACGCGCGCTGCGGTGGAAGAAGGCATCGTGGCCGGCGGTGGCGTGGCCCTGCTGCGCGCCAAGCAAGCCGTGGGCGAGCTCAAGGGTGACAACGCCGAGCAAGACGCCGGCATCAAGCTGGTGCTGAAGGCTGTGGAAGCCCCGCTGCGCGAAATCGTGGCCAACGCCGGTGGCGAGCCCTCGGTGGTCGTGAACGAAGTGCTGAACGGCAAGGGCACCTATGGCTTTAACGCCGCCAACGACAGCTACGGCGACATGCTGGAGCTGGGCATCCTGGACCCGACGAAGGTGACCCGCACGGCCCTGCAGAACGCCGCTTCGGTGGCCTCGCTGCTGCTGACGACCGAAGCCATGGTGGCCGACGCCCCCAAGGATGAAGCCGCAGGCGGTGGCATGCCCGACATGGGCGGCATGGGCGGCATGGGCGGCATGGGCATGTAAGCCCGGCCTGGTCGGCCTCGGTCGATCACCCCACTCCCTCGCAAAAAGCACGGCTTGGCCGTGCTTTTTGCTTGTGAGGGCCGACATCGTGTCACGGTCACACCTCAAAACCTTGGCGAGCGTCTGGATACAGGTCAAAATCCATAGCATTAAGGCTTACCGACGTTCAAGGACGACACGATGCGGAAAACACTCTTGGGTCTCTCGGCTGCGCTTGCCATGGCGGCCCCCAGCCTCTCCATGGCCGCATTTGTATCGGGGCCGGTTGTCTACAACTTCAACTTCATTTACTCGGGGACATCCACCGGGCTCACCTATGACGCCGATGGCGCGCCTTACAGCGATCTGCCTGTGCTGCTGATCTGCATCGATCACGAGACAGATCCGCCCTTTACCTACGATATCCCCGCCGCTCAATTCGACACGGAGGCTGGCGCCCGCGCCATCAAGGGCGGGTCGGGTGCGGCCGGCGAGGCCGCCATCTACTGGCTGATGGACCAGTACTACGAGAGCTACTACAAGAATGGCAGCGGCGAGCAGCGACGCGCCCTTCAACACGCCTTGTGGGAACTGGGCAACGACTACGACGGCACCGCAGCCAGCATTGACCCCTCGGCAGGTAAAGCGCGCCCGGCCTTGGAGGACGTCACAGAGTATGTCCTCATCCCGGGCACCACCCAGGCCGCCTTCGTCACCGCCTACACCACCCTGTACGACGCCATGCGCGCCACCCTGCCCACGCTGCGCACAACGTACCGCTCGGGCACCTACACAATGGACCTGTTCAGCAACAGAGATCCCGAATACCAGCACATGGTGGCCCTGATCGAGCGCACGCCGGCGAACACCCCGCCGCTGGCCGATCCGTCCATCACGGGCACGCCGCAGATCGGCAAGACCGTGACCGGCAGCTACGAGTACGCCGACAACCACGCCGACCCGGAAAACCCCAGCGGCACGACCTACCGCTTCGTCACCAGCCCCAACCCCGACATCACCAGTTCCAGCCAGGGCACCGTGGTGGACAGCGGCTCGACCGGTGGCGACGACCAAACGGTCTCTTACACCGTGCAGCCCACGGACGTGAACCAGTACCTGTATTACTGCGTGACGCCCGACGCCCAGACCGGCCCCACACCAGGCCTCGAGGTGTGCACAGCGGCGGCTGGCCCCGTTGCCAGCCTGCCGCCCAAGGCCGTTCCCAGCCTGAATCAATGGTCGCTCATGGCCTTGATGTCGCTCCTTGCGGCAATGGGCCTGACCCGCATTCGCCGCCCGCGCAAGGCCTGAATGCAACACGACCTGGGCGAGCCGTCGCCAAGGCCGTGACCCCGCCGCTGCGCCCACCCGCTTGACGGTAAGCCTGACCAGGGAACGTGTTCACCACGTTCCCTTTTTTGTTGCCCCCACGCTGGCCTGCGCGTGCACTCGCACCTCTGTCCTGGCCGGCCTCGGCGCCGCCACCTCGCTGAGCAGGTGACGGCCGCCACCATGACCAGCGCTTCACGGCGTTCGCCTTCCATCTCGCGCGAGTCGATGACCAGCCAATCGAGGCGGAACCGCGCCAACGAGCAGGCGACGGGCCTGCAGACCCTTGCATGGCAACGGAGACCGCGGCCGCCGTCTGCAAGCGCAGAGGGGTCTGCGGGTTCATGCCCGTGATGGCTGGCCGTCGACCCGCGGACCGCCCCCGGTGGACGCTCATTGAGCGGCCTGTCCCGTTCCTCTGCCCAAGCGTTCCTCAGCAGGTCGTGCTGCAGCGCCTCCAGGGCGTTAACGCTGGCACCATCCCATGCTGGATCACACCGCACGGCCTCTGGTGGCTGCGGGTCGTGTGCCAACCTGCTCGGCTGCAGCCAGCCCCGTGCCCGCGTTTGACCCACGGGTTTGCTGGGCATCACGGCAGGGGCGCGCCAAGACGTGGTCCATGTCGAAGGCCAGCCCTTGGTCTGGCCCGACCGCGCTCCCTGCAACAGACCGCCGCGCCCGCCATCGCGGCCTGTGGCGCACCACGCGGCGCGCTGACCGCCTCCAGTACCGGCATCTTCCTACCTGCCGGCACCGCGTCAGCCGCTAAGGTCGGGGTGAATTGGGCGGCCGCCCAGTGTGGTTCAACGCAGAGGAGGTCCTCATGAGCTTCGTGTATTTCATCCTGGTGGGCTTGATCGCTGGCTGGCTGGCTGGCGTGCTAGTCAAGGGTGGCGGCCTGGGACTGGTGGGCGACATCGTCGTCGGCATCATCGGCGCGCTGCTGGGCGGCTGGCTGTTCGGGGTGCTGGGCATCTCGGCTGGTGCCGGGCTGGTGGGCGCCATCATCACGGCCACGGTGGGCGCCATCGTGTTCATCCTCATCCTGCGCGTCATCAAGCGGGCCTAGGCTGAGGGGGTCGCCCCCTGAAGCCACAAAAAAGCGCGGCCTGGCCGCGCTTTTTTCATGGAGTATGAGTCCATCTTCGATGAAACATCAACGAGTAAGCATGGATACCCCTCAACACCACTTCACAGGCGCTGGGCACTGAAGGTGTCGCAGGCCTTGACCGAGCCACTCTGGATGCCCTGGGTGAACCAGCGCACGCGCTGGGCGCTGCTGCCGTGGGTGAAGCTGTCGGGCACCACGGTGCCGCTGGACTGGCGCTGCAGCGCGTCGTCGCCGATGCGCTGAGCGGCGTTCACGGCCGATTCGATGTCCCCGTTTTCGAGGATGTGGCGGGCCTGGTTGGCGTGGTTGGCCCAGACGCCGGCGAAGCAGTCGGCCTGAAGCTCCAGCCGCACGCTGAGGGCGTTCTGCTCGCGCTGGCTGACGCGGCCCCGCATGCCGTCGACCTTGCCGCTGATCCCCAGCAGGTTCTGCACGTGGTGGCCAACCTCGTGCGCGATGACGTAGGCCTGCGCGAATTCGCCGGGCGCGCCCAGCTCGCGGCTCAAGGTCTGGAAGAAGCTCATGTCCAGGTAGACCTTCTGGTCACCCGGGCAGTAAAACGGCCCCATGGCGGACTGGCCCGTGCCGCAGGCGGTGCCGACCGCACCCGAGAACAGCACCAGCTTGGGCGGCTGGTAGCGCCCGCCACCCTGGGCAAAGATGTTGCTCCACACGTCTTCGGTGTCGGCCAGCACGGTGGACACGAACTTGGCCTGGCGGTCGTTGGCCGGTGGTGCCGGGGCCGGCCCTTGCTGGGTCGTGGGTGCGCCGCCCCCACCCGACAACACGCCGATGGTGGTCAGGGGGTTGATGCCGAACACGCCCCAGCCGATCAGCGCCAGCACGATGGTGCCGATGCCGATGCTGCGGCCCCCGATGCCAAAGCCGCCGCCACCGCCCGAACCGCGGCGGTCTTCCACGTTGTCGGACTCGCGATTGCCTTCCCACTTCATGACCCACTCCTTGCATGGCCTGTCCACGCGAACGCGCGATTATCAAATCAAACCTGGACGAAGGATGTGCAATGCAGCACAGCGGGGCCGCCCAGACGCAACCCGATGTGACGCCCGCCACAGGCCCAGGCTCCGTTAGACACAAATACAATAAAAGACGACGTTTTTATTCAAGACCATGAACCTGCACCAGTTTCGCTTTGTGCAAGAGGCAGCCCGCCGCGGGCTGAACCTGACCGAGGCGGCCAAGGCCCTGCACACCTCGCAGCCCGGCGTGTCCAAAGCCATCATCGAGCTGGAGGAGGAGCTGGGCATCGAGATCTTCACGCGCCATGGCAAGCGCCTCAAGCGCATCACCGAGCCCGGCCAGCACGTGCTCAAGAGCATCGAGGTGATCATGCGCGAGATCGGCAACCTCAAGCGCATCGGCGAGCAGTACAGCGCCCAGGACACCGGCACCTTCTCCATCGCCACCACGCACACCCAGGCGCGTTACGTGCTGCCCGTGCCCGTGGTGCGGCTGCGCGAGCTCTACCCCAACGTGAACGTCAGCCTGCACCAGGGCTCGCCCGATCAGGTTGCGCGCATGGTGATCGACGAGGTGGCCGAGATCGGCGTCGCCACCGAATCGCTCAGCGCCTACCCCGAGCTGATCACCCTGCCCTGCTACGAGTGGCAGCACGTGCTGGTGGTGCCCGCGCATCACCCGCTGGCCACCAAGGAGCGCATCACGCTTGAAGACCTGGCGACCGAGCCCATCGTGACCTACCACCCCTCGTTCACGGGCCGCACCCGCATCGACCAGGCCTTTGCCCAGCGCAAGCTGACGCCGCGCATCGCGCTCGAGGCCATCGATTCGGACGTGATCAAAACCTACGTGCGCCTGGGGCTGGGCATCGGCATCGTGGCCGAAATGGCGGTGCGCGACGACGGCCCGCACAGCGACCTCGTCCATCGCCCCATGGGCCAGCTGTTCGGCCAGAATCTGGCCCGCATCGCGCTCAAGCGCGGTGCCTACCTGCGCACCTTCGTCTACCGCTTTGCCGAGCTGCTGTCGGATCGACTGGACCAGGACCTCATCCTCAAAGCCATGAACGGCAACAACCACGACTATGAGCTCTGACACCCTGACCGCCCCCACGGGCTCGGCAGCGGCGCCCGCCACGCCGCGCTTTCCGTCGCGCCTGCCCCAGGTGGGCACCACCATTTTCTCGGTCATGTCGGCCCTGGCGCAGCAGCATCAGGCTGTGAACCTGGGCCAGGGCTTCCCGGATTTCGATTGCGATCCCCAGCTGGTATCGGCCGTCACCGATGCCATGACCAGCGGCCACAACCAATACCCTCCCATGCCGGGCATGCCGGTGCTGCGGCAGGCCATCGCCGCCAAGATCGAGTCGCTGTATGGCCGGCGCTTTGACGAGGCCAGCGAGATCACCGTCACCGCGGGCGCGACCCAGGCCATCCTCACCGCCGTGCTGTGCTGTGCTGGCCCCGGCGACGAGGTCATCGTGCTGGAACCCTGCTACGACAGCTACGTGCCCAACATCGAGCTGACGGGCGCGCGCGTGGTGCGCGTGCCGCTCACCCCGGGCAGCTTCCGGCCCGATTTCGACCAGCTGGCCGCGGCGCTGAACAGCAAGACGCGCGCCCTCATCATCAACAGCCCGCACAACCCCAGCGGCACCATCTGGCAACCGGCCGACATGCAGCGCCTGGCCGAGCTGCTGGCCCCCACCAACGCCCTGCTCATCAGCGACGAGGTCTATGAGCACATGGTGTTTGCCCCCCACCGGCATGAGAGCGTGGCCCGCTACCCCGAACTGGCGGCGCGCGCCTTCATCGTCAGCAGCTTTGGCAAGACCTTCCACGTGACGGGCTGGAAGGTGGGCTACGTGGCCGCGCCGGCGGCGCTGACGGCCGAATTCCGCAAGGTGCACCAGTTCAACGTGTTCACCGTGAACACCCCCATGCAGGTGGGCCTGGCCCGGTACATGGCCGACCCCGCGCCCTACCTCAACCTGCCGGCCTTCTACCAGGCCAAGCGCGACCTGTTCCGCGCGGGCCTGGCGCGCACGCGCTTTCGCCTGACGCCCTGCGAAGGCACCTACTTCCAGTGCGTCAGCATCGCCGACCTGCAGGTGCCCGAACGCGACCTGTCCGAAGCCGACTTCTGCCAGTGGCTGACGCGCGAGCTGGGCGTGGCCGCCATCCCGCTGTCCGCCTTCTACGGCCAGGGCTTCGACCAGAAGATGATCCGTTTCTGCTTTGCCAAGCGCGACGACACCCTGCGCGACGCCCTGACGCGCCTGTCCACCCTCTGACCCGCCGTTTTGACCTGCCCCATGGTGGATGTACACCGGCCACGCGCTGCCCCTTCACTGCCCACGGACACCGTTCCTCACCCGCCCTCGCTCCGCCCGCTGACCTGGCTCGTCCTGATCCTGCTGGCCCTGGTCGCCTGCCGGGTGCTGCTGTCGCCGTCGCTGTCGTGGGACCAGAACGAACAGCTGGTCTGGTCGCAGGCGCTGGCGTGGGGCTATGGCCCGCAGCCGCCGCTCTACACCTGGCTGCAGTGGGGGGTGAACGCCGTGCTGGGGCCCACGGTGCTCTCGCTGGCCGTGGTCAAACACGTGCTCGTCGGCCTCACGGCCTGGTTCATGTTCCTGGCCGCACGCCAGATCATGGCCACGCGCACCGCCTGGCTGGCCGCCTTCGGGCTGGTCTGGCTGCCCGGCATTGGCTGGGAACTGCTGCGCGACCAGACCCACACCGTGATGCTCAACTGCGCGATCGCCGCCACCTGGTTCGTGCTGCTGCGCCAGCTGCGCGCGCCCAGCCCGGCGGGCTTTGGCTGGCTGGGCCTGGTGATGGCCTGGGGCGTGTTGTCCAAGTACAGCTACGTGCTGATGGCGGCCGCGGCCCTGCTGGCCGCGCTGAGCCTGCCGGCCGCCCGGCGCGCCCTGCTGTCGCGCGGCTGGTGGCTGACGCCCGTGATCGGCCTGGGGTTGGTCACGCCGCATGCCCTGTGGGCACTTGCGCATTGGCAGAGCGCCAGCGCCAGCACCCTGCGCAAGTTGCAGCCGCCCGACACGCTGTCGCGCCTGCAAGGCCTGCTGGCCGGGGGCGGCGACCTGCTGGTGTTCAGCCTGCTGGCCGCCCTGCCCTGGCTGCTGATGGCGCGCTGGGCCTTTGGCCGCGCCTGGCGGTGGCGTTCTGTAGCGCCAGCCGCGCCGGCCCCTGGCCAGCCCGCCGAGGTGCAGCGCCTGTTCACGCGCTACGTGGCGATCGTGCTGGCCGCGTTGCTGGCGATGGTGCTGGCCGGCACCTCGTCCTTCGACGGGCGCTGGCTGCAGCCCCTGTTCCTGATGCTGCCGCTGCTGGCGCTGGTGGCACGCCCCACGGTGGCCGCCGACCCGCGCGGCGCGCGGCGGTTCCTCGGCGCATCCGGCGCGCTGCTGGCCCTGCTGTGGGCCGTGGTCATGCTCAACCCCGTGGTGGACGCCTGGCGCGGCAAGGACGAGCGCATGAACTGGCCCGTGGCAGCCATCGGCCAGACGCTGCGCGATGCCGGCTTCGACGGCCACGGCCTGGTGATCGCCGGCCACCACACCACCGGCGGCATCGTGCGTTTGGCGTTCCCCCGGGCCCAGGTGGTGGTTTGCGACATCGACACACGCTGGACGCTGGACTGCGTGCGCGAGGCCGCGGCACGCGCCCATGCCCAGCACATGCCGCTGCTGCAGGTGCTGGCCGAAGAACCGGCGCCGGCCCCCTGGTGGCGCGCCGCCTGGCCCGGCGGCGCCCACCCCGCGCTGCAAACCCGCGTGCTGCCCTACCGCTGGACCGACCCGGCACGCCAGGGCCTGTGCGTGGAATTCATGCTCGCCGGGCCCGATGGGCGAGCGCCTTCAGCCCGTGCGAACGCTGCACATCCGCCCCAACAACAGGCAGTATGCATCGATCACCGTTGACCTCAAAACGGCAGCAGCACCATACCCCCAACCATCATTCAGCCGCCAGCGTTTGAATGGCCTGGTAGAACAGGTCTGAGCCGTCCTGGGGGTTGGCGGGGTCCAGCGCCAGGCGGTTCACGCCCGGGCCCACCGGTCCAAGCGCAGGCCCCTGCCCCGCGGCCTTGAGCCGGGCCGGCACCAGGCTCAGGTAAACGGGCGACACGAAGCGGGCACCCGCCTCGCGCTGGGCGCGCAAGGCCTTCAGCGGCGCGTCACGCACCTTCCATTGCTGGGGGTTGAACTCAGGGGCGGCAAAACCGGTGAGCCGCTGACGCCGGATCTGCCGCAGCACCAGCGCGTTGTGGGTCGCGCCGCCATAGAGGGTCATGCCGGCCTGCCAGGCCTGGCGCGCGGCCCACACGTCATCGACCGCCAACAGCTGCGCGTTCCAGGCGCTGTTGATGCGGTCGTTGACCTGGTGGCTGTAGAGCTCGCCGGGCGGCAGGCCGGCAGCCACCGCCTGGTCGTACAGGGCCTGCATGGCGGCCAGCACCTGGTGGTTGCGAAACAGGTCCCATTCGCGCGCCAGGGGGTTGTAGTGCACCACCAGGTCGCGGGCCGGCAGGTCCAGCTGGCTGTCCACGTCGGGCACGCGCGCATAGGTGGGCAGGCTGCGGTCAAAGCCCAGCGTGCGCAACAGGTGGCGCCACCAGCGCTGCCAGGCGTTGCCTGCTTTCACCTCCTGCAAGCGGCGCGCCGGCCTCGGTTCACGCTCGCGCAGGCTGTCGGTGCGGCCCGCCAGGGTGAAGCGGGTCTGGGCCAACTCGTAACTCAGCCCATCCACCTGGGCCACGACCTGGGCGAGGTATCTGCCTGGTGCCAACACGGACACATCGAGGTCGTAGCGATACCCCACGTTGGGGTTCAGCACCTCGTCGCGCGCGCGGTACACATCGAGGCGGTTGTAGCCCTGCGTCACCTCGCCCACGGGCTTGCCATTGAGGAACAACGTCAGCGAGTCGATGCGCCCCTGCGGGTCGTGCACCCAGCCGGCAATGGGCAGCTGCCCGGCGGCGTAAGCGCTGTAGTGCTCGGCCAGCGTCCTGGCGCTGCCGTCCTGCAGCTTGCCGCGCGGGGCATCGATGGCCTCGAAACCATCGAACGCCAGGCCCGTGGCCGCGTTGAGCCGGCGCACGGCGCCCCATTTGCGCTGCAGCCACTCGCGAAACGCCGCGATGGACGCCGGGCTGTAGTCGGTCACCTGCACGGGGTCAAACCGCCCGGCGCCCTGCTCGAAGTCCGGGAACAGCTGATGCAGCTCGCCGCCCAGGGTGTAGCCCACGATGCGCGCGCGCGCAGCCTCCGGCAAGGCCTGGAGGCGCGCCGCCACCTCGTGCAGGGCGCGAAACCGGTAGCGGTTGACGGGGATGTCCGGATCCGTCAGCAGGGTGTAGGCCAACGCCGGCACCCCGTCGCTGCGCTGCGGCACGCTGCCATCGGCCAGCTGCATGAGGTTGCGCGCATCCTGGCGCAGCGCCTCGGGCAGCGGACCCGTGGCGTCGACAGGGCTGCTGGCCAGGTGGACGACCACCGGCCGGTCGACCTGCTCGATCAGGGCCAGCAGCGGATTCAGCCGGGCGTCGTCGATGACCCAGTCATCGCCTTCGCGCCGATACAGGCCCAGCAAAGGCAGCGTCAAGGTGTAGCCCACCTGCACCGCGCCCTGCGCGCCGCCGGGCTCCAGCGCCTCCAGCGCCTGGCTCAGCGTGGCGGCCGCCGTGCCACCCAGCTGGTCACCCAGGCCGTCGCACACGCGGCGCACCTGGGCCATGGTGCGCAAGCGCGCGTCGCCCTGGGCCTGGTCGCAGATGTCCAGCCGGTCGAGGTGCGGCGTCAAGAAGAATCGAGCGATGTCGCCGGCCGGCTGCGCACCGCTGGCCTCCGACGCGGGCGGGCTGGCTGGCGACGAGGCGGGCGCCACCTGCGTCACCTGCGCGGCTGACGCAGCGGGGCTGGCAGCGGCCCGGCTCGCATCCGCCGGCGCCGCCCAGGCCTGGCCGCACGCCCACAGGCCGAGCACCAGGCCGGCCCACAGGCCATGGCAGGTCAGTGGGGCGCCCGTGCGCCTCATGGCGCGGCGCCGGGCACGTTGACCTGGGCGCGCATCACCTGCTGCACGGCGTCGAACAAGGCATCGCCCTGCATGACCGGGTTGTCGGGGTCGAAGCTGAACGCGTTGTGCATGCGCTGCGGCACGCTGCCTGCCGGGCGCGCTTCCATGAAGAAGGATAGGAAGCGCGCGCCCTGCTGCCGTTGCAAGGCCAGGATGGCGCCCATCTGCTCGCCGCTGACGGCCCGCATGGGATGGAATTCGGTCACGCCGTAGCGGTGTTGGCCCCAGTTGCCCAGCGCGCGGCCCAGCTCAAAGCCATAGCTGGTCTCGCCGTACAGGCTCACGCCCAGCCGCCAATCGGCACGGTGCTGCAGGCTGCGCTGCACGGCATAGCGGTTGGCATCCCAGCTGGGGTTGCCATAGGGGTAGAGCTGGTGCACGTACAGCGGCTTTTGCGCCAGGCAGGTCTGCCCCACCTGCTGGCGGGCATGCTGCAGGGTGCGCGCCACCTGCTCAGCCCGAAAGGCATGCCAGTACGGCACCAGCGGGTTGAAGTAGACGTCCATGTCCTCGCGCGGCCAGTCGAGGTAGGCGTGGATGCCTGCGGGCATGTCGCGCACCTCCACCGCGGCCTGCATGGGTTGCGGCTCGGGCGTTCGCTGGTGGCGGTCCATCACGTTCAGGTGGCGGGTGCCCAGCGGCGCCAGGTGGCCGTCGGGCAAGACCAGCAGCATGTCCAGCCGGTGGCGGCCTGCGGGCAGCTGGGCAAACGGCAGGTCGAACCGCCAGCCCACATCGGCCGTGCCCTGCTCGGGCCGCGCCTCGCCCACGTCCTGCCGGCTCAGGTCGGCCCGCACGCGCCCCACCTCCAGGCCATTCAACAGGATCGCCACCTGCGGCTTGCGCGCCTCCAGCAGGGTGGCTGGCTGGCGTGCGCCGGGCCCCTTTGGGTCGAGCCCCTCCTGGCCGGGCGTGCCCGGCCACAGGGCATCGGGCACGTGCACCCAGCCACTCACCGGCAGGCTGCCGTGCGCGTAGGCGTCGATGTGCTCGAAGTAATTCGCCAGCCGGTCGCTGCGGATGTCCAGCCGGGGCGGCGTCACCGCATCGAAGCCGGTGAAGGTGCTGCCCAGGCGGCGGTTCAGCTCGGCCACGCTGCCCAGCTGCCGGGCCAGATAGGCCCGGAACCCCTGCACCGACGCCGCGCTGTAGTCGCTGATGCGGTAGGCCGATTCAAAGCCCATGCCGGTCTCGAAGCGCGGAAACAGCTGGTGCACCTCGCCCAGCAGCGTGACGCCGCTGACCTGGGCCAGCGCCTGCGGCGACGCGCACAGCTGCCGGGCCACCTCGGCCACCACGCGGTCGCGCGCACGGGTGAGGCCGTTGTCGGTGCGTGCCACGCTCCAGGGGTAGATGGTGTAGTCCAGATACCGGTCCACGGGCAGCGGGCCGTCCTGGGTGTGGGCCAGGTTGTCGGGATCGCGCTGCAGCTCGGCCTCGATCGGAGCATTGACGCCAAAGTGCGTGCCGAACAGGTACAGGATGGCCGGCTTCTGCGCCTGCTCCAGCGTGTGGACGTAGCGCGCCACGCGGTCGACATTGACCTGCCACCGCCCCTGCGCATCGCGGTCCAGCATGCGCAGCAGCGGCAGGTTGAGGGTGTAGCCCAGCCGCGTGGTCTGCAGCAGGCTCGCATCGGTGGGTACCAGCGGCGCCAGCGTCTGGGTGACCAGCTCGGCCGCCGAGCCCTGCGCCCCTTCGCAGCTGACTGGGCGCGGCCGGAACGCCGCCGGCAAGCGGCCGGAGGCCGCATCCTGCAGCAGGCAGTCGTCGAGGTTGCCGATCATGGGCGCCACCAGCATCGGCGGCTGCGGATCGGCCTGTGTCGCGCCCCAGCCCAGGGCCAGCAGACCAGCCCAGGTCGCGGCCCCCAGCGTGGTGGCGGCCACTGCGGCACGAGAGGGGGTGGCGGAATCCGCAGGTCGGGAGCTGTCCGGCGCGTGGAGGAAGTCGTCGGAAGGGGCTTCGGGCGTGGTCATCGGGCAGGCAGGCCGGGCAGGCAGGCGACGGGGGAAAGCGCCTGGATGCCACCCTGTGACGGGGCTTCCGCCGGTGGCTCCAAATCAGCCGGGGATTGTGTCACAGGGCCGAATCGCCCCTGCCGAGCCGGCACCCGGTCGCCGCTCGACAAGGCCTGCGCGGCACCGGTGCGGGTCGAGCTCGCACAGATGAAGCAGTATGGGCCGGTTGCCGATGGTGTGTCATCGGCAACCGGCCCATACCCTTGGTCATGAAGCCAGTCAGCGGCTGCAGCACCCCGACGGCGCAGGGGCCACGCGCCCAGCGTCCTCCGGGCCGGCGCCCGTCAGAACAGCACGCGGCTGCGGATGGTGCCGGGCACGCCATCCAGCAGGTGGCGCAGCTCGGCCGTGTCACCGCCTTCGATGTCGCTCACCACGTAGCCCACGTCGCCGCGGGTCTGCAGGAACTGGCCGGTGATGTTGACCCCGGTTTGCGTCAGCACGCGGTTGATCTCGGTGAGCACGCCCGGCACGTTGCGGTGGATGTGCAGCAGGCGGTTCTTGCCGGGGTGCGCCGGCAGCGCCACCTCGGGCAGGTTGACCGACGAGGTCGTGGTGCCGTTGTCGCTGTACTTGACCAGCTTCTCGGCCACCTCGAGGCCGATGTTGGCCTGCGCCTCCAGCGTCGAGCCGCCGATGTGCGGCGTGAGGATGACGTTGGGGATGCCCCGCAGCGGCGACTGGAACTGGTCCTTGTTGCTCTTGGGCTCGACGGGGAACACGTCGACCGCAGCCCCCAGCAGCTTGCCGGCCGCCAGCGCTTCGGCCAGCGGCTCGATCTCGACCACCGTGCCGCGCGAGGCGTTGATCAGCACCCCCGAAGGCTTCATGGCCGAGAGCTCGGCCGCGCCGATCATCCACTGCGTGGACGGCAGCTCGGGCACGTGCAGTGTGACCACGTCGGCCTCGCGCAGCAGCGCCTGCAGGTTGGGCACCTGCTGGGCGTTGCCCAGCGGCAGCTTGGTCACCACGTCGTGGAAGATCACGTGCATGCCCAGCGCCTCGGCCAGCACCGAGAGCTGGGCCCCGATGGAGCCATAGCCCACGATGCCCAGCGTCTTGCCGCGGATCTCGTGCGAGTTCTCGGCCGACTTCAGCCAGCCCCCCTGGTGCGCCGCCTGGCTCTTGGCCGGCACCCCGCGCAGCAGCATGATGGCCTCGGCCAGCACCAGTTCGGCCACCGAACGCGTGTTGGAGTACGGCGCGTTGAACACGGCCACGCCTTGCTGGCGGGCGGCATCCAGGTCGATCTGGTTGGTGCCGATGCAGAAGGCGCCCACGCCCACCAGCTTGTGCGCAGCGGCAAACACCTCGGCCGTGAGCTGGGTGCGTGAGCGGATGCCCAAGAAATGCACATCGGCCAGCTTGGCCATCAGCGCCTCGCCCTCCAGGGCGCCCGGCAGCGATTCGATGTTGGTGTAACCGGCCTGCTTCAGCACCTCCACCGCATTGGGGTGAATGCCCTCCAGCAGCAAAAACTTGATCTTGGCTTTGTCCAGCGAGGTCTCGCTCATGCAACGTCCTTCCAAATGTCGCGGTCTGATGGCATGCGAATCAGGCATGTCCTGATTGACTGGTTACAAATGTGCCACGCCCACAGCAACCGCATCGTCATGACGGTCATCGTGCGCCCCAAACCAGTGCCCGCCGCGCAAGCAAAGCACAACCCCGGCCGACGACCCTTGCCCGCCTGGCCAGCCCTCGCGACACCCGATGTGCGCCCACGTCCCAAGCCCGCGTGGGCGCGGCCTGGTCGGCCACAATGCGGGGCATCGCTGTTCACCCCTGGAAACCACCGTGTCCTTCCTCACGACGCATGCCACCTCCTTCCTGCTGCTGCTGTTCATGGCGCTGGGCATCATCGGGCACAACACGTCGGTGACCATGGCGGCCGGCATCCTGCTGCTGGTGCAGCAATCGCCGCTGAGCCAGTACGCCCCCCTGCTCGAGCGCCACGGCCTGCAGCTGGGCATCCTCATCCTCACCGTGGGCGTGATGGCGCCCCTGATCACCGGCAAGGTCAAGGCCGATGAAATCGTGTTCCTGCTCGGCAACTGGAAAACGTTGGTCGCCGTGGCTGTGGGCATGTTCGTGGCCTGGCTGGGCGGGCGCGGCGTGGGCCTGATGACGGCCGACCCCACCGTGGTGACCGGCCTGCTCATCGGCACCATCCTGGGCGTCGCCTTCCTGCGCGGCGTGCCCGTGGGCCCCCTGATCGCCGCCGGCATGCTGGCCGTCATCCTGCGCAAATAGGGTATATCCAGGTTACCGTTCTCAATTGAACGGAGGCTGACCCATACCCCATCAATATCTCGCTGTTGCATCGCGGCGTGTGGGCGACCGGGCCAGCCTCCCGCCGGGCCCTGGCCCTGGCCCTGGCGGATGCCAGGCTGTGACGCCCAATCGACACCGGCAACGCACACGACAGACCGGCAGCTGACAGGCCGGCTGTCAGTCCCCCAACTGCGCCTCAGCCCTTCCACACCCACGGCTGCGCCAAGGCCCAGGCTGTCGAACGGGTCGCACCTCGGCAACAGCAGGGCCAGCACCGGCCCCGCACCATCGACCTGCCCAGCCGATGCCCGCAGGCCTTGCATGGGCGACCTCCTTCACCACGCCAGCGACTTCGCCAGGCGCACGATGGCGTGGCCGCGGTGACCCGCCGCCCTCGCCGGGTCTCCCCCACTTGACACCATTCCTTCAGTCGCCCTTGGCCGCTACCCGGGCCATGCCCCCGAACCGGGCTGTCGGCAGGCGGCGGCGTAAAATCTGCCGCCTATGCCCGACCCAGCTGCCACCGCCGAAACCGCTCCCGCCATCAACCTCACCCACCATTTCCTGATCGCCATGCCCGGCATGCGCGATCCCGGCTTTGCCGGCTCGGTGGTCTACCTGTGCGAACACACCGAGCGCGGCGCCCTGGGCCTCATCATCAACAAACCCTCCGACATCGACCTGCCCAAGCTGTTCGACAAGATCGAGCTGCCGCTGGGGCGTGACGACCTGCGCGAGGCGCCGGTGTTCCAGGGCGGGCCCGTGCACCCCGAGCGCGGCTTTGTGCTGCACGACGCGATCAAGGCCGAGGGCCAGGCCGAGGACGACTCCATCTACGCCTCCACGCTGGCCATCCCGGGCGGGCTGGAGATGACCACCTCGCGCGACGTGCTCGAAGCCATGGCCAACGGCGGCGGCCCGCGCCGCGTGCTGGTGGCGCTGGGCTATGCGTCGTGGGGCGAAGGCCAGCTCGAGAGCGAGCTGGGCGAAAACAGCTGGCTCACGGTCGATGCCGACACGCGCGTCATCTTCGACACGCCCATCGAGCAGCGCTGGGAACAAGCCCTGTCCCTGCTCGGCCTGGCCGCGCACCACCTCTCGGCTCAGGCAGGTCGGGCGTGAGCAGCTTACACACCCTCAGCAGTATGACCGACTTGCCGTTAGTTTTACAACGGCAAGCTCACCATACCCCATCACCCCTGTGGCACACCGCATGAGCGCGCCACAGGTTCCCGACCGGCTGCAGAGCTTCCTGGCCATCGACCTGGGGCTCAAGCGCACCGGCCTCGCCTACGGCAGCCGGCTGCTCGGCCGCGCCAGCCCCCGGCCCACGGTGCGCGCCGAAGGCAAGGCCAGGCTGGACGGCGTGGCCGTGCAGGTCCGTGAATGGCAGCCCGACGCGTTGGTGATCGGCGTGCCCCGCCACCCCGACGGCACGCCGCACGAGATGACCGCCCAGGCGCAGAAATTCGCGCGCCAGCTGCAGGGCCGCTTCGGCCTGCCCGTGTTCGAGGTGGACGAGCGCTACTCCACCACCGAAGCCCACAGCAGCGGGGCCGCCGACCCCGATGCAGGCGCCGCCTGCGTCATCCTTGAACAGTTTTTCAGGAGCCTCGAATGACCGCGTCGCCAGATCGCCCCCCCGTGCCGGATGCCGAGGCGCTGTACCAGCAGCTGCGCCAGGGCGTGACCGCCCTGATCACGGCCGACACGCAGCTGGTCGGCGTGCCCTCGGGCGGCGCCTGGCTGGCCGAGCGCCTGACCGCCGACCTGCAGCGTCCGCAGGCCTTCGGCGTCGTCTCCTCGGCCCTGCACCGCGACGACTTCGCCCAGCGCGGCATGTCCTCCAGCGGCCAGACGCGCCTGCCGTTCGAGGTCGATGGCGCCGACATCCTGCTGCTGGACGACGTGCTCTACACCGGCCGCACGCTGCGCGCCGTGCTCAACGAGCTCTTCGACTACGGCCGCCCAGCGCGCGTGCGCCTGGCCGTGCTGGCCGACCGCGGGGGCCGCCAACTGCCCATCGCCGCCGACCTGGCCGCCGCCACCCTGACCGTCCCCGAGGACGTGGGCCTGCGCCTGGCCCGCCACGCCAGCGGTCAGCTGGTGTTCGAGTACGCCCCCAAGCTGCGCTGACCTGCAGCCCACTTCACAGCCCCACCGTCACCATGGCCCGCCCACGCAACCCCCAGCTCAACGCCAACGGCGAGCTGATCCACTTCATCACGCCCGAAGGCCTGTCGCGCGACGTGCTCACGCACATCCTGGACACGGCCAGCAACTTCGTGAGCCTGAACGACCGCGAGGTCAAGAAGGTGCCGCTGCTGCGCGGCAAGAGCGTGTTCAACCTGTTCTTCGAGAACAGCACGCGCACGCGCACCACGTTCGAGATCGCGGCCAAGCGCCTGTCGGCTGACGTGTTCAACCTCGACATCGCCAAGTCCTCGGCCGCCAAGGGCGAGTCGCTGCTGGACACCATCGCCAACCTCAGTGCCATGGCGGCCGACATCTTCGTCGTGCGCCACCAGGATTCGGGCGCACCCTTCCTCATCGCCCAGCATGTCGCGCCCCACGTGCACGTGGTCAACGCCGGCGACGGCCGCCACGCGCACCCCACGCAGGCCATGCTCGACATGTTCACCATCCGCCACTTCAAGCAGGACTTCAGCAACCTGCGCGTGGCCATCGTGGGCGACGTGCTGCACTCGCGCGTGGCGCGCTCGGACATCCACGCGCTGACCACACTCGGCGCCGCCGAGGTGCGCGTGGTGGGCCCGCGCACCCTGGTGCCGGCCGACTTCACGCAGATGGGCGTGCGCGTGTTCCACCAGCTTGAAGAAGGCATCCAGGACTGCGACGTGGTCATCATGCTGCGCCTGCAGCACGAGCGCATGAACGGCGCCCTGCTGCCGTCCAGCCAGGAATACTTCCACCAGTACGGCCTGACGCCCGAGAAGCTGCGCCACGCCAAGCCCGACGCCATCGTCATGCACCCCGGCCCCATCAACCGCGGCGTCGAAATCGCCTCGGAGGTGGCCGACGGGCCGCAGAGCGTCATCCTGCCGCAGGTGACCTTCGGCATCGCCGTGCGCATGGCGGTGATGAGCATCGTCGCCGGCAACGAAGCCTGATCGATTCCCTTCAGCAGTATGCCCACGCTCTCGTTGATCGACGAACGGCAGCACAGCCATACTGCCAAAACCTCTTCTTCTACCCGCAGCAACACGCGTTGAGACGGACATGAACACACTGATTCAAGGCGGGCGCATCGTCGATCCGCAAACCGGCGAGCTGCGCCAGGCCGACATCGCCATCGCCGCACGGCGCATCGTCGCCATCGGCCGGGCCAACCCCGATTTCGCACCCGATCGCGTGATCGACGCCACGGGCTGCTGGGTGCTGCCCGGCCTCATCGACCTGCAGGCCCGCCTGCGCGAGCCCGGCGAAGAACACCGCCACCTGCTCGAGTCCGAAATGGCCGCCGCCGCCGCCGGTGGCGTGACCAGCCTGGTCTGCCCGCCCGACACCGAGCCGGTGCTGGACGAGCCGGCCCTGGTGCAGATGCTGAAGATGCGCACCGAAGAGGCGCACCATGCCCGCCTGTTCCCGCTGGGCGCGCTCACCCGCGCCCTCGAGGGCAAGGCGCTGACCGAGATGGCCGAACTCACGCGCGCCGGCTGCGTGGGCTTCAGCCAGGCCGATCACCCCGTGAAGGACACCGGCGTGCTGCTGCGCGCCATGCAGTACGCCCACAGCCACGGCCTGTCGGTGTGGCTGCAGCCGCTGGACGCCTGGCTGGGCGGCGGTGTCGCCGCCAGCGGCCCGCTGGCCACGCGCATGGGCCTGGCCGGCGTGCCGGTGATCGCCGAAACGCTGGGCTTTCACCGCCTCATCGAGCTCGCGCGCAGCACCGGCGTGCGCCTGCACCTGACCAAGATCTCCAGCGCCGCCACGGTCGAGCTGCTGCGCCAAGCCAAGGCCGAAGGCCTGCCCGTGACGGCCGACGTCAGCATCCAGTCGCTGCACCTGACCGACCTGGACATGGGCTATTTCGACAGCCGCGCGCGCCTGTCGCCGCCGCTGCGCCAGCTGCGCGACCGCGATGCGCTGCGCGCCGCCCTGGCCGACGGCACCATCGACGCGCTGGTGTCCGACCACAACCCTGTGCACCACAACGCCAAGGACCTGCCCTTCGCCGACGCCGAACCCGGCGCCAGCGCCATCGAGCTGCTGCTGAACCTGGCGCTGAAGTGGGCCGAGGAAGACGGCGTGCCGCTGACGCGTGCGCTCGAGGTCGTCACCGCGGCGCCGGCCCGCGTGCTCGGCACCGCCGTGGGCACGCTGTCGGCCAGCCTGGGCCAGCTGGCCCTGGGCGGCTCGGCCGACGTCTGCGTGTTCGACCCCGCCGCGCAGTGGCAGGTGTCGGCCGCCGCGCTGCGCAGCCAGGGCAAGTCCACGCCGTTCGAGGGCATGTTGCTGCAAGGCAAGGTGCGGCACACGCTGGCGGCCGGCTACGTCTCCCACGACGCCGCCTGAACCCATGCAGTATCAGCCAATTTCCGTTCATCGATGAACGGCAGCAGGCTGATACCCCACCCATTTCTCACGCCACCACCCATGCAGCACACGTCGGCTTCCCTGGCCCGCCCGTCCGTTGCCAGCGCCGTGTGGCGCTTGCTGCAGGGCGGCCTGCACATCGTTCAGGGCTGGCGGCAGATCCATTTCCAGTTTGACCGGCTGGATGCCGACGAGCGCGCCGCCCGCGTCAGCGCCTGGGCCACCGAGCTGCTGCAGCTGTGGCGGATCGGCCTGTCGGTGCAGGGCACGCCCAGCACCCGCAGCACGCTGTTCGTGGCCAACCACATCTCCTGGCTGGACATCCTGGTGCTGCTGGCCTGCTCGCGCTGCCACTTCGTCGGCAAGTCGGACCTGGCGCGCTGGCCGGTGCTGGGTCGCATGATCGGCGCCGCCGGCACGGTGTTCGTCGAGCGTCAGTCCAAGCGCGACGTGCGGCGCGTGGTCACCGAGATCACCCGGGCGTTGGAAGCGGGCCAGGTTGTCGCCGTGTTTCCCGAAGGCACGACGACCGACGGCGCCACGGTGCTGCCCTTTCACGCCAACATGTTCGAGGCCGCCGTGAACGGCAACGCCCCGGTGCAGCCGCTGAGCCTGAGCTACCGCACCCGCGGCACCGGCGCGCGCAGCCTGGCGCCGGCCTACGTGGGCGACGACAGCCTGCTGCGCACGGTGTGGCGCACGCTGCGCGCACCGGCGTTCGAGGCCCACGTGCACTTCATGCCGCCGCAGCAGGCCGAGGGCCGCAGCCGCCGCCTGTGGGCCATGGACGTGCGCAGCCAGATCGTCGACGACCTGCAGGGCCACACGGCCGAGCACAGCAGCTCGGTCATCGCGCCGCTGCACCCGCACCAGGCCCCCGAAGCCAGCGCCTGAGCGAAGTCAGGACCGCCCCGGATCTGGCCGATCAGGGGCGGCATGCTGCCAGCACCAGGAACACCAGCCGGTGCGAGCTGTCGGCATCCAGGGCGACCTGGGCACGAGGGCAGGCGGGCCGCGCCTGCCGGCGTTCTGCCATGCCCTGCACCATGGCGATGACACCCACGCCCCGCTGGCCGTGCGCGCGACCGTCGCCGCTTGGGGCCGCCTGGTGAGCATCTCTTCCCCCCTTGGGGCCACCTGTTCGCGGCCTTACCGCCGCGTCCGCACGCCGTTGCTTTGCGCCGCCCTCGATGCAGCCCACCGTGGAAGGCCTCCGCAGCATCCGCCCTGCCATTGCTGGTGGCGACGGGCAACGCCTGCCCGTTCTCGGATAGCGCAGGCGCCTGCGTTGGCCACGCCTCAACGGCCCCCGACCGGCTGGGCGAACGCCATCATGAGCCTGCACGCGGGCGGCATGACGCGCCGCGTGCGGCTGGGACAAGGCCGGCTGGCGACTCGCGCCGGCGTCGCCCGGCTCTCGGCCAGGGATGGCGCACCACACGCGCCCGCCGCCTTGTCCACCACGTGCTAGCCAAGCCCTGGCGCGCCCCCTAGAGTCCTGCGCTTCTCCCCCACTTGCGCGGCACCGCCGCCCACCTCCCATGTCCAATCCCCAGTTCTCCACCATCACCTATGAGCAAGACGGTGGCGTTGCCGTCATCACCCTCAACCGGCCCGAGAAGATGAACGCGCTGAGCCGCGAGTTGATGGAAGACCTGCAGAACGGCCTGCGCCACGCGCTGGACGGCGGCCAGACCCGCGCCATCCTGCTGACCGCCAACGGCCGCGGCTTCTGCGCTGGTGCCGACCTGAGCGCCGCCCGCGGCGAAGGCGCCGACATCGACGCCGGCATGCGCGACTACTTCAACCCCACGCTGCAGTTCGTGGCCGAGTGCCCGCTGCCGCTGGTGGTGGCCGTCAACGGCGCGGCCGCCGGCGCCGGCTCCAGCCTGGCCCTGCTGGGCGACATCGTCATCGCCGGCGAGTCGGCCTACTTCCAGCAAGCCTTCGCCAACATCGGCCTGGTGCCCGACACGGGCGCGAGCTGGCTGCTCACGCACACGTTGGGCCCGGTGCGGGCCAACGCCCTGATGATGCTGGGGGACAAGCTGCCCGCCAAGCAAGCCGCCGAGTGGGGCCTGGTGCTGCGTGCCGTGCCCGATGCCGAGCTGCAGACCGAAGCCCGTGCCCTGGCGCAGCGCCTGGCCAGCCGCGCCACGGTCGCCCTGTCGCTGATCAAGCGCCTGACGCGCATGGCCGCCAACAACAGCCTGCGCGACCAGATGCTGCTCGAGATGGAATTCCAGCGCACCGCGCGCTTCACCGAAGACTCGAAGGAAGCGCGCCAGGCCTTCCTCGACAAGCGCCCCGCCCAGTTCAAGGGTCGCTGATGGACCAAGGGGTATCCAGCCATTCTCGATTTTTCATCGTCGATCATGAATGGATACCCCAAAATCTCGTCATGGCCGGCGCTGATTCGCATCCCCGCATCGACAAGCGCGTCAGGCTGAGCGTGGTCACCGCCCGGAACGAATCCACGCCACACGCCCAGGCGCCTGAACCCGAACGCCTGCGGGCCCAGCATCCCTGGCCGTGGCTGGCTGACGCACACCGTTCGCGTGAACAAGGCCGGCTGCCTGGATCGCTGCGCCGTGACCTCTTTCCACGCGCAACGCGCGCTGCCGCTTCACGGATCCCCCTGAACCACAACGCCACCGCTCGGCAACGAGCGGTGGCGTTGTGTCGTGCGGCCGTGCGCCGGCCAGGATTCAGGGCTCTGGCTTCAGGCTCAGAACGGCTTGTCGCCGATCACCGTCGCCCGCATCATGCGGCGCACGGCCGGGAAGTAATCCTGCACCGCGTAGTGCTGCGTCGAGCGGTTGTCCCACATGGCGATGGTGTTGGGCGCCCAGCGCAGGCGCATCTGGTATTCGGGGTACGCCGCCTGGCGGTACAGGTATTCGAGCAAGTCGTTCTTCTCGGAATGCGACTCGAACGCCCCGCGCACGGGGTTGCAGGCGGTGAAGTTCTCCAGGTGGGTCACGAACGCCGCGTTCACGTACAGGATCTTGTTGCCGCTTTCGGGGTGGGTGCGGACCACGGGGTGGCTCACGGGCGGAAACTGCTTGCGCGCGGCATCGCGCTCTTCGGGGTTCATGCGCCGACCGAAGGCCGGCATGATGTCGTGCACGGCAAACAGCTCTTGGATCTGCGCCTTGCGGTGTTCGGGCAGGCGCTCGTAGGCCAGCTCCATGTTCACCCAGATGGTGTCGCCGCCGACATCGGGACAGACCTCGCAGCGCAGGATGGACGACATCGAAGGCAGCTCACGCCACGACACATCGGTGTGGTAGACGTTTTCGCTGGCCGCCTTTTGCGCATTGCCGCCCAGCAGCACCAGCTCGGGGTGATCGGCGTGGCGTGGGAACACAGGGTGGATCTCCAGCTCGCCAAAGCGGCTGGCGAAGGCCACATGCTGCGCCGGCGTGATGTCCTGGTCGCGGAACACCAGCACCTTGTGGGCCACCAGCGCACTGCGCAGGTCCTTCACCTGCGCGTCGCTCAGCGGCTCGCGCAGGTCGATGCCCGATACCTCGACCCCCAGGGCCGGCGAGATGCGCTGCAGCCGCAGCGGCGTGCTGAGCGGCGGGGTGGCGGGCGTGGCGCGGGTCTGCACATCGTCGTCGGTGGCGAGCATCATGTCTCCTGATGTAATCACATTACAAATATAACGTCGTTATATTTTCAACCATCCCGCCCGGGTTGCGCAAGGCCCGGCGTTTCGCTGGGCAGTCTCTTGGCACAATCCGCCGCAGCCATGACCAAACCCTCACCCCTGACCCGGCAGAACGGCTACGCACCGCCCCGCTACCGGGCCGCACAACGCAGCAGCGACGCGCTGCTCGACGCCGGCCGCGAGCTGCTGCGCACGCGCACCATCGATGCCATTTCGGTGCAGGAGCTGTGCGCCCAGGCCCAGCTGACCACGGGCGCCTTCTACGGCCGCTTTTCGGGCAAGGACGCGTATGTGCAGGCCCTGCTGACGCTGGCCGCACACGACATCGGCCTGCGCATGCAGGCCACGGTGGCACGGCTGGAGCGCGGCGCCCCCGACCTGCGCGGCGCCGCCGCCGCACTGCTGGGCACCATGCGCCAGGCGCTGCGGCGCCACGAAGGCGTGCTGCGCGCCTCGCTGCAGGACCCGCGGCACCGCGAAACCTGGGCGCCGTTCAAGCACGGCGGGCAACAGCTGGTGGAGCAGGTCTCGCCACTCATGCTGGCCGCGGCCGGGCTGCCGGACACGCCGGCCATGCGGGCGCGGCTGCGGTTCGCCTTCCAGATGGCCATGGGCACGCTGGTCAATGCCCTGCTCAACGATCCCGGGCCGCTGCGCCTGAGCAGCCCCGCGCTGGATGCCGAACTGGCCGTGGCCGTGTCGGCCTACCTGCTGGCCGCCTGAAGCGGACCGAAATGCAGCCCGGATGGCCTCGTGGCCAGAGACCGCGGGCAAGCCTCACCCCGTCAACGCGGTTCGGCACGGACCGCCGATCTTCGCGCAACGGCGGCGACGTGAGCCGCCAGGGCGCGAGCGAAGTCGTCCCAGCTGAAACAGCCCTGGGCCCGTGAGCGGCGACCCGACCGCGAGGTCAGCGCGTGGTTCGGCGCCGCCTGCCTCAGGCGCGCCCCGCGCCGGTCACAGA
Source organism: Comamonas serinivorans (assembly GCF_002158865.1). Taxonomy (NCBI): domain Bacteria; kingdom Pseudomonadati; phylum Pseudomonadota; class Betaproteobacteria; order Burkholderiales; family Comamonadaceae; genus Comamonas; species Comamonas serinivorans. Next base: position 1,734,519 of record NZ_CP021455.1, on the reverse strand, counting down.
CCAGGAAACACGCGCCGCAGGACACCGATCTGCCCCAGTAGCCCTCCAGTTGCGATGCAGCATCATCGGCCTGACAGGCATACCTCAACCACGCCTGTCACACACCTGCTCCGCCCGCGGCCAGCGTGCGCTTGGCGATGTTGAGCCAGTGGATCTGCGTCGTGCCTTCGTACAGGCGGAACAGGCGCACGTCGCGGAAAAAGCGCTCGGCCACGTTGCCGGCCATGTAGCCCGAGCCGCCGAACACCTGCACCGCGCGGTCGGCCACGCGGCCGCACATCTCGGTGGCGAAGACCTTGCACATCGAGGCCTCCATGGTCACGTCCTCGCCGGCATCGCGCTTGCGCGCCGTCTCCAGCACCAGGGCCCGCGCGGCGTGCACTTCGGTGTTGCTCTCGGCGATCATCTGCTGCACCAGCTGGAACTCGCCGATCGCCTGCCCGAACTGCTGGCGCGCCCGCGCGCGCGCCACCATCTCGTGCACCAGCCGAATGGCCGGCCCCACGCACAGGCCCGCCAGGTTGATGCGCTGCTTGTTCAGCGTCTTCATGGCGGTGCGAAAACCCTGGCCCAGCAAGGCCTCGCCGCCCACCACGCTGCTGGCGGGCACGCGGCAGTCCTGCAGGATGACCTCGCCCACGGGCGAGCCGTGCTGGCCCATCTTGCGCGGCGGCTCGGGCGTGGTGAGGCCGGGCGTGCCCCGCTCGACCAGGAAGGCCGAGATGCCGGCGGCGCCGCGGCCGGCCTCGGTGCGCGCGAACACCGTGAACAGGCCGGCAATGGGCGCGTTGGTGATGAAGCACTTGTGGCCGTTGAGCACGAAATCGTCGCCCTCGCGCCGCGCCGTGGTCGTCAGCGAGATCGCATCCGAACCGGCCTCGGGTTCGGTCAGCGCAAAGCAGCCGGTCAGCTCGCCGCTGGCCATGCGCGGCAGGTAGCGCTGGCGCTGCGCCTCGGTGCCGTCCACGATCAGCGATTCGGCCGCGATGCCGGTGTTGCCGCCAAAGCGGGCGCGGAAGGTGGGCGAGGCCTGCGAGACCTCGATGTTCACCAGGGCCAGCTCTTCGGTCGTCAGGCCCGCGCCGCCGTAGGCCGCGGGGATGCTGTGGCCGAACAGGCCCAGGCGACGCATGCCGTCCACCACGGCCTCGGGCATGGCGTCGTGGGCGTCGATCTGCGCTTCGAGCGGCAGGCACACGGTCTGGGTGAATTCGCGCACATCGGCCAACAGGGCGTGCAGGGCTTGGGGGTCTCGGATCATGGCGTGCTCAAGGATCAAACAAACAACAGGGCCGCGTGGACAAGGGCCGCGGGGCGGATGACGGGGCGGCGCGGCGCGCGGTGGGGCCTGGCACAGGTGCACTGCCTGGCGGCCAAGCGGCCGTCAGCGCCGCACATGCGCCAGCTCGTACTGCTTGACCACGCGCCGCAGCAAGGGCAGCGCATGGTTCACCAGGTGGTCCTGCGCGCTGGGTCCGCCATACCGCGTGCAGTTCATGGCCAGCAGGGGTTCTCCAGGCTGCCGATACAGCGGCATGGCCACGGCGTGGATACCCAGGTAAGGGTCGCCGTCCGACTGGCAGTAGCCGGCCTGCGCAAAGCGCTGGCGGTCGCTGTCGAACACCGGCCAGTGCTCGGCAAACTGCTGCGGGGCCTGCACCCGCAGGTGGTTGAGGATGGCCACCTGTTCGGGCTCGCTGGCGCCCAGCACCAGGGCCCGGCCCACGGCCGTGAACAAAATGGGCCGCGTGCTGCCGATGTCGGGCAGGTGCGGGTTGCTGGCGTCTGCCCGCACGGTGGCCAGGTACACGGCCTGGTCGCGGTCCCGCATGGCCAGGTTGACGGTGCAGCCGGTCTGGCGCGCCAACTCGTCCATCAAGGGCCCTGCCTGCTGGCGCGCGGTCATGCTGGCCAGCAGCGGGTGGCCCAGCGACAGCACGCCCGGGCCCAGGCAATAGCGCTTCTGGCTGGCATCGCGCGCGAGGTAGCCCATCAGCGTCAGGGTGTAGGTGATGCGCGAAACCGTGGCCTTGGGCAGGCCGGTGCGTGCGGCGATGTCGCGGTTGCCCAGCACCGGCTCTTGCGCGGTGAACGCGCGCAGCACCTGCAGGCCGCGCGCGAGGTTCATCGAGAACTGGCGGTCGGCGCTCAAATCGTGGGGGTCCACCAAGCCCGGCAATGCAATGGGGGTCATGTGGCGCAATCATGGTCGCGCGCGGCACGGCACGTCAATGTCGCGAAACGGTTGTTTCGCCTGGCGAATCACCAGAGGCACCGCTGGGACATTGGCGGCCAGGGCCCGTGCCACCGGTCGTCCCCTTGCCCGCGCCGCACGCCAAGCAACTCAGCCGCCTCTCGCCATGCAGTACACCGCCCTGCTCGATGGCGTTGAATCGACAACCCGGGCATACTGGCGGCATCCGATCTCACGCCCCAGCCCCATGACCACGCCTGCCCCACCCCGCCAGTACTGGCTCATGAAGTCCGAGCCCGACGAATGCTCGATCGACGATGCGCTGGCCGCGCCCGGCGCGACCGTGCCCTGGACCGGCGTGCGCAACTACCAGGCACGCAACTTCATGCGCGATGCCATGCGCGTGGGCGATGGCGTGCTGTTCTACCACTCAAGCTGCCCCGAACCCGGCATCGCGGGCCTGGCCGAGGTGGCCTCCGACATCGAGCCCGACCCGACCCAGTTCGACCCCGAATCGCCCTACCACGATGCCAAGGCCAGCCGCGATGCGCCGCGCTGGCTGCTGCGCCAGGTCAAGGCCACGCGCAAGACGCGCCTGATCAGCCTGGACGAACTGCGCCAGGTGCCCGAGCTGGCCGACATGACGGTGCTCAAGCGCGGCAACCGCCTGTCCATCACCCCCGTGACCGAGGCCGAGTGGACCCGCATCCTGCGCTTGATGGATCAGCCGGCCGCCTGAACGCGCCGCCTCGTCTCGCCGACCTGGCCAGCTTCCGGCATCGGCATCGAAACCAGAACTCAGCAGTATCGCCGCCTTGCCGTTTCACGCACAACGGCACTCACCCCATACCTCAAGACCATGCCGCCTGCACCGGCATGCCCACGCGCAGCAGCGTCCCCTCGCCGGCCGTCACGATGGCGTTCTGGCCAAAGGTCAGCGCGCCGTTCAAGCGGGCATCGGCCCGGTAGGCCTTGAGGGCCGTGCGCACGGCCTGGCCGAGCTGGGCGGTGTCGGGGTCGATGTCGGGGATGGGGCAGCGCGTGCAGGGCTTCACGGGGCGCAGGTGCACCGCATCGCCATCCAGGGTGAGCGACTGCATGCGGTCTTCGGCGTGCGCGTCAAAGCCGCTCAGCACCAGGTTGGGCCGAAACCGCCGCATGTCGACAGGCGCCGCCCCGGCCGCCTGCAGGCGCGCGTTGAGCACGGGCAGGCTGCTGTCGGTGGTCACCAGCAAGGGAAAACCGTCGGCGAACTCGGTGTGGGCGGTGTCGCCACCCAGCCATTCGGCGCTGCAGGCGCGGCGCTGGTCGGGGTCGAACCGCACCAGGCGCACGGCGGTGCCCAGCGCGGCACTGAACCAGGTGGCGACCTCGTCACCCTCGTCGCACGCCGGCAGCTGGGATTTCCACACCTGCACGGCCCGGCGCGCCAGCGCGGCCTCGGGGGCGTCGAGCGCCACGCTCACGGCGCCCAGCTCGGGCGCGTGCCGCGCCGTCACCGTCAGCGCGGTGTCGCTCAAGGCCGGGTCGAGCCAGGCCATGCGCGGGTGCGTGCGCTGGGTCACGAAGCGGCCGGCGCTGTCCACCAGCATCCAATGCCGGTCCCACTGCAGGCCGGTGGCCAGCAGGCGCGCCTGGGGCACGGCGATGCCGGCGCAGCTCTTGATCGGGTGAACCCAGATCTCGTGCAAGGTCCCCTGGCCGGCGGCGGCCGCAGACGGGGCGCTGGGGAACGGGGTGGGAACAGACGCTGGTGTGTGCATGGTGTGTCGCCGCGTGAGATCGGCCTGCACTGTGCCACAGCCCTGCGGCCAGACCCGAAGGGGTTGGGCTCATCGGCCAGGCATGCGGCGCGAGCTGACATCCCATGATCGGACTCATCCCGCCGATGGCCGAATCGGCCCGACGGCCCAAAGGCGATGCCGCCACCTGGGCGGTAAATGGGCAAACCCGCAGCGTGCGGTCGCCCATCGGTTGCGCTCAAGGTCGTGGCGCAGCTCTTGCTGCGGGTGGTTGACGCGCCGCGCTGCGTCAAGCGCCCAGCACCGGTGTACCCATCCTGGTGTGCCGTCCCCAGCACTGGGCGTTGCCCCGGGTGCCCAGCAGGGCGGTTTCAGTGGCCTCGCGCCACGTTCGGGCTGACCCGGTCCAGCCGAGCCGCGCACCGGGCCTGACGGCCTTGGCCGCCATGCCCTGCGCCGCCGCGGCCGCATGGCGCCGTCATTAGAATGCCCGCATGTCCGATACCCCAGACGTTTGCGTGCGCGGCAGTGGCATTGTGGGCCGCACCCTGGCATTGTTGTTGGCCCGCGCGCGTTTGCGGGTGGCCCTGGTGGACACCGAGGCCACCGCCCTGTCCGGCCCCCACAGCGCAGCCACGCGCAGCGACAGCGGCCACGCCGACGTGCGCGCCTATGCCCTCAACGCCCATGCGCGCGGCCTGCTCGAAGGCCTGCGCTGCTGGCCGGACGAGCAGCACGCCACGCCCGTGCAGGCCATGCAGGTCTTCAGCGCCGACGGCGGCCAGCTGCACTTCGATGCCCAGACGCAGAACGTCGGTGCCCTCAACTGGATCGTGGACGTGCCGGTGCTCGAAGGCCTGCTGCGCGACGCCGTGCGCTTTCAGTCCGCCATCGATGTGGTGCGCCAGCCCGTGCCAGCCCCGCTGACCGTGATCTGCGAAGGCAAGGCGAGCGACACGCGCGCCGCGCTGGGCGTGCACTTCGACAGCGTGGCCTACCCGCAGCACGCCATCGCGCTGCGCCTGCAAGCTGAAGTGCCCCACGGCCAAGTGGCCCGCCAATGGTTCGAAGACGGGCACATCCTGGCCTTTCTGCCGCTGGGCGGCCCCGAGGGGCGCGAGGTGGCCGTGGTCTGGTCCGTGCCGCAGACCGCTGCGGCCGATCTGCTGGCCCTGCCCGACGCGGACTTGGCAAGCCGCCTGGCCGAAGCCAGCCGCCAAACCCTGGGCGCGCTGACCCTGACCAGCCGCCGCGTGAGCTGGCCGCTGCAGCTGGGCCGCGCCGCGCGCTGGGTGGGCGACATGCCCGGCCAGGCGACCGGCGCCGTCTGGGCGCTGGCCGGCGACGCCGCCCACACCATGCACCCGCTGGCGGGCCAGGGCCTGAACGTGGGCCTGGCCGACGTGGCCGAGCTGGCGCAGATCCTGCAAACGCGCGAAAGCTGGCGCAGCGTGGGCGACATGCGCCTGCTGCGCCGCTACGAACGCGCCCGCCAGGCCGACGTGCGCGCCATGCAACTGGCCACCGATGGCCTGCAACAGCTGTTCTGGCACGACAACGCCCTGGTCTCCGGCCTGCGGGACTGGGGCTTGCGCGCCTTCGACGCCAGCGGCCCGCTCAAACGCTGGGTGACGCGCCAGGCCATGGGCGTGGCGCGCAGCCGCTGACCACCACGCCTGCCACGCCCCTCTTCCGATCCACCGACCGATTTGATTGCTCCCCCATGACCCAGCTGCCCACGTTCCGCCTCGCCTCCGCCACCCTGGCCGCCTGCCTGTTGTTTGCGGCCTCGGCCCAGGCGCAGGAAAGCGTGATCCGCAAGAACCTGGCGGCCCGCATGAGCGAGCTGCCCGCCATCGACGAGGTGCAGCCCACGCCGATGAAGGGCCTGTACGAGATCCGCATCGGCACCGACCTGTTCTACACCGACGCCGAAGGCAACTACCTCATCCAGGGCAACCTGCTCGACACGCGCGCACAGAAGAACCTGACCCAGGAGCGCCTGGCCAAGGTCACGGCCATCGACTTCAAGTCGCTGCCCGTGAAGAACGCCATCACCCTCAAGCGCGGCAACGGCAAGCGCCAGATGGCCGTGTTCGCCGACCCCAACTGCGGCTATTGCAAGCGCTTCGAGGGCGAGATCGAAAAGCTGGACAACGTCACCGTGCACGTCTACCTGATCCCCATCCTGGGCCAGGACTCGGTGACCAAGACGCGCAACATCTGGTGCGCCAAGGACAAGGCCGCCACCTGGTCGGACTGGATGCTCAAGGGCAAGGCCCCGGCCCAGGCCAGCTGCAACACCGCGGCCATCGACGCCAACGTGGCGCTGGCCCAGAAGTACCGCATCACGGGCACGCCCACGGTGGTGTTCGAGTCCGGACGCCGCGTGCCGGGCGCGATTCCCAGCGACCAGCTGGAGCAGTTGCTGAGCGATGCCAACTGACAAACCCAGACCCAACGACCCCACGCTGCTGGAGACCTCGGCCACGCTGAACGCCAGCCTGTGGATGACCGAGGCGGGCGAGCCCATGGTGGACGACCTGCAGCTGCTGCGCCAGTCCGTCAGCTGGCGCATCCTGCACGTCTACGTGTATGGCACGCTGCTCATCGTCGCCCTGCTGCTGATCTGCCTCTGGCTGCCCCGGTTCGCACCGCTCTACGAGGGCATCCACCTGCTGACCACGGCCCTGGTGATCCAGACGCTCTGGTTCACCTGCGGCATCAACTGGGGCGTGGGCCTGCGCTACGCTGCCGTCTCGCACCAGATGCCGGTGTTCCAGTTCCTGTGGGCACCGGTGCCCGCCTACGCCGCCTGGCCCTGTTTGCTGCTGCCCACGCCCTGGTTCCTGGTGGCCATGGCGCTTCTGCACGGCTGGGCCTACTACGTCGAACGCCCGATGTGGGCCAGCGCCGGCCTGTCGCCCTGGATCCCGCTGCGCCGCCAGTTCACGGTCAGCATCATGGTGCTCAGCCTCATCGGCGCGCTGAGCTTCCAGTACGGCCCCAACGCCCAGGCGCATGCCAGCGCCGAGGCCGCGACCCAGGCGCCACCCGTGCCGGCTCAGGCGGTCCAGCCGGCTCAAGCCGCCTCGGCGAACTGAAGCAGCGCGGCCGACGCGCGCACGCGCACGGGCTGACCCCGTTCTTCATCGGCGCCCTTGATCCAGGCAGTATCCATGCATCTTCGTTGATGAAGAAACGGAAAGCCATGGATACCCCTCACTCACCCACACCCTCCGCGCCCACCCTCGCCAGCCGGCGGCCTGCAGGCCCTTTGGCCGGCCGCCGCCGCCCGGGGGCGCGCAGCGGTTACGCTGTCGGCTTTTGACCGCCTGCGCCCGGCGGGCCGATCCGCGCCGGCCGGGCTGACCGTTTGTCCATGAGTGCCTCTCCCTCTCCCGTGTTGCACCGCGTGCGCATCGCCGATGTGAACGCCCACCTGTTCGAGGTCGAACTGCACCTCGCCCGGCCGGCCGCCGATCAGGTCGTGTCCATGCCGGTGTGGATCCCCGGCAGCTACCTGATCCGCGAGTTCGCGCGCCACGCCTTCGGCTTCACCGCCCACGAGGGCGAGGCCCCGATCGCCGTGCACACGCTGGACAAGCACCGCTGGCGCCTGGCCTGCTCGGGCCAGCAGCCCGTCACGCTGCGCTACCGCGTGTACGCGTTCGACAACTCGGTGCGCACCGCCTGGCTCGACGCCGCACGCGGCTTCTTCAACGCCACCAGCCTGTGCCTGCGCGTGGCCGGCCAGACCGACGCGCCCCAGGCGCTGGAGCTGCTGGCGCCGGCCGAGCTGCCGCAATGGCGCGCGGCCACGGCGCTGGCGCCTGCAGCGGCAGGCAGCGTGGACGCGCGCGGCTTCGGCCGCTACCTGGCGGCCGATTACGACGAGCTGGCCGACAGCCCGGTCGAGCTCGGCGACTTCTGGGAAGGCCGCTTCACGGCCTGCGGGGTGCCGCACCGCTTCGTCGTGGCCGGGGTGCCCGCCTCGTTCGACGGCGACAAGCTGCTGGCCGACACGCGCGCCATCTGCGAGGCCGAGATCCGCTTCTGGCACCCGCAGGGGGACGCCAAGCCGCCGTTCGACCACTACCTGTTCATGCTCAACGCCGTCGACGACGGCTATGGCGGCCTGGAGCACCGCGCCAGCACGGCGCTGATCTGCGCCCAGCGCGACCTGCCCCGGCGCAGCGACACCTGGCCCGGCCAGGCACCCGGCTCCGACGCCGCCGCGGCCAAGCCCAGCGCCGGCTACACCACGCTGCTGGGGCTCATCAGCCACGAGTACTTCCACACCTGGAACGTGAAGCGCCTGCGCCCGGCCGAGTTCACGCGCTACGACTACGACCAGGAAAACTACACCGAGCTGCTGTGGTTCTTCGAGGGCCTGACCAGCTACTACGACGACCTGCTGCTGCGCCGCGCCGGCCTCATCGACGACGCCACCTACCTGGGCCTGCTGACCAAGGCCATCAACCAGGTGCAGGAGGCGCCGGGGCGCCATGTGCAAAGCGTGGCCGCCGCCAGCTTCGACGCCTGGGTGAAGTACTACCGCATGGACGAGAACACGCCCAACGCCACCATCAGCTACTACACCAAGGGCGCGCTGGTCGGCCTGTGCCTGGACCTGACGCTGCGGCTGGAGGGCCAAACGCCGAACGCCTCGCTGGACGGCGTCATGCGCGCGCTGTGGGCACGCTGCCAGGGCGGCCCCATGCAGGAAAGCGACGTGGCCGCCGTGCTCGAGGACCTCGGCGGCCGCTCTTACGCCGACGAGCTGGCCCGCTGGGTGCACGGCACCGACGAGCTGCCGCTGGCGTCGCTGCTCACGCGGGCCGGCGTGCAGGTGCACCACGACCCCGCGCCCGTGGCCCAGCGCCTGGGCCTGCGCTGCACACCGCGGGACGGCGGCCTGCGCATCCAGACCGTGCTGCGCGGCAGCCTGGCCGAACAGGCCGGCCTGGCGGCTGGCGACGATTGGCTGGGCATCACGCTGCCTGCCCCCGGCGAAGCTGACCCAGCCGACGCATCAACCGGGCCCAGCTGGCGCCTGCGCACCCTGGACGACCTGCCCGCGCTGGCCGGTCCGCACACCCGGGTCCAAGCCCTGGTGGGGCGCGGCGCCCGGCTGCTGAGCCTGCCCCTGCAGTTGCACCACGAGGCGCAGCCCAGTGAGGCCCGGTCAGGTGAGGCCCGGCCAGGCGAGGCCCAGGCCAATTCGGACCGGACCGGCCAGAACCCGCCCGGGGCGGGCCGCAGCTGGCGGCTGGGCGTCGCCGACGCGGCCCAGGTCAGCGCCTGGCTGGCGGCCGTGCACTGACGGCACCTGTGGGTATGCCCAAAGTTGCGTTTTCAACACAACGCGAGTCACCCCATACCCATGAACCGCTTGGCCACGCTCCCTGGGCGCCGACACGGGCTTGAATCCGCCCGGCCGCGCGGCGCCTGCCGCACCGGGCCGGCGCCTGCGGCCTCCGCCGCCGCCCCTTCGGCATGACGCCCTCGCCACCCTTGCGCCCCCACGCCCCCCGGCGCCCGCGACCACCCTGGCGCTGGCTGGTGGCGCTTGCGCTGCTGGTGGCACTGGGCCATGCCGTGCTGCTCGACGGCCTGTATGGCCTGCGCCAGCCGCACAGCCTGCTGGCCCAGATGGCCGCCCCCATGTACACACGCGTGCTGACGCCCAGCGAAGCGCCCCCACCCGCGGCCGCCGCGTCGGCCGTGGCGGCCGCGGCCGTGCCCGAGCGCCTGCAATCCCGCACCATCGCGCCCGCTGTCCCCGAAGCCCCCGAAGCCCCCGAAGCGCCGGCGCCCGCGGCGACCGCCAGCGCCGCGCGTGACGACGCGTCGGCCGAAGCGGCGCGGCGCGAACGGGTGCAGGCACGCGAGCGCCGTGAACAGGCACGCCAGGAAGCGCGCCAGGCGGCGCGTCAACAGGCGAACGCAGCGCGCGACGAGGCCCTCCAGCAGGCGCGCCAGAAGGCCCGTCGAGAGGAACGCCTCGCGCGCGCTGCTGCCGCTCAGCCCTTGGCACCCGCCAGCTCGGCCGAACCCGGGACCGGGACCGACAGCGGCACGAACAACGGCGACACCCCGACCAGTCACACCGACACCGCCGCGGCCTTGGCCGCTGCGGGCAGTTCACCGCAAGGGGCCACGGGCGCCGGCGCCAGCCCGTCAAGCACCGGGCAGACGGCCGCCGTGGCCGGGTCGTCGAACCTGGGAGCCGACCCGTTCACCGGCGCGTCGGCAAGCCAATTGGCAAGCCAGTTGACAAGCCCCTCCACCCACCCGATGACCGGCCAGTCGGCCAGCGCGTCGGCTGACCCCAGGGCCCAGCCCGGCTCGGCAAACCTGCCCCCACGCCACGCCAACCCAGCGGCCAGCCCGGGCCAACCGCCCGACACCTTGACCGCCGCACGCGACGGCGCCTCGGCCGCGCAGGCCTCGGGCGCGCGCACCGCCACGGGCAGCGGCCATGGCGGCGCCAGCGCCAAGGTGGCCGATGCCTGGCCCCCGAACACCCGGCTGGCCTACACGCTGCGTGGCAACTACCGCGGCGAGCTGCATGGCACCGCGCGCGTGCTGTGGCAGACCAGCGGCACCCAGTACCAGGCGCAGGTCGAGCTGGACCTGGGCCTGCTGGCCAGCATGCGGCTGACCAGCCAGGGCGAGTTGACGGCGCAAAGCCTGGTGCCGCGGGTCTACGAGGAGCTGATGCGCAAGAAGCGGCGCAACGTGCGCCTGGGCACCGAAAGCCTGCACCTGGCCAACGACGAGACGCTGCCGCGCCCCCCAGGCGTGCAGGACACGGCCAGCCAGTTCATCGAACTGAGCCACCGATTCGCCTCGGGCCAGGTGCCGCTGGCGGTCGGGCAAACGGTGAACTTCGCCCTGGCGCGGCCCAACCGCGTGGCGCAGTGGACGTACGACGTGGTCGAGGACACGCAGCTGCAGCTGCCCCAGCTCGGCACCACGCGCGCGCTGCTGGTCAAGCCCCGCCCCATCGAAGGCGACACCAAGGGCATCAGCGCCCAGATGTGGCTGGCGCCCAGCCTGCAGTACCTGCCGGTGCGCATCCTGCTCACCACGGGCAACGGCGATCAGCAGGTCGATCTGCTGCTGCAACAGGTCGACCAGGGCGACGCGCCGCGTTGACGCTCGGCCTGAGCCAATTCAACCAGTATGGACTTGCTGCCGTTTTCTTCACATCGAGAACAGCCCCATACTCGTCATTGCTGGCTCCTCAATCTCTTCACCCCTTGACCCACAGCTGAGCCACCCAGGCGGGTGCGCGCCGCCGCCCGAGCGCGTCGGTCCGGCCCCGTGAATGCCGCACGGCACCCCGGTGACAGCGGACGCGGCGCCGGCCCCGACCCGCGCCGCGATCGGGTCGGCCGCTTGGGTATAGTGGGCCGTTTTTGGCTGGCGGCCCCCTACACCTACCCCCAGCCAGACGCCCCTCTCACCCACCCCCGACATGGAGTTCCCAATGGCCTACCAATTCATCGACGTGCGCACCGAAGGCGAAGTCGTTGGCGTCATCACGCTCAACCGTCCCAAGGCGCTCAACGCCCTGTCCAACGACCTGATGGACGAGCTGGGCGCGGCGCTGCGGGCCTTCGAAGCCGACGAGCGCATCGGCTGCATGATCATCACCGGCAGCGAAAAAGCCTTCGCGGCCGGCGCCGACATCGCCGTCATGGCCAAGTACAGCTTCGCCGACGCCTATGGCGGTGACTTCATCACGCGCAACTGGGAAGTCATCCGCAGCATCCGCAAGCCGGTCATCGCCGCGGTGTCGGGCTTCGCCCTGGGCGGCGGCTGCGAGCTGGCCATGATGTGCGACTTCATCATCGCGGCCGACAACGCCAAGTTCGGCCAGCCCGAGATCAAGCTGGGCGTGATCCCCGGCGCCGGCGGCACGCAGCGCCTGCCGCGCGCCGTGGGCAAGTCCAAGGCCATGGACCTGGCCCTGACCGGCCGCATGATGAACGCCGAAGAGGCCGAGCGCGCCGGCCTGGTCAGCCGCGTCGTGCCCTACGACAAGCTGATGGACGAAACCCTGGGCGCCGCGCTGCAGATCGCCAACTTCGGCCGCCTGGCCGTGCTGGCGGCCAAGGAAAGCGTGAACCGCGCCTTTGAAAGCGGCCTGTCGGACGGCGTGATGTTCGAGCGCCGCCTGTTCCACTCGCTGTTCGCCACCGCCGACCAGAAGGAAGGCATGGACGCCTTCCTGGGCAAGCGCGAAGCCAAGTTCACCCACCGCTGAACCATGTCGGTCCTGACGTCTCCCGCGCCGGCAGTGGCCGCGCGCCCCACCGCGCGCGCCGAGGGCTACCAGCCCGTGCTGGATGCGGCGGCGCTCAACGCCTTCATGGCGCGGGCCTTTCCGCATGGCCCGCGCGAACACCTGGCCCGCGTGGACCAGGTGGCGCCCGGCGAGGTGCTGCTGTCGCGCGAGCCGGGCCTGGAACACCTGCGCCCGGGCGGCATCGTCTCCGGCCCCACGCTGATGGCGCTGGCCGATGCGGCCGCCTACGTCGCCGTGCTGGCCCACGTCGGCGAGGTCGCCATGGCGGTGACCTCGGCGCTGAACTACCAGTTTCTGCAGGCCTGCCCGCAGGAAACGGTGCGCGCCCGCGCCAGCCTGATCAAGCTCGGCCGCCGTCAGGCCGTGGTCGACGTGCGGCTGTTCGTGGACTCCCTGCGCCACGACGTGGGGCAGGCCGTCGTGACCTACGCCATCCCCGCTGCTGCCTGAGCCGTCGAAGCAGGCCTGCGAGCGACGTCGCATGCCCGGTGATCGTGCTGCGACGGTTGCCTGCCTGCTGGCGGCCGCTCAGTGCTTGACATGCGCTCTCGGAGAGGGCGCTGGGGCAAGCCAACGACACGAAGCCGCGCACGGTCGACCCGGCAGATCGCCACGGGTCTGCCCAACCCGGCCTGCGCATGCGCCATGGCGGCGCGCTGCCACCGAGCGCAGCACCACGCGCCGCCAGCGGACCCAAGCCGCCCGTCAGCGCACGGGTTGGCCCAGCTAAGCCGCGATGCCGCGCCGTTCGCGGGCTTCCACTGGCGCTGGCCCAGTGACTGGTGGGCCTGGGCGTTGCCAGCAGGACTTTCTCATCGCCCGCCGACGCGCAGCAACGTATCGAGCCCAAGATCGGGCACCGGCAACGAGACGCTGAGCCTGGACCGAAGTCACCTCCTCGCTGACGATCCAACGCGTCACCAAGGCCAAGCGCGCGCCGCGCCGCGGTTTTGCCGGGGCGACACGGCGAAAATCGCGGGGGTGAACACCTCTTCTCCCTCCCCCACCACCCGACTGGGCCCCCGCTCGCCGGCCCAGCTGTTCTGGGTCTGCACAGGCGTCTCGCTGCAAGGCTTCGGCGGCGTGGTGGCCATCGTGCAGCGCGAGCTGGTCGAGCGGCGCGGCTGGCTCACCCCGGCCGAGTTCGCCGAGGACTGGGCCGTGGCCCAGACCCTGCCCGGCGCGAACGTGGTCAACCTGAGCATGATGCTGGGCGGGCGCTATTTCGGCCTGCGCGGCGCGGCAGCGGCCGTGGCCGGCATGCTGGCCGTGCCGGCGCTGCTGCTGGTGGCGCTGGCCGTGCTGTATGGCGGGGTGTCCAGCTCGCCGGCCGTGCAGGGCGCGCTGCGCGGGGTGGGCGCCGTGGCGGCTGGGCTGATCGCGGCCACCGCCCTCAAGATGCTGCCCACGCTGCGCCACAACCCGCTGGGTCCCTGGCTGGCTGGCGTCCTGGCCGTGCTGGCCTGGGTGGCCGTGGCCCTGCTGCACGTGCCGCTGATCGGCGTGCTGGCCACGCTGGGGCTGGCCAGCTGTGGGCTGGCCTTCTGGCGCCTCGGGCGCGCCGGCGCCGTGCCGGCGCAGGCCCGGGGGGTCGCCTCCCAGACCGCACCCGCTGCACCCCACCCTCACGCCGCGCCGCCCGCGGCTGAATCCCGCGAATGGCCATGAGCTTCAGCCCAGCCGACTGGCTCGCCATGGCCTTGCACTTCATGGCCTTGTCGCTCATGGCGGTGGGCGGCGCCGTGTCCACCGCGCCCGAGATGCACCGCTACATCGTCCAGCAGCGCCACTGGCTCTCGGGCGAGCAATTCAACGCCAGCATTGCCCTGGCCCAGGCCGCGCCGGGCCCCAACCTGCTGTTCGTCACCCTGGTGGGCTGGCAGATCGGCTGGCAGGCTGGGCAGCAAAGCGGTCTGCAGGCCAGCGCCTGGGCCGCCGCCTGGCCGTGGCTGCTGGCTGGCTTGGGCGCGCTCACGGCCTTGCTCAGCATGCTGCTGCCGTCTGCGGTGCTGACCTACAGCGCCACGCGCTGGCTGGCGCGCAACCAGGCCCGGCGCAGCGTGCGGGCCTTCAGGAGCGGGCTGGCGCCCATCGTCATCGCCCTGTTGTTCGCCACGGCCTGGGTGCTGTCGCGCGCCCACCCCGAGGTGCACCAACCCTGGCGCTTGTGGTTGCTGACGGTGGCGGCCACCGTGGTGGCCTGGCGCACGCGCTGGCGCCTGATCGGGCTGATCGCCGTAGGGGCGGTGCTGGGCGCGCTGGGCTGGGTCTGAGGCGAGCGATGGCGCGATGCCGCGGCGGCCTGGCACGGCGCACCGGGCAAGCGGCAGCGAACCCGCGTGGCGCAAGACCAAGCCGCTTCACACCGGTTTACGGTGGTGGCCGTTGGCCCCAGGTGCTGGGTTGGCTCAGCCTACATGGCTGCGGTGGTGGCCGTGGCGCACAGGGCTACAGGGCTGCGATGCGGGCGATGGCATCAAATCCCTGTCATCAGCAGTACCAAGTCAAGGTCATTTGGATGTCATCGACCACCCCTCCATACTCCACTTCTTCGTTCGAGAGGAGCCTTGCCATGTCCATTCCCGCCCCACCGCCGCACACCGTCCCCTGTGCCGACGCAGCAACCGGCCGTGCCCTGCGCACGCCGGGCCGTTCGGCCAGCGCGCACCGCAGAACGCGGCGCCTGCCCGGTCTGCTGCTCGTCACCAGCCTGAGCCTGGGCCTGCTGGCGGGCTGTGTCCAGGAGCCCCTGTCCCGCAAGCCGGACCGTGCCATCGCCACCGATGCCGCCACCCTGACCGTGACCGAAGGCCCGGTTCGCGTGCAGTTCGAGCAGCCCTTGCGCTTCGACCGCGAACGCAACGCCCCGGCCGAGACCGATCGCGCCCGCCTGGCCTGGGTGACCGCGCTCGGCGAGCACCTGGCCCAGCGCGCCGCCGCCCGGTTGCCGGTCGGCCAGCGGCTGGAGGTGCGCATCACCGAGGTGCAACGCGCGGGCGGCTTCGAGCCCTGGCGCGGGCCGCAGGCCGATGTGCGCATCGTGCGCGACATCTACCCGCCTCGCATCGCCCTGGCGTTCAAGCGCCTGGCCGCCGACGGCCAGACGTTGCAGGCCGGTCACCGCGAGCTGCGCGACAACGCCTTCCTGGCCCGTGCCGACGGCTACCCCAGCGACCCGCTGCGCCACGAAAAGACGCTGCTCGACACCTGGCTGCGCCAGGACCTGCCCGAGGCACCGCCTGCGCGCTGACCGGCCAGGGGTCAGGCTGACCGCTCTGTGGTTGAACTCGCTTGCGGGCGTCATCGGCAGGCGGGTCTCTGTGACGCGGGGCCTGGCGGCGGGCCGGATGATCTGGCGGTCGCGGCAGCCGGCGGCGAGACCTTGCACCTGCCGTGCATCGCTGGCGTGCGGCCGACGCCCGGCCAGGCGGGCACCGGCCACGGCCGGGATGTTCCTGCGACTTGCCCGATGGCCGCGCAGCGGCTTGGGCCGTCAGCCGACCGACGATGGCCTGCCACCCTCACCCCCTCAGCGGCGCCGAGGCCATGCTGCGCAGGCATCGGCCTTCCAAGTCATGCCGTTCACGAGGCGCCCCTGGGGCTCGGCCTTCAGCTGGCCGAGGTCGCTTGGTGCTTGGTGCACGGCGTGCAAACGCCACGGCTTGGCCGCGTGCGCGGGCGCTGAACACCCTGCCATGACCTCCCAGGTCATGGGCAAAGCGACCGGAGGCCTCAAGAATCGGTGCCATGCCTGTACCGACCACCGCCCCCCTCGCCTGGCCTCGTGCCCCCTCATCGTCCCGGGCGCTGGCCCTGGCCCTGCTGCTGGCCGGCACGCTCATGGTCACGCTGGACTTCTTCATCGTGAACGTGATGCTGCCCGCGCTGCAGCACGAGCTGAAGGCCAGCAACGCCGCCCTGCAATGGGTGGTCGCCGGCTACGGCCTGGGCAATGCCGCCGGGCTGGTGACCGGCGGACGCCTGGGCGACCTCTACGGCCGCCGGCGCCTGTACGCGCTGGGCATCGCCGCGTTCAGCCTGGCCTCGCTGGCCTGCGGGCTGGCACCGGACGGCCCCACGCTGGTGGCCGCGCGCGTGGCGCAGGGTCTCGCGGGCGCCCTCATCCAGCCGCAGGTGCTGGCCATGCTGGGCGAGCTGTTCACCGGTGAGCGCCGGGCCAAGGCCTATGCGGCCTACGGCGTGGTGCTGGGCCTGGGGGCGGCGCTGGGCCAGGTGCTGGGCGCGCTGCTGATGCAGTGGAACCCCGCGGGCCTGGGCTGGCGCGCGTGCTTCCTCATCAACTTGCCCGTGGGCTTGGTGGTGCTGGCGCTGCTGCGGCGCGGCCTGCCGGCGCTGCCCGGCAGCGGCCAGGCCCGGCTCGATGGCATGGGTGCGGGCGGCGTGGGCCTGCTCATCACGCTGGTGCTGCTGCCGCTGGTGCAGGGCCGCGAGCACGGTTGGCCCGCCTGGACCTGGGTCTGCCTCGCCCTGGTGGTGCCCGGGCTGGTCATCCTGCTGCGGCAGCAGCGCGCCCTGGCCAGCCGCGGCGGCCACCCGGTGCTGCCGCCCAGCCTGCTCGCGGCGCCCAGTTTCGGCCTGGGGCTGGGCATGACGCTGGCGTTCTACGCCGGCAATGCCGCGTTCTACTTCGTGTTGACGCAGTTCCTGCAGGAGGGCCTGGGCCTGTCGGCCCTGGCGGGCGCGGCCGTGTTCGGGGCCATGGCCGGCGTGTTCTTCCTGGCCTCGCTGGCGGCGCCCGCGCTGTCCCGGCGCCTGGGTCACCCGCCGATCGGCTGGGGCGCCCTCATCCTGGCCGGTGGCCACGCGCTCGGCATCGCCGCGGTGCTCACGCCCTGGCCCGGCGGCGTGCATTCGCTGTGGCCCAGCCTGCTGCTGCAAGGCCTGGGTCTGGGCCTGGTGATGGCCCCGCTGGTCTCGGCGGTGCTGGCCGGCCTGCCGCCGCAGCACGCTGGGGTCGCCGCCGGGGTGCTGGCGTCCACGCAGCAGCTGGGCAATGCCCTGGGCGTGGCCTTGATCGGGGTGCTGTTCTTTGCGGCGCCCGTGCGCGCGGGCTACGCCGCCGGACTGGCCTACCTCGGCCTGCTGGCCGTGGGCGTGGCGCTGCTGTACCGCGTGTGGGCCAGGCCTCGGCCCGGCCAGCCGGCTTGACGCAGGGTTGGCGTGGTTCACCTGGGCCACGCGACCGCAGCAGGCCGGGCAGCACCAGGGCGTTGCTGCCACCCGCTGGCGACGAGCGGACACCGAGCGACGTGGCCCCAGAGGGGGCCTGCACGCGGGCCGGGTGCCCGCCATGTCGTGCAGACAGTGGACAGCGGCGCCCGCAGCCGGCACACTCGCGCCCGTTTCGCCTGTGGCCTTGCCGCAGACCCGCCATCCCGCCAGGCGAGCCGCGAGGTTCACCCAAGGCTGCCCATGGGCTCGCCAATGAGGCTTGCACTGGGCAAGCCCCGCTCGCGCCACCGGCCTGGCCCGTTTGAAGGACCTGCATGACGACCTCTTCCGCCCCCACGCTCACCGCCCCCGAAGGCAGTCCGTACGGCAGCCTGCCGCCCGCCAGCCTGCCGGCCACCCGCAAGCCCGTGAGCCTGCCGCGTCTGGCCGACATGCACGCACGCGGCGAAAAGATCGCCATGCTGACGGCCTACGACGCCACCTTTGCTGCCATGGCCGACGCCGCCGGTGTCGACTGCATCCTCGTCGGCGACTCGCTGGGCATGGTGTGCCAGGGCCTGCCCAGCACCGTGGGCGTGACGCTGGAAACCATGCGTTACCACACCGAAAGCGTGTCGCGCGGCCTGCACCGCGTGCAGGGCACCACCTGGCTGATTGCCGACCTGCCATTTGGCAGTTACCAGCAATCGCGCGAGCAGGCGCTGGCCAGCGCCACCGTGCTGCTGCAGGCCGGCGCGCACATGATCAAGCTCGAAGGCGGCGGCTGGACCACGGACACCGTGCGCTTCCTGGTCGACCGTGGCATCCCGATCTGCGCCCACCTCGGGCTGACGCCGCAGACCGTGCACGCCCTGGGCGGCTACCGGGTGCAGGGTCGGGGCGACAGCGCCGCGCGCCTGCGCGAAGAAGCGCTGGCCCTGCAGGACGCGGGCGCCACCATGCTGGTGCTGGAGATGGTGCCGGCCGAGCTCTCGGCCCAGCTGACGCTGGAGCTGCCGCATTGCGCCACCATCGGCATCGGGGCCGGCAAGGGCACGGCCGGCCAGGTGCTGGTCATGCACGACATGCTGGGCATCAACCTGGGCAAGAACCCCAAGTTCGTGCGCAACTTCATGGAAGGCGCAGGCGGCGTGCGCGAAGCCATGGAAGCCTACGTGCGTGCCGTGAAGGACGGCAGCTTTCCGGTGGACGCCCAGCACGCCTGGTGACCGGAGCGGCGCGCGACGCACGCGGGGCTGAACCCGCGTGCGCGCAGGCGTGGGCTGTTCAGGTGGCCTGCCGCGCTCGGGCAGCGTTAGATAGGGGACGCGCGCAGTCTGCCTGCACGCCCTTGTGCAACGCTGGGGCGGGCGGCGACACCTTGGCATGGCGCTGCCCAAACCGGCATCCTACTCAGCCTTTCAAAATTGGCAGTATTCCTGGATTGCCGTTCTCAAACAAACGGCAACCAGGCCATACCCCATCACGCGTGCAGAGCGCGGTCGCTGATGACGATGCCATCGTCATCGGCATAGACCCAGTCGCCGGGGCGCACGAACACGCCGCCGATCTGGACCGGCACGTCCACCTCGCCGGTGCCGAGCTTGGCCGTGCGCATGGGGTGGGTGCCCAGCGCGCGGATGCCGATGTCGGCCGCGCGCAGCTCCGCCACGTCGCGCACGCAGCCGTGCACCACGATGCCGGCCCAGCCGTTCTTGGCGCCGTTCACGGCCAGGTTGCCGCCCACCAGCGCGCGGCGCATCGAGCCGCCGCCATCGACCACCAGCACGCGCCCGCCACCCGGCGTGGCCAGCAGATCTCGCACCTTGGAGTTGTCCTCCAGCGCGCGCAGGACCACGGCCGGACCAAAGAAGTGGCGCACGCCGCCGTAGCTGTGGTAGCCGGGCGCCAGCACGCGGAAGGCGCCGCTGACGTCGCCTTCGTGGGTGTCGCACAGGTCGCAGGTGGAAAAGCGGGGTTGACTCATGGGAACTCCTGAAACATCGAGCACGCCCGGCCAGGTCGGCGCCGGCAAGGCGCGCCCGGTCGGGCCGAAAAACGGGCGGTGGACCCGGCTGTGCCAGTCGGCCGCCACCGCCGGCGAAGTATAGAAAGCCGCGCCGGTGCCGGCTGCATCCGCGGGCCCGCTCCGGACACCCCGTGAGCGGATGGCCGCTGGCCAGGCTCAGGGCGGCTCGGCATGGCGACGCCCGCAGATGATCCGCCCGCCGCTGCGCTACCCGGCCCGCATGGGTGAACGCATGGGCGGGTGTCCGTGTCGATGGCCATGAATGTCCATCGCCTCGCCAACCGGCTCAGGCAGCGCATGCCAAAACGACGCAATGGCCCCCAGCGCACATGGCAGCGGGCCGTTCGCTCGACGCCGAACGTGGCCCGCGGCGCCATGGGCTGGTCACACACCACTTCGCCGTTCGCCCTTCGGCGGCTCTGGTTCGGCTTGCGCAGGCCCGGATGCCTGCGCGCGGGTCCTTGCGCTGGCCCTCCTCCCAAAAATACGTTGCACAGCAGGCCATGGTCGGCCCGTGACACGACTTCACAGCAGCCCGCACAACGGCTGGCGCGGCCCCGGCACAGCGAGCCCGCGCAGCAGTGGGCGCCTTCCCAGCGTGGTCTGCGCGCATGTGTCCGGCCGGGCGCGCCGCGTGGCAAAACGGCTGGTTGGCTGGGGTATGCTAGTCCCACGTGTTGCAGCACCCTGGTGCGCGGCACGCCTCAAGCGCCTTGCGGCAGCGCCCATGCAACGATTCACCCTTTAGAGCCAGTTCAGGAGACAGCCTTGTCCAAACCCATGAATGCCGCCGAGCAGCAGCTGAGCGATGCTGCACGCGAATACCACCGCAACCCCACGCGGGGCAAGATCTCGGTCACGCCCACCAAGCCCCTGTCGAACCAGCGCGACCTCTCGCTGGCCTATTCGCCTGGCGTGGCCTACCCCTGCCTGGACATCCAGGCCGACCCCAGCAAGGCCTACGACTTCACGGCACGCGGCAACCTGGTGGGCGTGGTGACCAACGGCACGGCCGTGCTGGGCCTGGGCGACATCGGCCCGCTGGCCGGCAAACCGGTGATGGAGGGCAAAGGCTGCCTGTTCAAAAAATTCGCCGGCGTCGACGTGTTCGACATCGAACTGGCCGAGCGCGACCCCGACAAACTGGTCGACATCATCGCCAGCCTGGAGCCCACGCTGGGCGGCATCAACCTCGAAGACATCAAGGCGCCCGAGTGCTTCTACATCGAGCGCAAGCTGTCCGAGCGCATGAACATCCCGGTCTTCCACGACGACCAGCACGGCACGGCCATCATCTCGAGCGCGGCCCTGCTCAACGGGCTGGAGCTGGTGAACAAGCAGATCGGTGAGGTGAAGATCACCGTGTCGGGCGCGGGCGCCGCCGCCATCGCCTGCCTGGACGTGATGGTGAGCCTGGGCGTCAAACGCGAGAACGTGTTCGCCTGCGACTCCAAGGGCCTGATCTACGAAGGCCGCCCGGGTGGCTTCGACGAGTCCAAGGCCCGCTACGCCCAGCCCGACACCGGCGCGCGCACGCTCGCCGATGTCGTCAAGGACGCCGACGTGTTCCTGGGCTGCTCGGCCCCGGGCGTGCTGACGGGCGACATGGTCAAGACCATGGCCGACAAGCCCATCATCCTGGCGCTGGCCAACCCCGAACCCGAGATCCGCCCCGAGGTCGCCAAGGCCGCGCGGCCGGACTGCATCATGGCCACGGGCCGCTCGGACTACCCGAACCAGGTCAACAACGTCCTGTGCTTCCCCTACATCTTCCGCGGCGCGCTCGATTGCGGCGCCACCAAGATCACCGACGAGATGAAGATCGCCTGCGTGCGCGAGATCGCCGCACTGGCCAAGGCCGAGCCCAGCGCCGAAGTCGCCGCCGCCTACCAAGGCCTGGAGATGACGTTCGGCCCGGACTACATCATCCCCACGCCGTTCGACCCGCGCCTGATCACGCGCATCGCACCCGCCGTGGCCAAGGCCGCCGCCGAGTCCGGCGTGGCCACCCGCCCCATCGCCGACCTCAAGGCCTACACCGAGAGCCTGGACCAGTTCGTGCACCAGACGGGCATGCTGATGCAGCCCATCTACATGACGGCCCGCCAAGCCCCGGCGGCCCACAAGCGCGTGGCCTTTGCCGAAGGCGAGGACGAGCGCGTGCTGCGCGCGGCGCAGATCGCCGTGGACGACGGCCTGGCCCACCCCATCCTCATCGGCCGCCCCAACGTGATCGAGGCCCGCATCGCCAAGGCCGGCCTGCGCATCAAACCCGGCAAGGACGTCGAGATCTGCGACCCCGAGGACGATCCGCGCTTCCGCCAGTACTGGGAGACCTACCACGGCCTGATGAGCCGCAACGGCGTGTCGGTCGAGGCCGCCAAGGCCGCCGTGCGCCGCTCGACCACCATCATCGCGGCGCTGATGGTGCACATCGGCGATGCCGACACCATGCTGTGCGGCACGCTGGGCCGCTTTGACCAGCACCTCTCGCACATCAAGGACGTGATCGGCCTGCAGCCCGGCCACTTCGACTTCGCGACGCTGAACGTGCTGCTGGCCGAAGACCGCACGCTGTTCATCACCGACACCTACGTGCACGAAAACCCCACGGCCGAGGAGCTGGCCCACATCGCCCAGATGGCCGCCCACGAGGTGCGCAACTTCGGCGTGCCGCCCAAGGTCGCCTTCCTGTCGCACTCGAACTTCGGCTCGTCCAAGCGCCCTTCGGCCATCAAGGTGCGCGAGGCACGCGAGCTGTTCCGCGACCTGGAGCCCGAGGTCGAGTGCGACGGCGAAATGCACGGCGACAGCGCCCTGTCCGAAGCCATCCGCAGCCTGAACGTACCCAACAGCACGCTCAGCGGCGAAGCCAACCTGCTGGTCTGCCCCAACCTGGACGCCGCCAACATCCTGTTCAACGTCATGAAGATGACCATCGGCCATGGCGTCACCGTGGGTCCGGTGCTCATGGGCACGGCCAAGCCCGCGCACGTGCTGACCCCGTCGGCCACGGTGCGCCGCCTGGTCAACATGACGGCCCTGGCCGTGGCCGAAGCCGAGGCCCTGCGCCGCCGCTGACGCCCGCAGCGCGTGCCGACGATCGCGGCGCCACGCGATCACGGGCACGCGCTGAAGCCCGGCACCGCAGACCGGTGCCGCCAGCCAGCCAGCCAGCGCGCAAGAGCGCCAGCCAGCACGGAGTATCAGCCTGTTGCCGTTGTTCAATCAACGACAGCAGGTTGATACTCCGTTTTCAATTCATCCACCCAACCACACATTGCCACACCATGACCGCCACCGCGCATGCCGACGTCCTCATCGTGGGTGCGGGGCCGGCCGGCCTCTCGCTCGCCATCTCACTGACCCGGGCCGGCCTGCGCACCACGGTGCTCGAACAGCAGCCCGAGGCCCAGCTGGCCCGGCCCGCGCCCGACGGCCGGGAAATCGCCCTGACCCTGCCCAGCGTGGCCACGCTGACCCGCCTGGGCACCTGGCAACACCTGCAGGCGCACGAATGCGGCCACATCCGCCAGGCCGTGGTGCACGATGGCCCCGTGGGCTGGCGCCCCACGCTGGACATCGACGCCGCCGGCTCGGCCGGCCCTGGAGCGACTGGCAGCGGCGCAACCAGCAGGGGTTCGGCTGGCAGGGGTTCGGCCGCCAGCGGTGCGGCCGGCAAGGGTTCTGCCGACCCTGGCGCTGGCGACACGGGCGCCGCCGACCACGGCCTGGACGCGCTGGGCCGCATCGTGCCCAACCACGCGCTGCGCCGCACGGCCTGGCAGGTGGCGTCCGAGCTGGCGGCCGACCCAGGCACCGGCCTGCGCCTGATCACCGGCGCCCGCGTGAGCCAGGTGCAGGTGCACGACACGCACGCGGCGCTGCAGTTCACCTGCAACACCGGCTACGCCGGGCCCCAGGACCGCTTCCGCCCGGACGCGAACGTGAACAGGGGCGCGAGTGCGTCGGCCCCCTCACCCACCAGCGGACCCACCACGGATACACAGCACCTGCGTGCGCCCCTGCTCGTCGCAGCCGACAGCCGCATGTCCGCCATGCGGCGCCTGCTCGGCGTGGGCGCGCAGATGCGCGACTTCGGCCGCACCGTCATCGTCTGCCGCATGCGCCATGCGCTGCCCCACAACGAGGTCGCGCACGAGTGCTTTGGCTGGGAACGCACGCTGGCCATCCTGCCGCTGCCGGCGGGCGCCGAGACCACAACCGAGGCCGAGGCCCAAGCCAGCGCCCACCATTGCTCTGCCGTGGTCACCACGGACAACGCCGATGCCGCCCGTTTGATGGCGCTCGATGAGCAGGCCTTCGCCGCCGAGGTGCAAGGCCACTTCCGGCAGCGGCTCGGGCCCATGGCCCTGGTGGGCCAACGCCACACCTACCCGCTGCTGGCCACCTACGCGCACCGCCTGGCCGGCCCGCGCTTTGCGCTGCTGGGCGATGCCGCCGTGGGCATGCACCCGGTCACCGCGCATGGCTTCAACCTGGGCCTGGCCGGGGTCGAGCGGCTGACCGCGGCCATCGTGGCCGCACGTCGGGCCGGGCGGGACTGGGGCACGGCGCAGGCGCTCGCGCCCTACGCCCGCGGCCAGCACCGCCACGCCTGGCCGATCTACCAGGGCACCAATGCCGTGGTCGGCCTGTTCACCGACGCCCGGCCCCTGCCGCGCTTGCTGCGCCAGGCCGTGCTGCAAGGCGCGCGCCGCCTGCCCCCGCTGCGCGCCGCCATCGCGTCGCAGCTCACCGGCCGCAGCCCCTGGCGCCTGCTGGTGGCCCAGTTGCCTCGCCCGATGCGCTGAGCCGCTGGGTGCGGGCCGGGTGAACCGTGCCGATGGTGACGCGCCTGCGGGCGCAGGTCGTGCTGGTGACGTTCGATCGGGCCAACACCAAGCAGTATGCTGCAGCATCCGATGACCAAACATCGGCAACGAAACCATACTCCATTGACCTTTTTTGCCCTGAGACTCAAAGCCTGAGGTGATCGCCGCGATTTCGCGAGGTCGCAAAGGCCCCCGCGGCCACGCCAAGGCCCGCCCCGGCACCGGCCCAATAGCCCGGCCCGTGGCGTGCCGCAGGCATCCCCAGGTACAGTCAGACTGTGTAGTGCCGAGGGTGGACGGCCTGCGCCACAGGCCCCACCCCCATGTCCGAGGCTGACGCAGCCCATTTTCCGGAGGAGTTTCATGAGCACGGTCCTGTCCCCCCAGATGCATGCCGGCGAGCCGCAGGCGCGCCGCAATTTCCTGATCGCCACCTACAAGCACCTGGGCATCGCCATCCTGGCGTTTGCCGTGCTGTCCGGGCTGTTCATCGTCTCGGGCTTGTCGCTGCAGGCGGCCAAGCTGCTGGCGGGCAGCGGCAAATATGCCTGGCTGGCGGTGCTGGGCGCGTTCATGGTGGTGGCCTGGTTGGCCACCAAGATCGCCGACACCTCGGATGACCCGAGCAAGCAGATGCTGGCCCTGGGCGGCTACGTGGTGGCCGAGTCGCTGATCTTCATGCCGCTGATGGGCCTGGCGATGCTGATCGCCCCCGAGGCGATTGGCGCCGCGGCCCTGATCACGCTGCTGCTGGTGGCGGGCCTGACCTACACCGCCTTCACCTCGAAGAGCGATTTCTCGTTCCTGGGCGGCATCCTCAAGGTGGGCGGCTTCGTCGCCCTGGGCACCATCGTCTCGGCCGTGATCTTCGGCTTCAAGCTGGGCGTGTGGTTCTCGGGCCTGATGATCCTGTTCGCTGGCGGCTGCGTGCTGTACGACACCGCACGCATCATCCACGACTACCCCACCAACCGGCCCGTGGGTGCGGCCCTGCACCTGTTCGCCTCGATCGCACTGCTGTTCTGGTACGTGCTGCAGCTACTGCTGTCGCTCACCAACCGCGACTGACCGCCAGTCCGTCCACCTTCAGGCCCGCGCCAGGCCTGAAGGCCTCTCAGGCGCGCGGCCTGCGCCAGACCAGGCCCGCCGCCATCCCCAGCGCCAGCAGCCCCAGGCCCCACGCGGTCGACGAGGGCACGGCCTTCGGCGCCGCGGGCGGCGCGGCCGACACCGTCACCACCTGTTGAACTTGAGGCGCCGCCTCGAACGTGGCGTTGCCGGCCTGGTTGGCCTGGATGGTGCAATCGCCCACCCCGATGAAGCTGACGGTGCTGCCATTGACGGTGCAGACCGCGTCAGACGCCGGATCGATGCTGAAGACCACGGGGTTGCCCGAGCCGCCGCCCGTGGCCGTGACCGCATAGGTCGAGCCCACGGTGGCCGCGGGCGCTGTGCTGGTGAAGGTGATGGTTTGCGGCGTGAGCGGCACCCCATCGGACGCCCCGTTCAAACGGATGTCCAGGTCGCCATAGGTCAAGGCCTGAAAACGGAACACGTCGTTGACCGGGCCGGCCGCCATCGGAGCCGTGAACGTCACCCGCACCTGACAAGTCGCAAACGGCGCGTAGCTGCCAACGGGGCAGTCGTGAGTCACGGCAAAGGCGGTGTTCGCTGGCGGGATGATGGCCGTGACCGTCACAGGCATCGGGTCGAAGTTGGTCACCGTGATGGTCACCTCACTCGACGTGCTGCCCGCCACGGTGTTGGGAAAATTCACCACGCCGGGCTCAAACAACAGCCCCTGGGCCTTCACAGCCCCCGCGCTGCACACCAGGGCAAGCGCCATCAGCCCCTTCAACAGGTGTTCGGCCATCCAATTCATCGTCGTCCTCGCAATCGGTTCACAGCCCCCACCGGATCCGGCGGCGGAGGCCGGGTTCAGCCCCGGCTGCGACGCATCATCGCGCAACACAGCGGCTTTTGGGTGACTTCATGCGACTGTGCGCCACGGCGCACACCGCAGGCCTGCGTGAATCGGTCGTGAGGCAAGCGTTGCGGACAGCGCCCCCCATCGCGTGCTCACGCCGGGCCGCGCCGGGCCCGTCGCCAGGCGAACAGCAGCGACACCCCCAGCACGCCGGTGGCCCCGGCCAGCATCACCTGCGCCGAGCCCCACTGCGCCACCAGCCGCCCCGCCGTGGCCACGCCCAGCGCCTGGCCCATGAAAAAGCACGAGGCAAAGGCCGACACCGCCGCGCCGCGCCGCTCGGGCGCCATTTGCGTGGCGTTGATCTGCAGCGTGTTGTGCATCATGTAAAAGCCCAGGCCGGTGACGAAGCAGGCCGGCATGGCCCACCACCACAGCGGCGCCAGGGCGACCAGCCCCAGCGACACCGCCATCAGCACGCCGCCCACGCGGATCAGCCCCACCTCGCCCAGGCGCGGCACCAGCCACGGCGAGGCCACGGCGTACAACACGCCGCCAAAGCCGAACAGCATCACCATGCTGCCGGCCGTGGACAGCGACAGACCGAAGGTGTGGTGCAGATGGGTGGCCACGAAGGCAAACACGCCATACAGGCAGGCGCCCTCCAGGAACACCGCCAGCAGCACCACGCGCGCCCAGGGCTTGGCCAGCACCTGGCCGAATTCGCGCGCCATGCGCGCGACCACGAATCCCTGCGCCTCCGAGGCCACGGGGGCTTGGGGCCGCAAACGCCGGTGCTGCCAGAACAACAGCACGCTGGCCAGCGCGAAACAGGCCGCGATCAGCACGAACGGCGTGCGCCAGCTCAGGTGATCGGCGGCAAAGCCCCCCAGCCACACGCCCGCCGACACCCCCAGGATCTGCCCGAGCAGAAAGCGCGCCAGCACCGGCTGGCGTTGTTCATAGGGCACGTTGTCGCCAATCCAGGCCATGGACAGCGGGATGATGGCCGCCGTCGTGGCCCCGGCCAGCAGCCGCCCCAGCGCCAAGGTCTGAAATCCCGGCGCCAGCGCGCAACTCAGCGTGGTCAGCACCGAGGCCACGCAGGCCCAGGCCACGACGCGGTACTTGCCGAAGCGGTCGCCCAGCGGCCCGAACAGCAGCTGCGCCACGCCATAGGCCACGGCGAACAGCGTCACCACGCGGGCCACCTGCGCCAGGTCCATGCCGAACTCGCCGCCCAACCGCGGCAGCAGCGCATCGGTCAGGCGCAGCGAGGTGCCGCTGAGGAAGGCCGCGAACGACAGCGCTGCGACCGCCAGTGCCGGCACCCCCGAGGAGGTGGCCGCACCGCCCGCAGGCGCGCCTGGTGCGCTCGCGCCGCTCGTCTTCAACGCGGCGCCCTCGGGGGGCCCGGCATCCGGCCCGGCAGCACGGGCCGGCGCGGCTGCGTCAGATGCCGGACGGGCGGGTGAATCGGCTGCGCTCATGTCGCGGCTCCCGAGGTGGGTGCCTGCCAGACGGGCACTTTGCGCATCACCGCCCACTCGAATTCGGGCCGCGCCAGCAGGCCCGCCAGCCAGGCTCGCAGCGCCGGCCAGGGGCCGCTCGCCCACCGCGCCGCATCCACCGCGGCGTACTGGCGCACAAAGGGTGCGATGGCGAAGTCGGCCAATGCCGGGCGCTCGCCAAACAGGTGGGCGCCGCCCTCGTCCAGGCGTGCGTTCAGGGCTTGCAGGTAGGCGCCGGCCAAGGCGTGCTGCGCCGCCACGTAGGCGGCCAGCACGGCGGCATGGCGCTCGGTTCCGAACTCGGGCCCGACCAGCCCGGGCGCGTGCGCCGAGCCCGCTGGCGAACCCCATGGCGCACCCGCCCGTGGATCAGACTCCGCCACGGCGGTCGCCACCGCACCGTCACGCGCGGCCCAGGCGCGCAGCTCGTCGGCATGGCGCTGCGGGTACTTGCTGCGGTCCAGGTGGGGCTTGAAGCGCGTCTGGCAGTCGGCGATGCTGTCCAGCATCGCGACCAATGATTCGCGCTCGGGCTGCAGCCACTGCTCGGGGTCATGACGCGCCAGCGCCCAGCGCATCACCGCCAGGCTTTCGTCGATCACCGTGCCATCGGGCAGCACCAGCACCGGCACCGTGCCCTTGGGCGAGGCCTGCAACAGCGCGGCGGGCTTGTCGCGCAGCAGGATCTCGCGGTGCTCGACCGCCTGACCCGCCACCCACAGCGCCCAGCGCGCGCGCATCGCATAGGGGCAACGGCGAAAGCTGTACAGCACGGGCAAAGCGGTCATGGCGGTGGCACGGCCCCGAACGACCGGCATGGCAGGCAAAGCGGCGATTGTGGCCCAGGCCCGAGCAGCGCCACGCCGACCACCGCACCGCCCTGCGGGCCTCGTGGCGATTCGCGCCGCCCGCCGTGGCAAGACGCCCAGGTGGCTGCGCGCCAGCGACGCGGCCCCTAGAGTGGGCGACGCATGCATGGCCAACCGCATCGCGGCGGACCGGCACAGCGGGCAGCCACACGACACGTGGAATTCAGGTGTGCGGACCGCCCGCGACCGGCTTGCGACCGGCTTGCAATCGGGTCAGGCCGCGCTGGACGATGGACCGGATCGCCGCAAGCCGAGCAGCCGCCGCGGTGCAGCCGTGAACCGTGCCCCACGCCAGCAACCCGGCAGCGCGCCCAGTGCATTGGCACTCGAGGCCCATGCATTCAGGAGTATGTTCACATGCCCGTTTGACATTGAACGGCCATGCGCAGATACCCCTGCCCATGTTGGCAGACGCACCACCGCCGTTTCATCCACCCCTTGACCGCACTGCCCCCGCCCATGAAAGCCCTGCGCATCCACGAATTCGCCACCCCGCCCCGCGTCACGCTGGACGACGTGCCCCCGCCCCAGCCAGCGCCCGGCCAGGTCCTCATCGACGTGCACGCCAGCGCCATCTCGTTCGTCGACCTGCTGCGCGCCGAAGGCAAATACCAGGTGCTGGACACCATCCCCTGGATCGGCGGCAGCGAATGCGCAGGCACCGTGGCCGCCGTTGGCGAGGGCGTCACCAGCCATCAGGTCGGCGACAAGGTGGCCTGCCTGGTGCGCAGCTGCTGGGCCGGCCAGGCCGTGGTCGACCAGGACCTGGCTTACCGCCTGTCGCCCGATGCCGACCTGGTGGCCGCCAGCGCCCTGCCCGCCGCCTACTGCACGGCGCTGTATGCCCTGCGCGAACGCGGCCAGCTCAAGGCCGGTGAAACCGTGCTGGTGCTGGGCGCCGCCGGCAGCGTGGGCTACGCCGCCGTCGAAATCGCCCACCTGCTGGGCGCGCGCGTGATTGCCGGCGCCCGCACCGCTGACCGCCGCCAGGCCGCCCTCGAGGCCGGCGCCGACGAGGTGGTCGACACCAGCACCGACGCCTGGAAGGACGAAGTCAAGGCCCTGGCCGGCAAGCGCGGCGTCGACGTCATCGTCGACCCCGTGGGCGGCGCCGCCACCGACACCGCCTTCCGCACCCTGGGCTGGGGCGGCCGCCTGCTCATGGTCGGCTTCGCCAGCGGCGACATCGGCAAGCTGGGCACCAACCTCAGCATCGTCAAAGGCGCCAGCCTGGTCGGCGTGGACATGCGCCAGTGCCGCGAACGCCAGCCCGCGCTCGCCGCGCAGCTCATGGCCGAAGTCATGCAGTGGTTTGGCGAAGGCAAGCTCAAGCCGCGCATCGCACGCCAATTGCCCATGGCCGACATCCAGCAGGCCGTGGCCGACGTACAGCACAACGCGCTGGCCGGGCGGGTGGTGATCACGATGGGCTAAGTGGCCTCATCAGGCTGGCCAAGAGGCGGGGGCAGCAGTTGGGCGACAGCAAAACGGCCAAAAGCAGCTTTTCGGCCGGCCTTGCAATCGGGCGGTCGCAAGCGTGCTCTGCACGATCAGCAAGCCGTGAATATCCCTTACCGCGAAATATTTCTCATAAATCGTGCGCCGGCAGAATGGAATCTGACAGGCGGTCCAAATTGAGCATTGGCGCACGCCGCAAGAGTGATACTAACTTTAGTACCGTATCTCCCACGCGTGCGGGTTCTGAACTTCGAGTCCTTTTCAGAACCATATGGCCTTTCTCAAAATCCAACACGTAAAGATTTTGCTTGAGACGAGAACCGGAGTATTGACTCAGATCTAATAGATAGACTTCCGACCGTTTTCCAGCATGATGAGGATCCGATAGGCTCGCATTTATTAGATGAATCATTCGTAGATCTGCAAGGGCTTGTAATGCACGGTATTCACCCTGATGCAATTCTTTATCGCGAAACTCAATACGAAAGAAAGTAATTTGCTGATCACTCAGCAAGAAGTCCCTAACGATGTTCAGAGAGGCAACCAAAATGGCTGAACGACCTGAGGTAGCCGCAGCGTCGTCTTCAAGTTCCTGTTGCTTTGTTTGGCTTATGATACCGGCAGCATTATTGACGTCTTGAACACCCACTGTCTTTGCATTCGACCGTTGCCTAGCTGTCTGAAGTGAAGCCGCACAGAGCGTCAAGAAATCTCGCGGCACGCCACCGGAAGCTAGT
The DNA here is from genome assembly GCF_002158865.1 of Comamonas serinivorans. Lineage (NCBI taxonomy): Bacteria > Pseudomonadati > Pseudomonadota > Betaproteobacteria > Burkholderiales > Comamonadaceae > Comamonas > Comamonas serinivorans. Next base: position 1,703,725 of record NZ_CP021455.1, on the reverse strand, counting down.
ACCAACCTATCGATCGCCGACGCACTCACAACGCCGCTCAATGGTAACGCGTTGCTTTCTTCTGCGTAACCCCGCAGAATTTTTTCGAGAAAAATTTTCGCCTTCTCTGGCTGTTCCAGTGTCACGTCCAAGTTAATGATCGCGGCATCATGTCCTGTCTGAAGTCCAGTAGGCGGGTCTGGAATGAACCAACGAGTCTGGTGCTGTATACCAGCCACCTTGAGCCAGACTGGGCAATCACGAGTGACCCCATGAATGAGATCTAGGAACTTAGGGGCATCGCTACTTTTCACGTAGTGAATGTCATCAAGAAAAATGAAAAGCGACGAGCCAGATTGAAGACAAAATCTGGCGCACACTTGTTGCAACTGCGGCACCAAGAGAGCCACATCGTCTAGTGACGCGGCGTTCGGCTGAAACCGTTGCTCGATCGTAGCCCGCAAGAGTTTTAATGATTCATGGCCTTGAGATGAATCGGGGCGGCTAGCGTAGGCGCCGAGTATCAAGTCACAGATCCTTAGCGCTACAGTAAGGAATGCATGTGGTGCGCCTAGCGACCGAAGCGATTGCATATTCACCCAAAGGACGTTGGATCCTTGCAACTCCAGAACCCGCTTTGCTTCGAGCAGCAGTGCTGTTTTCCCAACTCCGCGTCGTCCGAAAATTAAGTGATGCCGAGGCGATATCGCAAGGCTAAGCCGTTCTGCCACATCTGCAATATATCGCAAGCTGGGCTGAGTTTCCGATGTGCGTGAACGAGCGTTGAGTAAACGAATGAGGTCAGAAATTCGGTCGTCATGTACGCCAGATACGCGAGAATTTTCCGTACGAAGTGACGCAGCCCTGGTTTGTCGAACTGTGACAAACCCATTATCAAGTATCTCGTCAATGCGCTGAGCAACGGACAGAGCAGCTTCATAGTCTCGGTCAACCTCAATGATTGCGATTACTTCGTTTGGGAATGTTCTTATCTGAACAGAAACTGGTTGAATTCCAGCCGCTCGAAGCTCGTCCTCGATTATTTTTCGCGTTGTCGATTCCAATGACATACCACTGTATTCCCTATGTCTTTGATTGGAGATAAGCACGCGCCAGCTTTACCAGTATGCGCGCGTTTTGAAGCAATTCTCCGGCAGATTCGCTGAATTCCATATCACCCGCAGGATAGGGATCGTAGTCTGCACGATTGCGCTCTAGTCTGGCAATCTTGAGTCTATTCTTCCACTCATCACAATTAGGAAAGTCCGCCGGGAGCTTTGTCGGAAGCACCGAGTGCTGCTCGTGATCGTCACCACCGATAGAAATATATGTGGCGGCCCGAGCGGCGTGATACATCGCATAATAAGCTCTGCTTACCGTGCTTCGGTGCTGGGGGAGCTTCGCTCGTGAAGAAGCGACTGCTTGCCTTAGATGGAGATTCGCTAACTTGATACGATCCAAAGCAACGCGCACTTGCAATTCATGAATTGTCTTGCCAGACCGACTGGTCAGCTGGGCACCTCGAACAAATCCTTTCAGAGTCTCCTGATTGGATTTCGAAACCAACAATAGTTCGTTTTCAGTGATCCTTGGCATGGGCACGTTGGTCAAATTCCAGAAGAGGCTTATGCAACAGTGCAAGCACTGTGCCGCGCGTCTAGATTAGCAGATACATTTTGAGATAGCAGGCGGAAGCTTTCTTTCAGATCCTGGCCAGAGCATCCTGTTCAGAGGAGCCGCTCCAGGTCGAAAGAGGCCTAACTCCCTCACCGCACCCTGCTCGGCAGCACCGCCCGCATCCAGCGGCTGAGCACCGGGCGCACGCGGGGGTTGTGGATGAGCAAGGCGCCCAGGTAGCCGATGAAGGCGCCGATCACGGTGTCGATGAAGCGGGCGTGGATCAAGGGCGTGGGGTCGCTTTGGCCCAGGTGCACGGCTTCGGCCAGGAAGATGGTGAGCGGCGTGATGAAGGTGGCGGCCAGGCCGTAGTGCCGCACCACCAGGGTTTCGATGAGGAAGGACAGCGCCATCATGATGGCGCTCAGCGTCCAGACGTTGAGCGGCAGGCTGAGCAGGCCCCAGGCGATGAGCAGCCCGGCGGCGGTGCCGATGATGCGGTGCACCTGCTTGCTCCAGGCCGCGCGCAGGTTGGCGCCCTGGATGACGGCCAGGCAGCTGACGGGCACCCAGTAGGCGCGCTCCAGGCCCAGCACCTCGGCCACGACCAGCGACAGCCCGACGAAGGCGCCGATGACGACCGAGTCGTAGACCACGAAATCGAAGTCGGGCGCCGGCAGCTCGGGCGCGGGCGGTGGCGGCGCCACGCGCGTCATGTACAGCGAGTAGACGAAGGCCACCAGGCAGGCGACGAGACAGCCCATGGCGACCACGCCCACGCGCAGCGGCACCTGTTCCAGCGTGCCGGGCGTGTAGGCCGCGATGGCGGCGGCCATGATGAAGAACAGGCTGCCCGGCGGCCCCAGGCGGTAGGTGCGGCAGACCATGTTGACCACCATGGCGATCAGCGTGAGGGCCAGCACCATGAGCGCGGGCCAGAACTGCGTGAGCGCGCCAACGGCGAAGCTGGCCACCATGCCGAACGAGGCCGCGAGCAGCATCATCATGCGGTGCTGCAGCGGCGAGTTGGGCAGGCTGAGGAACACCATGCCGCCCAGGCTGGCCAGCAGGCCGAAGTCCATGCGCCCGAAAAACGCGCCCACGAACAGCGGAATGCCCGAGGCCAGCGCCGCCGCGAATGGCATGTGCCAGCTGCGGTCGCTGCGCTTGACCTCGGTCAGGTCGCGCCATTCAAGGCGCAGGCGGCCCTGCACGCGGTGCCACGACCACCACGGGGTATGGTGGGACTGGCGTTCATCGTTGTTCGGGTTGGGACTCATACAGGCTCACGGGTTTGGGTCACACGGCGGCGTCCACGGCCGCACCATCGGCGGTACGGCCATCGGCCGCCCTGCCCTGCGCCGGGCGGGTCGCCTCGCAGCCGATGGCATGGTCGGCGGCCTGCCAGGCCGGGGCCGATTCGCAGTGCACGTGACGCTGCTTGGCCGGCTTGAACGGAGTGAGCAGTGTGGCCAGGGTGAAGCAGGTCCAGTCGGCCCACTCGCCCTGCACGCGCTGCCAGGTGATGGGCGAGCCGCACTGGCCGCAAAAGCGCCGCACCACGCCGGGTGACGACGCATATTGTCGCAACAGCGCCTCGCCCTGCACGAGGCGAAAGTCCGCCAGCGGCACCGCACCAAAGCTGGCAAAGGCCGCACCGTGGGCGCGCTGGCACATGCCGCAATGGCAATGCGTGACGGCCCGGATGGGGGCATGCAGCGTGTAGCGGACGCCGCCGCAGAGGCAGCTGCCCTGGTGAAGGGTGGGTTCGGCGGGCGCGCGATCCGCGTCGCCTGAGTTGCCCGCCCTGGCGCCTCCGCCATCCCCCGCGCCCGACCCGCCTTCGACGCCTGCTGACGCACCGGCCGACGACTGGGCGGGTGAATCGGCGAATGACGGGTCGAACGACGGGTCGAACGGCTGCGCGGATGACAGCGCGGATGGCTCGGCGGACGGCGCTGGGGCCAAGCCCGCCAGCGAGTGCGTGAACGAGCCGTTGGGCAAGCCATTTGGCGAGCCGCTTGACGCGTCACCCAGCGACCCCTTCAACGGCCCATCCGACCAGCCTTCCGGCAAAGCCACTGAAAGCCCGTCCTGCAAGCTCGGCGAGCCAGCAGGCGAAGCTGTTGAGGCGCCTGACGTCCAGAGCGGAGTTGGCGACGCGGCTGATGGTGAGGACTCGGGGCTGAATGAACGCATGCCCACAGTGTGCATGCGCCGGCGGCGGTCAGCCGGAATCCGTCAGCCGAAATCCAACAGGCGCGCATCGCGTGCCTGGCCCGTCAGGTGGGCGACGAACGCGGTGAAGAACGCCGGCAGCGAGTCGGCCAGCCACTCAGCCGACTCCTCGAACTCGGGCCCCTGGCCCACGACCACCGCGCCATCGTGGCGCAGAGCCAGGTAGGCGTAGTCGCCCGCCACCGAGGCGGCAAACGGCGTGTGCGCTTGCCAGAAAGTGCGCACGGCCCAGGTGTCAGCCTCGGACACGGCGGCGTCCAGGCTCAGGCGTTGCGCAAAGTCCCAGCTGAACGCGGCGTCGGACTGGCCCGCATGGTCGGCCAGGCCGTAGAACCAGACAGTCTGCGCCGGGTTCTGCAGGCCGCCGTGCGCGGCGCAGAACGCGTGCAGTGCAGCGGGCAGCACTCCCGGCGGCTGGTGCCGATCGGCTGGATGCGGGGATTCGAGCTGGCGCTCGGGCCCAGAGGCAACCGTAAACGTTGGCGTGGGCGTTGAGATCGGGCTCGGGTCTGTCCCAGGCTCACCGATGTCAGGCCATGGTGGCCGGGTCGCCGGCAGCGCCTGCCAGCCCAACGCTTGCAGGGCGAGGATGAAATCATCGGGCATCATGCATGCAGTATGCACCGAATCTCGATGATCATGAATCGGCGATGGCTGCATACCCCTGAACACCGATGACACCTCAAGCACCAACGTCGGCACAGCGACCTGACGCGAGCGAGGCTGCTGGGGCGGCACCTGATCGTGTCGACAGCGCTGCCCCCGCACCGGCATCCGTCGGGCCAGCCCCTGCACAGGCGCCGGGCCGGCGCACGTCGACTTCGCAACCGAATGTCCCGAAGACGTGTTCCCCACTTCGAGCAAGTTCTGGGTGAAAGGGGCTCCGACTTGCTCGCGCTGCTGAACAAAGCAGCCCAGCGCGTTGGCCTTGCGCCAACCGGCCACGTACCGACCCGGCCCGCCCAGCAGCCGTGCGGCGGGCCACCTCCGTGCCGACTCACACCCACAGCGTTGTTCGGAGGCCGCTGCACAGACACTGCCGCCAACGGGCAGCCACCCGCAAAAGCCGCCGCCCGCCTGGTGGCGGGCGGGGGACTTGGCTGATCGCCATGGAAAGCCAAGCTGGCCGACAGGCCGGTGAGCTGGGTCGAGCCCGCTGTGCCGGCGTCAGATCAGCCTCAGGCCAGCTGGCGCTGCGGCCCGAACAGCAGCCGCCCGGGCAGCTTGCCCGTGGCCTCGCCGCGCCATTGCGTGATCTGGCCCGAGACGATGGTGGCGCGGTAGCCGCTGGCGCCTTGCAGCAGGCGCTTGCCGCCGGCCGGCAGGTCGAGTTTCATGCGCGGCGCGGGCATGCCCAGCTTTTCGACGTCGAGGATGTTGACGTCGGCCTTCATGCCGGGGGCGATCACGCCGCGGTCATGCAAGCCGATGAAGTCGGCCGCGTCCTTGGTCTGGCGTTTGATGAGCCAGGACAGGTCGAAGCCATCGGCGCGGCCGCATTCGCGCGACCAGTGGCTGAGCAGGAAGGTGGGAAAGCTCGAGTCGCAGATCATGCCCACGTGCGCGCCGCCGTCGCCCAGGCCGATGAGGCTGTTCTGGGCCGCGATCATTTCGCGGCACACGCGCAGGTCGCCCGCGTGGTAGTTGGCAAAGGTTTCGTAGTACAGCGCGCGGCCCTCGTCCTCGAGCAGCAGGTCGTAGGCCAGCTCGGCCGCGCGCATGCCGCGGCGCTCGGCCTGGGCGGCGATGGAGGTGTGCAGCGGCGGCTCGTAGTTGGGCGGATCGCTGAGCGGGAACAGGCGGCCGAAGTTGTACTGGCGCTTTTCGGGCAAGGCGGCAAAGGCCTCGAGCACCTGGGCGCGGAAGGCCGGCGCCTTCATGGTGCGCCAGCGCTCGGCCAGCGACAGCTCGCCCAGCGCCGCCACCTCGGGCACGGCCCAGAAGGGGTTGCGGCTGGCCTGCAGGCCCATCAGCACGCCGATGGCGCGCGGCGCCACCTGGGCGCGCATGGGCAGGCCATCGTCCACCGCTTTGTTCAGCAGGTCGAGCAACACACGCCAGCCGTCGGGCTTGCTGTTGTTCTGCGCCAGCGAGAAGGACAGCGGGCGGCCGGATTTCTCGACCACGCGGCGCAGCATGGCGAACTCTTCTTCGGGGGACGGCACGTTGAAGTCGGACAGCAGCTGCAGCACGCCGTGGCCGGCATCGGCCAGGCCCATGGCGATGCCGGTCAGCTCGGCCTCGCTGGCGCGCAGCGACGGCGTGGGCTCGCCCTTGACGGATTTGTGGTTGATGGAGCGCGAGGTGGAAAAGCCCAGCGCGCCGGCGCGCATGGCCTCGCTCGCCAGCTCGCGCATCTGGGCCACGTCGTTGTCGTTGGCGGGTTCCAGGCGCGCGGCACGCTCGCCCATGACGTAGACGCGCAGGGCGCCATGCGGCAGCTGGGCGCCGATGTCCATGTCGTGGGGGCGGCGTTCGACGGCTTGCAGATAGTCGCCAAAACTCTCCCAGGCCCAGTCCAGGCCTTCGTGCAGGGCCACGCCGGGGATGTCTTCCACGCCTTCCATCAGCTCGATGAGGCGCTGGCGGTCGGGCACGCGCACGGGCGCAAAGCCGACGCCGCAGTTGCCCATCACGGCCGTGGTGACGCCGTGCCAGCTCGACGAGTTGAGCTGCGAGTCCCACATGGCCTGGCCGTCGTAGTGGGTGTGGATGTCGATGAAGCCGGGGGCGACGACGGCGCCCTTGGCGTCGACGACCTCTTTGGCCTGTGTGGTGCCGTCGGGCGTGCCGCCCAGGTCGACGGCGGCGATGCGGCCGTCGGCGATGCCGATGTCGGCGCGTTGCAAGGGGCCGCCCTGGCCATCGGCCAGCAGGCCGCCACGGATGAGGATGTCGAATTCGCGCATGTGGGGTGTCTCCGGTTGCTTGTCAGTCTCGCTACTCGGGCCCACCTGCGCAGGGCACATGGGCCTGCGGTGATACCGATGACACACCAGTATCAACCACTCGTCGTTCTCAATCGAACGCCAATCACTGCATACTGCTGAACATCACCTGATTCGGCACCACGCACACCCCAAAGGTGCGACCGGCGCGGCACCGGTGCACACGCGGCCCGCACGGGGGCCGCGCCGGCACCGGCTCACGCTCAGGCAGGCGCTTGATCGGGCACGCTGGCCATGTCGAGCACGGTGCGGCCCTGGCTGCGCTTGTGCTCCATGGCGTCGAGCAGGTCGGTCAGCTGCTCGGGGCCGGCGGTCGACACCGGGGTCGCCTGCACCTTGCCGGTCTTCACCAGCGCCACCAGCTGCTTGAGGTCGTCCAGCGTGCCGACGTACGAGCCGACGATGGACACCGAGCGCTGCGGCAGCACCGGCAGCGCGAACGAGGCCTCGCCGCCCAGCAGGCCGCAGATCACGTACACGCCGCCCTTGCGCAGCACGCCATAGGCGAGCTGGAAGGTGGCCGGCACGCCGACGAAGTCGATGGCCGCGCCCAGGCGCCCGGCACCGGCCTCGGCCAGCGCCTTGCGGGCATCGGCCGCGTCGCTGCGCACGGTGTGGGTGGCACCCTGCTGGCGCGCCAGTTCGAGCTTGGCGTCGTCCACGTCGCAGGCCACGATCTTGGTGAAGCCCTGCGCCTTCAGCTGCGCGATGGCCGACAGGCCCAGGCCGCCGCAGCCGATCACGGCGACGGCATCGCCGTCGATGAAGTGCGCGCGCAGCTTGCGGATGGCCGAGAAGGCGGTGACGCCGGCGCAGGCCAGCGTGGCGGCGAAGTTGGGGTCGATGCCGCTGGCATCGACCAGGTAGCGCTCGTCGGGCACCAGCATGTGGGTGGCGTAGGCGCCGGGCAGGCCGATGCCGAGGTTGCGCGGCTTGTTGCACAGCGTGGAGTCACCGGCTTCGCACGACCAGCAGTTGTCACAGCCGATCCAGGGGTAGACCAGGCGCACGTCGCCCACGCGGGCGTCGGTCACGTCGGGGCCCACGGCCACGACTTCGCCGTAGGGCTCGTGACCCAGCGTCAGCGGCGGCACCATGCCGATCTTGGCCATCTCCATCTTGTTGCCGCCGCCCAGGTCGAAATAGCCCTGCCAGAGGTGCACGTCCGAATGGCAAACGCCCGAATGCGTGATGCGGACCACGACCTCTTTGCCCTTGGGCACCGGCATCTCGCGCAGGCGCGCCTGCAAGGGTTTGCCAAACTCGGTCACGTCAAAGCTCTGCATGTCTCACTCCATGTGGCGCCCGCACAGGCGGCGGGCGGGTTGTTCGCAGCCAAGCCAGGCTCTGCCCTTGCCCGGCTGCGCGTCAAGCCTGCCGCGTCATGCGCGGCATTCACCTCAGTATGCCAGCATTGGCGTCAAAGTCTGAACGCCAACCCCTCCATACTGCCAACAGGCATGACGCACACCGGCTCAGCGGGCGGTGTCCACCACCACGCGTCCGCGCACCTGGCCGGCCATCAGGGCGTGGGCGGTGTCGATCGCCTCGCCCAGGCCGATCACGCGCGTGTTGCCGGCCAGCTGCGCCGGCTTCAGCTCGCGGGCCAGACGCTCCCAGGCGCGCTCGCGCTTGGCCCGGGGCGCGTACACGCTGTCGATGCCCAACAGCGCCACGCCCCGCAGGATGAAGGGCGCAACCGAGGCCGGCAGGTCCAGCCCTTGCGCCAGCCCGCAGGCGGCCACGGCGCCGCCGTACTTCAGGCTGCCGCACACGTTGGCCAGCGTGTGGCTGCCCACGCAATCCACGGCGCCGGCCCAGCGCTCTTTCTGCAGCGGCTTGGCCGGCGCGTTCAGCTCGCTGCGGTCGACGATCTGGCTGGCGCCCAGCGCCTTCAGGTAGTCGGCCTCTTGCGGGCGGCCGGTGCTGGCGTGCACCTCGAAGCCTAGGCCGTGCAGCAGGCTGATGGCGACCGTGCCCACGCCGCCGTTGGCGCCCGTGACCAGCACCGGGCCGTCGCCGGGCTGCAGGCCCCAGTCCTGCAAGGCCATGACGCTGAGCATGGCGGTGTAGCCGGCGGTGCCCAGGCTCATGGCGTCCAGCGCGCTGAAGGGGCTGGGGATGGCCTGCAGCCAGTCGGCCTTGACGCGCGCCTGCTGCGCCAGGCCGCCCCAGTGCACCTCGCCCACGCCCCAGCCGTTGAGCAGCACGGCGTCGCCGGGCTTGAAGCGGTCGCTGCGGCTCTCGACCACGGTGCCAGCCAGGTCGATGCCGGGCACCATGGGAAACGCGCGCACCACGCCGTTGCGGCCCAGCATGGCCAGGCCGTCCTTGTAGTTGAGCGTGGAGTGCGACACGGCCACCTGCACATCGCCGTCGGGCAGCTGGTCGGTGGACACGGTCTGCAGACGGGCCTGCGTGACGCGGGCGTCGTCTTGCGTGAGCACGACGGCTTGAAAATCCATGAACATCTCCTGGCTGGAACAGCGGCCACTATACGAAGGCCGCGCCGCTTGGCGCTGTCGCCTGGGTCGCAGGCCAAGCAGCCGGCCGTCACCGTCCTCGTTCCCGGTCCAGTTGGCCTCCGAACGGAGTGACGATGCACCGAGTGAACCCGATGGGCCTGATGGGATCCGCGCAGTTCCGTCCCGGCGGCATCGACCACCGCCGCGGCAGCGACGCTGCTTTCACCGCACCAGCCGCGACATCGTTTAGGGTATCACTCCAATTCCATGGCCTTTTGATCGAAAAACCGCACATACCCCATATCCATCCAACACCTCAACCCAGCCGGTTCGGCCTGCGCAGACCCGACCAGGTCGCACTCCAGCGCCACGCCTGCCACAGCCAACGGCGCGTGGATGTCGCCAACGGGCCGAACGCGGCCCGCCGCTTGGGCCATGCTGGCGGGCACAGCCCCATAACACCCCTAAGGAGACCTCATGCTGCAAACCCGCTTCCAGCCGCTTCACACCGCCATGCAGGCCCAGGTGGACGAAGGCTTTTTGCCCGGCGTGTCCACCGCGCTGTTGCGCGGCCGCGAGGTGGTCGACCGTTTCGTCTGCGGCATGGCCGACATGGAAGCCGGCGTGCCGCTGCGCGAGGACCACCTGTTCCGCGTCTTCTCGAACACCAAGCTGCCCACCTCGTGCGCCGTGCTGCTGCTGGTCGAAGACGGCAAGCTCACGCTCGACGACCCCATCGAACGCCACCTGCCGGCCTTGGGCAACCGCCAGGTGCTGCGCCCCGGCGCCACGCGCATCGATGACGTGGAGCCCGCCCGCCAGTCCATCACCGTGCGCCACCTGCTGACCCACACCAGCGGGCTGAGCTACGGCCTGTTCGACCCGGGCACGGTGGCGTTCCAGGCTTATCAGGCATCGGGCGTGCACAACCCCCTGCAAACGCAGGCGCAGATGGTCGAGAAGCTGGCCACCCTGCCCTTGACCTTCCACCCCGGCGAGGGCTGGGAGTACTCGCTGGCGACCGACGTGCTGGGGCACCTGGTCGAGGTCGTGTCGGGCCAGAGCCTGGGCGACTTTTTTGCCGAGCGCATCTTCGGCCCGCTGGGCATGGTGGACACGGCCTTCTGGGTGCCCGAGGACAAGCGCGCTCGCCTCACGGCGCTGTATGGCGGCGTCGACTTCATGGACCCGCGCAAACCCGGCCTGCAGCGCATGGACCAGGCGCCCTACCCCGGCGCCTACATGAGCGCCGCGCCGCGCCAGTCGGGCGGCGGCGGGCTGATTTCGACCCTGGACGACCAGGTGCGGCTGGTGCAGTCGCTCATGCCGGGTGGCCCCACGCTGCTCAAGCCCGACACGCTGGCCGACATGAGCCGCAGCCACGTCGCGCCCGGCCTGTGCGTGAAGTTCCCCAACATGCCGACCAACCCCGACCGCGTCTACGGCCTGGTGGGCTCGGTGCTGCAGCGGCCCGGGCAGTTCGACCCCGCCGCCTCCACCGACGAGGTGAGCTGGGGCGGGCTGGCCGGCACCGTGTGGTGGATCAACCCGCGCCTGAACATCGCCGGCGTGTTGATGACGCAGCGCTACTTCGGCTTTGGCAACCCCTACACCTTCACCTTCCGGCACCACGCCTACAACGCGCTGGCCTGAGCGGGAAACGGTCGCGGGGGCCTGCCCCGCGCGGCGGTGGCCCAGGCCATAGACCTGCTCGACCAGCCCCCATGTCGGAAGCCCACGTTGGGGCGCCGGCGCCAGCCTCTGAGCCAGCCCGCCGTGCCGCTGCGCGCGCTGTTCCGCCACCGGCCTTCAGCGCCCGGGAGGCCACTGCGCGGGCGAGGCAGCAACAGCGGCTCGAATGCGGCTCACGCCGGAGCCAGCGCGCCAGCACACAGGCGTCGGCAATCGGCCCGCGCGCGCCGAAACGCCACCTCGGTCGCATCTGGCAAGCAGTATCCCTAACTGGCCGTTTTCTTGTCATCGCAAACCAGGCCATACTGCGCCTTGAATGCCTTGGCGTGCGCAGGCGGCTCCTGGCTCAGCAGCGCGCAGGCGCTGAAGTTGCCCTGCATGCGCCCTTGGGCGTCCACGTACAGCCAGTCCACCACATCGGCCGCCTTCACCGTCAGGCGCTGCCCGGCCTTGTGCGGCAGGTGGGCCGGCCGATTGTCCAGCACACCCTCGATGCGGTCGCCCTGCACCCGCAGCTCGCTGAGCCACACGTACTCGGTGCCGCCCGCGTGCCGCAGGCCCACCTTCACGGCATGGGCGTCGCTGCCGGCGATCGGTTTGGCCACCAGCCGCAGGAATTGCGGCAGGCTGGCCCGGGCGCGCTGGAACGCCTGCTGCATGGCCGGGTCGGTGTCGGCCATGTGCACGATGCTGGGCACGCCCTCGTCGTGGGCCAACACCGGCCCGGCCGACGCCCACAGGCAAGCCGCCAGGCCCAGCACGGCCAGGCCACGCAACGGATGACGCATCGCGATGCTCCCTTGGAAGAAAGCGGCGATTGTGCCGGGGTGGTGAACGCACCAGCATGTGGCATCAACCTGGACCGGGACCGCCTTCAGGCTGCGTCCGGACGAGACCTCAGCGACCGGGCGCCGCATTCACTTGGTCCGCGGCTCAGGCAGACAGGGCCAAGGCGTGCGCACGTGCCAGGCGGGCCAGGCTGAACAGCACCTGGCGCGAAGGCGTGCCGCGCAGGTCGAACCTTGGCCGCTGCCCCTGGCGCCGGGGCGACGCATCGGCCTCGCGCTCCTCCAGCGGCCGCGCCAGCGCGGCAGCCTGCCGAATCGCTGGCGCATGCGCCAGCAGCTGCTCGGCCGTCAGGCGCTGCCAGCCCCACCACATGGCCTCGGTCATGACCCACGCCTCCCAGCGCGATTCGTCGTCGGGGTCGGACGCGTACGGCGGCCACAGCTGGTCGGGCGCCAAAGCCTCGGCCCAGGTCAGCCCCATGGTCCAGGCTTGGGCCCCCCGGCCCAGTTGCTGAAGGGTGAGGGCGGTGGCGATGGGCGCGAGCACGGCCATCAGCCCATCGCTCGGCGGCGGCGAGCCGGTGGCTGCCCGTTTGCGCCAGCGGGTGAGCATGCGCTGCACGGCAAACGGCGTGGCCTGCATCACGCCCTCCTGGTGTTCCAGCACGCGGGCCAGGGGGTGTGGGCCGCCTCGCGGCGCGCGGCGGCCTGCGGGTGCCACAAGGTCTCGATCTGCGTGGGCACCTGTTCGGCACGCCCATGCCAATGCACCAGCTGCGACCATGGCAGGCTCGCATCCGGGTGCGGAGCGGGCGATGGCATGGATGCCTTCTGAGCCTCTGCTGCGCGCGGCCGCCCCGGCTCAGCGGTGGCTGATGCGGCGCACCATCCAGTCGCCCAGGCTCTGGATGAGCTGGACGAAGACGATGAGCACCAGCACGACCACGACCATCACGTCGGGCAGGAAGCGCTGGTAGCCATAGCGGATGCCCAGGTCGCCCAGGCCGCCGCCGCCGATGGCGCCGGCCATGGCCGAATACCCCGTGAGCGTGACGAAGGTGATGGTGACGCCGGCCACGATGCCGGGCAGCGCCTCGGGCAGCAGCACCTTCCAGACGATCTGGCCGGTGGTGGCGCCCATGGCCTGGGCGGCCTCGATCAGCCCGCCGTCGACCTCGCGCAAAGCCGTTTCGACCAGGCGCGCCATGAAGGGGGCCGCCGCCACCGTCAACGGCACGATGGCCGCCGCCGTGCCAATGGACGAGCCCACCACCAGCCGCGTGAACGGGATGATGGCCACCAGCAGGATGATGAAGGGCACCGAACGCAGCGCGTTGACCACCCAGCCCACGGCGTGGTGGGCGGCGGCGTTCTGCAGCACCCCGCCCTGGTCGGTCAGCCGCAGGTAGATGCCCAGCGGCACGCCGAGCAGCGAGCCGAGCACGCCGGACACGCCGACCATGAGCACGGTTTCCCACAGCGACTGGCCCAGCAGCGCAAGCATGGCGGCACTGATGTTCTCAAACATAGATCGTCTTCTCGTCAGGGTCGCGGGGCAACCGCGTGTTGGCCCACCAGTCCGCGCCCGATCCGGGCGGGGTCACGGTCTCTTGCACCGAGGTCCAGGTGTAGCCGCGCGTCGTCAGGTGCGCGGCCGCGGCCTGCAGGTCGTGGTCGGCGCCGCACAGCAGCACGGCCAGCATGCCAAAGGGCTGGCGCTGGATTTCGTCGATCACCCCATGCAGCACGTTCACCTGCACGCCCAGCGAAGCCACCTCGCTCCAGACCGGCGCGTTGGCGGCCTCGCCCCCGTAGCTGACCCGCAGCAGGTGCGCGTACACGCCGGGCGGCAACTGGGCCGCGATGCCGCGCGCCTGCTGCAGCACCGACTCGGGCAGCGAGGCCGGCAGGATCTCCTCGATCAGGCTGCGCGTGGTCGGGTGCTGCGGCCGGGTGAAGACGTCGAGCACCGGGCCCATCTCGACGATGCGGCCGCCGTCGATCACGGCCACGCGGTCAGCAATCTGCTTGATGACCTGCATCTGGTGCGTGATGAGCACGATGGTCACGCCCAGGCGGCGGTTCACGTCGCGCAGCAGGTCGAGGATGGCACGCGTGGTCTCCGGGTCCAGCGCCGAGGTGGCCTCGTCGGACAGCAGCACCTTGGGCCGGCTGGCCAGCGCACGCGCGATGCCCACGCGCTGCTTTTGCCCGCCGCTGATCTGCGCCGGGTAGCGGTCGGCCAGCTGCGCCAGGCCCACCAGCTCGAGCAGCGGCTGGATGCGCGCCTCGATCTCGGCCTGCGGCACCCCCGCCAGCTCCAGCGGCAGGGCCACGTTGCCAGCCACGGTGCGCGACGACAGCAGGTTGAAGTGCTGGAACACCATGCCGATGTCCTGCCGCGCGGCGCGCAGCTCGGCCGCCGTGAGCGTGGTCAGCTCGCGGCCCGCGACCTCGACGCGCCCGGCGGTCGGCCGGTTCAGCAGGTTGATGGTGCGCACCAGCGAGCTTTTGCCGGCGCCGCTGCGGCCGATGATGCCGAACACCTCGCCGGACTGGATGCGCAGATCGATGCCGCGCAAGGCATGCACCGGCCCTTGCCGGCCGCTGTAGCTCAGCGACAAGCCTTGAATGTCGATCATGTTGAACGTCTCTGGGACACAGACAAGGGGTATGACCCGGCTGTCGTTTGACTATAAACGGCAACCGGCGCATACCCCAGAAATCTCAAAGCCACACCGGGCTGGCCGACGGGCGACTGCGCGGGCCCGCTCACGGCCCCAAGCGGCGTGATTTTACCGGGCCGGTCCGCGCGGCAGCCCGATCGGCCCTGACTGACCGTGCGGCGAGGGGCCGCGTCGCGGGAGGCCGAGCACTCAGTGGCTGACCGGCTGGCGTGCCGCTCACGGCCATCCCTGGTGTGGATCGGGACCACCGGGACAGCGCCGCGACAAGGCTGAACCGGGCCGGGCCATCCGCAACCGGGGCGCCTGCCACCGCCGATCTGACCGCCTGGCCTGGACGGCGTTCCGGTGCCGCGCCAACGCCGTCTGGTGCCCCAACAAGCGATGCAGCGCGCCCAGTCCCCGGTTCAGGGCCGGCGCCACATCCGGTGCAGTGCCCACCAGACCGCGCCATGCCAGATGACGCCCAGCAGCAGCGCCAGGGGCCAGCTCAGCGGCGCGCGCAACGCATGGCCCCAATCCACGCCCGACGGCCAGCAGCTGGACACGGCACAGGCCGCCAGGTACACGCCCGCCAGGCGCCCCGGCCACGATCGGGCACGCACGGCAGCGCCCACGCACAGCGCAGCCACGCCAGCCAGCGCCAGCGGCGCCAGGCTGATGGCCGCCACGTTCCACCAGACCGGCACGAAGCGCACGCTGCCCAGTTGAAAGCGGCCATCGGGCAGGCGTGCCGGCCACAGGCTCAAGCCCTGCGGCTGGGCGCCCAAGATCCAGGCAACGCCAGCGTGGGCCCCCTCGTGCAACGCGGTGCCGGGCACGGCCAGCAGCGCATGAAGCCAGGGCCATTGCGCCACGTGGGCCAGGCCGCGCACCAACGCCAGCGTGACCACCAGCGCCAGCACCCAGCCCAGGCGGCCGGGCCCGCGCCGCGCCGGTGCCGCGGGCGTCGGCCGACGGTTGGTGGGGGCCGGTTCAGCCATCCGGCCCACAGGACGGGCGGCGCATGCCTGTCCCACACCGCATTGCCCACGCCCGAGTACGCCAAGCACGTCCGGTCGTGACACCGCGCGGGCAAATGCCACGACGCAGGCGAGCCGCACCAGGCCGCGCCGCGCGCGCACCGTGGGCCGACGGGAGATGGGGCGCCAAGTCGGCGCTGCTTGGAGGGCTTGGGGCCCGATCCGCGAGGCTCAACACGGCTGCATTTCCATCGGCTTCGCAACGCACGGCCCCTGCTTTGCCCGTTGCATGCGGCACGCCTCGCTCAAAGCAGTATCCATCTGTCGCCGATCATGAAATCTGGTGGAGACAGCGGTACTGCGCAACGTCAATCGGATTGGCGCATCCTCTGCACGGCAAACGGCTGTCCCCGCAAGCTTGCGCAGTGTCAAAACCGAGCGTGAGGACGCCGCGCAGGTCACGTCAGAGCGGAGGGTCTGAGCCGGTTCACCCGGCCCTTCGCCCTGCGCCATCCGCTTCAGGCGCCCGCCACGACCTCGGGCGTGCCAACGCCGTGGTCGATCTCGAAACGGCCATAGCTTTGCAAACGGGCGTGGCGACGGGCCAGCAACTCGTCCACCGACAGCCGGGCCAGACCGGCATGGGCTTCGGTCAGCGCGGCCTTCAGGCGGGCGGCCATGGCGGCGGGGTCACGGTGGGCACCGCCCACGGGCTCGGGCACGATGCGGTCGACCAGGCCCAGGCCTTGCAGGCGCTCGGCCGTGATGCCCATGGCCTGCGCGGCGAACTCGGCCTTGTCGGCCGTCTTCCAGAGGATGGAGGCACAACCCTCGGGGCTGATGACGGAGTACACGGCGTACTGCAGCATGAGCAGCTCGTCGCACACCGACAGCGCCAGCGCACCGCCCGAGCCGCCCTCGCCGATCACGGTGGTGACGATGGGCACCTGCAGCTGGGCCATCTCGTAGATGTTGCGGCCAATTGCCTCGCTCTGGCCGTGTTCTTCGGCGTCGATGCCAGGGTAGGCGCCAGGCGTGTCGACGAAGGTGAACACGGGCAGGCCGAACTTCTCGGCCGTCTTCATCAGGCGCAGGGCCTTGCGGTAGCCCTCGGGGCGCGGCATGCCGAAATTGCGCAGCGCGCGCGACTTGGTGTCGCGGCCCTTCTGCTGGCCGATGACCACGCAGGCCAGGCCGTCCAGGCGCGCCAGCCCGCCGACGATGGAGGCGTCATCGCCAAAGTGGCGGTCGCCGTGCAGCTCGATGAAATCGGTGAACAGGGCGGCGAGGTAATCCAGCGTGTAGGGGCGGTCGGCATGGCGCGCCACCTTGGTGATCTGCCACGGGGTGAGCTGGGCGTACACCTGCTCGGTGAGCGCCAGGCTCTTGGCGCGCAGCTGCTCCACCTCGGCGCTGAGGTCGACGCCGCCTTCGCTGGACTGGCTCAGGGCATCGATCTTGTGCTCCAGCTCGGCAATCGGCTGCTCGAAATCCAGAAAAGTGCGTTTTGCCAAGAATGTTCTCCAAAAAGTGCGCTGCCCACCGGCCTGCCACGCCTGAGGTCCGCCTCGGGCCGGCGACAAAAAAGCCGCCCGCGGCGGCTGCGTCCGTGCGCCAGGTTCGTCAATACGCGACCGGCAGGGGCTGAAGCGAGCGCCAAATATACCAAGTCGCCACCGAACGCCATGGCGCCCAGACCTCGGCCACTTCGCGCGCGTCCGAGCGCGAGACGGGCTCGCCCGAAAAATAGCTCTCGCTGATGCCTTTGATGAGGCCGGCGTCGTCCAGCGGCAGCACGTTGGGGCGCAGCAGGTGAAAGATGAGGAACATCTCGGCCGTCCAGCGGCCGATGCCGCGAATGGCCACCAGCTCCGAGATGATGGCCTCGTCGTCCATGTCGGGCCAGTCGCCCACGTGCAGCTTCTTACCCTGGAAATGCAGGGCCAGGTCGACGATGTACTCAACCTTGCGCGCCGACAGGCCGGCCGCGCGCATGTCATCCACCTTGAGCTTGAGCACCGACGCGGGCGTCATGCGTTTGGGCAAGGCGGCAAAACGGTCCCACACGGCCTGCGCGGCCTTGACCGAGACCTGCTGGCCCACAACCGAGCGTGCCAGCGTGACGAAAGCGTCGCCGCGCGACTCCAGGCAGACGGCGCCGCACGCCGGGATCAGCCGCTTCATCACCCGGTCCTTGCGCATCAGGTGCTGGCAGGCCTCCCCCCAATAGGCGGGCGACACAGAAGGACCTGGGGTGGAGCTGCTCATGGGGGAAAGCCCGTCGAAACGAGGACGATGAGGGGGACAAGAACGGCCCGCAGGGCTGCGGGCCGGGCAGAGGGAGGAATGCGGGAGGCTTACACAGATTCCCACGTGGTGCCGGTGGGGGAATCCTTGAGGGCGATGCCTTGCGCCAGCAGGGCCTGGCGGATGCGGTCGGCTTCGGCGTAATTCTTGCTCGCCTTGGCCGCGGCCCGTGCATCAATCTGTTGCCGGATCTCGGCCTCCGAGAGGCCGGCCCCGGCCTGCAGGAAGGTCTGCGGGTCGTCCTGCAGCAGGCCCAGGCAGGCGCCCAGGGCCTTGAGCAGCTGCGCATCGGCGGCGTTGCGCGAGCGGTTCAGTTCGCTGGCCAGGTCAAACAGCACGGCGACGGCATCGGGCGTGCCGAAGTCTTCGTCCATGGCGGCCTTGAAGCGCGCGGCCACGGGGTGGGACCAATCGATGGCCGCAGTATCAGCCGCCGGCGTTTGGTTCACCAACGAGAGCGCCGTATACAGCCGCTTGAGCGAGGCCTTGGCGTCGTCCAGGTGCACGTCGCTGTAGTTCAGCGGGCTGCGGTAATGGCTGCGCACGACGAAAAAGCGCACCACCTCGGGCTCGTAGGCCTTGAGCACGTCGCGGATGGTGAAGAAGTTGCCCAGCGACTTGGACATCTTCTCGTTGTCGACGTTGATGAAGCCGTTGTGCAGCCAGTAGCGCGCCAGGGGCTGGCCATGCGCGCCCTCGCTCTGGGCGATCTCGTTCTCGTGGTGCGGAAACTGCAGGTCGGCGCCGCCGCCATGGATGTCGAAGGTCTCGCCCAGCAGCTCGCAGGCCATGGCCGAGCACTCGATGTGCCAGCCGGGCCGGCCGGTGCCGAAGGGCGAGTCCCACTTGGCGTCGTCCGGCTCGCCGGCCTTGGCCGACTTCCAGAGCACGAAGTCGAGCGGGTCCTGTTTGCCATCGGCCACGGCCACGCGCTCGCCGGCCTGCAAATCGTCCAGCGACTTGCCGGACAGCTTGCCGTAGCCGGCAAAGCGGCGCACGGCGTAGTTCATGTCGCCGCCCTCGCCGTCACCTTCGGCGCGGTAGGCCAAGCCTTTGTCCTGCAGCAGGCCGATCAGGCGCAGCATTTGCGGCACGTGCTCGGTCGCGCGCGGCTCGTGGTCAGGCCGCGCAATGCCCAGCGCATCGGCGTCCTCGTGCAGGGCGTCGATCATGCGGTCGGTCAGGCTGCGGATGGTTTCGCCGTTCTCGGCCGCCCGCTTGATGATCTTGTCGTCGATGTCGGTGATGTTGCGCACGTAGGTCAGGCCATAGCCCGACACGCGCAACCAGCGCTGCACCACGTCGAAGGCCACCATGGAACGCGCATGGCCCAGGTGGCAGTAGTCGTACACCGTCATGCCGCAGACATACATGCGCACGTTCGCGGGGTCGAGGGGCTCAAAGGCCTCGACAGAACGGGTCAGCGTGTTGTGGATGCGCAGGCTCATGGTGGACGTGAGGTGGGAACGGATGGGAGGAAACGGCCGGCTGCCGGGCGCCGAGCGACCTGGGCCACCCCGGCGCGACGGGGCGGCCGACACGCGGTCATCCGTGCGGATGGGCGTGACAAAGCGTTCGATTGTAAGCAGGCCGGGGCCGGCCACCCCTTGCCCTCACCGCCGTCCCGACACGCGCACCGGCCGCGGTCGGCCTGACGCCGGCGCGGGACCGCGTCCTGCATCGGGCATGGGCAATGCCCCTATCATTGCCGGATGCCCTCGCTCCTTTTCAAGCAACGATCCGCGCCGGTCGCCCTGGCTCTGCTGCTGCTGGCGTGTGCCAGCCCCTTCGCCTGGGCCAACGACTACAGCGACGTCCAGCGCCTGCTCAAGAGCGGCCTGAACGAACAGGCCATCGTCAAGGCCCAGGCCTACGTCAAAGCCAAACCCAAGGACCCGCAGATGCGGTTCCTGCTGTCGTCGGCCCAATCGGCCGCGGGCCAGACCGACGACGCCATCGACACGCTGCGCGCCCTGATCTCCGACTACCCCGAGTTGGCCGAGCCCCACAACAACCTGGCCGTGATCTACGCCTCGCGCGGGGAGTACAACCTGGCGCGAACCGAGCTGGAAACGGCCATTTCCCTGAACCCCAACTACGCCACTGCCTTTGAAAACCTGGGCGACGTGTACGCGCGGCTCGCCAGCCAGCAGTACGCGCTGTCGTCGCGCGCGGGCGGCAACGCCCCGCGCCTGGCCACCAAGCAGCGCGACCTGGCGCAGGTGCTGGGCTCGGCCCAGACGGCCCCCGAGCCCAAGGCCAAAGCCTCCGCCCCGGGCAGCGCCCGCTGACGCCCCTGCGCCCAGGCCGCAGCGCGTGGCCGTGCCCTCGTGCTAGCCTTCGCCCCTTTTTCCGACACCCTGACCGACTCAACAAGGAGTTGCTTGCATGTTCAACCGCAGACAGCTGACCCAGCTGGCCTTGACCGCCACCCTGGCGCTGGGTGGCACCGGCCTGGTCCACGCCGCCGCAGACCCCCGTGTGAAGTTCAGCACCAACGTGGGCGACTTCGTCATCGAGGTCTACCCCGACAAGGCGCCCAAGACCGTGGCCAACTTCCTCCAGTACGTGAAGGACAAGCATTACGACGGCACCACGTTTCACCGCGTGATCGCCGACTTCATGGTGCAGGGCGGCGGCTTTGACACCGACTACAAGCAAAAGCCCACGCGCCCGGCCATCCTGCACGAAGGACGGGCCGCCCTGGCCAAGGGCCTGAAGAATGTGCGCGGCTCGGTCGCCATGGCCCGCACCAACGACCCGAACTCGGCCACCAGCCAGTTCTTCATCAACACCGTGGACAATGCACGCCTGGACCCGGTGGCGATCCCCGATGGCGACCCCGTCACCTTTGAATTCCAGGGCCAGGTCCACAAGGACATCCCGCGCAAGAACGTCATCAACCACCCCGCCCTGTTCGGCTACACCGTGTTCGGCAAGGTGGTCAGCGGCATGGACGTGGTCGAGAAGATCCGCCAGACGCCCACGGGCGCCGGCGGCCCCTTCCCCTCCGACGTGCCCAAGACGCCCATCGTCATCCAATCTGCAACCCTCGTGAAATAAGCACCATGCGCACACTGAACATGCACATCGCCGGCCGCGGCGTCATCACCCTGGAACTCGACGACGAGCAGGCCCCCAAGACCGTGGCGAACTTCATCGCCTACGCCGAAAAAGGCCACTTCAACGGCACGGTGTTCCACCGCGTCATCCCCGGCTTCATGATCCAGGGCGGCGGCTTCGAGTCGGGCCTGAAGCAAAAGCCCACCGATGCGCCCATCACCAACGAAGCCAACAACGGCCTGAAGAACGACAAATACACCATCGCCATGGCGCGCACCAGCGACCCGCATTCGGCCAGCGCGCAGTTCTTCATCAACGTGGCCAAGAACGACTTCCTGAACTTCACCAGCCCCACGGCCCAGGGCTGGGGCTATGCCGTGTTCGGCAAGGTCACGGCCGGCCAGGACGTGGTGGACGCCATCGCGGGCGTGGCCACGGGCAACCGCGGCGGCCACCAGGACGTGCCCCAGGACGACGTGGTCATCGAGAAGGTCGAAGTGCTCTGATCGACCGGGCGCAGCGGCTTCGGCATCAGCCGATGCCCTGCGCCACCTGTCGTCCTGCCGCACTGCGGCGGACCCCACAGGGCTCTTGCGGATCACCGACGCGCCCGCTCCTGGGTCGCCGCACCGCGATGCGCACGCCAGACCTGCGCGGCCCGAGCCTCCTAGCCTCAGGTGCACCCGCCACGGCCAGCCCAGGCTTCAGGGGCACCCGGGCCGACACGCTGCCGCGCCCAATCGGGTCAACGCGGACACGCCCAGCACCCGATTGAAAGCGCCTGCGCATCCGCAGCCCTTACGCCGCCACACACCCAGTACACAGCCCTTTCCGTCATCCAAAGAACGGAAACCGAGGCATACCCCACCATGACCGCCAGCACGCCCTTCCCCGCCAGTCCCGTGCTGCATGCCGGGGCTGGCGCTGCATCGATTTCCTCTCGGACCTGCACCTGCACGAGGGCGACGACGGCGCCGCCACCGCACAGGCTTTTGCCCATTACCTGCAGCACACGCCGGCCGATGCGGTGTTCCTGCTGGGGGACGTGTTCGAGGTCTGGGTGGGCGACGACGCGGCCACGCCGGGCAGCTTCGAAGCCCGGGTCGCCGCGCAGATCCGCGCCCTGAGCCAGCGCGCGGCCGTGCACTTCATGGCCGGCAACCGCGACTTTCTGCTGGGCCCGACCTTCCTCGCCCAGGCTGGCCTGCAGGGCCTGCACGACCCCACCTGCCTGGACCTGGGCGCAGGCCAGCGCTGGCTGCTCACCCATGGCGACGCCTGGTGCCTCGATGACGTGGACTACCAGCGCTTTCGCACCCAGGTGCGCACGCCGACCTGGCAAGCCGCCCTGCTGGCCAAGCCGCTGGCCGAGCGCCAGGCCATCGCGCGTGCCATGCGCCAGGCCAGCGCCAGCAAGCAGGCCGACATGCTCAGCCACGCCGACGTGGACACCGCCACCGCACAGGCGGCCCTGGCCGCCAGCGACGCCAGCGTGCTGCTGCACGGCCACACGCACCGGCCCGCGGAGCACGCGCTGGCCCCGAACCGCGAGCCAGCAACGGGCCAACCCATTCGCCTGTCCACGGAGCAGCCAGCGACCCCAGGCGTCGAGCCCGGCCCGCTGCGCATCGTGTTGTCCGACTGGGACCTGCAGGCCCGGCCGCCCCGCGCTGACGTGATCCGCCTGATGCGAGACACCCCTGCTGCGGCGCCCGCTGCCGTTACCGCTGCCGCAGACACGGCTGGCGCGCAGACGACGCCAGGCTGGACCTGGCAGCGCATCAGCCTGACCCAAGGCGGCGATCGGGCTGCCGCCCTGTTCGGCGTGCGCTGAAGCCCTGGGCGACAGACCCCTGGGGCCTGCCGCGTGCGCGGATGCTGGCCTCGCTCGGGCAATCAGTTGAGCGTCGCGCACCTCGACATGGCACCGGACCTTGACCCCAGACCAAGGCATCGAACGCCTCACAGGGAAGAAGCATTTGTCTACGCAGTATGGGGCTGTTCCCGTTCATGTCAAAACGGCAACAGCCCCATACTGCTTTGATGTAACGCGGGTTGACTCGCAGTCTATCGACTCGGCCGCCAGCATCGCGGCAGGGTCGGCCCTCAAGCCGACCAGGCGGTGCGCGGGGTCAACAGGACGGCCACGGCGGCGACGAACGCGGGCAAGGCCTGCACGACCAGGATGGTGGGGGAGGCGGTGAGCCCGCCGAACACGCCAGCCACGGTCACGCAGCCCAGGAAGAACAGCGTCACCGGACGATGGCGGGCCAGCGCGCCCCACAGCAGGCCAGCGGCCAGGAAGCCGTTGTACAGACCCTGGTTTGCGGCCAGCGTGGTGGTCGCATCGGCAAAGGCCTGCGTCAGCTTGAACACCCGCAGGCCCGCCGGCCGATTCCAGAAGAACATCTCCAGCACCAGGATGCCGACATGTTCCAGCGCCACCAGCAGCGTCAGGCCGCGCGCGATCCAGGCCATGGCCAGGCTCAGGCGATGGTCAGCTCAACCGGGATGTTGCCGCGCGTGGCGTTCGAGTACGGGCAGACCTGGTGTGCGGCATCCACCAGCTTCTGCTTGGCGGCGTCGTCCAGCCCCGGCAGGCTGATGGCGAGCTTGACCGCGATGCCGTAGGCGGCTCCGCCGTTGGTCGGGCCCAGGGACACGCTGGAGTCGATGGCAACGTCGTCGGGCACCTTCACGCCGACCTTGGGACCAACGGCCTTCATGGCGCCGATGAAGCAGGCCGCATAGCCCACGGCAAACAGCTGCTCGGGGTTGGTGCCGGCCTTGCCGGAGCCGGGCGGGCTCAGTTGCACGTCGATGGCGCCGTCGCTGCTGCGGCCCTGGCCGTCGCGGCCGCCGGTGGTGTGGGCTTGTGCGGTGTAGAGAACCTTGTCGAGTGAGGTGGTCATGGTCGTTCCTTGCAGGGAGTTGAGAGGGCTTCGGTGTGAAGCGGCGGAGAAATCGGTGGGTGCGGTTCAGGCGGCTTGCCGCAACCGGTCACGCAGGGCGCGCAGTTGCTGGTTGAGCTGGGCGAGTTCATCGAGCGGGCACTGGCTGGCCGCCAGCACGCAGCGCGGCACCTCGGCGGCCTGTGCGCGCAGGTTCCGGCCCGGCGCCGTCAGCCGGATGTGCACGCGCCGCTCATCGGCGGCGTCGCGCACGCGGCTCAGCAGGCCGGCGGCTTCCAGGCGTTTGAGCAACGGCGTCAGGGTGCCGGAATCGAGGGACAGCCGCTCGCCGAGTGCCGACACGGTGAGGCCATCGGCCTCCCACAGCGCGAGCATGACGAGGTACTGCGGATAGGTCAGCCCCAGCGGCTCGAGCAGCGGCTTGTACAGCCGCGTCATCGCCAGCGAGGCCGAATAGATGGCGAAGCACAGCTGGTTGTCCAGCTTGAGCAACTCATCGGGGGACGGCTTGGCGGTGTGCATGTCGAAAATGTATCACGCAATTCAATTGTGTGCAATTTATTTACCCCACAAAACCCCGCTCGTGGCGGGGTCAGTGCGACGGTGCGGCGGGCTCAGCGGCAGGGGTTGCCGACAGCCAGGCCGTCGTCCTCCTTGCCGCAGTCGCGCGCCAGCGCCTGCGCAATGTGGCTGCCCGGCGGCACGCTGCGCGTGAGCCAGACGTTGCCGCCGATGCTCGAACCCCGCCCGATCGTCACGCGCCCCAGGATGGTGGCACCGGCATACACCACCACGTCGTCTTCCAGCATGGGGTGACGCGCCCCGCCTTTGACGAGGTGGCCGTTCTCGTCGCTGGCAAAACGCTTGGCACCCAGCGTCACGGCCTGGTAGATGCGCACATTGCGGCCGATGATGACGGTTTCACCGATCACCACGCCCGTGCCGTGGTCGATGAACAGGCCCGGGCCGATCTGCGCGCCAGGGTGGATGTCGATGCCGGTCGCGCCGTGCGACTGCTCCGAGATCAGCCGCGCCAGCAGCGTCATGCCCTGCCGGTAGAGCTGATGGGCAATGCGGTGGTGAATCATGGCGTGGATGCCGGGATAGGCCAGCAGCACCTCGTCCACGCTGCGCGCCGCGGGGTCGCCATGGAAGGCGGCCATCACGTCGCTGTCGAGCAGCACCCGCATCTGCGGCAGTTGCGCCGCAAAGTCACGCACGATGGCGATGGGCGGCTGCGGCTCGCCCACGGCCAGTCCCAGCCGCGCCTGGTGGGCCTGTTCCAGCCGCACCTGGTCTTCGAGGGCCCCCAGCACCCGTGCCAGGGTGCGCGCGATGTAGGCGTCTTCGTCCGAGGTGCGCAGGGCCGACGGCCCCAGGCGCATGGGAAACAGGGCCTGCTGCAGGCCGAGCACGATGTCGGCCATGGCCTCGACCGAGGGCAGCTCGCGCTCGACCATCTCGGGCGAGCGGTGGGTGGCGGCGCGCCAGGCGTTGCGCGCATCGCGCAGACGGGCCACCACGTCGTCCAGGCCGAGGGCCTGGGCAACGTCCGGTTGCACGTCCCCTGTTGCTTTGACGGGCAGGTTTTCAAAGGGTTTGTTCATCGTGTCGGGCGCAGTCGCGGGCTTGGTGGTGCAACCCAGCCCCCAGGGCTCCCCGGGGCTGCTGGGCCGGATGTGCCGGCATTCTCGCCGCAGCCAGCCGCACCAGGCGCACGTGCACGCCCAACCCTGTCGCCGACAGGGAATCCCGATGCGCCGCCCTCTGCCGCCGCCTGGCGCCACGGTGTCCCGCTTCCACCTTGCCGCCAGCGCTTAGGGACTGGACCGGCGCCTGCCACGCTGCCGTGGTCCCCGGCGCTCAGGCCAGGCTGACGGCCTCGCGCTCGTCGTCGCCGGCCGGCGGGGCGGCTTTGTCCTGCAGCGCACCCTGCACCACGTCGCGCGTCAGCGTGGGCACGAAGCACTCGATGAAGTCGTACACATAGCCGCGCAGCCAGGCGCCTTTGCGCAAGCCCAGGCGCGTGAGGTTGACCTCGAACAGGTGCCGGGCGTCGATGGCCACCAGGTCTTTGTCGCGCTCGGCATCGAAGGCGATGGACGCCACGATGCCCACACCCAGCTCCAGGCCCACATAGGTCTTGATGACGTCGGCGTCCATGGCGGACAGCACGACCTCGGGCATCAGGCCCTCGCGGGCAAAGGCCTCGTCGATGTGGGCACGGCCGGTGAAACCGGGTTCATAGGTCACGATGGGCCACTGCGCCAGTTGCTCCAGCGTCAGGCCCTGCGGCCGTTCGGCATGGACCGCCAGCGCGTGGCCGGCCGGCACGACGATGCTGTGGCTCCAGCGGTAGCACGGCAGCGTGGCCAGGCCGTCGAAACCCGCCAGCGCCTCGGTCGCCACGCCCAGGTCAGCCTCGCCCGAGAGCAGCATCTGCGCGACCTGCTTGGGCGAGCCCTGGTGCAGGTGCAGCTGCACCTTGGGATACCGCGCGCGGAAATCGCGCACCACGGGTGGCAAGGCGTAGCGCGCCTGCGAGTGCGTGGCCGCGATGGCGAGGCGGCCCTGGCTGCTGTCGGCAAAGTCCTCGCCCACGCGGCGCAGGTTGTCGGCTTCGAGCAGCAGGCGCTCGACGATGGGCAGCAGCGCCTCGCCCGGCCCCGTCAGCCCTGTCAGGCGTTTGCCGGCGCGCACGAAGATTTCCACGCCCAGCTCGTCTTCGAGCTCGCGGATCTGCCGACTCACGCCAGGCTGCGAGGTGAACAGCAGGTTGGCCACATCGGTCAGGTTGAAACTCTGCCGGACGGCCTCGCGCATGGAGCGCAGTTGTTGAAAATTCACGTCAGTCCTTGGTGAGGCATGTCGCCTGGCGCCATGCCAGCGGCCCCGTGTCATCCAGGGTCCGCCGCTGTTCTTCTTCTTGTGATCGACACACTCCCCAAACGGCGTGCGGCGCTGCCCGTTCGGCCCAAGCCGACGGTCAGCCCGCTCAATTCATCGCGTACTGCGATTCATCCGGCTCGAGGAACTCCAGCTGGTTGCCGGCCGGGTCCTTGACGTAAAAGCGCAGGTAGCCGGGCAAGGCCTGGTTCTCAATCAACTGGCAGTTGCCTTCGATCAGGCGCCAGCGCAACTGCGGCAGGCCGCACACCTCCAGGGCCAGGTGCGCCGCACCCGAGACCCCGGCGCCGGCGGTCGTGGGCACCAGGTCGATGCGCTGGCTGCCGGCGAGAAAGCGCAGGCCACGGCCGGCAGCGGGCAGCAGCTCGTGCAGGCCCAGCAACTCGCCGTAGAAATGGCGGATGCTGTCCTCCTCGCCCACCGGAAAAGGCAGTTGCACGTGGTTGATGGCGTGAATGTGAAGTTGGCTCATGGTGGCTGTGCGATCAAAGGGTCTTGTCGCATCCCGGGCAGTCTTGTTCTGGGTCGTTGATTCCTTCCACAGAAATCAACCCCTGCTCATGCAGGGCAGGCCGCCGATGCCGCCACGCCCCCTCGCGGTCGCTGCGGCATCGGCTGAGCCCGGCTCACTTCTTGGTGTAGATCTGGTCGAAGCTGCCGCCATCGGCAAAGTGCAGCTTGTCGGCCTGCGTCCAGCCGCCAAAGGCCTTGTCGATGGTCACCAGGTCCAGCTTGGGGAATTGGGCGTTGTACTTGGCCTGGGCCTTGGCGCCCGTGGGGCGGTAGAAGTTCTTGCCCGCGATGTCCTGGGCCTCGTCCGAGTACAGGTATTTGAGGTACTCCTCGGCCACCTTGCGCGTGCCTTTCTTGTCGGCCACCTTGTCGACCAGCGCCACCGAGGGCTCGGCCAGGATGGACACCGACGGCGCCACGATCTCGAACTTGTCCTTGCCGAACTCGCGCTGGGCGAGGAAAGCCTCGTTTTCCCAGGCCAGCAGCACGTCTCCCACACCGCGCTGCACAAAGGTGATGGTCGACCCCCGGGCGCCCGTGTCCAGCACCGGCACGTTGGCGAACAGCTTGCCCACGAAGTCCTTGGCGCCGGCTTCACCGCCGAAGTGGCGGCGGCCGAATTCCCAGGCCGCCAGGTAATTCCAGCGCGCGCCGCCGCTGGTCTTGGGGTTGGGCGTGATCACCTGCACACCCGGCTTGACGAGGTCGCCCCAGTCCTTGATGCCCTTGGGGTTGCCCTTCTTCACCAGGAACACGATGGTCGACGTGTACGGTGCCGAGTTGTGCGGCAGGCGCTTTTGCCAGTCGGCCGGCAGCCACTGATCGTGCTTGACCAGCGCATCGATGTCGCCAGCCAGGGCCAGCGTGGCCACGTCGGCGGGGATGCCGTCGATGATGGAGCGGGCCTGCTTGCCCGAGCCACCGTGCGACTGCTTGACCACCACCTCCTGGCCGGTCGTGTCCTTCCAGTGCTTGGCGAAGGCCTTGTTGTACTCGACGTACAGCTCACGCGTGGGGTCGTACGACACGTTGAGCAGCTCGACCTTGCCTTGCGCCTGAGCCGTCAGGCTCACGCCTGCCAGGCTTGCCCCCGCCACCAGGGCGGCGATCGAAACGTTGATAAAGTTGCGGCGAAACATCATGGTCCTGCTCTCTTCCAGTCGGCGTTTTGAACGAATGCGGCGGATTCTGCGGACCACGCTTTAAAACTTGAACTACAGTTTTGAAGTTTTCAAATTACTTAATCATCTAAAAAGGACCCCCGATGGCCCGCATGGTGCAATGCGTCAAACTCCACAAAGAAGCCGAGGGGCTGGACTTTCCGCCCTACCCCGGCGAGCTGGGCAAGCGCATCTGGGAAAGCGTGAGCAAGGAAGCCTGGGCCGACTGGCTCAAGCACCAGACCATGCTGGTCAACGAAAACCGCCTGAATCTGGCCGACCAGCGCGCGCGCCAATACCTGGCCCGACAGATGGAAAAGCACTTCTTCGGCGAAGGCGCCGACGCCGCAGCCGGCTACGTGCCACCGTCGGAAAGCTGACGACAGCGGCTCGCCGAACCCTGCCACCCGAGCCGCGCACCACAACGGGGGTATTCATCAGCTACCGCTCAATTTACAAAGGCAGATAGGTGATACCCCATTTCCACATCCGCCGACGTCGCGTTGCGCAAAGCCCAGGCCCCTGGACCTTGCCTTGTGCCCAAGACGCGCGCCGCGCGCCAAGCCGGTTGGAGCCGCGCACATGCGGCGACTCCAGCGTCCCGCCCAAGACGCGCGCCGCGCGCCAAGCCGGTTGGAGCCGCGCACATGCGGCGACTCCAGCGTCCCGCCCAAGCCGCGCATCCTCGGCAAGCCTGGCGTGCCAGGAACCAGACAGCCTCCGCTCCCGCGCCCCCGGACCGACCCGAAGCGACCGACAGCCCTCGCATGCCCTGGGCGACAGGCGCCGTGCGCACCGGCACCCACAATGGGCCGCAGGGCCTGCACAGGTCGGCGCCTTCCGCCGCGCCGGCTTGCCCTGCTGGACCCTTTCCGTCCGCCGCGTTTGGCCCTCCGAGCCTATCGCTGGCCGTCACGTCTTCAACACACGAAAGGAAAGTAACGTATGCAGCGTGCAAATTGGTTCGCAGTCTCGCCCGAAGGTGCAAAGGCCGTGGGCAGCCTTCACCACTTCGTCACGACCGGAACAAGCCTACCGAGCCTACTGGTCCACCTCGTCTTTCTTCGGGTCTCGCAGCTCAACGGTTGCGCCCACTGCATCGACATCCACACGCGGGATCTCATCAAGGAAGGCATGTCCGTCGAGAAAATCGTGCTGGTCCCCGTATGGCACGAAGCCGCCTACCTGTTCACCGAGCAGGAGCGCGCAGCGCTGGCCTGGTCCGAGGAAGTGACGCGCGTCAGCGAAACGCATGCATCCGACGAGGCCTATGCAGCCGCTGAGGCGGTGTTCGGGGAGAAAGACCTGGTGGACTTGACGCTAACCATCGCCGCCATGAACGCGATCAACCGCATGGGGATCAGCTTCCGCTTGAAGCCACGGGCTAAGGCCTAAGCCAGCAGTTTGCGCACAAGAATGAGTGCGCTGAACAACTCCCTGCTTAGGCTTGGCGCTTCTCCAGCGCGGCGAAGACCTGGTTCACCAGGAACTCCGGTTCCTTCAACTGCTCCGGGCTTTTTCGGCTGCAAGGTCGACATGGTGAAGCGGCGCTTCATCGAGATCTGGTGCCAGAGCTGTACCTGCTCACCATCTTCAGCGCCGTGTTCGTGCACAGCGTGGGCCGTGATCCTTGCTGCCTGCGACAGCAAGGTGCCGGACATCGAAGACCCGAAGAACCCGGTTGTTGATGGCAAGTCCATGACACCCGAACAGTTCCTTGGCAAGTTCTGCAAGGGTGCCTCACCCCCCGTGGCCCCGCCCCCCAACCCGCACGCCTTGCACGTCCATGGAACTGCTCACCCACTTCCCGCCCCGCAACACGCCCCCCGTCATCGCCAGCGCGGCCGAGTGGCGTGCGCACTGGCCGCAGATCGCCGCCACCGGCCTGGCCCCGTTTGACCTGGCCGTGCGCGCCGGCCTCACGGCCGACCGCCTGGCCTGGGCCTTCGGCGGCGGCTACCAGGCCGCCATCCGCGAGCTGCAGCCGCAACACCTGACCGGCGCCGACACCGGCAGCCTGTGCGCCACCGAGGCCACCGGCAACCGGCCGCGCGACATCCAGTCCACGCTGAGCACCCTGCCCGACGGCAGCCTGCAGCTCAACGGCGCCAAGCGCTGGTCCACCATGTCGCCCGTGGCCACGCACCTGTTCGTGCTGGTGCGCGATGCCACCGAGGGCGACGCCTTCGCCAGGCCCACGCTGAAGCTGGTGCGCGTCTCGGCCCAGGCGCCCGGCGTGCGCATCACGCCCATGCCGGCCACGGCCTTCACGCCCGAGCTGCCCCACGCCGAGCTGAGCCTGCAGCAGATCGCCGTCGCCCCGGATGACGTGCTGCCCGGCGACGGCTGGTCCGACCTCGTGAAGCCCTTTCGCACCCTGGAGGACATCTTCGTCTCCGCGGCCTGCCTGTCGCACCTGGTCCGCGTCGCCTGCGACCAGGCCTGGCCGCAGACCCTCGTCGAAGACAGCCTCAGCGCCCTGGCCGCCCTGCAGGTGCTGGCCAGCCAGCCGCCGGGCGCCGCGGCCACGCACATCGCCCTGGCCGGCACGCTGCGCAGCATCGACCAAGTCTACGCCGCCGTCGACGCGCACTGCGCCAACGCGCCCGCCAGTGCGGCGGTGCAGGCCTGGCAGCGCGATCGCAAGCTGTTCGGCCTGTCCGCCAAAACGCGTGGCGTGCGCACCGAGCGCGCCTGGAGCCTTGTTGCAGCTTGAAGCGCAACACATCGTTGGCGCGGCCTGGGCCGCCCGCTGCTGTGCTAGCGTCAAGGCCCATGAACACCCTCTCCTTCCGGCTGGCCGTTGCCGCCGCCCTCACCCTGTCCGCTCCCTTGCTGGCCCTGGCCGGCCCCGACCACAAGCACGGCAAGCACCGGTCGCACAAGGAAACCTACTGGGACGGCCCCTGCAAGGTCGAGCGCAAGTGGAAATCCAACGGCACCTACCAGGAAAAGCGCAAGTGCGAGCCCGTGCGCGCCCGGCACGTGCAGCCCGTCTACCAGGAGCCGGCGATCGTCATCAACCCGCAAATCGTCATCCGGCCCTGACGCGCCTGCCCTCCGCTGGACCCAGTCCAGCCCGCTGGGTGCGGCACGCTTGTTCATGAATTTCTGGGGTATACCAGGCCATGCGATGAAAATTGATCGGGCTTGGCTTGATACTGCATCAACATATCCACACCCCCGTCCCCTGACGCGCCAGAATCCAGGCCGACCCTGGTCCGTCGAGACAATCCGCGCCCCAGCCGCCCAAGCGTGCCATCACACGCCCACACCATCGTCACCGCGTGGCCATGGCGCCCGCGAAGCAAGCTTCCGTCTGTCTGAACGCCGTGCACACAGGCGCCGTGCCCCGGCTTGCCGCGCGGCATGGATCGGCCAGCACCGCGCGCGTGGGCAGGCCGAGCGCCTCGCCGCCAGGGATGAGGCCGAGGGCGCGGTCAAACACACCACGCTGAAACCGACCACGGCCACCCCACACCTCCCACGGCCCTGGCCGGCACGACGCCGTTGCGGCGTCCGCCCTCTGCAAGCGGCTTGCGCACCACGTCACTGCCGATGCGGCGTGCGCTGTTGCAGGCGTGACAAGCCCTGCGGGAAACCCAGCGCCCGCATCGCGCAGCGACGGCGTAAGGTGTGCCTCGGCCAGGCATGCGCGCAGTTCCGGTCATGTGCTGGCCGAGGTTCCTCTGTCCGCCCCCACCGGAGTCCACCCATGCGCCTGCGCCCCCTCGCCGCCCCCGACCACCTCGAAGCCACCGGCCACCCCGGCCCTTACTGCAAGGCCGCCGAGCCACGCTGGTCACGCCGCAACCTGCTGACCCTGGCCGGCGCCGCCGCATTGAGCCCGCTGGCCGCGCCCGCACACGCCAGCAGCGACACCGTGCGCCTGGTCGTCGGCTTTCCGCCCGGTGGTTCGACCGACGTCATCGCACGCCTCATCTCGCCCGGCCTGGCGGCCGCGCTGGGCAAGACCGTCATCGTCGAGAACAAGCCCGGGGCCTCGGGCACGCTGGCCATCCGCCAGGTCGAGGCCAGCGCGCCCAACCAGGACGTCTACGCCCTCTACCCCACCACCACCATGATGGGCTTCGTGGTCAACGGCCAGGAGGCGGAACTGGACAAGATCAGTGCCATCTCCATGGTCTATGAGCAATACGGCTTCGTGGTCGTCAACCCCCAGTACCCCGACATGGCGGAAGTCCGCACACTGAACGACCTGTTCGCCCTGGCCAAGACCAAGATGGTGAACTACTGCAGCTCCGGGCCGGGTACGGGTGGCCACCTGTCCATGGAACGCCTGGCGCGCCAGCGCGGCCTGCAGATGGAACACGTGGCCTACAAGGGCGCCATGGCGGCCGTGAACGACATCCTGGGCAACCACATCGGCGTCATCCTCATGGACCCCACCAACATCGGCGCGCACCTGAAATCGGGCCGCCTGCGCGCGCTGTCGGTGTCGTACGAAAAGCGCTCGGCCGACTTCCCCGACGTGCCCACCTCGGCCGAATCGGGCTACCCCGAGCTGCAGACCGCCGTGTCCTGGGTCAACTTCATCGGCCCCGCCAAGATGCCGGCCGACAAGCGCCGGCGCATGGGCGAGGTGATCCAGAAGCTGGTGGCCGACCCCGAGATCAACCGGCGCCTGATCGAGCTGTATGCCGTGCCGCGCACGCGCAGCCCCGAGGACACGGCCCGCATCATGGCGCGCGACCTCAAGCACTGGAAACAGGTCATCGCCGAGGGGAAAAAGACCTGAGACCTGACGTCAGGGCACGGCGCCAGGGTTCGGGGCCAGCGCCGGCCCAGCCGCGTTTGACGAGGCCCTGGCGCCTGAGGCGCCCTCACCCCCGCGGGTGGTGCTGTGCGTGCAGCGTCTTGAGGCGCTCGCGCGCGATGTGGGTGTAGATGGTGGTGGTCGAGATGTCGGCGTGGCCCAGCAGCATCTGCACGGCGCGCAGGTCGGCGCCGTGGTTGAGCAGGTGCGTGGCAAAGGCATGGCGCAGCGTGTGCGGCGACAGCGGCGCGGTGATGCCGGCCGTGAGGGCGTAGCGCTTGACCAGCGCCCAGAACATGATGCGCGACATGGCCGAGCCGGCCTTGGCCCCGGCGCTGGTCACGAACAGGTCTTCGCTCTGGCGCGCGCCCAGGATCTCGGGCCTGGCCTCGCGCAGGTAGCGCGCCAGCCAATCGCCGGCCTCCAGGCCAAAGGGCACCAGACGCTCCTTGTTGCCCTTGCCCGTGGGCCGCACCACGTGCTCGGCCAGGGAAATCTCGAAGGTGCGCAAGCCCACCAGCTCGCTCACACGCAGGCCACTGGCGTACATCAGCTCCAGCATGGTGCGGTCGCGCAGGCCCAGCGCCGTGCCCACATCGGGCGCGGCCAGCAGCGCATCGACCTGGGCCTCGCTCAGGGTCTTGGGCACGCGCACGGGCTGACGCGCCGCCAGCAGGCGCAGCGTGGGGTCGCGCACGATGAGCTGCTCGCGCAGGGCCCAGCGGTAAAAGCGCTTGAACACCGTCAGCCGGCGATTGGCCGAGGTGGCCTTGCCGTCGGCGCGTTCGGCCATGTAGGCCATGAGCTGGTGCTCGGCCGCATCGCACAGGCCCACGCCCTGGGCCTGCAACCAGCGCGCGAACAGGGTCAGGTCGCGCCGGTAGGCCGCCAGCGTGTTGCTCGACAGGCCATCTTCCAGCCACAGCGCGTCGACGAAGCGGTCGAGCTCGGGCATGGCCGCTGCGTCCGTCACGGCGGCCCGTGCCGGCCGGCCAGGTCGCCGCGCCGGCTTGGGGGTATCCAGCAAATCCCGTTTCTCTTTCATCAACCTTCCACCCATACTGCCTAACCCATCCCTTGCTGCCACGCACGACGCCCTGGGCAGACACATGACGTGGCGCACTCGCCGCCATGCCCGCACTTGAACGCGGCGTGCAGGGCCCGCCGCCGCGCATGCCCGGACCACGGCCTCTGGGCCCACGGCGCCTGGCGCAC
Source organism: Comamonas serinivorans (assembly GCF_002158865.1). NCBI lineage: Bacteria > Pseudomonadati > Pseudomonadota > Betaproteobacteria > Burkholderiales > Comamonadaceae > Comamonas > Comamonas serinivorans. The sequence continues at coordinate 1,669,498 of NZ_CP021455.1, read as the reverse complement.
CGCCACGACTTCAAGGCTCAGCCCATCCGGTGTCGGCCACCGATCTGAACAGCGAGCAGCTGGGGCCCCACGACCGACCGATTGTGCCCACGCCACGCCACGCTGCGATGCCGATGGTTGGGCCTCGCCGCTCGTGTGTGCAGGCTCTCAGGCGAACCATCGTTTTAATTCAAGGAGTATGAATCGGCTGCCGATCATTCTGAATCGACAGCAGCCGCATACTCCAGCGCCATGAATTCCCCATGCCTGCTGCGGGCCAGCCAAGGGGACTGTGCCGAGGGCGATGCGCACGCCTCGTCGATCACCCGCAGCCGCTCAGGCCTCGAAGCGCAAGTGCTGCCAGGCGGTCCAGCGCTGGCCGGGCGCCAGGCGCACGGGCTCGTCGATGCGGGCCGCCTCGACGCACAGCATGTGGCGCCAGCCTTCGGCCGGCATGTCGGCCAGCCGCGCGGCCTCGGCCTGGCCAGGGTTCCACACCACGGCCTCGTGCAGGTTGTCGGACTGCGTGAGCGTCAGGCGGGGGCGGCCATGCTCGTGCGCCAGCGTCAGCGGCTTGGCTTCGCAGCCTTCGGAGGCGACGGTGTAGACGCGGTCAAACCCCTGCTGGGCCAGCTGGCCAAAGTGGATCTGGGCGCTGTCTTCGATGAAGCGGCGGTCGGCCCGGGCGTCCCAGCAGCGCGTGCCGGCCAAGCCCCCCAGGGTGACCTGGGTCACGTCGCGGGTGCGCCAGTAGCTGTGCAGCGCGGCGGCAAACGACCACTCGCGCGGGCCGGGGTTGTGCACCGACAGGCTCAGCTTCAGCACCTGCGGGGCCAGCGCCACCTGCAGGCGCAGCTCGAAGCGCTCGGGCCAGATGCTGTGCGTGGCGGCACTGTCGCGCAGCAGCAGCACGAAGCCGTCGCCGGTCTCCTGCTCCAGCGTCCAGTTGGCGCGACGGGCAAAGCCGTGCTTGGGCAGGTTGCCGCGCTCGTTGAACTGGGGAAAGCAGATCGGCACGCCGCCGCGGATCGCGGCATCGGCCCCGAACACCTGCTTGTCGCTGAGGAACAGGCGCTCGCCGCCCTCGCCTGGCACCCAGGACAGGACCTGGCCGCCATGCAGGCTCGCGATCACGGTGTCACCCGTTTCCAGTCGGTGACGAACGGCCGCCAGGCCTTGGTGGGTGATGGTGTCTGCAGCCATGGTGTCCTCGCAGGGGTTGAGTCAGCGCAGTCTATCGGCAGGCTGGCCCCCGTGTGTGTCAATTGCCTGCGCGGTCATCCCGCACACCGGCTGGTCACCGGCGCCCAGGCCGTGACCGATGGCCCTGAACCGCCCCGCCCCCGCAGCCTGGCACGAACGTCAGTCACCAACGGTGCCCAGCGCCGGCCGCGAGCGCACGGCGTCGGCCTGCTACGCTCGCCCTCCTTTGCGCCCTTTCTCCGAGACCGCCAGTGGCCAGCTACGAAAACCCCGAGGTCAACCACGACGTGAACGTCAGCGCGGGCTCGCCACTGCGCGAATTCCTCAGCCTGAGCCTGTGGCTGGCGTTGGCCACGGTGGTGCTGGTGGGCGCCGTCTACCTGGGGGCGCGCTGGCTGGCGCCGTTCCTGCCGTTTGCCTGGGAGCAGCGCATGGCCGCCCCCGTCATGGCCTACTGGCAGGGCGAGGCCACGCCGGGTGGCGACGCGCGCCTGGCGACCCAGCGCCAGGCCTGGCTGCAGGCGCTGGCCGACCGGCTGCGCCCGGCCCTGCAGATGCCTGCCGACATGCCCGTGACGGTGCACTGGCGGGCCAGCGAGGACCCCAACGCCTTCGCCACGCTGGGCGGCCATGTGGTCATCCACCAAGGTCTGCTGGACCGCGTGGACAGCGAGAACGCCGTGGCCATGGTGCTGGCGCATGAAATGGCCCATGTGAAGCACCGCGACCCCATCGTCGCCCTGGGCGGCGGGCTGGCGGTCAGCCTGGCGCTGCAGGCCCTGCTGGGCGGCAGCGGCGTGGCCAGCGAGGCCGCCGCCACCTTGTCGCAGCTGAGCTTCTCGCGCCAGCAAGAGCGCGACGCCGACGCCGCGGCGCTGGCGGCCCTGCGCACCACCTATGGCCACGTGGCCGATGCCGATGCGTTTTTCGCCCGCATGCTGTGCGAGCAGCGCGGTGCCGCCGCGCCCGAGTTCCTGCAGACCCACCCCGACACGGCCGCGCGCCTGCAGGCCATCCGCGCGGGCGAGACGGCCTCGGCGCCGGGCCAGCCCCTGGCCCTGCCCACCTTCCTGCACAGCCCCCAGCGCCCGCCGGCGTGCACGGACGCCCGCTAAACCGGGGCGCGCAACGCGCGTCCGATGTCCTGCAGCGCGTCCTCGCAGTCCAGCACCGACCGCAACCCGTGCACCTGCTGGCTCAACTGGTCCAGCCTGGCCTCGCCGTGTGTGGCCAGGGCATCGAACGCCGCCGTCAGCTCGTGCTGCACCGCGGCCTGGACCGCATCGTGCCAACGCTGGGGGTCCAGTTCAGCCAGCGCCGTGTGCCCCGCCACGGCCACCTGCAGGCGGGTGGCCACAGCCTCGCACGCCTCGCCGTCCGGCCAACCCGCCGCATTACCCGGCCATTCGAACTCGGCCAGGGCCTGGGCCGCCTGCTCGCGCACGGCCGCCTGCATCCAACCCGCCAGATCGGCCCAGGCCACGGGCGATTCGGCCAGCAGCGCAGGCAAGGCCGGGGCCACCTGGCGCCAGGCGGCGCGCAGCATGCGCGACCGCGACGCGGCCAGCTGGTCGCGAACGCCGCAGACCGCGGCGTCCAGCTGCGCGAGCGCCGGCAAACCCTCGGTGCGCACCGCGCCCAGTACCTGCTCGTCCAGGTGATGCAGCCGCACCTCGGCCGGCTTGCGCCGCTTGTAGGCCTGCGCCGGCCGCATCAGCGCGAGCAAGGCGGCATACAGGCGGTCAAAGCCAGCCGCCTCCAGCGCGGCAGGGGTCTGGGCCTGTTCGCGCGCGACGTGCGCCGACACCGACACCGGCGCGCACAGCAGCTGCGGATCCACGCCCAGCTGCCGCAGCTTGTCCTGCGCACGGGCCAGCACGTCGGCCTCTTGCAGCGCGCGATTGGCCGGGCTTTTGTTGCACAGGCATTTGCGGATCTCGCCGTCGACCTCGTCCTCTTCGAGGGTGTCGCTGCGCGTGATGACCGGCAGCAGCGGCTTGCCCCGGTGCAGCTCGCGGGCCAGCTCGTCCAGGGCCTGCACCTGGCCCGGCGAGGTCGAGCTGGTCAACCACAGCACGCCGTCGGCGCTGTCGATGAAACGCTGCGTCAGCGCCGCGTTCTCGGGCGTGGTGGAGTGCAGGCCGGGTGTGTCCAGCAGCACCAGGCGGTCCCCCAGGCACACGCCCTGCAATCGGGCGGTGGTTTCCGTGGCGCCCTCTTGCAGGCGCTGGCCGGTTTCGACGAGGCGCCCGCCCTCGAGGTGCACATAGCGCACGGCCCGCCCCTGCGCGGCGAAGCGGTCGGCCAGGAAGTTGCACAGCGAGCTCTTGCCGGCGTTGAACTTGCCGAAGACCAGCAGCATGGCCGCGCCGTCGAACCGCCGGCTCAGGTCGTACGCGGGGGCCAGCTCGTCCCACTGCAGCGCCCAGGCCTGCGCCTGGCGGTCGATCCAGGCGTTGAGTGCCTGCACCTGCCGCGCCAGCTCGCCATCGCGGTGCAGCCCCGGGGGCTGCAGCCGGTTGGCGGCCAGACCCTGCGTCAGGCGGGCCAGCCAGGTGTCGAGCGCGACCATGGCGCCGGCCGTCTCGTCCATGCCCCAGTCCAGCGCATCGGCGGCGGCCACCAGCGCGCGTTCGGCCCTCAAGGCGCGGCCTCCAGCTGGGCCTGGGCGGCCACGGCCTGCTGCACCGCCCGCAGCGCCGCCCCGGCCTCGGCGATGCGCAGGACCAGCGCCTCGCGCTCGGCCGACACCTCGAAATAGCGGGCGAAGTCGTGCCACAGCCCGTCGCGGCCCTCGGGCGTGCAGAACAGCCGGTGCAGGTCCTGGCGGTACTTCACCGACACCCCCAGCACCGCCACCATCACGCTGTCCAGGCTCTTGACGCGGGTTTGCTGAGCCAGGGGCAGCTCCACCACCCCGTGCTTGATCAGGATGGCGTTGATGGCCAGGCAGGCCTTGGAATACGCCACCTGCAGCCGGTTGCGCTCCAGCTTGCCGGGCGTGACCTTGAACTGGTTCTCGAACGAGTCGGGGGTCAGCGAATGGTCAGGGCCCGGCACGTCCAGCACGGCCTGCATGCCCTTGCCCACCTGCGCCAGCACCGCCGTCAGGTCGTGCTCGAAACGCGTGCGCTGCGCGGCCTGCTCGGCCTGCAACGCGGCCAGGGCGCGCTGCCGGTCGGCCGCCAGCTGGCCCAGTTGCTCGCGCAGCTCGCCATGCAGCACCGCCGCCTCGTGCATGCGGGCATCGGGCACGCGGGCCAGCGCCTGCGTCAGCGCCGCCTTCAGGGCCGGAAAGCCGCTTTTCTCGAGCAACAGGCGTTTGTTGCCCGCCAGACCCTGATGGTGGCGGGTGGATGACACGGGCTGCCAGGTCACGTCGGGCGCCTGGGTCGCCAGGGCCGCCATCACCTGGCCCTGCTCGGCCTCGTCGGCCAGCTGGTCGATCTGCGTCAACACCCACAAGGTCTGGCGCTGCGTGCGCCGGCCATCCTGCTGCAGGGCGTGCAGCAGCCCACGCTCGCTGGCGTCGAGCTCGCCCTCTTGCGCCGCATGCACGAACAGGCGGATGTCGGACTGCAGCCAGGCCGCGTCGTGTGCGTGGCCATCGTCCCCCTGGGCCACGTCGGCGTCCAGTCCGGGCGCGTCGAGCCAACGCACCTGCGCGTGCCGCTGCTCGGCCAGCACCGTGGTTTCGCGCCGGTCCGCCACGGCGAATGCGGCCTGGCCCATCAACTCGTTGAGCAGGCGGCTTTTGCCATGGTTGTACTTGCCCACCACGGTGACCACCGGCCAGGGCCCGGCTTCGGCCAGCAGGCGCAGGCGGGCCAGGTCGTGCAGGCGCGCCGGCAACACCGAACCCACCGCCTGCGCGGCCTCGCCCCAGCGGTCACCGGGTGTCACACCATCCTTCAAAATCATGGGAGTACTCACTGCTTATCGATATTTTTTGAACGGGAATGAGCCCATACCTGCACACCATGGGCCAGCATGCCCAGCACCACGCCCCAGAACGCCGCGCCCAGGCCCAGCAGCGACATGCCCGAGGCCGTGGCCAGAAAGGCGATGACCGCCGGCTCGATGTGGCGCCGATCGTCGGCCAGCAGGCCGATGTTGCTGGCGATGGCACCGATGAGCGCCAGCCCCGCCAAGGCGGCGATCAGCGCGGCTGGCAAGGCGCTGAACAGCAGCACCAGGGTGCCGGCGAAGGTGCCCCCGACGAGGTAGAACACGCCGTTGGCCACCCCCGCGACGTAACGCTTGCGCGTGTCGGGATGGGCATCCGGCCCGGTGCACAGCGCGGCCGTGATGGACGCCAGCACGATGGAGATGCCGCCAAAGCACGCCACCGCCAGCGACGCGGCGCCCGTGCCCACCACCACCGCGCGCGACGGCGTGGCATACCCCGCCAGGCGCAGCACCGTCATGCCGGGCAGGTACTGCCCGGTCAGGCTGACCAGCAGCAGCGGCAGCGTGAAGCTGAAGAACACGCCCAGGTCGAACACCGGCGCGGTGAACACCGGCTGCGCCACCGCCAGGTGCAGCGTGTGCAGCTGCGTCTGCCCGGTGGCCACCGCCACGGCCAGGCCGACCGCGGCCACCAGCACGATGGCGTAGCGCGGCCAGCAGGCCTTGCCCACCAGGTAGGCCGCCAGCATGGCCAGCACCACCGCCGGCAACGCGCTGCTGGCCCGGAAGGCCTGCACACCGAACTGGAACAGGATGCCGGCCATCATGCCGGCGGCGATGCCCTTGGGGATGGCGTTGACGATCTTCTCGAAACAGCCCGTGGCGCCGATGACCAGGGTCAGGGCCGCCGCCGTGAGGTAGGCGCCCACCACCTCGGGCAGGGTGATGTGGGGGAACAGGCTGAGCAGCAAGGCCGTGCCCGGCGCCGACCAGGCCGTGATGATGGGCTGCTTCAGCCACAGGCTGAGCAGCAGGCCGCTCACGCCGGCGCCCATCGAAATGGCCCAGATCCAGGAACTCAGCATGTCGGCCGACATGCCCCCGGCCTGCGCGGCCTGGATGAAGATGACCAGCGGGCCGCAGTACGAGATCAGCACCGCCAGAAAGCCGGCCACCCAGGCGCTGACCGATCCGTCTTGAACACGCATGGCGGGTCGCACGGTCAATCCAGGCGGATGTGGCGGTCCTGGATGAGCCGGCCCCAGCGCGCCAGTTCCTGGCTCAGGTGCGTTGCCAGTTGCTGCGGGGTCGAGCCGATGGGCTCGGCGCCAATGCCCTCGAGCTTGCGCAGCGTGTCCGGTTGTTTCAGCGCCGCCACCAGGGCGCCGTTGAGCCGCGCCACCACCTCGGCCGGCGTTCCTGCGGGCGCAAACACGGCGAACCAGGGCGAGACCTCGTAGCCCGGCACGCCGGCCTCGGCCATCGTGGGCACGCCGGGCAAGGTCGCCGAGCGGCGGCTGGTGGTCAAGCCCAGGGCGCGCAGCTTGCCGGCCTGGATGTGCGACCGCGCCGAGGTGATGCTGTCGAACATCAGGTCGACCTGGCCGCCGAGCAGGTCGGCGATGGCCGGACCGCTGCCCTTGTAAGGCACGTGCAACAGCTCCACGCCCGTCATCGAGGCGAACACCTCGCCGGCCAGGTGGATGGAGGTGCCGTTGCCCGCCGAGGCATAGGTCAGCTTGCCGGGGCTGCGCCGGGCCCGGGCGATGAGCTCGCGCACCGACTTGTCGGTCTCCGGGGTGGCCTGCACCACCAGCACGTTGGGCACCACCGCCAGCAGGCTGACGGGGGCGAAGTCTTTCACCGGGTCGTAAGCCAGCCGCGCGTAAAGCGCCGGGTTGGTGGCCATGCCGATCGATGTGATCAGGAGGGTGTGGCCGTCAGCGGGTTGCTTGGCCACGTACTCAGCGCCCAGGTTGCCGCCGGCGCCCGGACGGTTTTCGACCACGAAGGGCTGGCCGAGATCGCGCCCCAGCCGTTCCGCCAGCGTGCGGGCCATCACATCCATGGCGCCACCGGGCGGAAACGGCACCACCCACTTCACCGGCTTGCTGGGCCAGGCGGCAGCGGGCTGTGCTTGGGCGGCGGGCAGCACCAGGGCGGCGGCCAGCGTGGCCACAGTACGTCGATTCACAGGCATGAAGGTCTCCAGACGACAGAACGACACCAGGCCGGCAGCGGCCGGGCCACGGGCTACACGATGGACGACGGGTGCTTGGCCAGCGGCGTCACCGTGATCTTCATGAAGGGGAACAGCGGCAGCTGGCTCAGGGTGTCGTGCAGCTCGTCGTTGCTTGCCACGTCGAACACGCTGTAGTTGGCGTACTCGCCCACCACACGCCACAGGTGGGGCCACTTGCCGGAGCGCTGCAGGGCCTGCGAATACGCCTTTTCTTCGGCTTTGATGCGGGCGGCTTCGTCCGCCGGAACGGTGGCGGGGATGTCGACGACCATGTGCACCAGGTAAAGCATGAGGATTTCCTTTCAATCAGAACGCACCGCATGGGCACGCGGCGCGTGTCGCGGCGTCAGCGCACGAGCGCGCTGGCCATGAACTCTAGAACGACTTGCTCGAAGGCCTGGGGCGCCTCGAGGTTCGACAGGTGCGAGGCCGGCACCACCGCCAGCTGCGCGCCGGCAATGGCAGCCTGCATGGCCTGGGCATGGGCCACCGTGGTCACGGGGTCGTGGGCACCGGCCAGCAGCAGCGTGGGCACGTCGATGCGGTGCAGGCTGTCCCGCAGGTCCGACGTGGCCAGGGCCTCGCAGCAGGCGGCGTAGCCTTCGGGGGCGATGCGGGCCAGCCCGGCCTGCGCCCGCTGCACCACGGCGGGCTGCGCCTGGATGAAGCCCTCGCTGAACCAGCGGCCCGGGGCCGAATCGGCCAGGGCCTGCATGCCCGCCGCGCCGTTGGCGCGCACCGCGGCCGCGCGCTCGTGCCAGGCCGAGGCCGCCCCGATGCGCGCAGCGCTGTTGCAGACGGCCAGCGCGCGCAAGCGGGCGGGCGCGTGCACGCCCAGCCACAGGCCGGTGTGGCCGCCCATCGAGATGCCGCAGAACGCGGCCGTCTCGATCGCCAGGGCGTCGAGCACGGCCAGCACGTCCTGGCCCAGGCCGTCAAAGTCGTAAGGGCCGGGCGTGACCGGACTGCCGCCATGGCCCCGCGTGTCGTAGCGCACCAGGCGAAAGGCCTTGGCCAACGCGGCGACTTGGGGGTCCCACATCTCCAGCGTGGTGCCCAGCGAGTTGCTCAGGATCAGCGCCGGGGCGTCGGGGTCGCCGTCGACGGTGACGCGGAACGCACCGCGGCGGGTGTTCAGGGACAGGGCGGCTTGGCTCATGGGTGTCTTTTCAGGTTCAGGTGGGGGATGCCGTCTGCGCCACGCGCAGGGCGGCGTCATCGGGCTGGTTGCGGGTGCCGGCGATGAACACGCCCATGGCCACCGCCGCCACCAGGCCGGGCACGGCGAACGCCAGGAAGTTCATCTCCAGGGGCAAGGCCGCGGCCATCAGCGAGCCGCCGAGCAGCGGCCCCACGATGGCGCCGGTGCGGCCCACACCCGACGCCCAGCCCAGGCCCGTGGACCGCATGGTCAGCGGGTAGAACTGCGCCGTGTTGGCGTACAGCAGGATCTGGGTGCCGATGGTGGTCGCGCCGGCCAGGATGATCAGCAGGTAGAGGATGGGCATGGGGCTGTTGAACCCCAGGGCCGCAATCGACACCGTGCCCACGGCGAAGAAGGCCAGCACCACCTTGGGCAGGCTGAAGCGGTCCCCCAGCCAGCCGCCGGCAATCGCGCCGGCCATGCCGCCGAAGTTGAGCGCCAGCAGGAACGACAGGCTGGAGCCCAGGCTGTAGCCCGCATTGGCCATGAGCTTGGGCAGCCACGACCCCAGGGCATACACCATCAGCAGGCAGCAGAAGAACGCCACCCAGATCATCACCGTGCCCAGCGCGCGGCCTTCCTTGACCAGGTCGAGCATGGGCACGCCAGCGCCCTTGCCCTCGCTCAGCACCAGGCGGGTCTGCGCGTCAATGGGCGTGGCCGGCGCGATGCGGGCCAGCAAGGCACGGGCCTGGTCCTCGCGCCCCTGGCGCAGCAGAAAGCCCACCGACTCCGGCAGCTTCCACAGGATCAGCGGCAGCAGCACCAGCGGCACCGCGGCCGAAAAGAACATGGCCTGCCAGCCAAAGCGCGGCAGCATGTAGATGCCCAGGCCCGCCGACAGCACGCCACCCAGCGAATACCCGCTGAACATGACCGCCACCAGCGTGCTGCGCAGGCGCTTGGGGGCGTACTCGTTCATCAGCGCCACCGCGTTGGGCATCAGGCCGCCGCATCCCAGGCCCGCGATGAAGCGGTAGACGCCGAACTCGGTCGGCGACTTGGCGAAGCCGTTGCAGAACGTGGCCGCGGTGAAGAGCAGGAAGCAGATCGCAATGCCCTTCTTGCGGCCGATGCGGTCGGCCAGCGGACCGAAGATGAAGGCACCGAACATCATGCCGAACAGCGCGTAGCTGCCCAGCGCCCCGGCCTGCACGGGCGACAGGTTCCACTCCTTCATCAGCACCGGCAGCACCACGCCGTAGATGAAGAGGTCGTAGCCGTCGAAGATCAGCAGCAGGGCGCACAGCCACACCACCATCCAGTGAAACCGCGTGAAGCGGGCGTTGTCGATGACCTGGTTGACGTCCAGTGTCTTCATGGTCGTTGTCTCCTGCGTTGAAGGGGTGTGCGCCGCTGAAACGGCTGTTGTCACGCTCGATATCGATCCATGGGTATGTGGCCATCGACGTTTCTTGGCAAACGGCAATGGCCACATACCCCAACTCAATGAGGGGATTTAACCCAAGTCTCCGCCGGCCACAGGCAACACCGAGCCGGTGATGTAGCTCGCCTCGTCCGAGGCCAGGAAGAGGATGGGCGCCACCTGCTCGTCGATGCTGCCGTAGCGCTTGAAGAAGGTGGACTCGGTGACCTGCTGCACGGCCTCGTTCATCCAGGCCTGTTCCTGCGCGCTGTCGCCGGCGGCGTTGCGAGGCACGCGCCGCGGCGGCGCCAGCGTGCCCCCGGGGGCCGTGGCCACCACGCGGATGTTGTGTGGCGCGTACTCCATGGCCAGCGCCTGGGTCAGCGCGTTGACGCCGCCCTTGGCGGCCGAATACGGGCCGCGCCGGATGCCGCGCGTGGCGTTCGACGACACGTTCACGATGGTGCCGCCACCCCGGCGCAGCAGGTGCGGCAGCACCGCGTGGCAGGCGTAGAGCGTCGGCATGAGCGAGCGGCGGATCTCGGCGTCGATCTGCTCGGGCTCGAACTCGGCGAACGGGCGCATGCGGATGGCGCCCCCCACCCCGTTGATGAGCACGTCGATGCCCCCGAACACCTGCACGGCCTGCGCCATGGTGGCGCGGGCGCCCTCGTAGGTCTCGAGGTCAGCCACCCAGGCACTCGCCTGCCCGCCCGTGGCCTCGGCCGCCACCTCGGCCACGAACTCGGCGCGGTCCACGAACAGCACGCGCCCGCCTTCGGCCGCGGCACGCAGCGCCACGCTGCGGCCAATGCCCTGGGCCGCCCCCGTGACCACCACGGTCTTGCCTTCAAATCTCGGCGTCATGGTGTGCTCCACTCAGGCGGCCGTGGCCGCGTTGGGGGTGAACTTCTCGTAATGGAAGCTGGCCGGCGTGATGCCTTCGGCCTGGAAGTGCTTCTGCACCGCGTCCACCATGGGCGGTGGTCCGCAGAGGTACACGTCCACGTTGCCGCCGTGCAGCGCCTGGGCCGGCATGTGCTGGGTGACGTAGCCCTGGCGCTCGTGCGTGGTCTGCGGGTCGGCCACGCAGGTGCTGAAGGTGAAGCCCGGCACGCGCCGGGCCAGGTCCTGCAGGCGGTCCACCAGCACCAGGTCGGCGTCGCGCGTCACGCCGTAGATCAGGTACACGGGCTGGGTCGCGCCCTGCTGGGCCAGCACCTCGAGCATGGACAGGAACGGCGCCAGCCCGGTGCCCCCGGCCAGCAGCAGCAGCGGCCGGGTGACGGGGCGCAGGTAGAAGCTGCCCAGCGGCCCCGTCATCTGCAGTGCAACACCGGCCGCCGCACCCGTGAGCCAGCCGCTCATCACGCCGCCGGGCACGTGTTTGATGAGGAAGCGCGCGCGCCGCTCGCCCGGCAGCGAGCTGAACGAGTATGAGCGGTGTTGCGTTGTCCCTGGAACGGCAATGTTGACATACTGCCCGGGCAAGAAATCCAGCGCCTGGTCCGGCAGGTCCAGCACCAGCTCGTAGGCGGCATCGCTGAAGGTGGCCACTTCGGCCACCGTGGCGTTGAACTGGGTCGTGCCGGTCTTGCAGGCCGTGGACGGGACCGGCACCGCGATCACGCAGTCGGACCGCGGCACCATCTGGCACGTGAGCACCAGGCCTTGGCCGGCCTCGTCGTCGGTCAGCGCGTCGTCGATGTAGTCGTCGCCCAGGTCGTAGGTGCCGCTTTCCGCGCGGCACTTGCAGGTGCCACAGACGCCGTCTGAGCAGTCCATGGGCAGGTTGATGCAGTTGCGGAAGGCCGCATCCAGCACCTTTTCGGTGGCGCCGCAGTCCACGAAGCGGGTGACCCCGTCTTCAAAATTCAGGGCAATGCGATAGCTGGTCATGAGGGGTCTCCTGGCGCGTCAGATGTGGTAGACGTCGATGACCTGGCGGATGTAGTCGTTCTTCAGCACGATCTTCTTGCGCCCGATGAGGAAGCTGTCGCCGTGCCGGCGCAGGGTGACGTACACGGTGCCGAAGAAGTGATCGGTGATCTTGTAGCGGTGGCTCAGCGTGTGGAAGTTGTAGCGAACGTCCACCGCGTCATCGCGCTCGGCCAGCACCTCGATGTTGGTCAGCATGTGGTTGGTGCGCGGCTCGGGCATCGAGGCGCTCGAGCGCTCGGTCTTGATGCGGAACACGCGGTCTTCCAGGCCGTTGCGGTCGGGGTAATAGATCAGCGAAATCTCGCTCTGCGGGTCTTCGGTGAGCTGGTCGTCGTCGTCCCAGGCCGGCATCCAGTACTCGGCATCGGGGGCGTACAGCGCCAGCCACGGCTCCCATTCGCGGTCGTCCAGGTGGCGTGCCTCGCGGTACAGGAAGGCACACACGGCCTGAAGGTCGGTCGTCACGGCGGCACTCATGGCTGGGCTCCTTCGCGTTCTTGTTGCACGGCGCGGCGCATGGTCTTGGCCCAGTGGTCGTGCTGGCACACGAACAGGCCTTCGTCTTCGCTGCGCTCGCCGCTGATCAAGGGCTTCATGCCCATGCGTTTGGCGTTCTCGTCGGGGCCCTGGATCCACAGCGGTGCGCCGCGGCTCATGTCGTTCCAGCGCACCGCGCTGCCGGCGTAGCCGGCTTGGCAGGCGCGGAACTCCTCCAGGTCGTCGGCCGTGCCCATGCCCGAGACGTTGAAGAAATCCTCGTACTGGCGGATGCGGAGGGCGCGGTCCTCAGCGCTCTCGCCCTTGGGGCCGAAGCAAAAGATGCTGATCTCGGTCTGGTTCACGCTCAGCGGCCGCGCCACGCGGATCTGCGTGCCGAACTGGTCCATCAGGAACACGTTGGGGTAGAGGCACAGGTTGCGCGTCTGGCTGACGATGAGGTCGGCGCGGTCCTGGCCCACGCGCTGGGCCAGCTCTTCGCGCTGGTTCCAGATCGGGCGCACCTCGGGGTTCAGCGTTTTGGTCCACAGCAGGATGTGGCCGTTCTCGAAGCCGTAGACGCCGGCCACCGACTTGCTCCAGTTGTTGGCGTCGGTGGCCTTGGTGCCTTCCTGATGGCGGCGGCTCATGGTGGCCGCGTAGTTCCAGTGCACGGAGCTGACGTGGTAGCCGTCGCAGCCGTTTTCCATCTGCATCTTCCAGTTGCCGTCGTAGATGTAGCTGGAGTTGCCGCGCAGCACTTCCAGGCCGTTGGGGGCCTGGTCCACGATCTGGTCGATGATGACCCGGGTCTCGCCCAGGTAGTCCTCCAGGGGCTGAACGTCGGCGTTCAGGCTGCCGAACAGGAAACCGCGGTAGCTCTGGAAGCGCGCCACCTGGGTCAGGTCGTGCGAGCCGTTGGTGTTGAAGGAGACCGGGTACTCGGTGGTCTTCTCGTCCTTGACCTTGAGCAGCTTGCCGCTGTTGCTGAAGGTCCAGCCGTGGAAGGGACAGGTGAAGCTGCCCTTGTTGCCGTGCTTCTTGCGGCACAGCATGGCCCCCTTGTGCGCACAGGCGTTGATCACCGCGTGCAGCTCGCCGTGCTTGTCGCGCGTGATGACGATGGGCTGGCGGCCGATCGAGGTGGTGTAGTAGTCGTTGTTGTTCGGGATCTGGCTCTCGTGCGCCAGGTAGACCCAGTTCGCCTCGAAGAGGTGCTTCATCTCGAGCTCGAACAACTCGGGGTTGGTGAAGATGTCGCGGCGGCAACGAAAGACACCGGTTTGCGGGTCGTCTTGCAAGGCCGTTTCCAGCAACTTCTCGACATCGTCGTACTTGTCAACAGCGGCGGTCGTGTTCATGGTGGGTTTCCTTGGGGTGCAGCCATCCCCCGCGACGGCGGTCGCGGTTCAAACGAATCGGGGGAAGCAAGGGGCCGGGCGGCCCCGGCGAGGTCAGCGCATCAGGCAGCCAGGCGCGGGCGGTCGACCACCTGGTTGTCCACGCCATTGACCAGGGCGCTGAGGCGGACGTCGAACACGATCTCGGCGAAGGGGCCAGTCAGCCCCTCGGCTTCGATGCGGGCAGGGTCCGTGTGCTCGACCAGCGGCGGCACCAGGCCTTCGCGCGTGGCGTAGGCGAAGTCGTCGTACACCAGCGGATCGCCATCGATGTTGATCTGCGTCGTCAGCTTGCGGTGGCCGTCGGCCGACACGAAGTAGTGGATGTGCGCAGGCCGGTTGCCGTGGCGGCCCAGCTGGTTCAGCAAGGCCTGGGTCGGGCCATCGGGTGGGCAGCCATAGCCCACGGGCACGATGGTCTGGCATTTGTAGCGGCCCTGCGCGTCGGCGATGATGGTGCGGCGCATGTTGAACGGCTGCTGCTCGCCCGTGGGGTCGAAGTGGGAGTAGAAGCCCTTGGTGTTGGCGTGCCAGATCTCGACCTGGGCACCCGGCACCGGCTGGCCGTTGGCGCCATACACCGTGCCGTGCAGGATGAGCGTGTGGCCGGCGGTGTCGCTGCCGTCGTCCAGGCGTGCAAAGCCGTGCTCGACGGGGGCGCCCGCCACGTACAGCGGCCCCTCGATCGTGCGTGGCGTGCCGTTTTCCACCCCCAGCGTCGCATCCTCGGCGTCCATGCGCATGTCGAAATAGCGGTCCAAACCCAGACCGGGCGACAGCAGCCCCGCCTCGCCCCGCTCGCCCAACTGGTTCAGGTAGGCCACGCCGGCCCAGTACTCGTCGGAGGTGATGTTCAGGTCTTCGATGGCCTTGAACAGGTCGGACAGGATGCGGTGGACGATCTGCTTGGCGCGCGGGTTGCCGCCGTCCTGGTTCAGGCCGCTGGCCAGGCGCAGAAAATCCTGGACTTCTTCGGTGTTGAAGATCTGGACGCTCATCGGGGTCTCCTTGTCGTGGGTAGGCATGAATGGATGGAAAAGGCCGGTTCGGGCGGCTCAGGCCACGGCATTGGCGGCGGGCCCGACGCTGATGCGCGGCCGATCGCGGCGGAAATGCTGAACGCGGTCTTCGTCGAGCGCAATGCCCAGGCCGGGGCCGGTCGGCACCGTGAGGTGAAAGTCGGCATAGGTCAGCGGCTGCGCGAGGATCTCCTCCGTCAGCAGCAGGGGGCCGAACAGCTCGGTGCCCCACTGCAGCTCGCGGAAGGTGGCGAACGCGTGGGCCGAGGCGATGGTGCCCACCGCCCCTTCGAGCATGGTGCCGCCATACAGCTCGATGTGGGCGGCATCGGCAATCGCCGCAACCTGCTGCGCGGCTTGCAGGCCGCCCGATTGCTCGGTCTTGATGGCGAACACGTCGGCCCCGCCGTCGCGGGCCAGCGCAAAGGCGCTGGCTGGGCCGGTCAGCGACTCGTCGGCCATGATCGCGATCGGGTAGCGGCCCTTGAGCCGCGCCAGCACGTCGGCCGTGGCCACGGGTTGTTCGGCCAGTTCGCAGCCCGCATCGACCAGACCGGCCAGGCCCTGCTGGGCCTCCAGCTCACTCCAGGCCTTGTTCACATCCACGCGCACCGCGGCGCGATCACCCAGCGCCTGCTTGATGGCGGCCACGTGCGCCACGTCCTCGCGCACCGACTTGCGGCCGATCTTGAGCTTGAACACCTGGTGACGGCGCAGGGCCAGCATGCGCTCCGCTTCGTCGATGTCGCGGGCCGTGTCGCCCGAGGCCAGCGTCCAGGCCACCGGCAGGCGATCGCGCAGGCGGCCCCCCAGCAGCTCGGACACGGGCAGGCCCACGCGGTGGCCGAGCGCGTCGAACAGCGCCGTCTCCACCGCGCACTTGGCAAAGCGGTTGTCGTGGATCGCGGTGTTCAGCCGCGCCATCAGCGCCGGCACGCGGTTCGCGTCAGCCCCCAGCAGCAGCGGGGCGAAATAGGTGTCGATGGCGAGCTTCATGCCTTCGGGCGATTCCGCCCCGTAGGCCAGGCCGCCGATGGTCGTGCCCTCGCCCACCCCGACGGTGCCGTCCGAGCACCGGATGCGCACCAGCATCAGCGTCTGGCCGTTCATGGTGGCCATGGACAGCTTGTGCGGGCGGATCGTGGGCAGGTCGACCAGCAGGGTCTCGACCTGATCGATGACGACAGGGCCCGAAGCAAGGGTCCGGGCTGGCGCGGTGCGGGGTGTGGTGTCCATGGCCTGCATTGAACGACAGCACCGCGCGATCGATCCAACACCAAATTGATCTGATTCCATACCCAAAGGGTATGAAGCGCACACAACACCTTGAAAACCAACGATTTACAATGACCCAATCCCAGCGTGGCATGGTTTTCCCTTATGGATTTGCGCCAGATCCGATCGTTCGTGGCCGTGGCCAACACCCGCAACTTCACGCGCGCCGCCGAGCAGTTGCACATCGCCCAGCCCCCCTGAGCCGGCAGATCCAGCTGCTCGAAGAGGAGATGGGCGTGCAGCTGATCGAACGCAACCGCCGCCCCGTGCGGCTGACGCCGGCGGGCCGCGTGTTCTACGAACAGGCCCTGCAGGTGCTGCACCAGGTGGGCCAGATGAAGACCGCCGCACGCCAGGTCGGCTTGCAGCAGCGGCAGTCCATCTCGGTCGGGTACGTGGCCTCGACGCTGTATGGCGGGCTGCCCATGCTGGTGCGCATGTTCCGCCAGCGTCATCCGGACACCGACGTGCACCTGGTCGAGCTGTCGTCCGTGCAGCAGATCAGCGAGCTCAAGTCCGGCCGCATCGACCTGGGTTTCGGCCGCATCCGCACCACCGACATCTCGGTCGCGCGTACGGTGTTGCGGGAGGAGCGGCTGATGCTGGCGATTGCGCCCGGCACGCCGCTGGCCCGTGAACACCGCCACGCCAGCCTGAGCGACGTGGCCCAGCAGCGCCTGATCGTCTACCCCAAGGAGCCGCGGCCAAGCTTTGCCGACCACGTGCTGGGCCTGCTGCACGACCAGGGCATCCAGGCCGCCGAGGTCCACGAGGTGCGCGAGCTGCAGACCGCACTCGGCCTGGTCGCGGCGGACATGGGCGTGTGCATCGTGCCGGCCGCCGCGCGGCTGCGCTCGGACCTGGTCTACCGGCTCATCGACGACGAACGCGCCACCTCACCCATCATCCTCAGCCACCGGCTGAACGACGACTCCTGGTACATCGCGGCCATCAAGCAGCTGATCACCGAGATGTACGCCGCCAACCCGCCCTGGCTGGACATCAAGACCAACGTGTTCCCCGCCTTCGATGGCGCGGCCGCCCTGCCCGACTCGGCGGCCCCACCTGACGCGGGCGGCGACGACCCAGGCTGACCGGCACCGCGTCCGCGATCCACGGTTTTGAGCACCCGGCCAGCCTGTCAGACGCCAAGGCCTACGCCAAATCCGAGCCGTTGGCGGTTCAACGAACCGCGTGCCGCGCAGGCTCACCCCAGGGACCATCCATGCCGCAGCCATCTGAACGCAACACCGCGGCCCCGCCGCGCGACGGGGGGCTTGCCTCACCCTGCACGAGGCACTGCCCCAACGTGGGCGCGCGCCCACTGCGTCTGTTCCTGCGTCAAGCCGGCACCTGCGCGCTTGTCCCATGCAGCGAGCAGCGAGTCAGGCGACCGAAGCCGGAGAAAGGCGCGCCCGGCAAGATGCGTCCGAGGCAACGCGTCATGCCACCACTTGACCAGCAGTATCCATGGATCCCGATGAATTTTTCATCGAAAACCACCTCATACTCCTCAGTCCTGAAACACCGGCGCGCGTTTTTCCAGGTTGGCGGTCACGGCTTCGGCCTGGTTGGGCGTGCCGATCAAGGCCTGTTGCTCGACCGACTCGGCCAGCAAGAGCTCGCCCGTGCTCACGTCGAACGACTCGCTCGCGTTCAGCAGGCGTTTGCCGGCGCGAATCGCCGCCGGGTTCTTTTGGCCGATCTGGGCCGCCAGCGCCAGCGCTTCGGCCAGCGGGTCGGCCACCACGCGCGAGACCAGGCCCAAGCCCTGTGCCTCGTCGCCCCGCACGATGCGACCGGTGAAGGTCAGCTCGCGCGCCACGTCGTCGCGCACCAGGCGGCGAAAACGCGCCATGCCGGTCAAATCGGGCACCAGGCCCCATTTGATCTCCATGACCGACAGCTGCACATCGGCCGTGGCCAGGCGGATGTCGGCGCTGAGCGCCAGCTGCAGGCCGGCGCCAAATGCCACGCCATGCACGGCCGCGATCACCGGCACCGGCAGCTCGTGCCAGCCCCAGAACGCGTTCTGCGTCACGTTGCACAGCCCATGCGTGCGCGTGCTCACGTCGCGGTAGGCTGGACCACCGGGCTCGGCCGCGTCGCGAAAACGCTTGAACGAGGCGAAGTCGTAGCCGGCCGAGAACGCGCGCCCCCGGCCCGAGACCACGATGGCACGCAGGCCGGGCTTGACCTGCAGCTCGGCGATCGCGCCGTTCAGCGCCGTCAGCATCTCGGGGTCGATGGCGTTGAGCTTGTCCTCGCGCACCAGTTGCACGTGGGCCACGCCGTGGGGCAGTTGTTCGATGAGCACGCGGTCGTTCATGGGTCTCCTGTCAGCTTGAAGCGGTCCAGCCGGCATTCAAGCGCAGTCGCCCGCCGGCGGGTGTCAAGCACGCGCCTGCCGAGCCGGCCCGGCCGCGCCGGCGGGTCTCGGGGGCGACCCGTGGCGGTTCGGCCACCGGCGTTGTCGCCAGGCGTTGATCTAACCGGGTGCGGGCGGCGAACCATCGAACCATGGGCCCATGGGCCGCCCGGCCAATCGCCCAACCCCAGCGTTGCGGCGGCCAAGCGGGCGTCCAGCCACGCGGCTCGGGCTGGGAGACTGGCCCGTGATCAGGCCGCCACCAAGCAGCGCCCCGGCTCAGCGCGATGGCGCCTCGCGGGCGCTGCTGCGCGCCTGGCTCAGCAGCTGCAACAGCTGCTGCTGCAGGGGCTGGGGAAAGTGGTTCAGCAGTTCGCCGGCGATCTGTTCGCGCTGCGCCTGCAGCTCGGCGAACAACGCCTGCCCGCGCTCGCTGAGGTGCAGGCAGCGCAGGCGCTTGTCGTCGGCGCTGGGTGTGCGCAGCAACCAGCCCTTGTCCTGCAGCTGGCTCAGGGTGCGCGCCATCTGCGCCTTGTCGGTGTGGCTGCGCGCCACCAGGTCTTTCTGCGTCAGCCCGGGATGCCGCCCCGTCTGCATGAGGATGCGCACCTCGTTGAAGGTGAGGTCCGGCGTGGCGGCCTGGCTGGCCGCCATCAAGCGGTTGCGGAACAGGTGCAGCAGGTCGTGCAGCACTTCGAACACGTCGGCACTGAGGGACGATGACGTCATGGGTATTGTTGACAATGTCAACTTTATGCGTGATAGTTGGTGGACTTTATCAATCAAATCACACCATGTCCACAGACCCCAAATCCGTCATGCAACGCGTGCGTCACCCCTTCACCTCGCGCCACGTGCAGCTGCTGGCGCGCGACACCGTGAGCCCCGGCTTCTTGCGGCTGACCGTCGGCGGCCCCGGGCTGCAGGGTTTCCTCAGCGCCGGCTTTGACGACCACACCAAGCTCATCCTGCCGCAGGCCGGCCTGGACAAGCCCAACCTGCCGCAGCTGGTGGACGGCCGCCCCCACGTCGAGGGCGAGCGCCCCACCATGCGCGACTACACGCCGCTGCACCACGATGCCGAGCGTCACACCCTCACGCTGGACGTGGCCCTGCACGGCAGTGGCCCGGCCGTGGAGTGGGCGCGCAGTGCGCCCATCGGCCAGTGGCTGGGCCTGGCCGGCCCACGCGGCAGCCTGGTGGTGTCCCCGCAGCAGGACTGGCACTGGCTGCTGGGCGATGAAACCGCCATGCCGGCCATCGAACGCCGCCTGGCCGAGTTGCCGGCCACCACCCGCGCCGTGGTGCGCGTGCAACTGGCCAACCCGGCCGACCAGCGCGCCTGGCGCAGCGCGGCGCAGCTCGACCTGCAATGGGTGCCGTCCCTGACCGCCGCCGTGGCCGCGCTGGACCTACCCCCGGGGATGGCTTCGTCTGGGCCGCCGGCGAGAGCCGCACCATGGCCGCGCTGCGCAAGGCCATCCTGGCCAAACCCGGTGCCAACGCCAAGCGCATGCGCATCGCCGCGTACTGGAAGCAAGGCGAAGCCGGCCACCACGAAGAGCTGGCCGACGCCTGAGGCGCTGCGCCCCGGCCTGGAGCATGGACTTGGGGTTGGCAGAGCGGTCTGCCAGCCCGGCGCCGGAGAACGCGCCGGCTGACGGCCCGGCCACATGGCGGCGCGCTCAGCTGGCCCGGCAGACCGGCCAACCCGCCGGCGTGATCGGCAGCAACGCCGCGTTGCTGACGATCGCCAAGCGGGCCCCACAGCCGCTGGACGACCGCACCGGGCTGTGCAGACACTCGAGCCCCAATCCCAAACTACCAGTATGGCCACTACATCGATACATCTGAATCGGCAACAGGCCCATACTGCCCATTTCCCCACCAGCCTGCCGCAATCCGGTCCGCCAAGCCGCCAGGCCGCCTAGCAAAGCGCCGGCCCCCGCCCCTACAGGCCGCCACGGACCCAGCGCTGGCAGCAGGGTCTCGCCCTGCGGCGACGGATTGCCGCGCCGGCAGCCGCCACAATGCCCCGCATGCCTGATCTGACCCACACCGCTTTTTCCTTCCTCGACCTGGTGCCCGTGCGCGAAGGCGGCACGGTGCGCGAGGCCATCGCCCAGGCCGTGAACACCGCCCGCCATGTCGAGCGACTGGGCTTCTCGCGCTACTGGCTGGCCGAGCACCACAACATGGTCGGCATCGCCAGCTCGGCCACGGCCGTGCTCATCGGCCACATCGCCGGGGCCACCGAGCGCATCCGCGTCGGGTCGGGCGGCGTCATGCTGCCCAACCACGCCCCGCTGGTGGTGGCCGAGGCCTTCGGCACGCTGGCCGAGATGTACCCGGACCGCATCGACCTCGGCCTGGGCCGCGCACCCGGCACCGACCCCCACACCATGCGGGCCTTGCGTCGCAACGTGGGCGTCGAATCGGCCGAGGATTTCCCCCGTGACGTGGCCGAGCTCGAACACCTGCTGGGCAACGTCGAAGACGGCCAGCGCCTGGTGGCCACGCCTGGCGCGGGCACGCACGTGCCCATCTGGCTGCTGGGCTCCAGCCTGTTCTCGGCGCAGCTGGCGGCCTACAAAGGCCTGCCCTACGCCTTTGCCTCGCACTTTGCGCCGCGCCTGTTGATGCAGGCGCTCGAGATCTACCGCGCCAACTACCGCCCGTCCAAGCGCTGGCCCAAGCCGCACGCCGTCGTCGGCGTGCCGGTGATCGCCGCGCCCACCGATGAGGAAGCCCGATTCCTGGCCACCAGCTCGCAACAGCGCGTGCTGGCCATCCTCACCGGCCAGCGCGGCAAGCTCAAGCCGCCCATCGAGGGCTTCTGGGACATGCTGGACGACCGGGCCCGCGCCGGCATCGAGGACTTCCAGGCCATGGCCGTCATCGGCGGGCCGGAGACCGTGCGCGCCGGTCTCACGTCCATCGTCCAGGCCACGCAGGCCGACGAACTCATGTTCGTCTGCGACATCTTCGACCCAGCCCTGCGCCTGCGCTCGCTCGACATCGTGGCCCAGTGCAAGGCGGCGGCCAGCTGACCGGGGCGGCTGCCTCAATGGGCCCTGCAAGGCATGGCCCCCATGGTGCGCCTGGCCACCCAAGGGTGAGCACCGCCGGTGCGCGCCGCGCTTCAGCCGATGCGCGCGCTGGCCGCTCGCGCCAGCTGGAGCCGTCCTGCAGCAAGCGACCGGTGGCCATGCGCCAGCCCTGCTGCAGACAGGCGCGTGTTGGCCCATCGCCTGCCGGCTCAGGCGGGCTGCGCTGCCGGGTCCTCATGCCCTGAACATCGCCCCACTTCCTGGCCGCTCGGCCCTGCGTCCTGGATCCGGCACCGCGGAGAGCGCGTGTCGAGGCCCTCAGGTTGAAGCATTTGTACGACAAAACGTGTCGTATTCATCAGGGTGGGCCAGCAATGTGAGCCCCCGACGCACCCAACCTGCGGCATGGCGGCGCGATTGCCGATGATGCGGACCCCCACACGCGGTGCGCCGCTGTAAAGGCCTATGTCCGTTTCCTCGTCCTTTGTCCGCTCATCCCGCCTGCGCCGTTTTCGGGTCGACGTGGGCACCATCATCACGCTGGTCGTGGTGGTGCAATCGCTGCTGTTGCTGGGCCTGGGCTATTGGGGCGCGCAGCGGCTGGTGGGCGCCATGGGCGAATCGGTGCACCGCGCCGATCACCTGCGCGTCGAGGACAAGATCCATGCCTTCCTGGCCAAGGCCGCATCCGTGGTGAGCGCCATGGCCGCCTCGCCCAGCCTGGAACCCGCGGGGATCATGCCCAGCAGTCGGCAGAGCTGCTGTGGGTGCTGTTGCAGCAGTCGCCCGAGCTGGACAGCGTCTACGTGGCCGATGCCGTCGGCCACATGCTGATGGTGCAGCGCTACCCCGAGCCCGCCGTGCGCCACATCGCCCGCAGCCACGGCATCACCCAGGAAACCTGGGAGTACAAGCCCCTGCCCGACGACCAGCGCGACCCGCGCCAGCGCTTTCAGACCCAGCGCGTGGAGGTGCGCCAGTCCCAATACAACCCCGTCGCCCGCACCTGGTTCACCGAAGCGGTGCGCACCGGTCAGCCGGTGTGGACCACGCCCTACATCTTCCAGGCCGCCCAGGAGCTGGGCGTGACCTACGCCATCCCGGACTACCGGCGCGATGGCGACGACGTGCAGCTGATGGTGGTGTCGGGCGACGTGACGCTGGGGCGCCTGTCGGACTTCGTGCACCAGTTCAGCAGCGCCGGCTATGGCCACAGCGCGCTGATCAGCGCCGAGCAGCAGGTGCTGGCGCGCAGCGACGTGCCCGGCCGCACCCGCAGCCTGTCCAGCCCGCAAGGCGGGGTGCTGGGCGCCATCCATGCCCACCTGCAGGCCGAGGGCCGCGACGGCACGGCCAGCGTGCACTTTCCCCTCATGATCGACGGCCAGCGCTTTCTGGTGCAGGCCTCGCGCATCGCCAGCACAGGCTGGCAGCTGGTCAGCTGGGTGCCCGAAGACCAGCTGCTGGGCGGCTTGCGGCGCTCGGTGCTGCTGGCGCTGGGCGCGATGATGGTGTTCCTCGGCATCGTGCTGCTGCTGGCCCTGCACCTGTCCAAGCGCGTGACCACGCCCGTGGAGCAGCTGTCGCACATCGCGCGCCGCATCGGCCGGCTGGATCTCGACGAACTGCCGCGCGTGAACAGCCCGGTGCTCGAGCTGCAGCACCTGGACCACGCGCTGGACGAATCGGCGCGGGGCCTGCGGGCCTTCCGCCGCTTCGTGCCCCTGGACGTGGTCCAGCAGCTGCTGGACGAGGGCCGCCCGCTGCAGCCCAGCGGCGAGCCGCGCGAGGTCACCGTGATGTTCACCGACATCCACGGCTTCACCACCCTGGCCGAGTCCACCCCGACCACGGTGCTGGTCGACCAGCTGACGCAGTACTTCAACGTCGCGTCCGAGGTCATCGCGCGCCATGGCGGCACCATCGACAAGTTCACCGGCGACGGCATCATGGTGCTGTGGGGCGCGCCCACCGAGTTGCCGGATGCCGAACTGAAGGCCTGCCAGGCCGCGCTGGCCCTGCTGGAGGCCACCGACCGGCTCAACGCGCGCTGGGCCGAGCAGCAGCTCGCCCCCTTCGACACCCGCATCGGCATCCACACCGGCGTGGTGGTCGCCGGGGTGCTGGGCGCCCACGACCGCCTGGCCTACACCGCCGTGGGGGACACCGTGAACGTGGCCAGCCGCATCGAGGGCATCAACCGCAAACTGGGCACGCGCGTGCTGGTCTCCGACACCACCGCGCAGGCCCTGGCCGGCCGGCTGACGACGCGCCCCATCGACGCTGTCGAGCTGCGGGGGCGCCAGCAGCCGCTGATGGTGCACGAGCTGCTGCCGCTGACGCGCGGCGATTGAGCCGGCTGGGCGCGCGGGCCGACGCAGGCGACCCGGCCCGGCGTTTGACGGCTTCCCAAAGTGGATCGCCGCGCCGCCGAAGACCGGCCCAGCACCGGTGCGCGTCCAATGCCAGCCCGGGCCGTCAGCGCTGCAGCACCACGCGCTGCAGCACCTCGGCCTCGCCGTCGATGGCGCTGACCCGGCCGTCGGCGTCGAACCTGACGTGGAATTCCTCGAAGCTGCTCAGCCAGTACCGCCAGACGCGGCCGTCC
The DNA here is from genome assembly GCF_002158865.1 of Comamonas serinivorans. Taxonomy (NCBI): domain Bacteria; kingdom Pseudomonadati; phylum Pseudomonadota; class Betaproteobacteria; order Burkholderiales; family Comamonadaceae; genus Comamonas; species Comamonas serinivorans. Next base: position 1,645,457 of record NZ_CP021455.1, on the reverse strand, counting down.
AGCCGGGGCGTTTCGCTGGCCACGGGCCAGCCCAGCGACATGGCCACCTGCTCGCGCGTCATGCCCGGCGTCACGCGTTGGCTTCGGACGGCCTGACGCACCGCGGCCGGTGCCCGGGCCAGCGCCAGGCGGGGGTCGGTCGGCTGCACATAGCGGCGGGCGAAGGCCTCCAGGTCCAGGTCGCGGCTGTAGTCGTTGCCCAGGTCCTGGGGCGTGCCGTCCACGGTGGTGTGCACGCGCTGGCGCCCATACCCGGTGACGACCACAGGCGTTCCCGCTTCGATGACGCGCTTGTCCGGCGCCACGTAGTTGATGTCGCTGATCCAGCTGCCGTCGGTGCGCATGTTGCAGCACAGAAAGCCGCTGAACGTGGGCAGGGCCGCGCGCGCCCGGGCCGTTCCTGGCCGGGCCTCGTCGGGCTGGGCCTGCGCCACGCTGACCGCCAGCGCGGCGCTGCCCAGGCAGGCGGTGGCAATCAGGCAACGGATGAGGGTCGGCATGGCAGTCGTCCTTGCAAGCGGGGGGACCAGTGGAAGCGTCCGAGACGCGGGCCACGGCGGCGCGGTGCGCCACGACCAGGCACCAGGCGCACATCGGTCCCGGTGCCTGCGTGGCGATCGGCGATGGACCGGCATTGTGACGCGGCCCGGCGTGCAGGCCTCGCACTGCGCCGGCCGCCGCGTGCCGCCGGCGACCACCGCCATGCGCATGGGTGACAATGCACGCCACCCCAGTTCAGCACTTCCTCCATGCCTGCGTATTCATTTGAGGCACTCGACGACCAGGGCCAGGCCCGCAAAGGCGTCATCGATGCCGACACGGCCAAGGCCGCGCGCGCGCTGCTGCGCGGCCAGTCCCTGGTGCCTTTGGCGGTCACTGCCGTGGGCGCCGACGAAGGCGACGCCCCCAAGTCCTCGCGCGTGTTGTGGGCCAGCAAGGTGTTCAGCGCCACGGGCCTGGCGGTGTGGACGCGGCAGATCGCCGGCCTGGTCAGCTCCGGCCTGCCGCTGGAGCGCGCCCTGACGGCACTGGCCGAAGAAACCGAGGACCTGCGCCAGCGCAACCTGGTGGGCGCGCTGCGTGCCGAGGTGAATGCGGGGTCGAGCTTTGCGCGCGCGCTGGCCCAGGAGCCGCGCGAGTTCTCCGAGGTCTACCGCGCCGTGATCGCCGCTGGCGAGCAAGGCGGCGACCTGGGCGAGGTGCTGGAGCGCCTGGCCGACGACCTGGAAGAGCGCCAGGCCCTGAAGGCCAAGCTGATGGGGGCGGCGCTCTACCCCATGATCGTCACGGTCATCGCCGTGGTCATCGTCATCTTCCTGGTCAGCTACGTGGTGCCGCAGGTGGCCGGCGTGTTCGCAGGCAGCAACCGCACGCTGCCGGTGCTGACGCGGGCCATGCTGGGGCTGTCGGACTTCGTGCGCGGCTGGGGCTGGTGGGTGGCGGGTCTGCTGGTGCTGGCCGGCCTGGGGCTGCGGTACGCCCTGCGCTCGCCAGCCTTCCGCGAGCGCTTTGACGCCTTCTGGCTGCGCCTGCCGGTGATCGGCAAGCTGGCGCGTGGCTACAACGCGGCCCGCTTCGCCTCGACGCTGGCCATGCTGAGCGCGGCCGGCGTGCCCATCCTGCGCGCGCTGCAGGCGGCGGGCGAAACCCTGTCCAACCAGGCCATGCGGGCCGACGCGCTGGAAGCCCTGGTCATGGTGCGCGAGGGCGCGCCGCTGGCCACGGCCCTGGCGCAGAAGAAGCGCTTTCCAGGCCTGCTGTCCATGTTCGTGCGCCTGGGCGAGCAGACGGGCGAGCTGCCGGTGATGCTGCAGCGGGCCTCGCGCCAGCTGTCGATGGAGGTGCAGCGGCGTGCCATGCAGCTGGCCACCATCCTCGAGCCCCTGCTCATCGTGCTCATGGGCGCGGTCGTCGGCACCATCGTGCTGGCCGTGCTGCAGCCCATCATCGAGCTCAACAGCTGGGTGAAGTGACCGAACGTCCCCATACCAAGAGTATTCACCTGTTGCCGTTCATTTTTGCACGGCATTCCATGCATACCCCTGATTTACCGATGTAGAAAGGCTGACATGGCAGCAACGCTGGAGGGCCAGCTGGTCGTGGCGATCTCGTCGCGCGCCCTGTTCGATTTCGAGGAAGAGAACACCTTGTTCGAGCAAGGCGATGCCGACGCCTACATGCAGCTGCAGCTGCAGCGCCTGAACGTGCCGGCCCGCCCCGGGGTGGCGTTTTCGCTGGTGCGCAAGCTGCTGGCCTTCAACCAGCCGGGGCAGCAGCGGGTCGAGGTCGTCATGCTCTCGCGCAACGACCCGACCAGCGGCTTGCGCGTGTTCCGCTCGGCCGCGGCCCTGGGGCTGGCCAGCATCCAGCGCGGCGTGTTCACCCAGGGCGCCGACCCCTTCGGCTACCTGCGGCCGCTGGGCGCGCACCTGTTCCTGTCGGCCAACGGGGCCGACGTGCGCGAGGCGCTGGCGCTGGGCTACCCCGCCGCCCAGGTGGCCACGCACGCCATGCGGGCCTCTGACGCGCACCCGAACGAGGTGCGCATCGCCTTCGATGGCGACGCCGTGCTGTTTTCGGACGAGGCCGAGCGCGTCTACCAGGCCGACGGGCTGGACGCCTTCCAGTTGCACGAGCGGACCAAGGCCGAGCTGCCGCTGCCGCCCGGGCCCTTCAAGCCGTTTCTGGCCGCCTTGCAGCAGCTGCAGGACCGGCGGCCACCGCGCCTGCCCGGGCAGGCGCGCGGCCTGCAAGCGCCCGAGCCGGCCCACGGCGAGCGCCCACCGCTGGCCGTCGCAGACGCCGAGCCGCAGGCGACGCCCATGCGCATCCGCACCGCCCTGGTCACGGCGCGCAGCGCACCGGCTCACGAGCGCGCGATCCGCACGCTGATGAGCTGGAACATCGCCGTGGACGAAGCCATGTTTCTGGGCGGCCTGCCCAAAGGCGCTTTCCTGCGCGAATTCCAGCCCGACTTCTTCTTCGACGACCAGACCGGCCACGTGGATTCAGCCGCCAGCTACGTGCCCGCCGGACACGTGGCGTCCGGCGTGCGCAACTGAGCGGGCGAGCCAGTCTGCACATCGCTTCAGGCCATCGGCTGAATGGAGTATCAACGCCTTGCCGTTTTCTGATGAACGGCAGTTCGACCATACTCCATGATCATGGCACATCCCGGGTCAACCGCAGCACACACGCACCCGGCTCAGCGAACGCCCCGTCCGGCGTCGGGCCACGGCCCTGACCAGCCCGCCGCGCCCCCCGGGGCCCGTCGCTCGCTAGGACGAGCGCCCCCAGCCGCAAGCGCCCCGGGCCACACAGCGTCACGGCCTGGCCAGCCTGCAGCACCTGGTCGTCCGCCCTGCCCTCGGCCGTCAGCCACAGGCGGCCGTGCACCACCTGCACGGTCTGGCGCTGGGCCGGCGACAGCACCAGCACCTGGGGGCCGTCGGCCTCGCGCAGGTGCCAGTAGGTGACGGCCGAGTCAGGGGCGCTGTCTGGCGCCGCCGTGCGGCCTGGGTCCTCAAACGGATGCCCAAGGGCGTCCCCGCGCAGGTTCTCGAATGGGCTCCCGAATGGGTGCACAAATGGGTCCCCGAATACGCTTCCGACGGGGCCTCCAACGAGGTCGCCATGCGGCGCCGCATCCTTGGCCGGCGCGCTGTGCAACGGCTCCGTGCGCAAGGTCAGGCCACGACTCGTCAGCGGCTGGCCACCGCCTTGAGGCGCGCAGACCGACGCATGCGGCTGGCCCTGCACCCGCCAAGCCGCCCCCACTGCCGTGGCGTGATCCGCCAGCAAGCGAGCAGCCGCGCTGCGCCCGGTGACCAGGGCCGCGATGCGCCGCCACCTGGCACCGCGATGCGGTTCGGAGACAACCAGACAGAGGGGGGAGAGATGAGCAGACATGGCAGGCAAAAGGGTCGATCAAGGCTGTACACCAGGCCGCCGGCGTGGCCGGTCGATCTGGGCTGAATCGCCCGCCCCACCGGTGCTGTCTCGGGGACTGCAGGTCTGGCGCGAGGGGTGATTCCGTCCGATGAAGTGTCCGCCCGCCCTGGCACACCCGCCAGCGGCAACGGGCCGCTGTCTGCACCAGACAGCCGGTTTCAGGCCCGCCGCTGTCTGGTGGCGCCGGCGCGCATCTGTCTGCCCCTGGCGCAACCTGAGCCGCACAATGGCGCATGCGCTCCGACGTCACGCCCACCCCGAAGTACCGCACCCTCGCCACCCACGTCATGCAGGCCATCGAACAGGGCGTGCTGCGTCCCGGTCAGCGCCTGCCTTCGGTGCGCGACTGGGCCCAGCGCTTCGGGGTATCGCACAACACGGCGCTGCAGGCCATGCGCACGCTGGAAGACGAGCTGTGGGTGTCGCCCCGCGCGCGCTCGGGCTTTTACGTGCGCGCCCGGCCCGAACCCGCGCGCCTGAAAGCCCCGCGCCTGGATGTGCCGCCGCTGGAGCCCACCGCCGTCACCCTGGACTGGTATGCCCAGCGCCTGCTGGGCTCGCACGCGCGTGAGGGCGTGGTGACCTTTGGCACCGGCACGCCCGATGCCCAGCTGCTGGCCCCGGAGCGGGTGCGCACGGCCCTGCACCAGGCCGTCACCCGCAACGCGGCCTCGCTCACGGTCTACCCCCACGAGACGGGTGCGCCGGTGCTGCAACACGCGCTGGCCCGCTTTGCGCTGGACCTGGGCTGCGTGCTGCCCCCCGAGGACATCGTCATCACCCAGGGTTGCATCGACGCCATTGCCTGTGCCCTGCGCGTGTGCACCCAGCCCGGCGACGTGGTGGCGATCGAGTCGCCCGCGCACTTCTCTTTCCTGGAGCTGTTGCAGAGCCTGGGCCTGCGCGCGCTCGAGGTGCCCACCCACGCCAGCCACGGCATGTCGCTCGACGCGCTCCAGCTTGCGCTGGACACCCACCCCATCAAGGCGGTGCTGGTGGTGCCGACCTTGCAAAACCCCTTGGGCAGCTGCATGCCGCCGTCGCAGCGCAAACGCCTGGCGCAGATGGCCAGCACGCACGACGTCGCGGTGATCGAGGACGCCGTCTACAACGAATGGGCCGACGACGACGCCCACCGGCGCACCGTGAAGGCCCACGACCGCAGCGGCCACGTCATGCTCTGCCACTCGTTCACCAAAACCCTGGCACCGGGCCTGCGCCTGGGTTGGCTGCACGCCGGCCGCTGGACCGATGCCGTGCGCACGCTGCGCGACAAACAGATGGGGGCACCGACCACGGTGCTTCAGCTGGCCCTGGCGCAGTTGATCGGCCACAGCCACGCGGCCCACATGCGCCAGCTGCGGCAGAAAACCAGTGCGCGCCTGCGTGAGGCGCGGGGGCTGATCGCCCGCCACTTCCCCAAGGGCACGCGCCTGTCCAACCCCTCGGGCGGCCTGTTGCTGTGGCTGCAACTGCCGCCGGACGTCGATGCCGAACGCTTCGAGGCACGCTGCCTGGCCGAAGGGGTGCTGGCCCCGCCCGGCCGGTTCTTCAGCCTGACGGGCCGCTACGAAGGCTGCTACCGCATCGCGCTGGGCGCCTGGAGCGATGCGCACCGCCAAGGCCTGATCCGCATGGGCCAGCTGGCCCACGACCCGGCCTGAGCGTCGCCGGTCGGTCGGTGGTCAGGCCACGACGGCCGGCTGCAGCAGCACCACGCGCACCAGCACCACGAGCGCGGCGGCCATGGCCAGCAGCACGAGCAGGCCCACCCACATCAGCCGCGTGAGGCGGCGGTTGGTGCGGCGCTGCTCCTCGGCCAGGGCGCGCAGCTCGACCGAGTGGTTGGGCGCGCGTTGCGACAGGTACTCGTGCAGCAGACGCGGCAGCTCGGGCACGAGCTGGGCGTAGCGCGGCGCTTCGTTCTTGAGTTCGCGCCAGAAGCGCTTGGGACCAACCTGGTCGACCATCCACGACTCGAGGAAGGGCCGTGCCGTGACCCAGAGGTCCATGTCGGGATCGAGCTGACGGCCCAGGCCCTCGACGTTGAGCAGGGTTTTCTGCAGCAGCACGAGCTGAGGCTGGATCTCGACCTGGAAGCGGCGCGAGGTCTGGAACAGCCGCATCAGCACCATGCCCAGCGAGATCTCCTTCAGCGGCCGGTCGAAGTACGGCTCGCAAACGCTGCGGATGGCCGATTCGAGTTCGTCGATGCGCGTGTCGCGCGGCACCCAGCCGCTTTCCACGTGCAGCTCGGCCACGCGCTTGTAATCGCGCCGGAAGAACGCCGTGAAGTTCTGCGCCAGGTACTCCTTGTCGTACTCGGTCAACGTGCCGACGATGCCGAAGTCCAGCAGCACGTAGCTGCCGAAACTCTCGGGCGCCAGGCTCACCTGCAGGTTGCCCGGGTGCATGTCGGCGTGGAAGAAGCCATCGCGGAACACCTGGGTGAAGAAGATGGTCACGCCGTCGCGGGCCAGCTTGGGGATGTCGACACCGGCCTCGCGCAGGCGCTCGATCTGGCTGATGGGCACACCGCTCATGCGCTCCATGGTCACCACCTCGGGGCGGCACCAGTCCCAGTACATCTCGGGAATGCGCACGCTGGTCATGTTCGCCATGTTGCGCCGCAGCTGCGCGGCACTGGCGGCCTCGCGCAGCAGATCGAGCTCGTCGTGCAGGTACTTGTCGAACTCGTCGGCCACCTGCTTGGGCTTGAGGCGCTTGCCGTCGGCGGAGGCCCGCTCGATCCAGCCGGCCACCATGTGGATCAACGCCAGATCCTGGTCGATCACGTTCAGCATGCCGGGCCTCAGCACCTTCACCGCGGCGGACTTGATCACGCCGTCGACCTCGATCTCGGCAAAGTGCACCTGGGCGATGGACGCGCTGGCCACGGGCGTGCGGTCGAAGTTCCGGTACAGCTGGTCGATGGGCTTTTTGAAGGCCCGCTCGATGATGGCCACCGCCTCGTCGCCCGGGAAAGGCGCCACTCGGTCCTGCAGCAGCGCCAGCTCGTCGGCCAGGTCGGTGGGCATGAGGTCGCGCCGCGTGGACAGCACCTGCCCCAGCTTGACGAAAATCGGACCCAGGCTTTCCAGCGCTTCGCGCAGGCGCTGGCCCCGCGGCGCCGACAAATCGCGGCCCAGGGACGCAAAACGCGCCAGTGCGCGCAACCAGGGTTTCTCGAAACTGTTGAGGACCAGCTCGTCCAGGCCATATCGCAGCGCCACCCACAGGATGTAGGCGCCGCGCCAATACCGCTTCATGGTTCTGCCTTGCCGCGTCCCAATGAGGAGGCCTTGTCGACAAAGCCTTTCAAGGCGGCTGCCGCCGAGCGCGCCACATTGCCCACGGCGTGCGCCGGCCCGTCGCCGATCACGCGCGCCAGGTCTTCCTCGACATCCCAGCGCAGGTTGTCGACCAGCCAGTTGATGTCGGCAGCCAGCTGCACATCGCCTTCGATGCGGACGGCCGGACGCTGCCCCGTTGCCGCGCTCTTGACCAGCTCCAGCGGCGATTCATCGGTGACGGTGAGGATGAGGTCGGCTTCGGGCGCATCGCTGAGCTCGAGCAGGCCAGCCGGGGTGATGCGCACCTGGGCGTTCAGGCTGCGCCAGGCCAGCCGCACCGAGCGGCCTTGTTGACCCAGCAGCCGCTGCTGCGCCTCGGGTTCCTGCATCAGCAGGTGGTTGACGAACAGCACCGCGCGATGCTGGATCTCATGCGTGAGCCAGGCCGGCGGCTGCAGGGCGCCACCCAGCTTGTCCAGTGCCTGGGTCAGGAAAGAAAAAGGGGACGATGTTGCCATGTCCCCATTATTCAACGAATTGCCAGTCCCCCTGGCAGCACGAGCCGGTATACAGCCCAGCCGCCGCGGGTCACTGCGCGCTCATTGCAGCGCTTGCACACCGGCCACCAGCCAGCCACCACCGCTCTTGCGCTTGGTCATGTTCCAGACCTCGCGGAACGGCGTCGGGCCGGCGCCCACGTCTTCGCGGATCAGGCCGTTGAACTCGACGCTGGCCATGTACTCGTCAGCCAACTCCTCGATGCCCAACAGTTGGGCCTCGACCTTCACCACGTCGGTGTGGTTGGGCTGACCCGGCGCGCTGTGCTCGCGCTCGGCGAGCTGGGCCTGGATTTCGCTCAGCATGCCATCCGTCATCATGGCGCGCAGGGCCGGGATGTCGGCGCGGTCCCAGGCGCTTTGCAGCGTGACGAAATTGCGCTTGGCCGCGGCCACGAAGCCGTCGGTGTCGAAGTCGGACGGCACGCCCCAGGTTTGCGAACCCGACAGGGCCGAACCGATGATGGAGCCACCCGCCGCGGCGCCCGCGTTCGAGAAAGCGGTGCCCTGGCTTTCCCACGGACGTGCCGCAGCGTCGTTGCCCACATGGCTGGGGTTGTAGCCGCCCGGCGTCTGCACGTTGCCCGGCGCGCCAGCGCCCTGGTAGGCCATGCGGTTGCCCATCTGGCCAGCCTGGCTGCGGTTCTTGAGCATGCGGAACACCGCCACCGCCACCATGACCAGCAAGGCGATCAGCAGGATGTTGGCAAAGCCTTCACCCAGGCCCAGCGAATTGGCCAGCCAGGCCAGGCCCAAGCCTGCGGCGATGCCACCCAGGATGCCCATCCAGGGCTTGCGCGTGGCGGCCGCCGCAGCGCCGGCCGCGCCAGCGGCACCCGCCGTGGCAGCCTGGTTGCCCGGTGCCTGCACCGGAGGACGAACTGCTTCACGCTGGGTCACGTTGCTCGACTGACGCCCCATGGAACTGCCACCCCCCATGCGCTTGGCTTCGGCGTCAAAGGTGGTGAACAGCATCAGGGCCGCCACAATGATTGAAAACAGTTTGATCACTCCGCCTCCGGTATGAAAAGAATTGAACCAGTCGGCATGGCTGCCGATGTGGGTGCAAGGATCGCATGCCGGCCCCGCAGGCGCAGTCGCGCCACACGATGTCCCTCGTCAGGCGTGGTCTTGCGCGCGTGCGAGCCGCTGGGTCAGCGCCCGGGCAGCCTCAGCACTTGATGCCCACGTGCAGGGCCGCCACACCCGCCGTCATGTTGTGGTAGTCCACATGACCGAACCCGCAGTCCTTCATCAGGCCCTTGAGCTCTTCCTGTCCCGGGTGCATGCGGATGGATTCGGCCAGGTACCGGTAGCTGTCGGCATCGCCGGCCACCATGGACCCCATCTTGGGCAACACCTTGAAGGAGTACCAGTCGTACAGCGATTGCAGCGGCTTGGCCACACGCGAGAACTCCAGCACCAGCAGCTTGCCACCAGGCCGCAGCACGCGGTTCATCTCGCGCAGGGCCTGGTCCTTGTGCGTCATGTTGCGCAAGCCGAACGCCACGCTCACCAGGTCGAAATGCCCTTCGGGAAAGGGCAGCGCCTCGGCATCGCAAATCACCGTGGGCAGCAGCACGCCCTGGTTGATCAGGCGGTCACGGCCGGTGCTCAGCATGGCCTCGTTGATGTCGGTGTGCACCACCTGGCCCGTGGGGCCCACCTTCTTGGCAAACGCCAGGGCCAGGTCGCCCGTGCCACCGGCGATGTCCAAGGCCTTGTCGCCGGGCTTGAGGTTGGCCACCAGCACGGTGTAGGCCTTCCAGGCCCGATGCAGGCCACCGGACATCAAATCGTTCATCACGTCGTATTTGGACGCCACCGAATCGAACACGCCGCGCACGCGGCGGGCCTTGTCCTGTTCATCGACCGATTCGTAGCCGAAATGCGTTTTGTTCATGGGCGTGATCGTAGTGGATTGGGTATGCGCCGAGCGCGCGCCGCGTTGCGGCCCACAGGCCGCGCAAGGCGCGCCTGCCTGCGCGTGACCCGGAGACGGGTTGCCGGCGATGGGGGTGGCGCCGCCGCCAAGGCCAAGGCGTGCGCAGTGCCTTGCATCATCTTCAATGGCAGTATGGGCCTGCCACCGTTGTTTCAACAACGGCAGCCGGCCCATACTCCGCTCATTGAGCGGCTTTTTCCTGCTTGCCCTGCAGGCGCTCGTCGGCACGCTGCAGCTTGCGCTGACGCAGCTCGTCCTGCACCACGCGGTCATCGGCGCTCAACTGATCCAGCAGGGCGCGCCGCGTCTGCGCCGCGTTGTCCAGGCAGCGGTTCACGGCGAACTGCTTCCAGCACTGCGACTCGGCCTGCCGGAAATCGGCTGCGGCCTGGTCCCGCTGACGCGCAAAGTCGGCGCGGCGCTGTTCCAGCGTTTCCTCGTCCATGCGCTGGAGTTCCGCTGCCGACAGGCGCGGCTTGGCCATCAACTCGGGCGCGACCAGCGGCTGACCGCCGCAAGCCGCCAGGCCCAGCACCCACACCCCGATTCCCCATACCTTCATGGGCCGCAACAAACTGGCCGGCACACGCATCACATCAACACCTTTGCGTCATCGGATGAAGCGGGGCTCGGGCACGGTGGCCAAGTCGCCTGGCACGGTGCTCAGGTACTTGGACAGGGCCTTGAGCTCCTGATCGCTGAATTGCTTGGCCTGTCCGGCCATCACGGGATTGCCGCGCCCCCAGGTGCGATGGGTGTCATCGCGGTAAGCCTTGAGGGAGGCGTACAGGTAGTCCGCATACTGGCCCGCGATCTTGGGCGTGTTGCCGTCGATGGGCTTGGAGAAGTTGGCGCCGTGGCATGACACGCACGCGCCCTTTTGCAGCAGCGAGGCCACCTGCGGGCTGGGCGTGGGCACCGTCACCTCGGTGGTGGATGGCTTGGCCGAGGCCTCGTAGAACGCGGCCACGTCGGCGATGTCCTCATCCGTCAGCGAGCCGCCGATGCCGCGCATGCTCGGGTGCTTGCGCGTCCCCTCGCGGTAGGCCTTGAGCGCGGCCTCGATGTACTTGGCGTTCTGTCCCGAAATCTTGGGCACGTGGTACACCTCGGGAAAGGTGGCCTTGTACCCTGGGATGCCATGGCAGCCAATGCACATGGCGACTTTGTCCTTGCCTCGATCTGCGTTCCCTGCCACCGCTTGCGCGTTGGCCACTGTTGCCACCTGCATCGTGAGGACGGCGGCAAACATGAGAGACAATGTTTTTTTCATATTCTGCGCACAATTTCTGGTGTGTTGAGACAGAACTGCTCTGATCGCGACCATTCTAGAGTGATTGCATTCACCCACCTGTCACCTTACGGGACATTCTTTTCGGGATTGGCTTGACCATGAAATTTGAAGGCTCCAAGAACTACGTTGCCACGCAGGATCTGATGCTGGCGGTGAACGCCGCCATGACGCTCAAGCGCCCGTTGCTGGTCAAGGGTGAACCCGGCACGGGCAAGACCATGCTGGCCGAGGAAGTGGCCGAAGCCCTGAAGATGCCGCTGCTGCAGTGGCACATCAAGTCCACCACCAAGGCCCAGCAAGGCCTGTACGAATACGACGCCGTGAGCCGCCTGCGCGATTCGCAGCTCGGCGACGAGCGCGTCAAGGACATCGAGAACTACATCGTCAAGGGCGTGCTGTGGCAGGCCTTCGTCAGCGACGAGCCCGTCGCCCTGCTGATCGACGAAATCGACAAGGCCGACATCGAGTTCCCGAACGACCTGCTGCGCGAAATCGACCGCATGGAGTTCTACTGCTACGAAACCCGTCAGCTGATCCGCGCCAAGCACCGTCCGCTGGTGTTCATCACCTCGAACAACGAGAAGGAGCTGCCGGATGCCTTCCTGCGCCGCTGCTTCTTCCACTACATCAAGTTCCCCGAGCCGGACACGATGAAGCAGATCGTGGACGTGCACTTCCCAGGCCTGAAGGCCGAGCTGCTCACCGCGGCCATGAAGGTGTTCTACGACGTGCGCAACCTGCCCGGCCTGAAGAAGAAGCCCTCGACCAGCGAACTGCTGGACTGGCTCAAGCTGCTGGTGGCCGAAGACATCCCGCTGGATGCGCTGCAAAGCGCCGACGCCAAGGTGGCCGTGCCGCCGCTGGTGGGCGCGCTGCTGAAGAACGAGCAGGACGTGACGCTGTTCGAGAAGCTGGTGTTCATGAACCAGCGCAACCGCTGATGCGGCGGCGGCGTGGCCCCACGCCCCACCGCCTGCGCCATGCCGGCCTGCGCGTCGCATGACCGCAGGCGGCACCATGACCAGTATGCCTGGGTTTCCGTTTGTTGATGAACGGAAACCCAGGCATACTGCCTTTCAACCTTCACACCACCCGTCCCATGACCCTCGCCAATCGCTTCGTTGAACCCGTGGTGCTGCAGCGCGGCGGCCTGCGGCTGGAACCCCTGGCCCTGTCGCACGAAGATGGCCTGCGGGCCGCGGCCGCCGATGGCGAGCTGTGGACGCTGCGCATCACCTCGGTCCCCGAACCCGAGCAGACGCCCACCTACATCGAGCAGGCCCTGCAGATGCGCGATGCGGGCTCGCGCATCGCCTTCGCGGTCATCGACGAAGCCTCGGGCCGTGTGCTGGGCACCACCAGCTACCACGACATCGTGCCGGCGGTAGACCGGCTGGAGATTGGCTACACCTGGTATGCCCAAAGCGTGCAGCGCAGCCACGTGAACACGACGGTCAAGCTCATGCTGATGACGCACGCCTTCGAGACCCTGGGTTGCGCGCTGGTGGGCTGGCGCACCGACAACTTCAACTTTGCCAGCCAGCGCGCCATCGAACGCCTGGGTGCCAAACGCGATGGCGTGCTGCGCCACCACGCCTTGCGCCGCGATGGCACGGTGCGCGACACCGTCATGTACAGCATGACAGCCGGTGAATGGCCCGAAGCCAAGGCGCAGCTGCTCTACCTGCTGGGCAAACCGCGCTGAGCTGCCGGTCGTCGGCCGACCGATTGCGCGCTGGCGAGTGGCGCAGCGTTCCGTTGCGCTTGGAGGCAGCGCCTGGACCGGCCGTGGCAAGCGGATTCCCTGCCTGACCGCACCGCCCACACGCCAACACCCCTTTGAAGCGCGTTGCCCTGATCGGCCAGCTGACGCGGGCGCGTGGCACGAGCCACCTCCGGCAGCCTGGGGCGCATCGCGCTCAACCTTGTTCGGCGACGGTTTCAGGACTCCTCAACAGGACCGGCAAGATGCTGCCCCAAGGGCCCCGCATCGGCTGTGGCAACATGACCTGACAAGTCGACTCAGGGAGTGCCATGTCCACCGTTGCATTCGTTCAGGGGCAGTTGCTCATCCAGGGCCAGGCCATCGCCCTGCCCGTGCCTGTGGCCCAACTGGCCACGCTGCTGGGCCCCAGCCGGCACCGGCAGCTGAAGTACACCCACGTCTTCACCTGGGACGCGCTGGGCCTGATGGCCTACGCCAAGGATGGCGCGCTGGCCGAGGGCTTGATGCTGCAGCTCAGCCCCGGCCAGTTCGACTTCAGCCCGCAGACCCCGTTTGCGCAGGCCTTGACGATGGACGGACACGACGTGCTGCACCTGCGCGCCACCAACCCCAGTGCCCTGGTGCCCCTGTTCAAGGGCGACCGGGGCAAGGCCATCGTGCATGGCGGCTTCAGTGTGTGGTTCAAGGTGGAAGACGGGGTCGTGACGGCCCTCGAAATTGCAGCCCATGCACCCCAACCGGCCGCCCCGGCGCCGGTGCCCGCCGAGCTCGATGCGCGCTTTGCGCACCTGGCCCCTGTGGTGAAGCGCTGGGTGGCCGCCATCCGCGAGCGGGTGCCCGATGACCACCCCTACAGCACCTGGATTCCCGGCGTCGACGCCGCGCAGATCGCGCGCGGCATTCGGCTGGGCGACGGCCACCAGGTGCCCGATGAGCTGGTCAACTTCTACCAGCTGGTCAACGTGGCCTACCACCCGGTCACTTCGGCCGCCCAGTTGGTGGTCGGCGAGCACGGCCACAGCTACACCTTGCAGGCCTTCAAGGACCTGCGGCAGGCCTGGCAGGACCTGCAGAACCTGAGCGACGACCTGGATCCGCCGCCCGACGCCACAGCCTCCACGCACATCCTGACCCAGGCCTATGCCCACCCCGGCTGGATTCCGCTGGCGCACGACACCTGCCCAGGCCCCGAGGGGCGATACGGGCAAATCATCGAGCTGGACAACGAATCGTGGGCGCGCACCGTGGTGGCGGATTCGCTGACCGACCTGCTCGAGCGCAACAGCGACGCCCTTGAGCGCGGCCAGGTGGCCGCCTTGGATGTCATGCGGGGCAGGTCTGACGGCAGCGAGCCCGCGTGACGCAGCGCCCGCATGACGCGCACAGCGGTCATCGCGAAGGTGCGCCCGGATGGTCGATTGATTTCAAAGCAGTATCCATCGATTCCCGTTCTTCACGCATCGGCAACCGATGGATACTCCATGACCTACAACACAGGCGACATCATGCCCACCACGTTCTGCACCAGCCGAACGTGGAACGGCCAGGCCCGCACGGCGTCCAGGCTGACGGGCCGCGACACCGCCAGATAGCCCAGCAGGCGCTCGCGGACCTGCGCCGCCACCGCGCAATCGGCGATCAGCAGGTTGTTCTCGTAGTTCAGCTCCAGGCTGCGCCGGTCCATGTTGGCCGAGCCCACCAACGCCAGCTCGCCATCCACCGTCAGCGCCTTGGTGTGCAGCAGGCCCAACGGGTACTCGTGAACGGCCACGCCGGCCTCCAGCAGGTCGGCATAGGTGCTGCGACAGGCCTTGCCCACCAGCCACGAGTCGCTGCGCGCCGGGAAGATGACCGTGGTGCGCACGCCGCGCCGCGGGGCGGCACACAGCGCGCGCAGGATGGATTCGTCGGGCACGAAATACGGCGTGGTGATGAGCAGCTCGTCGCGCGCCGCGTACAGGCTGGCCACGAACATGTCCGACATGGCGTTGTGGCGCGCGGTGGGCCCGGTTTCAAACACCTGGGCGACGCAGGCCGATTCGGCCGCGGCCGCCTCGTCCGGTGCCGCGCCGAGCAGCGCGCGCAAGTCCTCGCCGGTTTCCGGCACCCAGCCGCTCAGGAACAGGCTTTGCATCTGGCGCACCACCGGGCCCTCGCACCGCAGCAGCAGGTCGATCCACGGTGCAAAGCGGGCTTTGATGCGGAACGCCGGATCGGCGCAGTTCTGGCTGCCGCAGTAGCCGATGCGGTTGTCGATGACCACCAGCTTGCGGTGGTCGCGCAGGTCCACGCGGCTGAACGCCATGTGCCACAGGCGCGAGACGTCGTCCAGCGTGGCCAGCAGCTGCACGCCGGCGCTGGCCAGCTCACGCCACAGTGCGCTGCGGCGAAAGGCCCGCGAGCCCAGCGCGTCGACCATGACGCGGCACTGCACGCCGCGCCGGGCTGCCGCGGCCACGGCCTGGGCCATGCGCGTGCCGGTGTCGTCGTCCAGCCAGATGTAGAACGCGATGTGCACCTGGACCTGGGCCTGCTCGATGTCGGCGATGAGCTGGTTCATGGCCGCCCGCACATGGCGCGTCGGCTCGCTGGGGGTCGCCTCGGCGTCGCCCAGCAAGGTGATGCGGTTGCCCGCCACGGCATGAAAGCCGTTGATGGAACGCCCCAGGTCAAACAGGGAGCGGAGCTTGGCGGGCACCTGCTCGGGATCGACGCCGGTTTCGTCGGTCAGCCGCAGCTGCGACGCCGTGCGCCGCAGGCGCCGCACACGCGCCCAGCCCACGCTGGTTTCGCCGAGCAGCAAATAGGCCAACACCCCCACCACCGGCAGCAGCATGACCACCGCGACCCAGGCCACGCGCGAGGCCGGCGAGCGATTGGGCCGCGTGAGGGCCCGCGCCACCACCCCCAGGTGCACGAGGAACAGGAACAAGGTCCAGAGTTGGCCCAGGGACACCTGGAGCCCGTTCAGCCCGGTCGGCATGGCAGATCCGCAGTCAACGACGATGGACCATCCTAGCGCGCCCGCTGATGCGGCCAGGCGATGCGCCGGTCCGCCCTCAGGACGCGGTGCTTTCGGTCAACAGCGAGGCCACCGTCAACGCCTGCAGGTCCAGCGACAGCACGCCTTCGCAGAACTGCGACAACAACTCATCGGGCAGGATGTCGAGCAGGTGCCGCACCACGCGCGAGGCGTAGCTGGCGCCCGACTGGGCGTGCAGGTGCTTCAGCGCCGGCAGCATGGCTTCGAGCAGCGAGGCTTCGTCGCTGCAGCGCTGCAGGCTGAGGGTGATGGCGCGCGAGGCCTCCTCGCGCTGCTTCTGGAACACATCGACCAGGTACATCTTGGTCGCGGCCAGCGAGCGCCGCGCACGCGGCGGGGTTCGGGCCGCGACCGGCGCCGCCTGGGCCGGCGCCTCGGCGGCAATTCGGGCGGCAGCCGGCCGGCCCGGCGCAGGCACCTTCAGCGTCGCGGGCGGCCGCGTCACCTCGGCCGGCACGGCGGTGTCTGGCCACTCCATCGTGCCCGTGTGCGAGAACTGGGCCAGCCGCGCCAACATGGGCGTGACACTCAGGACATACCCTTTTTGCTGCAGCGATGCGATGATGGGCCATGCCTGACTGCCGAGCATGGCCTGAAAATCTGCCACCGTGCGTTCGCCATCGCACATGATGAGCACCTGGCGTTCACGTGGCGTGCACGCGGTTCGTTCAGCCAAGGCGGCCCGGCCGGCTTCGGTCTTGGCGAGTTTGAATTGGGTTTCGTCAAGCGACATGAGTCTGGGCCTGTAGATAGGGCTCACCAAAACTAACACCTTTAAATTACATCTTGATGTAGACCGAGGCCTTCATGCTGATCGATTTCTTCTACGCCCTTCGTGCCGCCAAACTGCCGGTGTCCGTCAAGGAGCTGCTCACCCTGCTGGAAGCCCTGCAGAAGGACGTCGTGGGCCCGCGCTCCGAGCATTGCGCCATCGACGACTTCTATTACCTGTCGCGGGCCACGCTGATCAAGGACGAGCGCCACTACGACAAGTTCGACCAGGCGTTCGGCGCCTACTTCAAAGGCATCGAGCACATCACCGACTTCACCAAAGAGATCCCGGCCGAATGGCTCAAGGCCATCCTGCAGAAGGAGCTGAGCGCCGAAGAGCTGGCCAAGATCCAGAAGATGGGCTGGGACGAGCTCATGGAGACGCTGAAAAAGCGCCTCGAGGAGCAGAAAGAGCGCCATGAAGGCGGCAGCAAGTGGATCGGCACCGGCGGCACCAGCCCCTACGGCAATGGCGGCAACAACCCGCAGGGCGTGCGCATCGGCGGCAAGGGCGGCAAGCGCAGCGCCGTCAAGGTGTGGGAAAAGCGCACCTACAAGGACTACGACGACAGCCTGGAGCTGGGCATCCGCAACATCAAAATGGCGCTGCGCCGCCTGCGCCGCTTTGCGCGCGAGGGCGTCGAGGAAGAGCTGAACCTGGACGGCACCATCCGCGCGACCGCCGAGAACGCCGGCTACCTCGACATCCGCATGCAGCCCGAGCGCCACAACAACGTGAAGGTGCTGCTGCTGATGGACGTGGGCGGCACCATGGACGACCACATCAAGCGCGTCGAAGAGCTGTTCTCGGCCGTCAAGGGCGAGTTCAAGCACCTCGAGTTCTACTACTTCCACAACTGCGTCTACGACTACATGTGGAAGAACAACAAGCGCCGCTTTGCCGAGAAGATCTCGACCTGGGACGTGATCCGCAAGTACAAGAAGGATTACAAGCTGATTTTCGTCGGCGACGCCACCATGAGCCCCTACGAGATCATGCAAAAAGGCGGCAGCGTCGAATACAACAACGACGAACCCGGTGCCGAGTGGCTGCAGCGCCTGACCCACGCCTATCCCAAGTTCGCGTGGATCAACCCCGAGCCGCAAGGCGTGTGGCAGTACCGCCAGAGCATCGCCGTGATCCAGAAGCTCATGAGCAACCGCATGTTCCCCATGACGCTCAAGGGCCTGGAAGACGCCATGCGGCTGCTGTCGAAGTGATGCACCGTTGAGCCGGCTGCCTCGGGGCCGACCCCGGGCGTCGAGCCCTTGCCGGGGCGTGCCGTGCTCGAGCTGGCGGCACACAGGCCCGACGGCTGCGAGCCCTGCGTGCGTGACACCTGAAGCAACCCGGTGAGGCGCCGGACCATGCTCCCGGCTGATCGGCTGGGCGATTCCCCGCCGCCGCTGGCCACGTCAGGCGGCGAACATCCCCGCCACTCGACCATCTCATGGGGTATGCACATCAATCCGTTTCAAAGCAAACGGTGATTGACGCATACCCCATCATTCATTTGCCATGCCTTGAACAGACCTTGCCCCCCGCCACGGCAAGCGAAGATGAACGTCGACGCCCGGCGACCTTGAACCGGCATGACCGTGCCCCCCACATGCCTGGGGGATGAGCCGCGAATCCCGGAGCGCAAGCTGTGGCGGCTGCGGTGTGCCCGCGGGCGCGGTGCACTGCACCGGCGTCCAAGTCGGGGGTGACGCGTGCTCGCCAGGTCGCCCCGCCCCTGCCTGCCCTGGAATGCAATTCGATGCAGTCACCTGCGTGAAACGCACCAAAACAGGCGTACCCTATGCCCCGCGCCGCGTGGGGCTTTTCCAGCATCCCGCACGGCCAGCTCAGAGACCTTCGGGAGAACCACATGACTTTCTTCAAACGCCACCTGGTGTGGCTGCTGGTGGCGCTGCTGGGCGCCGCCGCCTTTGCCGTGGTGGCACTGTCGCGCGGCGAAGCCGTCAACGCCATGTGGGTGGTGGTGGCGGCGGTGTGCACCTACTTGATCGCCTACCGCTACTACAGCCTGTTCATCGCCAACACCGTGCTGCAGCTCGATGGCTCGCGCATGACGCCGGCCTACCGCCACAACGATGGCCTGGACTACGTGCCCACCGACAAACACGTGCTGTTCGGCCACCATTTCGCCGCCATCGCGGGCGCGGGTCCCCTGGTGGGTCCGGTGCTGGCCGCGCAGATGGGCTACCTGCCCGGCATGCTCTGGATCCTGGCGGGCGTGGTGTTCGCCGGCGCCGTGCAGGACTTCATCGTGCTGTTCATCTCCACGCGCCGCGACGGCCGCTCGCTGGGCGACCTGGTCAAGCAGGAAATGGGGCCCGTGCCCGGCATGGTGGCGCTCTTCGGCACCTTCATGATCATGATCATCATCCTGGCCGTGCTGGCGCTGATCGTGGTCAAGGCCCTGGCCGAATCGCCCTGGGGCACGTTCACGGTGGCGGCCACCATCCCGGTGGCCATCTTCATGGGGCTGTACCTGCGCTACATCCGCCCCGGCCGCATCGGTGAGATTTCCATCATCGGCTTCGTGCTGCTCATGCTGGCCATCTTCGGCGGCCAATGGGTCAGCCAGCATCCCGAATGGGCACAGACCTTCACGTTCGACGGCAAGGCCCTGACCTGGATGCTGGTGGGCTATGGCTTCGTCGCCGCCAGCTTGCCGGTGTGGCTGCTGCTGGCACCACGCGACTACCTGTCCACCTTCCTCAAGATCGGCACCATCATCGCGCTGGCGCTGGGCATCGTGGTCGTGATGCCCACGCTGGAGATGCCGGCGCTGACCCAGTTCGCACAAGGCAATGGCCCGGTGTGGTCGGGCAACCTGTTCCCCTTCCTGTTCATCACCATCGCCTGCGGCGCGGTGTCCGGCTTCCATGCGCTGATCTCGTCGGGCACCACGCCCAAGATGCTGGACAACGAACGCAACGCCCGCTACATCGGCTACGGCGGCATGCTGGCCGAATCCTTCGTGGCCATCATGGCGCTGGTGGCGGCCTCGTGCATCGACCCCGGCGTCTACTTCGCCATGAACAGCCCGGCCGCACTCGTGGGCACCACGCCCGAAGCCGTGGCGCAGACCATTTCCTCGTGGGGCTTCGTGGTCAGCCCCGATGTGCTGACGCAGACCGCCCAGGACGTGGGGGAAACCAGCATCCTGGGCCGCGCCGGGGGCGCGCCCACGCTGGCCGTGGGCATGGCCCACATCCTCCATCAGGTGATCGGCGGCCAGGCCATGATGGCTTTCTGGTACCACTTCGCCATCCTGTTCGAGGCGCTGTTCATCCTGACCGCCGTGGACGCCGGCACGCGCGCCGGCCGCTTCATGCTGCAGGACCTGCTGGGCAGCTTCGTGCCCGCACTCAAGCGCACCGATTCGCTGCCGGCCAACCTGTTCGCCACGGCGCTGTGCGTGGCGGCCTGGGGCTACTTCCTCTACCAGGGCGTGGTCGATCCGCTGGGCGGCATCAACACGCTGTGGCCGCTGTTCGGCATTTCGAACCAGATGCTGGCCGCCGTGGCGCTGCTGCTGGGCGTGGTGGTGCTGTTCCGCATGAAACGCGAGCGCTACGCCTGGGTGGCGGCGGCACCGGCCGCCTGGCTGCTGGTCTGCACGCTGACCGCGGGCTGGCAGAAGATCTTCTCGCCGGACACCAAGGTCGGCTTCCTGTCCAACGCCAACAAGTACGCCGAGGGCCTGGCCAACGGCGTGCTGATCGCGCCCGCCAAGACGCCGGAAGCCATGGCCCGCATCGCCTTCAACAACCGGCTGGACGCGGGCCTCACCGCCCTGTTCATGCTGGTGGTGCTGTGCGTGCTGGTCTACACCATCAAGTCCTGCCTGGCTGCGCGCCGCAACCAGCGGCCCACGGCCCGTGAAACGCCCTACCAACCCCTGGGCGACGTGAGCCCGGCAGGCGCCCATTGACGCCATGCTGAACGGCAAAACCTTGCCCGAAACCGGGCGCTACCTGGCGCGCTCGGTGCGCCAGTCCCTGCGGCTGATGGTGGGCCTGCCTGACTACGACACCTACCTCAGCCACATGGCCAAGACGCACCCCGAGCGCACGCCCATGACCTACGAGGCGTTCTTCCGCGAGCGCCTGGAGGCCCGTTACGGGCGCGGCGGCGGGCGCTGCTGCTGAGCACCTCCGCGGGGTCTGAAGCCCGCTCAGCCGGATTCAGACCCCGTTGCGCGTCGACGCACACCGCCATCGGCAGTATCATCCTGCCGTCGATCTTTCCAGATCGCAATCACCTCCATACTCCTTCTTTTTGGGTTGACGCAGTCCCCTGCAACGCGCTGCCGCTTGCCCCTGGCGTCACACCGCCTCACAGGCTCAAAGCGGGGGCAATCGGTGCTAATGTCTGCCCCTGTTGCCACGACAGCGCGCCCCCATGCTCCCCATCCTCCACGGGCCGGATCGCCCCGACCTGCTGCAGGCCAGCGTGCAGGCCGGCGACAAGGTGAGGCTGTGGCTGCCCCACGGCCTCGACCTGCTGACTCTGCAACTGGCCATCGCCAAAGTCGGCGCCGCGTGGCTGCCTTTCGACAGCGACGTGCCCACCGAGCGCATCGCCGACTGCCTGCTGCGGATGGGTGGGTGGCGGCGCTCGCCTGGGGTGACCTGAACCGATGGTGGGCCATCGATGATGGGTATCGCCTCACCCTCGTTTATTTTTCATCGACAGACTGACCATACCGCTCTTCAGAAGGCTGGCATGGCCCGGGCCATCAAGGTGTCGAACGGCGCGCCCGCGGGCAGGGTGCCAAAGGTCAGGCCATGGGCGCCATTCAGGCGCGATTCGCAGAAAGCCTGGGCAATCGCGTCCTGACCGCTGGTGAGCAGGATGGCCGCCTGCACGGCCAGCGCCATGCGCTCCACCACGTACCGGCTGCGCAACTCCAGCGCCTGCACGTCCTCCAGCGTGGCATTCAACGCCTCGATTTCGCGGTCCAGGGCAGCATGCAGGCCGCGGGCCTTCAGCAGCTCGGCGAAAAAGGCTTCGCGCGTTTCGGGCTCACGGCGCAGCGCGCGCAGCACGTCCAGGCACTGCACGTTGCCGCTGCCTTCCCAGATCGAGTTGAGTGGCGCCTGGCGGTACAGGCGCGGCAGGATGTTCTCCTCGACGTAGCCGATGCCGCCCAGGCATTCCTGGGCCTCGTTGACGAAAGCCGGCGCGCGCTTGCAGACGTAGTATTTGCCCACCGGGGTGACGATGCGCGCAAAGGCCGCCTCCATCGGATCGCGCTCGGATGCGTCCACCGCCCGGGCGGCGCGCATGGCCAGGGCCGTGGCCGCCTCGCTCTCCAGCGCCAGGTCGGCCAGCACGTTGCGCATCAGCGGCTGCTCGATAAGCGTCTTGCCGAACACGCTGCGCTGGCGCGTGTGGTGCAGTGCCTGCACCAGGGCCTGGCGCATGCCGCTGGCCGAACCCGCGATGCAGCCCAGGCGGGTGTACATGACCATGTCCAGGATGTAGGCGATGCCCCGCCCCTCCTCGCCCACGATGTGGGCGGTCGCGCCCTGGAACTCGACCTCGGACGAGGCATTGCTCCAGTCGCCCAGCTTGTCCTTGAGCCGCTGGATGCGCACCGCGTTGAGCGAGCCATCGGGCAACACGCGCGGCATCAGCAGCGTCGTCATGCCGCCCTCGGTCTGGGCCAGCACCAGGTGCGCATCGCACATGGGGGCCGAGAAGAAGAACTTGTGGCCCACGACCTCGTAGCTGCCATCGGACTGGCGAATCGCCCGCGTGGTGTTGGCGCGCACGTCCGACCCGCCTTGCTTCTCGGTCATGCCCATGCCCATGGTGCACCCCTGCTTTTGGTCGGCCGGCAACGTGCGGGGGTCGTAGGTCGACGACATCAGGCGCGGCGCCCAGGCCTGGAACAGCGCCGGGTCGTGCCGCAGCGCGGGGACGGCGGAGAAGGTCATGCTCAGCGGGCAGCCGGTGCCGGCATCGGCCTGCGCACTCAGGTAGCCCAGCGCGGTGCGCACCACGGCGGCGCCGGGCTGGCCCTGGTGCACCCAGCTGAAGTTGTGCACCTGGTTCGCCATCAGGCGCCGCATCAGCTCATGGTAGGCGGGGTGGAACTCCACCTCGTCGATGCGTCGGCCGTGGCGGTCGAAGGGGTGCAGGATGGGCTTGTGCCGGTTGGCCGCCTGGCCCAGCGCCATCATCTCGCCGCCCGCGAACTCGCCATGCCGCGTCAGGTGATCGTCGGCCCAGCCGCCGCCTTCGCGGGCCACGCACGCCTGCAGCACGGTGTCGCTGGTCCAGGCGTTGTAGTCCGGCAGCGGCTGCGGCTGATTCGTGACGGCATGGGTGAGGAACTGGGCTTTGACAGACATGTGACGGTCTCCTGGGCAAGGCGGGCGGGCGCGGTTGCAGCGCCTCAAACATTACACATAACGCACAAATTATTCTCTCAATGTAATGAAATCACAAGCCCTACCCACGCCAAAGCCTGCGCGGGAGGCCCCGTTAGCATTGGCACCATGCCCCGCCCATCGCCCCGCGCCCTGCCCGACACCGTGACCCGCAGTGATGCCCCGAGCGCGCGCGAGTTGCTGCTCAAGCTGCTCGTGTCGCGCAAAAACCAGCCCCTGGATGCGGCCACCGCGATCCGCGCCTGCGCCTTGTTCGACGTCGCGGACAACGCCGTGCGCGTGGCCCTGAATCGCCTGCTGGCCAGCGGCCTGGTCGAGACCGCTGGCCGTGGCGCCTACCGCCTGGGCCCGCAAGGCCGGGCGATGGGACGCGAGGTGGCGGCGTGGCGCGACCTGGAGCAGCAGCTGGTGCCGTGGGATGGTGGCTGGGTGGCGGTGCTGGCCCTGGCGTCGCCCGACCGCAAGGTGCAGCGCGCCAACCAGCGCGCGCTCGCCCTGCTGGGGCTGCGCGAGCTGACGGCCGGCCTGTGCGTGCGGCCCGACAACCTCGACGGCGGCGTCATGCGCCTGCGCAAACGCCTGCGGGACCTGGGCCTGGACCGCGGCGCGCCCGTGTTCCAGGTGCGCGAGCTGGACACGCCGCTGGACAAGGCGGCCCGCGGCCTGTGGCCGCTGCAGGCGCTGGCCGCGGCCTACGACCAGACGCAGGCCCACCTGCAGGCCTCGCTGACCCGGCTGCCCCAGCTGCCGCTCGAGGCCGCGGCACGCGAGGCCTGGCTGACGGGCGATGCCGCCATCCGTCAGCTCGTCTTCGACCCGCTGCTGCCCGAGCCGCTGGTGCCGGCGCCGGCCCGCGCCGCCTTTCTGGACACGGTCAAGGCCTACGACGACGCGGGCAAGCGCATCTGGCGCCGCTTTCTGGCCTGACCCCGGCCTGGGCAGCACCGGCGGCTGCTCGCGCTTGCCGCCGCAGCCCCCCGTCACGCCTGCGCGCCTGCGCCCGCAACAGGCCTGGCACCTGTCAGGCCGTCAGGTCTTCCAAGTCTCAATCGGCTGCGCCCGCGTCACGGACGCACAGGCCGCTGAAAGCAAAACGGGCCCTGAGGAGGACCCGAGATGGCCGGTGGCCGTGCGATGAGGGCTCAGGCAACGCGTGGCGCTCAAGCTGCTGCGCGCCGAGCGGCACCCCTGCAACCGCGAGTCCCTCGTCCAGCACAACCATCCTTGAATACATCCAGTATCCAGTCACTGCCGTTCAATTTAAAACGCCAATGCCCCGATACTAATGGCCCTTTTTCAGAAAAAGGCCAGGGCGCCGATCACACCGAGCGGCGGCGGCGCAGGGCCAGGCCCAGCGCGGCCAGCGCGCCGGCCATCAGCAGCTGGCCCCAGTGCGTCAGCGTGGGCACGGGCTTGAGGGCGCGAACGCTCACGTCCACCTTGCCCGTGCTGCCGCCACCGGTGCCCGTGACCGGCCATTCGCCGGTTTCCTTCGGCGTACCGGTGACCGGGCAGGTCACGGTCGCGCCTTCCGGGATGGTGGCCGGCGAGGTCCAGGCCGCGCCCGCGGGGCTGATGGTGCAAGCGCCCTGCGTCATCCACGGCGCCAGGCTGGCGTCACAGGTGGTGGCCGGCGCATCGGCCGTGCCGCGGTTGGTGCAGGTGAACTGGCCCTCGTAGGGCTGGCCGACCGTGCCGTTGGGCAGGCCGGACATGTCGACCACCACATCGGGCACGCCGGACACGGTGATGTCCTGCGTGGCGGTGTTGTTGCCGGGCACGGTGTCGCCGGTGGCGCTGGTGCTGCCCTGCACGGTGACGGTGCCCTTCTGGTTGTCCGGCGTGCCGCTCACGGCGCAGGTCACGGTTTCGCCGACCGGAATCGGATCACCGGCCACCCAGGCCACGTTGCCGGGGCTGATGGCGCAGGCGCCCGGCGTCACGCCCTGGGGCAGGTTGTCCACCTTGCAGGTGGTGGCGGCCAGCGCATCGGCCGTGCCCTGGTTCGTGCAGCTGAAGCTGCCCGTGTAGGGCTGGCCCACGGTGGCCGCGGGGGGCAGGCCCGTCAGGTCCACGCGCACATCGGGCGCCACCACGGTCACGGTCACGGTCGAGGTGGCACACGTGGTTTGGTTGGGCGCCGCCAGGCACACCTCGTAGCTGAAGGTGTCGGTGCCGGTGAAACCGGGGGGCGGCGTGTAGCGCCATTCCCCGGGGTTGGCGCCCGCGGTGACGGTGCCGCCCTGGTCGCTGCGGGGCGGCACCGTGACGGTGCTGCCCGGCGGCACGTAGGGGTCGTTGCCGACCAGGTTCAGCGTGACCGGCTGGTCAACGCGGGTGGTGCCGGTGTCGTCCTCGGTCACGGGCGGGTCGACGATGGCCTTGGTGATGCCCGTGTCGATCCAGCTCGGCGGCAGGGTGCCGGTCAGCGCCGGGCTGCGCACGGCGACGTTGTCCAGCTCAAAGCCGGTGCCCCAGAACCGGAGCTTGCGGATCGTGACGCTGCCCGTGCCGGTGCTGTCGTTCAGCACGAAGTTCAGGTAGGCAAACGGCTGGCCCCCGCCGCCGCTCGTGAACGGGTTGTTGTTGTACTGCCCGCGGTTGTAGGTCGCACCATCCAGCGTCCTGAACGTGGCCGCGCTGCCCAGGAAGTTCATGAGGTCGCTGGTGTTCATGGAGACCAGCACGTTGTCGTGCTCATCGAGCAGCTCGACGTGGTTGCCATCGGACCCAGCCGACCACCAGAAGCCGACGTAGCGCGCGCCCTCGTCCAGGGTGATGGTGACGCCAGCGGGCGTGCCCGTGTTGCCGGCATTCAGGAAGGGCGAGCCCCCGGCGTACAGCCGGGTTCCGGTGCCGGCGCCGCCCCACTGGCTGGGGCCCGACACGTTGGTGTTGCCGCCGGCGGCCACCGCGTAGCGGCCCACGGCCCAGGTGCCTGAGGTTTTGGTGCCAAGGGCTTCGCCGTTGAACGTCTCGATGACGTAGCTTTCACCGTAGCTGGCCGGCCAGGGCAAAGCGCCATCGGGCACGGCCGCATTGAGTGCCGCGTTGAACGCCGGCTGCGACAGGTACAACTTCAACTCGCTGGCCTGCCCACCCAGCGCCGCCAGCAACACCGCGCCGGCTCCTACCGACTTCACGAATCCCTTGACTTTCACGCAAACTTTCCCATCGAGGCACTTGGGCCCCTAGCTGACAAAGTTGCGGATTCTCTTCACAAAGCAGTCACACAAAAGGAATCACGCTTACACCCGTGTAAACCCGAACTTCAAACCGTTAAAAAGTACCGAAACGCAGCACCATGTCGGTGCCATGGACGTGCGCGGCTGCGGGCACAGCCGCTTGGCCGGCTTGATTGCCAAGGCGGTTGCTCAGGCGCTGAACCGACCCGCCGCGGTGCGATGAGGCCGGATCCGCGATGGGCCGCCGAGGATGGGGATGGGCCGCTCAACACGCGCGTCCACGCGTGCGGCCCGATCAAGGGGGCGTCGACACGAGCGGCGCCGGTGCCAGGTGCCAGGTGCCAGGTGCCAGGTGCCAGGTCTGAAACAGCGCCCGCACCAGGACAGTCAACAAGGAGTATCCAGCGCTACCGATGAAAAAATCATCGGCAGGCATGAATACGCCTCAAATTTCCGCCTCAAGCGCGCAGCACGTCCAGCCCGCCCAGGTAGGGCCGCAGGGCCGGCGGCACGTTGATGCTGCCGTCGGCGTTCTGGTGGTTTTCGAGCACGGCGACCAGTGTGCGGCCCACGGCCAGGCCCGAGCCGTTGAGCGTGTGCACCAACTCGTTCTTGCCCTGCGCGTTCTTGAAGCGGGTCTGCATGCGGCGCGCCTGAAAGGCTTCGCAATTGCTGACCGAGCTGATCTCGCGGTACGCGCCCTGGGCCGGCACCCACACCTCCAGGTCGTAGGTCTTGGCCGAGCCAAAGCCCATGTCGCCTGTGCACAGCAGCAGCACGCGGTACGGCAGGCCCAGCTTCTGCAACACCGCCTCGGCATGGCCCACCATGGCCTCGAGCGCCGCGTTGCTCTGCTCGGGGTGGGTGATCTGCACCATCTCGACCTTGTCGAACTGGTGCTGGCGGATCAGCCCGCGCGTGTCGCGCCCGGCCGACCCCGCTTCCGAGCGAAAGCACGGCGAGTGAGCGGTCAGCTTGATGGGCAGGTCCGATTCGGCCAGCACTTGGTCACGCACCGAATTGGTCAGCGTGATCTCAGCGGTGGATATGAGGTAGAAGTGCCCATCCTCCCCCTCTTGCCCGCCCTTCTTGGCCGCGAACATGTCTTCCTCGAACTTGGGCAGCTGGCCGGTGCCGCGCAGCGATTCGGCGTTGACGATGTAGGGCGTGTAGCACTCGGTGTAGCCGTGCTCGGTGGTCTGCAGGTCGAGCATGAACTGCGCCAGCGCGCGGTGCAGGCGTGCCACCGGCCCCTTCATGAACGAAAAGCGCGTGCCGGCCAGCTTGGCGCCGGTCTCGAAGTCCAGCCCCAGTGGCGCGCCCAGGTCCACGTGGTCCTTCACGGGAAAGTCGAACGGGCGCGGCTCCAGGCCGTGCGGGGCCCAGCGGCGCACCTCGACGTTGCCCGTTTCGTCCGCGCCCACCGGCACGCCGTCCTGCGGCAGGTTGGGCACGCCCAGCAGCAGGGCTTCGAGCTGTTGCTGCAGGCCGTCGAGGCGGGTCGCCGAGCGCTCCAGCTCGTCCTTGATCGAGGCCACTTCGGCCATCAGGTCATCGGCCGATTCACCCTTGGCCTTGCGCTGGCCGATCTGCTTGGAGGCGGTGTTGCGCTGGCTTTGCAGCGCCTCGGTGCGCGTCTGGATGGACTTGCGTTCGGCTTCGAGCGCACGGAAGGCGTCCACGTCCAGGTAGGGTTGCGGGTCTTTGCGCGTGGCGAGTTTGGCGACCACGGCATCCAGGTCTTTGCGGAGCAGTTGGGTGTCGAGCATGGGCAAGATTGTAGGGGCCGCCCCACGCCAGCGACGGCGTAGCACAGCCCCCGGCGACGGCGTAGCACAGCCCCCGGCGACGGCCCAGTGCGGCCCCGGCGACGGCCTTGGGCTGCCCTTGGGAACGGGTTTGAAGGCCCCGGCTCAGGCGGCCGCAGCGTGCACCGCGCCCACACGGGCGGGCCGACGCGGCATGGCCCCGCCGTCTTCCTGGCTTGAATGACCTACCCCACACCCTGAAGCAGTATCAGCCAGATCCCGATGATCAAACATCGACCATAGACCGATACTGCATGTCACTTCACCTGCCCACTTTGGGCGGCGGGTCGACGGTCAGGAAGTGCCGCACCACGGGCCGCTCGCCCGGCCGCAGGTGGCGCAACACCTCGGCCTGCAGGTCGGCATCGGCCTTGGACACGCGGTGGTGCTGGCGCAGGTGCTCGGCCCACGACTCGACCTGGAACCACTCGAGGATGAGGCTGGCGTCGGCGGCATCTTCGGTCACCCCCCAAGCGTAGGCCCCATCGCGGCGCCGCTCGTGCGACAGCCGGGTGAGCGCACGCAGGAAGTCGGCGCGGTCTGCCGCCGCGACGCGGTACTCGATCAGGATCATGACCGGACCCCGATCGTGTTCCACAGGGGCTGCGGTCAAGGGCTCGGGCCAGTGGTTGGACGGCGAGAGCTCGGCCTCGCCGCGCGGCAGCTTGACCCGGTGGGCCACCAGGCCCACCAGGACCAGGCAGACCGCCCCCGCCAGCAAGGTGATGGGCACGCCCACCCCCTGCGCCACCGCGCCCCAGCCCAGGCTGCCGGCCGTCATGGCGCCGTTGAACACCGTGAGGTAGACGGCCAGCGAGCGACCGCGCACCCAGTTGGGCAAGATGGCCTGGGCCACGCCGTTCATCGTCGTCAGCGCCGTGATCCAGGCTGCGCCCAGCACCAGCAGGGCCACGACCGCCGCCCACTGCGGCGGCGCGCTGGCCAGGAAGGCCATCACCCCCGCGGTGAGCAAGGCCGCGCCCAGCAGCAGGCCGTCGGCGCTCACGCGGTCCCGCAGCTTGGGCATGACGATGGCGCCGGCAATCGCGCCCGCCCCAACGGCCCCCAGCAGCAAGCCGTAAAAGCCCGCGCCGCCGCCCAGCAGCTGGCGCGCCACCAGCGGCAGCAGCGCCCAGACCGAGCTGGCCATGGCAAAGAACAGGAAGGCGCGCAACAGCACCACGTGCAGCTCGCGGCTGGCGCGTGCGTACCGCAAGCCGGCCCGGAAGGCCCCGCCGAAGCGCTCGCCCAGCTCGTCTTGCCCCGCATCGGGCCGGCGCCACCACAGCAGCGCGGCGATGACGAAGGCGTAGCTGATGACGTCCACGCCATAGGTGACGGCCGCCCCCAGGTGCGCCAGCACCACGCCGCCCAGCGCGGGCCCGATGGCGCGGGCGATGTTGATGCCCAGCGAGTTCAGCGCCACGGCGCTCTTGAGGTCGCGCTTGGTCACCAGCTCGGGCACGATGGCTTGCCAGGTCGGCCCCATGAGCGCGGCGCCAATGCCGCCCAGAAAGGTCAGCGCCACCAGCGAGGTGACCGACTGCAGCCCGGCGGCCGACAGCAACATGAGGCTGGCGCTGGTGCCGGCCAGCAGCAGCTGCACGCCGATGAGGAATTTGCGCCGGTCCAGGATGTCGGCCAGCACGCCGGCCGGAATCGCCAGCAGGAACACCGGCAGCGTGGCCGCCGCCTGCACCAGGGCCACGGCGGCCGGCGACGGCGAGAGGTCGGTCATCAGCCAGGCGCTGGCCACGTCGCGCACAAAGCTGCCCGTGTTGCCGACGATGGTGGCCACCCAGAGCACGAGGAACAGCGTCTGGCGCAAAGGCGTGAAGCCATTGCCCCCACGCTCCCCGGCTTCGCCTGGTCCGCTGCCCCTACGCCGGGCGCCCCCCAAGGGGGCTGGCCTTGCTTGGGACGGCCCGGCGCTGCGGCCATTGCCCCCGCGCTCCCCTGGTCCGCTGCCCAAGGGGGACGGCTCGGCGGCATGGCCCGCTGCGGGGTCGCCCTCGGTGGGCGTGGCGCCAGGCGCCGTGTGGTGTGGATGGGTCATGCGGCACCCCGTTCATTCAGGTCGAGCCAGGCGACGAGCAGGAAACCGCCGATCAGGCCCAGGTGTTCAAAAAACGAGTTGGCGGCCATGAAGCGGGCCTGGCCCGCGGGCAAGGTCCAGAACTGCAGCGCCAGGGCCGTGGCCAGCGCGGTGAAGCCGGCCAGTGCCAAGGCGCCCAGCCAACGGCCGCGGCCGGTGAGCACCATGGCCGACGCGCACAGCTCCAGCGCGATGACCAGCGCAGCGAACACGGGCGCCGGCGCCAGGCCGAAGTGCGCCATCTCGGCCACCGCGCCCGGGAAATCGGTCAGCTTGACCAGGCCACCCTGCAGGTAGGCCGCGCACAGACCCAGGTAGGCCAGCCCGCGCACCGCACGGCTGCCGAACACCTGTTGCGCTGCGGCGGTGACCCGTGGGCGTGAGGTCGTCAAAGGCAAGGACATGGGATTCCAGTCGTCAAAAATGGAGAAGGAGTATGGGTTGTCTGCCGCTTCGAATACATCGGCGAGGCCTGCATACTGCTCAGTGCATGAAAAAAATCAGGGCAACGGCGCTCGCTGGGGAACCCGGGCCAACCTCTGGACGCGGGTCACCCGCAGCCGGCAAGGCCGCGCCGCCCGTGCGGCGCCTGGCCACCCGCCGCACCAGCGAAGCCGCCGGTGCCGCCGTTCATTCCCCAGACCATCGTCATGGCTTCGATCAGGGGGTATGCATCGTTGGTCGTTTTTCATCCATCGACCCTGTCTGCATACCCCAATCACCCGAAGACGAGGCTGAGTGAGACCGGCGGGCGCTCAGACCGCCCAGCAGGAGCAGCCCAGGGCGCCGAAAAAGCCTTTCAGGTCGGACGCCGGGGCCGCCGAGCCCCAGGCGCTCGCATGGTCATGGCCGTGCAGACCGCAGGCGCTGGCGCAGCCGCAGGACGAGACAGCCTGGTAGCGCGCCGGGTGCAGCGAATGCCGGCCCGCACCCTCGGGGTCACCCCAGGCGGCGTAGCCTTTGAAGCTGCGGACCGGCGACCAGTCCGGCATGGCGGGCGGCAAGGGGTTGTCGTCATGCGGGGCGAACTCGCCTTCGCCGTAGACGACGCGGCCGCCCACCACCGTCAGCAGCGAGGTCAGGAAGGAGATCTCGTCCTCGGGCACGCTGAAATAGTCTTTGCTGGGCACGATGAAGTCGGCCAGTTGCCCCACCGCGATGCGGCCGCGCCGGCCCTCCTCGTTGCTGAACCAGGCGACGTTCTCCGTCCACATGCGCAGCGCCGTCTCGCGGTCGAGCAGGTTGCGCTGCGGGTAGAGCTGCGTGCCGCCCAGGGTCTTGCCGGTGATCATCCACGCCAGCGACACCCAGGGGTTGTACGAGGCGACGCGCGTGGCATCGGTGCCTGCCGACACCTTGACGCCCTTGTCCAGGATGCGCTTGATGGGGGGCGTGGCCTCGGCGGCCTTGGCGCCATAGCGCTCCAGAAAGTACTCCCCCTGGTAGGCCATGCGGTGCTGCACGGCAATGCCGCCGCCCAGTGCGGCGATGCGGTCGATGGAGCGGTCCGAAATGGTTTCGGCGTGGTCGAAGAACCAGTGGATGCCGGTCAGCGGGGTGTCGCGGTGGACCTTCTCGAACACGTCGAGCGCGCGCGAAATGGTTTCGTCGTAGGTGGCGTGCAGGCGCCAGGGCCACTGGTTCTGCACCAGCACGCGCACGACCTCCTCGAGTTCGCCCTCCATCTGGGGCGGCATGTCGGGGCGTTCGACGCGGAAGTCCTCAAAGTCGGCCGCAGAGTACACCAGCATTTCGCCGGCGCCGTTGTGGCGGAAGTAGTCGTCGCCCTGCTTGTACTTGACCGACGAGGTCCATTTGAGGAAGTCCTCCTTCTCCTGCTGCGGCTTTTGCGTGAACAGGTTGTAGGCCAAGCGCACGGTGATCTGGTTGGCCTCGGCCAGCTTCTGGATCACCTCGTAGTCCTCGGGGTAGTTCTGGTTGCCGCCGCCGGCGTCGATGACGCCGGTCACGCCCAGGCGGTTGAGCTCGCGCATGAAGTGGCGCGTGGAGCTGATCTGGTAGTCCAGCGGCAGCTTGGGCCCCTTGGCCAGCGTGGCATACAGGATGGTGGCGTTGGGCTTGGCCAGCAGCAGGCCGGTGGGGTTGCCGGCTGCGTCGCGCACGATCTCGCCGCCGGGCGGGGCCTGGGTGTCGCGGGTGTAGCCCACCGCCCGCAGGGCCGCGCCATTGAGCAAGGCGCGGTCGTACAGGTGCAGCAGGAAGACCGGCGTGTCGGGCGCGATGGCGTTGATCTCGGCCAGGGTCGGCAGGCGCTTTTCCACGAACTGGTGTTCGGTGAAGCCGCCGACCACGCGCACCCACTGCGGCGCGGGCGTGATGGCGACCTGGCGCTTGAGCATGTCCAGCGCATCGGCCAGCGAGCGCACACCGTCCCAGCGCAGCTCCATGTTGTAGTTGAGGCCGCCGCGCACCACGTGGGTGTGGTTGTCGAACAGGCCGGGCAGCACGCTGCGGCGCTGCAGGTCGATCCGGCGCGTGCCGCTGCCGGCCAGGGCCAGCACCTCGGTGTCGGAGCCGACGGCGATGAACCGGCCGTCCTTGACGGCCACGGCCGTGGCCGTGGGCTGGGCCCGGTTCAGCGTGGTGAATCGGCCGTTGTGGAAGACGGCGTCGGGCGTGTGGTCGGTCATGGAGGCTCCTTGGCGTGAGGGGATGCTGCAGCCCAGCAGGCCACCCACGGCGAGGGTGGCGGCGGAGCCCAGGACTTTTCTGCGCGTGCTCATGGGGCAGTTTCCTTGAAGATGGGGGCTGGTGTCAGCCCTGGCGCTGGTCCGCGCCGGGGTTCTGGCGGCCGGGCAGCTGCCCCAGCACATGCTCGGTGGCTCGGGTCTGCTCGCAGGCGGCGCCGAAGGCCGTGCCGCGCAGCAATTGCTTGCCCACGGGAATGGCCTGCTCGCCCACCAGGATGCCCAGCAGCCCCACCAGGGCCACCAGCGGCGGCGCGGGGGAGCGCACCTGCAGCAGGCTGTAGACCACGCCGACCAGCAGGCCGGCACCCAGGGACAGTGCGTAGAGCTTCATGGTGTCACTCCTGTGGCGGGGGCTGGCGGCGCGGGAGGTCAGGCCTGGGCGGGGTTGGGGCCGACGGTCTCGCCGTGCTGCACGCGCTCGGGCGCCTTGTGCACCATGGTGTAGGCGTAGTCCACGCCCATGCCGTAGGCGCCGGAGTGCTCGCGCACGATGTCCATCACCGCGTCGTAGGTGCCGCGGCGCGCCCAGTCGCGCTGCCACTCCAGCAGCACCTGCTGCCAGGTCACGGGCACCACGC
This sequence comes from Comamonas serinivorans, assembly GCF_002158865.1. Lineage (NCBI taxonomy): Bacteria > Pseudomonadati > Pseudomonadota > Betaproteobacteria > Burkholderiales > Comamonadaceae > Comamonas > Comamonas serinivorans. Next base: position 1,612,086 of record NZ_CP021455.1, on the reverse strand, counting down.
CGGCCTGCACCATGCGGTCCATGGCGTAGTTGTGGGCGTCCAGCGACGTGCCGCCCGAGGCGTCGGCCACCATGTAGATCTCGTAGTCGGTGTCGTGCAGGCACGAGAGCGCGAAGGTGGTGTTGCAGACTTCGGTCCACAGGCCCGAGACCACGATCTTCTTGCGGCCCTGGGCGGCGTTGGCGGCCAGCGCATCGCGCACGTTCTGGTCGTCCCAGGAATTCATGGAGCTGCGCTCCAGCAGCCTGTGCTCGGGGAACACGGCCAGCAGTTCGGGATAGGTGTGGCCGGAGAAGCTGCCCGTCTCCACCGTGGTGATGGTGGCGGGAATGTCGAAGGCCTTGGCCGCCTTGGCCAGGCCGACGACATTGTTCTTGAGCACCTGGCGGTCGATGGACTGCACGCCGAAGGCCATCTGCGGCTGCTGGTCGATGAAGATGATCTGGCTGTTCTGGGGGGTCAGGACTTCGAGGTAGGACGCTTGAGGCATGGGAGGCTCCTAAAAAAACAGACAAAGGGTTCATGGACTGGGCCAGTCGGCCCGGAAGGCATGGGTGGCCCCGGTGGCAGGCCTTGCCCGCCACCGGTGGCGCGTCACTGCAGGTCGGCCGAGTCGACCAGGACCAGCTCGGTGTCTTGCGTGGCCGTCAGGCGAATTTCGGTTTCGCCCTGGATGGCCGCGCCGTCACGGGCGTTCAAGGCCACGCCGTTGATCTCCAGCGCGCCGGTGGCCGGCACCAGGTAGCCCACGCGGCGGGCATCGTCGAAGCGGTAGACCACCGATTCGCCGGCCTTCAGCGTGGCGCCCAACACCCGGGCATCGGTGCGGATGGGCAAGGCGTCCTCGTCGCCCGCCATGCCGCTGGCCAGGGTCACGAACTTGCCCGAGCGGTCGCCCTTGGGAAAGGGCTTGGCGCCCCAGGACGGCTGCTCGCCGCGCCGGTTCGGCAGGATCCAGATCTGGAAGATCTGCGTGGCCGTCGACTCGAGGTTGTATTCCGAGTGGCGGATGCCCGTGCCGGCGCTCATCACCTGCACATCACCGGCTTCGGTGCGGCCCTTGTTGCCCAGGCTGTCCTGGTGCGTGATGGCGCCTTGACGCACGTAGGTGATGATTTCCATGTCGGCGTGCGGGTGGGGCGGGAAGCCCGTGCCCGGAGCGATGGTGTCGTCGTTCCACACCCGCACATTGCCCCAGTGCACGCGCTTGGGGTCGTGGTAGTCGGCGAACGAAAAATGGTGCTTGGCGTCGAGCCAACCGTGGTTGGCGCCACCCAGGGAGTCAAAGCTGCGAATCTCGATCATGGTGTGCGTCCTCTCAAAAATGTGTTGCGATGGACGTACTGTAGGATCGGCCGATCATCTTGAAAATAGCCAAGATGGAATCTCATTCTTTCCATTTTTGATCCAATCAAGCCCTGCGTCCCCATGAAGAACATGCCCGACCTCGAAGCCTGGGCCACCTTTGCCAAGGTGGCCGAAACCGGCTCGTTCGCGCGCACGGCCGCCGAGTTCGGCGTCTCCCAGGCCACGGTGTCCAAGGCCATCAACCGGCTCGAGGCGCGCATGAAAGCCAGCCTGTTCCACCGCACCTCGCGCCGCATGACGCTGACCGAGGGCGGGCGCGCCGCGCTGGCGCGCGCCACCCACATCCTCGACGAAGGCCTGGCCCTGGAGGCCGAGGTGACCGAGCAATCGGCCAGCCTGCGCGGCCTGGTGCGCGTGGCGGCGCCCATGTCCTTCGGCGTGGCCCACGTCGCGCCGCTGCTGCCGGCCTTCATGCGGGCGCACCCCGAGGTGCAGCTGGACCTGCATTTCGACGACGCGCAGGTGGACGTGGTGGCCGAGGGCTTCGACGTGGTGCTGCGCATCGCCCGGCTCGAGGACTCCAGCCTGCTGGCGCGCCAGCTCTGCCACGTGCCCATCCAGATCGTGGGCTCGCCGGCCTACTTCGCGCGCCACGGCACGCCCCGACACCCCAGCGACCTGGCGCAACTCCATGCGCTGAGCTACGCCTACGCGCGCAGCGGTGCGAGCTGGCGCTTTCGCCACGCCACACAGGGCGAGTTCGTCCAGGTCATGCAGACCCCGCTGCGCGTCAACAACGCCGAGGCGCTGACCCCGGCCCTGCTGGCCGGCCTGGGCGTGGCCCTGCAACCGGCCTTCCTGGCCTGGCAGCACCTGCAGACGGGCGAGCTGGTGGCGGTGCTGCCCGAATGGGAGCCGCCGCCGATTTCGCTGCACATCGTCACGCCGCCCGGCCGGGGCCGCCCGGCGCGCGTGCAGGCCCTGATCCGCTACCTGGCCGACAGCTTCGTCAAACAGCCCTGGGCGCAACCGCTGCCCAGCGTGCCGCAAATGGAGCTGGACGGTCTGCCGCCGGACAACGGTGACGCTTGAAGACCTCGGACCCGAGCGCCTCAACGCGAGCCACCCTGCGGCGCAGCGGCCCGTGGCTGGGCGCAGGCCTTCGCCGGTCTCCGCACCTTGCGCCACGCCCGCTTGCCCGTCCGCTGATCCGCCTGCCCTGCCGCGACACCGTGTCGCGGCAGCCGTCAGATCCGGTGCATCCGGCCAGATTGCCACGCGTGACCAGGCCGCGGCTCAGGCCCCGCCAGGCCGATCAAGCACGGGCCGCGTCGGTCACACGCCCTTCACCTTGAACAGGCGCAGCAGCCCCAGCCACTGCTGCGCCCAGAAGCCGCGCCCATAGTCGCGCCCCAGGGTGACCTGGTCATCGATGCCGGTGGGGCCGAAGCCGGGCGTGAAATCGGCCGTGCGCGCCAGCATGTCCCACCAGGGAAACAGCACACCAAAGTTCGCCCCATAGGGGTATGCCTTGTTTTCCGTTTTCACATCAACGGCAATGGGTTGATACAGCCCCTCACCATGCGTGTCTGCCGGCAGCTGATGGGCCGCCTGCTGCGGGCTGTGCCCCAGCCAGATGGCGTGGTGGCGGCGGTGGAAGCTGGGGCTGATCAAGAGCCGCTCGCCCACGGCGCCAAACCGCCAGCGCAGGTTGGCGTGCTGCAGGCTTTCCAGCAGCTGCGACACCGCCACCAGCGCGATGAATTGCGAGGGCGCCACGCCGATCAACAGCGCCAGCACGGCCACGATGAGGTCGGTGAGGACCGAGTCGACCAGGTGGTTGCGGTTGTCGCTCCACATGGTCATCTGGCGCTGCGAGTGGTGCACGGCATGCAGCCGCCACCACCAGTCCCAGCGGTGCTGCGCCCAGTGCATGGCCCAGGCCACGGCATCGAACACCACCAGGTAAATGGCAAAGCTCACCAGCGGCTGGTCGCTGACGCCGGGCCACAGCTGGTCGATGTGCAGCGTCGGCAGGCCTTGCGCCCGCAGCAGGCCCAGGCCCTGCTCCACCCAGTTTTCAAAGGTGAAGAACATCGCCAGCTTGAACAAGCCCAGCCGGTGCAGCAGCGTGTAGATCACGTCCACGCGGATGGCCGCGCGGTCCTGCACGGGCTCGACCGGCCAGCGCCGCTGCAGCGGTCCGATGACCGCCACCAGCACCGCGATCTGCAGCACGCCATACAGCAGCCAGGCCGTGGCCACGTAGCCGTCCTCGAGCAGGTTGCCCGCGCCCACGGCAAAGGCCAGGGGCTGCACCAGGGTTTCAAACAGCCAGCCTTGCAGCTGGGCAAACAGGTCTTGCATGGCTTGGCCTCAATGCTTCTGACCTTGAAACTGAGCGCGGTACACGCCGCCAAAGGACGCCAGCACCAACGCCCCCCACAGGTAGGACGAGAGCATGAGCAGCGCCAGGGCCCAACCCGACTGCACACCGGGACCCACGGCCACCGTCAAGACCAAGCCCACGCCGGTCATTGCCAGGTTGAGCCACGGGGCCCAACGCCTGAAGGTGTAGAGGCCGTAGATCGCGATGAGCACGCCGCCCAGAGCGAGCAAGGCCACGGCGCCCATCGGCAGCGTGTAGCTGTCCGCGCGGCTTGCTTCAATCGCCACGCGATCCGCATGCAAGGCCGCGGGAACGAGCTCGGGCATGAAGAAATCCAGGCAGCCACTCAGCACCCCCAGGACACAGGATGCGACCAGCAGCACCCGAAACGAGAAGGCCGTCACCACGTTCACTGCCCTTTGCCGCGCAGCCAGGGCCGCAGGTCGGGGTGCTCGCGCAGCGTGGCAAAGCAAAAGCCCTTGGCGCGCAGGTCGACGATGAGCGGCTCGAGCACGGCGGGCGCCCAGGGGTCTTGGCGCGACCAGATGCCCAGGTGCGCCAGCAGGATGTCGCCGGGCTGGATGTTTTTGAGGGCCTTGGCCAGCAGCTTGTCGTTGGGGTATCGGTCGCTGGGCAGCTCGTCGCCGAGAAAACCCGCGGGCGACCAGCCCACGTGCTTGTAGCCGCAACGCTCGGCGGCAGCCAGCAGGCGGGGCGAGGTCTTGCCGCCCGGCGCGCGGTACAGCGCCAGCGGTTCCTTGCCGGTGTAGGCCTTGAGGCGGTCACGCGCAGCCGTGATTTCCTCGCAATACTGCTTCTCGTCCCAGGTGAAGCTGCGGTTGGCGAACGGGCCTTGCGAGGGCCGCACCACGAAACGCACCGGCCGGTCGCCCGGCAGGTCTTTCACCCAGTAGGTGTGGTTCAGGGTGTGCGAGGCGAACTCGTGCCCGCCCTTGGCCAGGGTGGCCCACCAGGCCTGCCAGGCCGGGCTCAGGCTGCCCTCGCCCGCCAGCGTCTTCTCGTTGGCGGCGAAGAAGGTGGCGCGGATCTGGTACTTGTGCAGCAGGTCGGCCACCAGCTTGGCCACGCCCATGTGACCGGTGTCAAAGGTCAGGTAGACCGGCTTGTCGCAAGGCGGCTGGGGTTCGGCCCGGGCAGCCGACGGCGTGGCAGGCTGGGCCGAGGCAGCGCCCGCGACCACCAGGCCGGCCGCCAGGCGCAGGCCCGCCGAGCGCCACCGCACCGCCGGCGTGAACCCGGCCTGCCCGCCTTGACAGGCAGGGTATGCCATCACCGCGTCCATTTTTTCATCGACCATGACCCCATACCCTTCTCACGTTTGACACCGCACGACATGCGCGCCTGAACCTGAACGGCCGCACAGCCCGCCCCGCCCGATGCGGCGGATTCACCGGCAAGCCTTCGGACGAACGCTCTCGGCGCGCCCTCCGAGAAGCCGAATCCGCCCACCGGCCCCGGTCGAGGCCCCGGCAACGCTGCCCCTCGCCGCATCGCCCGGCCGCGCCACTCACTGCCGGGTGACGTGGTTCAGCGTCCACACCCCGTGCGGCGACTTGCCCACGGGCACCTGGGTGACGATTTTCCGCGTCTGTGCATCGATCACCGTCAGCTTGCCCGCCCAGCGTGAGCCCACGACGATGGTCTTGCCATCGGCCAGCACGTCCATGCAGTCGGGACCGGACGGCGCCGCGAACGTGGCCACGGCCTTCAGCGTCTGCGTGTCGATCTTGCTGATGGTGTTGTCCACGCGGTTGCTCACGTAGACATGGCGGCCATCGCCTGCCGAGCGGAAGGCGTGCGCGCCGCGGCCGGTGGCGATGGTGCCGATCAGCTTGGGCGCCTTGCCGCCGGCCACGTCATAGACCTCGACACCGCTGCCGCCGGTCAGGCCCAGCAGCAGGGTTGTGTCGTCGGGCGTCACGTACACGTCCGCCGGCAGCGCGCCGGTGGGCACGCGGTGCGTCAGCGTCTGCGTCGCCAGGTCGATCACCACCAGCTCGTTGCTGTCCTGCATGCTGGACCACACCCAGCGGCTGCCCGAATCGATCCACAGGTGGCTGGGCGTCTTGCCCGTGGCAATGCGCTTGACCAGGGTCGGCGTCTGGCCGTCCCAGCGGTACAGGTCCACGTGGTTGAGGCGGTTGGCCGCCGTCACGAACCACTTCATGTCCGGCGAAAAACGCAGGTGATAGGGGTCGAGGATGCCGGTCAGCGTGCGCTGCACCTGGGCCGTGCGCGGGTCGATGAAGGTCAGCGAATCGCCGCCCGCGTTCGCCACGATGACCGACTGCTCGTCGGGCGTCAGGTACAGGTGGTGCGGCTCCTTGCCGGTCTGGATGCGCTGCACCTCGGTCCAGGTCGTGGGGTCGATGACGCTGACGTTGCCGCTCAGCGAGTTGAGCACGAACACCGGCGTGTTGGCCGGCAGCGGCGCCCGCTGCGCCGCCGGGCCGGGCTGCACCGTGGCACGTGCACCGACGCTTGCGCTCGCACTGGCGTGGACGCCGGCTGCAGGCGATGCCGAGCCCGCCTCACGCGCGCCTGCAGCGCCCGGTGCCGCGTGCGCCACGCCCTGTTCGCCTGACACCGCTGCGCCAGCCCGTTGCCCAGCACCGGGCGACGCCGGCCGCTCGACACCGACCGAGGGCACCGCCTGTTGCCGCCACACGGCATAGCCCGCCACGCCCACCACACAAGCCAGGCCCACACCCACCCATTTGCCAATTGCCACCGCGCACTCCGCTGAAAAGAACTCCCGCGCGGCCCTGCTTCACGAGGGCCGCGGCCCACCTGGCGTTGGCCGGCAAGGTGCGAGGGCGTCGCGTGGAACACCCGGCCCGGCCCGGCAACCCTTGCCATCCCGCTGCGCAGGACGGGCCGCCGCCCGTGCACACCCGTGAACACGGCCTGGCCGCCAAAATGAGGCACCGCAGTGTAGGGCGCGGCAAGGCTTTGCGCGCGCGGTCTGATCAAAACCGGTGCACGACGCACCCGCAACGGGCACAAGCGTTGGTTTTTCACATCACCGATGGGCAATGTTGAAGCAGTATCCGGCCAAGGTCGTTTCATGCTCATCGGCAACCACTGCATACTGCCAAAATCCTGAGCAACCCCGATCCACGCAGAGGGGGCATGCGCGTCGGCACGCGCGTCGGCATGCAAGCGCCCGCCAGGCCCTGATCGGGGTGCGGCCAGGCAGGCTCAGGGGATGCACGCACGGGGATGGGCCCGGCGACAGACAGCCACCGAGCGCGCCCTGGGCAAACTCATGCGCATCGCGATGGCGCCCTTGCGCCTGAACCGCAACGGTTTCGGCCGGGGTCCGCATGACCGACGCCGAGCAGGGCCGCGAGGTGTGCCGCGGCGGGCACAGATCGGCCAGTCGGCCAATCACGGCGATCCTCAGACCCAGGCCGAGGACCGCAGGGTCACTCGTTCCGGCGCAGCTGCTCGTACAGCGCCTGGGCCGCGAGCGCGTCCAGCGTCTCGCCCGCCTCGTTCCAGCCGCGGTAGTCGGCGGGCCGACCGTTGCGGAAGGTCACCTTGAGCGCGAGCTCGCCTCCCGCATGCCAGAAGGTGCCCACGCCTTCGGGCTGGCCACCGCGGAAGATCACCACCGACTTGCGCTTGTTGCCGGGGTAGAAGGTGCTGGCCGTGCCCTCGGGCTGGCCATTGCGAAACAGCTGGACCAGCCGCCGGCCACCGCCGTGGTGGTATTGGCGCAGCCAGCCGTCAACGGATTGCGGGGGCTGGCGCGTGAAGTCGGCCTCGTCCTGCACCACGAAGGGGTCGGAGAACGGCCGGCCCGAGACCTCGAAGAAGTCCTGCACCCGCCAGCCGGCGCCGCGCGGCAGTTGCTCCAGCTGCACACGGTAGGTGCCCGCCGCGTCGACCTGGGTCGTGCGTGGGCCCTCGCCGGCCGGGGCAGCGAAATGGGCGACGATGCGGCGGCCCTGGGCGTCGCGCGTGGCGGCGGGCACGTTCGTGGCCGGCCGGGTCTGTGCGACGTCGACGGGTGCGGTGGGTGTGGGCTGGGCGCGGCTGGCCGGCAGGCGGCCGGGCGCGGGTTCAGGGGTGGTGCAGGCGGTCAGGCTGGCCAGGAGCAGCAGCCCGGCCAGGCATCGGAACGACGGGGAAAAAGGCATGGGTCTTCGCGAGCGCAGGCGGCGCGCCTGTGCGTTTGCCGGACAAGGCGCCATGTTAACGAGCGCGGCTCGGCCACAGGTCGGCGGCCACTGCATGACCCGGCTCTGCTCAGCCGATGTCAAAACCCCATCGCCCCCATGGGACAATCCGCGCCCTATGACCACACCGGAAAGCTACGTTCAGGACAAGGCCGCGAAGTCGGGCAGCAGCTTCTACCATGGCTTTCGGTTCCTGCCGGCCGACCGCCGCGCCGCCATCACCGCCTTCTACGTGTTCTGCCGCGAAGTCGACGACGTGGTGGACGAGGTCAGCGATCCGGGCGTGGCCGCGACCAAGCTGGCCTGGTGGCGCTCCGAGGTCGGCAAGGCCTTCAGCGGCCAGCCCAGCCACCCCGTGATGCAGGCGCTGATGCCGCATGCCCCCGCCTTCGACATCCGCCCCGACCACCTGCTGGCCGTGATCGAGGGCTGCGAGATGGACCTCACGCAGACGCGCTACCTGGACCACGCCGGTCTGCAACGCTACTGCCACCTGGTGGCCGGCGTGGTGGGCGAGGTGGCCGCGCGCATCTTTGGCCAGACCGATCCCCGCACCACCGAGTACGCCCACCGCATGGGCCAGGCGTTCCAGCACACCAACATCATCCGCGACGTGGGCGAGGACGCGCTGCGCGGCCGCATCTACCTGCCCGTGAGCGAGCTGCAGCAGTTCGACGTCAAGGCGCACGAGATCACCAACCGCGTGTACTCCGACCGCTTCACGGCCTTGATGCGCTTTCAGGCCGAACGGGCCCACCGCCTGTACGACGAGGCCCTGGCGCTGCTGCCCGAGGCCGACCGCCTGGCCCAGAAGCCCGGCCTGATGATGGCCAGCATCTACCGCAGCCTGCTGCGCGAGATCGAGTCCGACAACTTCCAGGTGCTGCACCAGCGCATCAGCCTGAGCCCGATGCGCAAGCTGTGGCTGGTCTGGAAGATGCAAGCGCTGGGGCGGTTTTGAGCGGCAGCCCGGGCGTGAACGCGGCACGCACGCCGGTGCAGGCTGGCGGACGGGATCGGCCAGACACGTCGGATGACCGCAGACAGCCGCACGGCCCCAGGCCCGACAACGGCCGGGCGGCACCCCCTGCACCATGGCGTGCCGAAGCTGGGGGTCGGGACGTGACGCCGCGTGCCCATCCAGGGGGCCGCCACGGGCAGGCCAGCTGCCGACATGCGCGGCTCGCCGCGCAGCAGCGGTCCTTCGATGCGCGACGCGCCGACCGGCGCAACGGCGGCCTGACGATGCGCCGCACGCACATCAGCAGCAGTATCCATCCATCCCCGTTTTTTCATTGACGGCGATTCATGCATACTGCCCCAACACCTGATTCACACAGCCTCGCCGCACCCATCACCCCGCAGCGCCTCGCCATCGTGGGCGGCGGCTGGTCCGGTTTGGCGGCGGCCGTGCGCGCCACCCAGGCCGGCCACCACGTCACCGTGTTCGAGGCCGCGCACCACTGGGGCGGACGCGCCCGCACCGTCACCCTGCCCTGGCCCGATGCCGACGGCCACACCCGGCCGCTGGCGCTGGACAACGGCCAGCACATCCTCATCGGCGCCTACAGCGCCACCTTCGACCTCATGCGCGAGGTGGGCGCCGACCCCGGCGCCGCCTTTCTTCGCCTGCCCTTGACCTTGCGCTTTGCCGACGGCACCGGCCTGGCCCTGCCCGACTGGCGGCACGGCCCGCTGGCGCGCCTGCCCGGTCTGGACGCCGCCTGGGGCATCGCCACGGCCCGGGGCTGGCGCTGGGCCGACCGGCTCAGCCTGCTGCGCGCCTCGCGCCGTTGGCAGGCCATGGGCTTTACCTGCCCGCCCGACTGGAGCGTGGCGCGGCTGTGCCAGGGCCTGACGCCGCGCCTCATGGCCGAATTCATCGAGCCGCTCTGCGTGTCGGCGCTGAACACCCTGGCGCCGGACGCCAGCGGACAGGTGTTCCTGCGGGTGCTGCACGACAGCCTGATGGGGCCGCGACAGCACGGCGTGGCCCCGTCCAACCTCATGCTGCCGCGGCAGCCCCTGGGTGAACTGTGGTGCGAGCAAGCCACCCGCTGGCTGAGCGAACGCGGCGCCGACCTGCGCCTGGGTCAGGCCGTGCAGGCGCTGGAAGCGCTGGATGCCACGGCGGGACCCGGGAACCCAGGATCAGCAGGTACTGGTACTGGTACTGAATCTGGATCGCGTGCTGATGCTGATGCTGATGCTGATGCTGAGGCCGAAGCCGGAGCCGGAGCCGGAGCCGGAGCCGGAGCCGGAGCCGGAGCCGCCAGCATGCGTCCATCCCATGCGCCCGCTGCCCCACACCCTGGCGCCGAACCTGCGCTGCGCTGGCGGGTTCACACCAGCGCGCCCTGCCCACCGTTCGACCAGGTGCTGCTCGCCACCAACGCCGCGCCCGCCGCGCGCCTGCTGCGCGACACGCGCACCAGCACCCTGGCCCGCGCCGCTGCAACCGCCTTGCAGACCCGGCTGCAGCGCTGGTGCGAAACCGCCGAGGCTTTGCGCTACGAGGCCATCAGCACGGTGTATGCCCGGGTTGCCGATGAATTGACATCGCACGGCGGCCCATACCACCTGGCACACCCCATGCTGGCCCTGCGCAACACCGCCCAGCACCCCGCGCAATTCGTGTTCGAGCGCGACCAGCTGCATGCCGCACCCACCGCCGATCACGCACCGCCTGACCCGGCAACACAGCGCCACGCCACCGACGTCGAGCCGAACGCCGGCCTGGCACGCACCTTGGCTGCAGCTGCCGCCCCCTGGACACGCACGCAGGCCCTGGCGTTCGTGGTCAGCGCCAGCCGGCTCGACCGCGTCACGCTGGCCCAGGCCGTCGCGGCCCAGGCCCAGGCCGAGCTGGGCTTGCGCGTGGCCGTGCAGCACGTGCTGACCGACAAGCGCGCCACCTTCTGCTGCACGCCGGGCCTGGTCCGCCCTGCGCTGCACATCGCACCCGGTCTGCTGGCCTGTGGCGACCACGTGGCGGGCCCCTATCCCGCCACGCTGGAAGGCGCCGTGCGCACCGCGCAGGCGGCCGTCGGCGCGCTGAATGGCCTGCCCGCGCCCCTGGCGCGCAGCTGAGACGACCGGTTTCTGCATGGACCCGGTTCAGACTCGACTCGGACTCAGCCTCGGCCTGCGCCAGGTCGCGCGGCCTGGGTGCGGGTGATGCCCACGGCCGCAACCACCGCATGGGCGATACAGGGTATGGCTATGGCGGACTGGCCGTTCTTTGAACAACGACCAGGGCAGCATACAGGGCCAACATCCCTCAACAGCCCCATCGGCTGCAACAGCGCGTCGCCACCCGCCTCGCACGCAAGCTGCGCACTGCCGCTCATCCGCCTCACCAGCGCCATCCCGTTCGCACCACGCGCTGGTTCATGGACGCCTTCCCACGGCCATGCCCCGCAGCCGGTCCGCCCGCTGCGGCGCGCGACGCGCTTCACGCCAGCAGCAGGCGCGCCAGCTCGGTCATGTCGCGCACCTGCAGCGTGGGCGTGGCGAGCTGCATCGGCCAGTCCCGGGCTTCGCGGTTGACCCAGGCGGCCTGCTGGCCCGCGGCCAGGGCGCCGGCCACGTCCAGTTCGGGGTCATCGCCCACGTGCAGCACGGCCTCCATGGGCACACCCACATGCTCGGCCACGGCGGCGTAGATGGCGGGCGCCGGCTTGGCCATGCCGAACTGCCGCGCGCTGATGGCGCCCGCGAAGTATGGCGACAGGCCCACACGGGCCACGTCGGCGTTGCCATTCGTCAAGGCCACGATGGGGTATTTGGCCGCGAGCAATTGCAACGCAGGCAAGGCATCGGGGTACAGGTCCACCTTTTGACGCCAGGCGAAGAACTCGTCGAACGCCGGCTCGGCCAGCGCCGGGTCGTCGCCGGCCAGGGTCAACAGGTGGCGGATGCTCTCGCGGCGCAGGTGGCTGAAGTCGTGCAACTTGTCGGGGTACCGGGCCAGCACCGCCTCGCGAGCGGCCTTGGACGCGCTGCCCTGACCGGCCAGCGTGGCCGTGGCGGGCGCGTGCAGCGCAAGCCAGCGCCGGAGCTGCTCCTCGGCGCGCACGATGGTGGGCACGACCGGCCACAGGGTGTCGTCCAGATCGAGGCTGATTGCACGAATGGACCGGGTATCGAAAGACAATCGGGTCATGGTCTATGCGAATGACGGGGAACTTGCAGGACAATACCGCATGCCCACGCGCGATGTTCCCGAATTCGACCCCGTCAAGTCGCCTGTGATCGGCGTGCTGCTGTGCAACCTCGGCACACCAGACGCCCCGACCCCGTCGGCCGTCCGCCGCTACCTGGCCGAGTTCCTCAGCGACCCGCGCGTGGTGGAAATCCCGGCCGCACTCTGGAAACCCATCCTGCATGGCGTGATCCTGCCGCGCCGCCCCCGGCAATCGGCCGAGAAGTACGGCAAGGTCTGGCTGCCCGAAGGCTCGCCCCTGCAGGTGTGGACCGAAAAACAGGCGCTGCTGCTGCGCGGCTGGCTGGGCGAGCGCGGTCACGACCGCGTGCGCGTGCGCCACGCCATGCGCTATGGCAAGCCCTCCATCGCCGATCAGCTGACCGCGCTGCGCGAGCAGGACCGCTGCGAGCACATCCTGGTGGTGTCGCTCTACCCCCAGTATTCGGCCACCACGACGGCCAGTGTGATCGATGCCGTGAATGCCTGGACGGCTGAGCAGCGCGACATCCCCGAGCTGCGCTTTGCCAACCGCTTCTTCGCCGACCCCGGCTACATCCGGGCACTGGCACGCCGGGTCATGGAGCACTGGCAGCAGCACGGCCAGCCCGACCAGCTGGTGATGAGCTTCCACGGCATTCCCGAGCGCAACGTGCAGCGCGGCGACCCCTATGCGCGCGAGTGCGAGGCCACGGCCGCGCTGCTGGCCGAGCGGCTGGCCCTCAAACCCAACCAGTTCAAGCTCACCTACCAGTCGCGCTTTGGCCGCGCGAAGTGGCTGGAGCCCTACACCCAGCCCACCATCGAATCGCTGGCCCGCCAGGGCGCACGCCGCGTGGACGTGGTGTGCCCCGGGTTCGTCAGCGACTGCCTGGAAACGCTGGAGGAAATCGGACTGGAATGCCGCGACGCCTTCCTGGCCGCCGGTGGCCAGGAGTTCCACCAGATCCCCTGCCTGAACGACAGCCGCGCTTGGATGGCCGCGCTGGTCGGCATCGTCGAAGACCACCTGGGTGGCTGGTCGACCCGGGGCTGCGCCGCCGAGACCCGGTTGCCGCAGGTGGCGCCCCACACGGCATCGGCGCCGCTGCGCTGACACGGCCCGACCTGGCAGGCAGCGGGAGCACCCTCAGGCGTTCTGCTCCCGCGCCTTGAACTCGGCGCGATTTCGAAGCTGGAAGTACAGCACCTCGTCCCAGAACAACCCCAGCGGTACCTGGGTGGCACCGTCGCGGGTGTTGTCGCAGTCGTCATCGAGCCGCAAGCCGAAGAAGGCGTCGAGCGGCAGCTCACCTTTGTGACGGGTGGCCCGCTTCAGAATGCTGGCGGCTTGCGTCACGTCGAGGGGCAGCGCATCCAGGGCTGCGCCCGCCCGCAGACATCGGGACACCTCCCGCTCGACACAGGCACGCAGTGCGGCCTCATCCCCTTCGGTCATGCAGTCCAGCTCGACGGTCTCCAGCAGCAGGAAGGCATCGCGGTGCGCTTCCAGGAATTCAAGCGTTTCGTCGAGCCCGGCCAGGAACCACGCCGTCGAGGCAGCGGGCGGCACTGTTGCGGGCTGCCTGGCGGAGAACACCCGCTTCAGACGGTCCATGAGGGGGCGTCCCTGCGGCAGGTTCACCGCATCGTCCGGCAAGCTGGCGGCCACCCGGGCGATCGTGGCGAATCGCTTCACGCGCTCGAATCCCGACTCGAAACGGCTGCTGATGGCGTACAGCTTCGTCTTGCGCCCAGGCCCTTCGTCATCGAAGCCGTCCGATATCAACGAGGCACACAGTTGCGGATCGCCCGACATCAACAGTCGAACCATGAAGGGCACGTCGTAGGGCCACTCGGACAGACCAGAAATCGTCTCGGGCCGGTCTTCGTAGGCCGTGGGCCGATTGCTGAGGCTGTAGACGTAGGAACGGTTGGCCATCTCAGGTGCAAACAAAAATACCGGCACATGGGCCGGCATCAATCAATGTGTAAATGGGGTATACCGCCATTTCCGTTCTTGACACAACAGAAATGGCTCCATACCCCATCAATCGATCAGACCCTTACAGGCGCTCGACGATGGTGACGTTGGCCATGCCGCCGCCTTCGCACATGGTTTGCAAGCCATAGCGCTTGCCATACTCGTGCAGGGCGTGGACCAGCGTGGTCATCAGCTTGGTGCCCGAGCCACCCAGCGGGTGACCCAGCGCAATGGCGCCGCCGTTGACGTTCAAGCGCTGCGGATCGGCGCCCAGCACCTTGGCCCAGGCCATGGGCACCGAGGCGAAGGCTTCGTTGACTTCGTACAGGTCGATGTCATTCAGCGACAGACCGGCTTTCTTCAGCGCGCGTTGCGTGGCGGGGATGGGCGCTTCCAGCATGATGACGGGGTCATCGCCCAGCACCGACATGTGGTGGATGCGGGCCAGCGGCTTCACGCCCAGGGTCTTCAGGCCTTGCTCGTTGACCACCATGACGCCCGAGGCGCCATCGCAGATCTGGCTCGAGGTCGCAGCCGTCAGGCGACCGTCTTCGCTGATGAGCTTGACGCCGGCGATGGACTCGATGGTGGCGTCCATGCGGATGCCTTCATCGACCGTGTGCTGCTCACCGGTGCGGGTGCCGTCGGCCATGCGCACGTCGATGGGCAGGATTTCCTTGGTGAACTTGCCCGACTCGGTGGCGGCCTTGGCACGCTTGTGGCTGATGAGCGCGAAGGCGTCCATCTCGTCCTTGCTGAAGCCATGCTTCTTGGCAATCATTTCGGCGCCCGTGAACTGGCTGAACTTCACGTTGCCAAAGCGCTCGCCCATGGCTTCGCTCGTGTAGGTGCCCAGGCCTTCCTTAGCCGGCAGGATGGAGGCCAACCCCATGGGCACACGCGACATGGACTCGACGCCACCGGCGATCACGATGTCCATGGTGCCCGACATGACCGCCTGCGCGGCGAAGTGCAAGGCCTGCTGCGACGAACCGCACTGGCGGTCGATCGAGGTGCCGGGCACGGTCAGCGGCAGGTTGGACGACAGCACCGAGTTGCGGGCGATGTTGACGGCCTGCTGGCCAGCCTGGCCCACGCAGCCCCAGATCACGTCTTCGATCAGCGCCGGATCGGCGTCGACGCGCTTGAGCAGCTCGTTGATGACCAGACCCGACATGTCGGCGGGGTGCCAGCCGCTGACGCGCCCGTTGCGACGGCCACCGGCTGTGCGCGTTGCGGCGACGATGTAGGCTTCTGCTGCCATGATGTGACTCCTGTTGTCTCGGTGAAAAAGCGTTCTGGGAAGGTGTCCGCGGCGCTTGACCATCGCCGCGAATGCAGCTGGCAGCTTGCCAGAAGCCGTCAGCCGTGTCTGACACCTAAAGCACTCGGCCCCCGGTGCGCCGCACCAGGCCCGCGCCCCCGACGGGACAACCGTGCAGGTAACGCCCCCGGCGGCCGTCCCGGGGCAATGCAGCGGCTTCTGAGCGTCCGCACCGCCGGCCAGGATGGCCCGGGTTTGCCATGGCGGCTCAAGTGCTGGGCGCCAGTGGGCCGACCGTGCCGCATCGGCCCGCCTCTGAACTGGCGCACGGGCTCGACATGAAGCCACACACCGGGCGCAGTGCGGCCAGACCGGCGGCTACCCCGCTGGCCCAGACAGCCCGGCTGGCACAATCGAGCGCCTTGCCGATTGCCAGGCCGCCACGGCCACGTCCCCATGTCCGCTCTCACTGGTCGAACCGCCCTGCTGCTGACCTTGCCGCCCCTGTTCTGGGCCGGCAACGCGGTGGTCGGGCGGATGCTGGCGTCCCAGGTCTCGCCCATCAGCCTGAACTTCATGCGCTGGCTGCTGGCCGGCCTGGTGTTGCTGCCGCTGGCCGGCTGGGTGCTGAAACCCGGCAGCGGCCTGTGGACCCACTGGCGGCGCTTCTCGCTGCTGGGGCTGCTCGGCGTGGGCTGCTACAACGCTTTTCAATACCTGGCCCTGCGCACCTCCAGCCCTGTCAACGTGACGCTGGTGGCGTCCAGCATGCCGCTGTGGATGATGCTGATCGGCCGCCTGTTCTTCCAGGCCCGCATCACGCGCCGCCAGCTGGCGAGCGCGGCGCTGTCCATCACGGGCGTGCTGTTCGTGCTCTCGCGCGGGCAGTGGTCGCAGCTGCTGGCGCTCAAGCTGGTGCCGGGCGACCTCTACATCCTGGTGGCGGCCGCCTGCTGGGCCGGCTACAGCTGGTTGCTGGTGCAGCGGCGCGAGCCAGAGGCCATCCGCGGCGACTGGGCCGCCATGCTGCTGGGCCAGATCGTGTTCGGCCTGATGTGGTCGGGCGCCGCCAGCGGGCTGGAATGGGCCGCGGGCCAGGGCCAGTGGCATTGGAACACCGGCGTGCTGGCCGCGATGGCCTTCCTGGTGGTCTGCCCCTCGGTGCTGGCCTACGCCTGCTGGGGCAAGGGCGTGGAACTGGCCGGCCCGACGCTGGCCAGCTTCTTCACCAACCTGACGCCGGTGTTCGCGGCCATCCTGTCCACGCTGGTGCTGGGCGATCCACCGCGCTGGTACCACGTGGTGGCCTTTGCCTTCATCGTGTGCGGCATCGCGCTCTCGGCGCGGCGCTGAGGCAGTGGTTCTCAGGGGTATACAGCAGTTGCCGTTGATTCAAAAACGGCAACTGACTCATACCCCATCAGCAACTCAATACGTGCCCGGGTAGGCGCCGCCATCCAGCAAGATGTTCTGGCCCGTGAGGTACGAAGCTTGCTGGCTGCACATGAAGGCGCAGAACGCCCCGAACTCTTCGGCGGTGCCAAAGCGCTTGGCCGGCACCAGCTTGGCCTGCTCCTCACGCAGCGTCTCCAGCGACTCGCCGGTCTTCTGGGCGCGGGCACCCAGCGTGGTCTTGATGCGGTCGGTGTCGAACTTGCCGGGCAGCAGGTTGTTGATGGTCACGCCGCGGCTGACCAGCTTGGGCTGACGCGCCACGCCTGCGACGAAGCCGTGCAGGCCAGAACGCGCGCCGTTGGACAGGCCCAGGATCTCGACCGGCTGCTTCACCGAGCTGGAGGTGATGTTGACGATGCGGCCAAAGCCCCGCTCGGCCATGCCATCGACCGTGCGCTTGATCAGCGCGATCGGCGCCAGCATGTTGGCATCCAGGGCCTTGATCCAGTCCTCGCGCTCCCAGTCGCGGAAGTCGCCCGGCGGCGGGCCGCCGGCGTTGTTCACCACGATGTCGAACTGCCCGTGCTGGGCAAAGGCGGCATCCTGCCCCGCGGGCGTGGTGATGTCGGCCGCCACCCAGAGCACCTGGGACTTGACCTGCTTGGCCAGGGTCTCGGCAGCGTCGCGCAGCACGTCTTCACGGCGCGACACCATCACCACGTTCACCCCTTCTTCGGCCAGCGCCTTGGCGCAACCCCAGCCCAAACCCCGGCTGGCGCCACCCACCAGCGCCCATTTGCCTGCAATGCCCAAATCCATGTCATCCACTCCTGCGGCCGCCCATGCAGCCTTTGCGCGTCACCATACCGAATGCCCGGCCAGCCACAGTCGCACAGCGGACTGAAACCGGACACCGCCGATTGAATGCCTCAGTATCCCACAGCACCCGATGGCTATGAAACGACAGCTGGCACATACACCCCACAAATGGGCGGCATCACCGTCGCGGCCGGCCATGAAAAAACGCCTCGCAGAAAGCCTGCGAGGCGTTGTGGGTCTGCGGGTGTCAGGCCAGGCAAGAGCCCGGCCCTCACGCCCATCAGTCTTCGTCGACGAAGGCTTCTTCGCGGCTCTTCTTCACGGCCGGCAACAGCACGA
Organism: Comamonas serinivorans; assembly: GCF_002158865.1. Classification (NCBI taxonomy): domain Bacteria; kingdom Pseudomonadati; phylum Pseudomonadota; class Betaproteobacteria; order Burkholderiales; family Comamonadaceae; genus Comamonas; species Comamonas serinivorans. Next base: position 1,594,200 of record NZ_CP021455.1, on the reverse strand, counting down.
TGACGAGCAGTGCAACCGCCAGACCCAACAGCGTGGCCGACAGCGGACGGGTCACCAGCACGCTCCAGTCGCCACGCGACAGCAGCAGCGCACGGCGCAGGTTTTCTTCCATCATCGGGCCCAGGATCAGGCCCAGCAGCAGCGGAGCGGGTTCGCAACCGAGCTTGACGAAGATGTAGCCGATGATGCCGAACAGGGCCACGAGCCAGATGTCGAACGAGTTGTTGTTCGTCGAGTACACGCCCATGGCGCAGAACAGCACGATGGCGGGGAACAGCCAGCGGTACGGCACCGACAGCAGCTTGATCCAGATGCCGATCAGCGGCAGGTTCAGCACGATCAGCATCGCGTTGCCCAGCCACATCGAGGCGATCAGGCCCCAGAACAGCTCGGGGTTGCTCGTCATCACCTGGGGACCAGGCTGGATGTTGTGGATGGTCATGGCACCGACCATCAGCGCCATCACGGCATTGGGCGGAATGCCCAGCGTCAGCAGCGGGATGAACGAGGTTTGCGAACCGGCGTTGTTGGCCGACTCGGGCGCCGCCACACCGCGGATGTTGCCTTGGCCGAACGGCACTTCACCAGGACGGAGCTTGGTCTTCTTTTCGATCGTGTACGACGCGAACGAGGACAGCAGTGCACCACCACCGGGCAAGATGCCCAGGGATGCACCCAGCAGCGTGCCACGCAGGATGGCGGGGGTCATCAGCTTCCAGTCTTCCTTGGACGGATACAGGTGTTCCACCTTGGCCGTGAACACGGCGCGCTCCGCGCTGGGCGTCGACAGGTTCTTGATGATTTCGCCGTAGCCGAACACACCCATGGCGATCACGATGAAGTCGATGCCGTCGGTCATTTCGGGGATGTCGAACGAGTAACGGGCCACGCCCGAGTTCACGTCGGTACCCACCAGACCCAGCAGCAGGCCCAGCAGAATCATCGAGATGGCCTTGAGCAGCGAGCCCGATGCCAGCACCACGGCGCCGATCAAGCCCAGCACCATCAGCGAGAAGTATTCGGCGGGGCCGAACTTGAAGGCGACTTCGGTCAGCGGACCGGCGAAACCCGCCAGCACCAGGGTGCCGAAACAGCCGGCGATGAAGGAGCCGATGCCAGCCGCCGCGAGGGCCGGACCTGCACGGCCCTTGCGCGCCATCTGGTAGCCGTCGATCACGGTCACCACCGAGGCAGCTTCGCCCGGCAGGTTCACCAGGATCGAAGTGGTCGAGCCACCATACTGGGCGCCGTAGTAAATACCGGCCAGCATGATGAGGGCCGACACCGGCGGCAGCGCATAGGTCGCCGGCAGCAGCATGGCGATGGTGGTCACCGGGCCGAGGCCGGGCAACACGCCGATCAGCGTGCCCAGGAAGCAGCCGATGAAGCAGTACAACAGGTTTTGCATCGTGAAGGCGACGCCAAAACCCATGGCCAAGTGGTCAAACAATTCCATGATGTGTCGTCTCCCCGATCAACCGGCCACGAAGCTGGGCCAGACAGGGAACTGCAGACTCAGACCCCAAACGAAAGCGATGTAGCTGCCCACCGCCAGGATGATGGCCAGGATGGTCACTTCCTTGAAGTTGAACTCATCGCCCCCAAGTGCCGCGATGTAGGTCATGGCGATGATGGCGACCACCATGCCCATGTGCGGAATGCCCCAGGAAGGGATGCCGACCAACAGCGCGCCAAAGGCCAGGTTGGCTGCAATGACGAAGAACAACGGGCGCCAGGCCCACTTGCCGATCTTGTCCCCATCGGGCGTGGCCACGGTGATGGACTTGAACAGGATGGCGGCTCCCAGCACGGCAAGCAGAATGCCCACCATCATGGGGAAGTACCCCGGGCCCATGCGGGCACCGGTACCGATCGTGTAGTTCTGGGCACCGATGGCGAATGCGCCGCCGATGCCGATGAACATGAGGCCGGACCAGAAGTCCTTCTCACTTTTGATGAACACTGCATCTCCTTCATATGGGTGATTTCCGGGCGCGATTGTGCGCACGGGTATCCCACGCTTCGATGTGGATTTCACCTACGAAGGCTGCAGACCCCCTGATTTGATACGGGTTTACCCCGGTTTTGACGGCATACTCCGTCGCCCAGGTGACCCCGTCACATCAGTGCAATGGCGGCGTGGCAGCCACAACCTCGTCCAGCGTGGTCATGCCCTCGCCCACCCGGATGGCGCCGGCCAGCCGCAAAGGCCGCATGCCATCCTTCACCCCCTGGCGGCGCAGCCGGTCGATGCTGGGTTCCTTGTTCACCAGGTGCTTGAAGTCTTCGCTCAGGCCCAACAGCTCATACAGGCCCATGCGGCCGCGATACCCCGTCATGCGGCATTCCAGGCAGCCCACCGGCCGGTAGGGGCGGTAGTTGCCGCGGTTCAGCGTCCAGGGTTTGATGGCCTCGGCCAGGCTTTCGGGGTCCGGCGCTTCGTCGGGCTGTTTGCAGGCCGGACACAGCGTGCGCACCAGGCGCTGGGCCAGCACGCCCAACACCGTGGCGTTGATGAGGTACGGCGGCACGCCCAGCTCCATCAAACGGGTCACGGCCGACGGCGCGTCGTTGGTGTGCAGGGTGGAGAACACCAGGTGCCCGGTGAGCGCCGCCTGCACCGCCATGTCGGCGGTTTCCAGGTCGCGGATTTCACCCACCATGATGATGTCCGGGTCCTGCCGCATGAGTGCGCGCAGCCCTTCGGCAAAGCTGAAGTCCAGCTGCGGCTGAACCTGGGTCTGGTTCAACGCCGGCTCGATCATTTCGATCGGGTCCTCGACGGTGGACACGTTCACCTCTTCGGTCGCCAGGCGCTTGAGCGTGGCGTACAGCGTGGTGGTCTTGCCCGAGCCTGTCGGGCCCGTCACCAGGATGATGCCGTGCGGCCGGCTGGTGAGCGTCTCCCAGCGCCGCGCCTCGTCGGGCGTGAAACCCAGCTCGGACAAGGTCTTGACCGAGTTGTCGGGATCGAAGATCCGCATCACCAGCTTTTCGCCAAACGCGGTCGGCAGCGTGGACAGGCGCATTTCGACCTCGGCGCCGGCCGGGTTGCGCGTCTTCACGCGGCCGTCCTGCGGGCGACGGCGCTCGACCACGTCCATGCGGCCCAGCAGCTTGACGCGCGCGATCATGGCGTTGAGCACGCCAATCGGCATCTGGTACACGCGGTGCAGCACGCCATCGATGCGGAAGCGGATCGCGCCCTGCTCGCGCCGCGGCTCCAGGTGGATGTCGCTGGCCCGCTGCTCGAAGGCGTACTGCCACAGCCAGTCCACGACCTGCACCACGCCCTGGTCGTTGGCGTCGAGCTGCTTGTTGCCCGAACCCAGCTCGACCAGCTGCTCGAAACTCGCCGCCGTGGTGTTGCCACCGGCCTTGACGGCGGCCTTGACCGAGCGCGCCAAGGCAAAAAACTCGGCGATGTAGCGCTTGATCTCGGGCGGCGACACCAGCACGCGGCGGATGTTGCGCTTGGTCTGGCGCTCCAGCTCCTGCACCCAGTCGGTGATGAACGGCTCCTGCACCCCCACCACCACCTCGCGCGGCGACACCGCAATCGGCAGGATGCGGTGCCGCTCGGCATAGGCCGCGCCCATCACGTCGCTGACCTTGGCCGCATCCACCTTCAGCGGATCGACGCGCTGGTAGGGCAGCTCTGCCCAGCGCGCCAGCTGCTGGGTCAGCTCCTCGATGTCCATGACATGGCCGTCGCTGGCCGCCTGCACGCTCAGCGCCGACAGGCGGATGAGCGGGTGCTGGCTGCTTTCGGCCTGCGAACAGCGCAGCGTCACGCGGTCGGCTTCGTCGCGCGTGATCACCTCCTGCATGAGCAGCCACTGCACGAACTGCCGCCAATGCACGGGGCCGGCAGGCGGCTGACGCTGCGGGCTGTCGGCCAACGCGGTGGCCGGGGCATGGGGCGGACGATGCAGGGCTTGGGTCTTCATGTGCGCTGGACTCACATCGGCTTGCGCCGCATTCATTTATACCAGTATGACCCAGCTTCCGTTAGTTAATAAACGGTAACCCGCCCATACTCCAAACATCCACAACAAACTTCACACCACCGTGCTGGCCAGGGCGCGAGTGGCCGGCTTGAACACGCGCAACCATTTGCGCGCCGGCAGCTCCCAGCGCGCCTCGATGGCCTCGGCCTGGGCCTGCAGCTGCTCGCGCTTGGGCCGCGTGGGCGTGCGCTGCGCCAGCACCACCGTGTTGCCTTCGCGCGTGGGCTTGAAGACCCAGACCGCGTCCTCGCCGAACGCCGCGGCAATCTTGCCCAGGCTGCGCTCGAACGATGCCGAACGGCCGAACAGGTTCACCGTCATGCAACCGTGCTCGCTCAGCACGCCGCGGCAGTCGCGGTAGAAGTCTTCGCTGTCCAGCACCGGCGCCGCGGCCTCGTGGTCGTACAGGTCCACCGCCAGCGCCTCGACCACGCCCTGCCACTGCGGGTCGCGCACGGCGCGCGCCGCGTCCTCGATCAGCACACGCAGCTTGGGACCGTCGGGCGGCAGCTTGAACCAGCCCCGGCAGGCCTGCAGCACGGCGGGGTTCAACTCGACGGCCGTGCAGCACATGCGCAGCCGCTTGTGGCAGAACTTGGTGATGGCGCCGGCCCCCAGGCCCAGCTGCATCGCATGGCCCTTGCTCACGCTGGTCACCGGCGTGAACAGCAGCCAGGCCATCATGCGCTGCACATACTCCAGGTCGATGTCGAAGGGCTCGCTGAGCTTCATCGAGCCCTGCACCCACGGCGTGCCCAGGTGCAGGTAGCGGCGTTCGCCATCTTCGGAAAAACTGACTTCCGGCAGCGCCACCGGGCGCCGGGCGCGGGGACGAGCGGGTTGCGCAGCTCGCTCGGCTGCGCGATCGATGCGGGGGGATGACTGACTCACAATGCCCCCATTATCAACGGCACCCCCGCTCGTCCTGGGGGAAGGGTGCATGGTCTTTACATGCCCGGGTCAGCGGCTGCCGTGCTCGGGATCCGTACCGTGCGCGGATGCGCGTCACCCCGAGCGGCGGCCCACTGCAGGCGGCCGGCATCGGCCTTCAAGGCCAGGCTGGCCAAGCGCGACCCAAACGGGGCGAGCAAAGACCCCCGGGTCATGGGACCAACGCCCCGCCGCCGCGCATCAGCCCTGTGCGGACGCGACCTGGCCATGCCTCACCCACAGGCGCCGACGCTTCATGCCCCGGCCCCGGCGACCAGCCCGGCCTGCACGAACACCTCGCGCCAGGCCGCCACCTTGCGCGCCAGCGACCAGCTGGCGTTGGCCGGGCTGCTCGACGGCAGGCGCCACAGTGGCAGGTGCCAATCGGCCAGCTGGGCCAGTTGGCGGTGGTGCTTCCAGCTCTCGCCGCCGTTGAAGGCGATGCCGCGCAAATCCGGCAGCCGGCGTGCCAGGGCCAGGAAGTCGTTGCGCTCGGCATCGCGGATGGCGGTGTCCAGGCTGCCCTGGCGCACGCAGCTGGCATAGACGTCCCACAGGCCAACGCCCCAGCTCAGCATCTGCGCCAGCCGCTGCTCGTAGGGCAGCGTCACGAGATCGGGCTGGGCTTCACCGCCAACGCGGCTCGGCGAGCCCAGGTAGGCTTGCAGGATGCGCCAGAACTGGTTTTGCGGGTGGGCGTAGTACCGCCGCTCGGCCAGCGAACGCGCACCGGGAAAGCTGCCCAGGATCAACAGCCGCGTGCGGGCGTCCACCACCGGCGGCAGGCCATGCAGGCGCTCGGCAGCGGAAGACGCAGGGGAAGGGTCGGTCATGCGCAGCCGACCCCGGCGCAGACAGCCCGGCCCCCATCAACAGGCCTGGCGGCGGCGCGGCCCGAGCGGATCAACGCCCTGGTGCACGCGGCGCGCGCCACAGGGGCGACGCACAGCCAGCCCAGCCGCTGCACCGTCGCTACCAAACCCGCAGTATCACCACACCCTCGTTTATACAAAAACGGTGAACAACCCATACTCCCACTCATGAAGATTGCCCATCTGCTCTTTGGACAAGCCAACCGGCCAGCCGGGGCAGCACGCGCAGGGCATTGGCCGTGGTTTGCGCCGCCCAGGCATCGGTCGTTACCCCGCGCAACGCGGCCAGTTCGGCGCCGATGCGCGGCAGCTCAGCCGGCGTGTTGGGCTGCGGCCGCTGGCCCTGCGCGCGGGCTTCGGCCGTCATGTACAGCCATTGCGGCGGGATGTCGGGGGCGTCGGTCTCCATGACGATGGCCGTGGCCGGCAGCTCGGCCGCCAGCGTGCGCAGGTGCCGGGCGCGCTCAAAGGTGCTGGCCCCGCCAAAGCCCAGGGCCAGGCCCAGCGCCTGCAACTGCTCGGCCTGCTGGGCGCTGCCGTTGAACGCGTGGGCGATGCCGCCGGACACGCGCGTCTGGCGCAGCCCCTTCAGCACCGCGTCCACGGCCTTGCGCGAATGCAGGATCACGGGCAGGCCATGGGCCTTGGCCAGCTGCAGCTGCGCCGTGTAAAAGCGCAGCTGCTTGGCCCGCATGGCGGGCTCGACCAGTTCGGGCACAAAGAAGTCAAGGCCGATTTCGCCCACGGCGACCAGCCGCGGATCGCCCGCATGGGCGGCCAGCGCCCGGTCCAGGGCCAGCAGGTCGGCATCGCTGGCGCGCGGCACGTACAGCGGGTGGATACCCAGCGCGTAGGCATCGCCCAGCGTGTGGGCCAGCTGGGCCGCGTGCGCGAAATCGCCGGCCTGCACGGCCGGAATCACGCACAGCGGCACGCCCGCCGCGCGCGCCCGCGCGCGCATGGCCTGCAGATCCGGTCGCAGCTCGGGGGCATCGAGGTGGCAATGCGTGTCGATCCACATGGGTCGATCATGCCGCATCTGCCCCGCCCGGCCGGGACGCAGGTTTCCATGCCCTGCGACGGTCCGCCGCCGCCTTCGCCTTTATCCGCCGCCCATCCACCGGTCGACACAACGTCGCAGACAGCCCTCAGCTGGCATCGGCGGCCGAAACGCGAGCCCGACGACGGGACAGCGTCTTGCCATCCGACTGCCCATCCGCGCCCCCGCCTGTTCATCCGTCCGCCTGTTCACCCTTCCGCCCTTCCGCCCTTCTGCCGGTCTGTCCTCGGCGGTCGCGGTGAGGCATTCGCCGCCCTCGTCCGCGCCCGCCCGGCCCGCATGGCGCGGCACGCTGGTCAGCGCCATCGCGCGCGTGCAGAACTTCTGTTCCCGGCCGCAATCCATGCTAGGGTCACACCATCGATCCACACGGGCCGGACGCAAGCCCAGCCACCCCCGACGACATCCCATGCGCAGGCCTCCGATCCACAGCCGTTCTGCGTCCCGCCTCGCCACCGGGGGACAGGCCGCCGCGCCCGAGGCAGACCCGCCTGCCCCCGCGCAAGAGAGCGGGGCGGCCAACGGATTGCCGTCCAACGGGGTGCCCAACGGATTGCCGTCCAACGGATCATCACCCGCCCCCGAGGCGCACCCCGCCCGCCAAGCCACGGTGGACCGCGCACTGAAATCGTGGGGCTTGTGGCACGCCGACGCGCCCCACGCCGCCGCCCTACGCTGGCTCTCGCTTGCGGTGCTGCTGCTGGGCCTGACCGTCATCGGCCTGCTGGCCGACCGCTTGCGGCCCCAGCCCGCACCGCTGACCGAGAAAGCCGTGGAGCGGCTCATCACCCGCAGCCTGCAAACGCAGGTGCTGCCGTCACAGGCGGCGCGGGCCGCGGCCCTGGTCGCGCCATCGGTGGTGCACGTGGGCAGCTACGGCCGGGCTGGCCGCGGCCGCGTGCCGGAAGAGCTGGCCGAAGGCACGGGCGTGGTGCTGCAGGACTCGGGCGTGGTGCTGACCAACTGGCACGTGGTTCAGGATGCGGACTCCATCCGCCTGACGTTTGCCGACGGCACGGAAAGCCTGGCCACGGTGCGGCGCAAATCGCCCGAGAAAGACATCGCCGTGCTGCAGGCCCTGCGTGTGCCCGACGACCTGGTCGCCGCCACGCTGGGCTCGCCCGATCAGCTGCAGCTCGGTGACCAGGTGGTGGTCGTGGGCTTCCCCTTCGGCATCGGCCCGTCCGTGTCGGCCGGCGTGGTGTCGGGCAAGGACCGCGTCTACCATTCGCGCGCCGCCCGGCAACAGCTTGAACGCCTGATCCAGTTCGACGCCGCAGCCAACCCCGGCAATTCGGGCGGCCCGCTGGTAAACGCCGCCGGCGAGGTCGTCGGCATCGTCACGGCCATCCTCAACCCCACCCAGAACGGCACCTTCCTGGGCATCGGCTTTGCCACCCCCATCGACGAGGCCGCCAGCGCCGCCGGCCAGGCCCCGTTCTGAACCCCACCCCTCGCATGACCGCCACCGCCACCGCTCCCCACCCCACCCTGGACGAGGCCAGCCTGGGCCGCAGTGCCGCCCTGCTGGAAAAGGTCTTGTTCGAGGTCAAGCGCGTGGTCGTGGGCCAGGACCGCTTCCTCGAACGCGTGCTCATCGCCCTGCTGGCCCAGGGTCACCTGCTGGTCGAAGGCGTGCCCGGCCTGGCCAAGACGCTGACCGTGAAAACACTGGCCCGCGCGCTCGACTGCCGCTTCGGTCGCGTGCAGTTCACCCCCGACCTGATGCCGGCCGACCTCGTCGGCACGCGCATCTACCACCCGCACTCGGGCGAGTTCAGCACCGCCCTGGGCCCGGTCTTCACCAACCTGCTGCTGGCCGACGAGATCAACCGCGCCCCGGCCAAGGTGCAGAGCGCGCTGCTCGAGGTGATGCAGGAGCGGCAGGTCACCATCGCCGGCCACACCCACACCGTGCCCGCGCCCTTCGTCGTCATGGCGACGCAGAACCCCATCGAAACCGAAGGCACCTACGCCCTGCCCGAGGCCCAGGTCGACCGCTTCATGATGAAGGTGCTGATCGACTACCCCAGCGAAGGCGAAGAGTTCGTGGTCATCGAGCGCGCCCTGGCCGCACCACCCGAGGTCCAGGCCGTGCTGTCGCCCGACCAGCTCGCCACCATGCAGGCCCAGGTGCAGCAGGTGTACGTCGATCCGGGGCTGATCCACCACGTGGTCAGGCTGGTGACGGCCACGCGCGATGCCAGCCTGCTGGCCCAGGCCAGGCTGACCGGTCTGCTGAGTTTCGGCGCCAGCCCACGGGCCAGCATCGCCCTGGTGCAGGCCGCCCGCGCCCTGGCCCTGCTGCGCGGCCGCGGCTACGTGGTGGCCGACGACCTGAATGACCTGGCGCTGGACGTGCTGCGGCACCGCGTGGTGCTGTCCTACGATGCCCTGGCCCAGGGGCTGACGGCCGATGCGGTGCTGATGCGCCTGCTGCAGGCCGTGCCCAGCCGCGCAGCCCCTGCGGACGCGGACGCCGCCTGACCCCATCGAGCAGCAGTATGACCCTGTTCTCGTTTTTCAACCGACGCAGGAATGATCATACTCCTGACGTCATTACACCGGATCCAGCCCAGGTGCACCGCTGGCTGGACCGGCTGAGCTGGGTCACCCAGCAGCGCCTGCAGGGCCTGCGCCAGGGGCAGCACACCAGCCTGCTGCGCGGCCAGGGGCTGGACCTGGCCGACCTGCGCCTGTACCAGCCCACCGACGACGTGCGCCACATCGACTGGAACGCCAGCGCCCGCCTGCAACACACCCACGTGCGCGTGTTCCACGAAGACCGCGACCTCGCCGCCTGGTTCATCGTCGACGCCAGCGCCTCGAACGCCTTCGGCTCCACCGGCCGCAGCAAGCACGACACCGCCCTGGCCTATGTGGGCATCGTCGCCCGCATGCTGCACCGCCAGGGCAACCGCATCGGCGCCATCGTGCACACCGGCCAGACCGCGCCAGCCGCCGCGTCGACCGGGGCGTCAACCGATGCGCCGGCCGCCCCCAGCGGGCCGCGCCGCATGGCCGTGTTGCCCGCGCGCGCGGGCACCCACCAGCTCTGGCAGCTCACGCAGCTGTTGACCGGCGCACCGGCCACAGCCCAGCCCGGTGAGGCCCGACTCAGCCATGCTCAGTCCGGCGGCCAGCCGAAAGAAGCCCGCCCGGCTCACGCCCAGCCGGGCCCAGCCAAGCCCGGCAAGACGCGCGCGACCGCCGCAGCCGGCCACGTGACCGACCTGGGCGCCATGCTGCGCGAGGCCGGCCAGCTCATCCGCTCTCGCGCTGCCGTGTTCGTCGTGTCCGACTTCGTCAGCCAGCCCGGCTGGGACGACGCCCTGGGCCAGCTCGCCCGCCGGCACGACGTGGTGGCCGTGCACCTCGTCGACCCCATGGAGTGGCAGCTGCCCGACCTGGGCCCCATCGCCATGCGCGACCCCGAAACCGGCGCCCAGGCCTGGGTGGACACGGGCGATGCCGGGCTGCGCGCGCGCTTTGCCCAGCTGGCCGAGCAGCGCCAGGCCGAGCTCGACCAGGGCTTTGCCCGGGCCGGCGTCGACGTGCTGGAGCTGTCCACCAGCGAAGACGTGCCCCAGGCCGTGGTGCGCCAGGTGTTCATGCGCAAGCGCGCCTTTCAGCCCACAGCCAGCCTGACCCCAGCGGCCCACGCCGCCGCCAACGTCGTCGCCCTGGATCAGCCCGCTGGCCACGGCCCCTCCGCCACACCCGCAGGCCTGCGCGCCGAGGTGCCCCATGCCTGAGCTGACCACGGCCTGGCGCACCGTGCAGTTGAACCTGCAGCGTTTGAGCCCCGATTTCCTCTGGCCCCAGCTGCTGTGGCTGTTGGTGCTGCTGCCCCTGCTGCTGCTGCTCTACCTGTGGCTGATGCGTCGCCAGAGCCGGCAGGCCCTGGCCTACCCGCAACTAGCCCTGGTGCAGCGCGCCATGCAGGGCCAGCGCCGCTGGACGCGGCACCTGCCGGCCCTGCTGCTGTGGCTGGCGCTGGGCTGCATGCTGATCGCCGTGGCGCGGCCCACGGGCAAGCTGGCCCTGCCCACCAACCAGCAGACCCTGGTGCTGGCCATGGACGTGTCCATCAGCATGCGCGCCACCGACGTCGAGCCCACGCGGCTGCAGGCGGCCCAGGCGGCCGCCCACGCCTTTGTCGACGACCTGCCGCCCGACGTGAAGGTCGGCATCGTCACCTTTGCCGGCACCGCCCACGTCGCCCAGTTGCCCACCACCGACCGCCAGGCGCTGCACAAGGCCATCGACGGCTTTCAGCTGCAGCGCGCCACGGCCACGGGCAACGCCATCGTCGTCTCGCTGGGCACCCTGTTTCCCGATGCCGGCATCGAGCTGGACCAGCTCGGCCTCGGCGCCCTGCGGCTGGAGGGCGTGGTGCGCGACCAGCCCGCCCCGACGCAAAAACCCTTCACCCCACAAGCCCCCGGCAGCTACCAGACGGCCGCCATCATCATGCTGAGCGACGGCCAGCGCACCGTGGGGGTCGATGCCATCCAGGCCGCCCGCATGGCCGCCGACCGCGGCGTGCGCGTCTACACCGTGGGCGTGGGCACGGTGGACGGCGAGGTCATCGGTTTCGATGGCTGGTCCATGCGGGTGCGGCTCGACGAAGAGCTGCTCAAGGCCGTGGCCCACGCCACCGACGCCCAGTACTTCTACGCCGGCACGGCCCAGGACCTGCGACAGATCTACCGCTCGCTGTCGAGCAAGCTCGGCGTCGAGCTGCAGCAGATCGAACTCAGCGCCGCCTTCGCGGGGCTGGCTGCCCTGCTCACGCTGGTGTCCGCGCTCTGGTCGCTGCTGACGCACCGCCGCGTGCTCTGAGCGTTGCCCTCGCCAGCTGGGGCACCACAGCCGGGGATGAGCCTCGGTCCGGCGCAGGCGACACACACCGGGGTTGGATCAAGCACCCAACCCGCAACAGCGGTGACCGCTTCACGCGCCGACATGCCTCGCTCAAGGGATTGAGCCCAGCCCTGAGGGTTGTCCGTTGGCGTGGAATGCGTGGCTCGGCCACGGGGAACACGATCCGAACGGCAAGGCCGCAGAGCATGGCAGCGCAACCGAGCGGTGCCCTGCGACTGGCGGGTGGCCAGCTTGATGCGGGTGAGTCCTGTCGGGTGTGCTCTGCCCAGGGCCACAACAGCGCGCCACACATCGGCAGACCCGCGTGTGTCAGGCGTGCTGGGGACGCGCATGAAGCCCGGTCAATGCAGTATCAACCGCATCCCGTTCACCATTCAACGAGAACTTCCCAATACTCGTCAGACATCCTCAATCCCCAGGTCCAGCACCCCACGGCGCGCCAGCACAAACTCGGCGCGCTGGGCATCGAAGTTCCACTGCCGCCACAGACAGCTGCGGCCCGCGGCCTCGGCGGCCTGGCCCACGCCGGGCAGGTCCGGCGCAAGGACCCGCTCCGGCGTCGACGTCCAGACCAGCTCGCCAAACGAATTGGGGGCCCCGGGCCGCGTGCGCGACGAGATGGCCGTGCCCGCCTGCACCACCCACAGGCCGGGGCCGCTGGACGCAGCGGGGGCCAGCCCCCGGCTGGCGCCGGGCACCACCCGCATGGCGTAAGGCAGGTGGATGTGACCGCCCAGCACCAGGTCGCAGCCCGCTGCCGACCAGGCGGCGATGGCCTCGCGGGCGCGGCGCAGCACCTGCGCGGCATCGGGCGAGCGCCGGCGACCTGCGCCATCGCGCACGGCCAGCGGCTGGTGCACGAGCACCACGCGCAGCTGCGTCGGCGCCGCCGCGCGCAGGTGATCGGCCACCCGCTGGATCTGCGCCGGGCTCAGCTCGCCCCGCTCGTGGCGCCAGCGCCGCGTGGTGTTCACGCTGACCAGCAGCCGCGTGCCGTCCGCCCGCACGCACACGCCGTCGGACTGCACGGCCTCGTGCCCGAACGCCTGGGCGTAACGTCTGTAGGGCTGGAACGCCCGCGCCCACAGCGCGAACAACGGGATGTCGTGGTTGCCGGGCACGCAGGCGAGCAGCGGTGCACCCAGCCCGGCCAGCGCGTCGGTCAGCCGCCGCGCCGCCGCAAATTGCGCCACCGTGGCGCGCTGGGTGATGTCGCCCGTGAGGACCACGCCCTGCGGCCGATGCTGCGCCACCCAGGCCAGCAGGGCTTGCACCACCTGCGGCCGCTCGGTGCCCAGGTGCAGGTCGGACAGGTGCAGCAGGCGCTGCGCATCGGGGTGAACTCGCCAGCCTGGGCGCACGGCCTCGCTCATGCGTCAGCCGCCTCGGTCGGCGTCATCAACCACAGGGGCTGCGGGCTGACGACAAAGCGCAGCGGAAACTGCAGCTTGCGGATTTCGCCATCGACGGCCACGCGCGCCACGCGGCCCCGCCGCAGGGGCACGGGGCTGAGCACCATGTCGGAAAACGAAAAGGTCTGCACGGCCTCGGCCTGGGCCAGCCGCGCCAACGCCGCGCGCGCCGCCAGGCCCACCATGGCCAGGCGGCTCATGGGCAGCAAGGCCACCCCGGCCAGCGCGCCGTGCGCCACGTCGGCGGCCTCGGGCACGCCGACCTGGTCGAGCTGCAAGGCGCTGTTGCCCACGAACACCGTGGTGGTGCGGATCTGCGCTTCGCCCTGCTCGGTCTGCAGCTTCAGCTCCCAGGTGCGCGCACCGCGCCACAGCGTGTCGACCGCGGCCAGCAAGGCCACCCAGCGGCTGCGCCCCAGGCGCGCCTTGGCCCGCTCGCGGTCGGCGATCAGGCCCGCATACAGGCCCAGGCTGGCGTTGACCAGGAACACCTGGTCGTTGACCAGGCCCGCCTGCACGGCCTGCAGCCGCCCCTGCAGGATCACGGCCATGCCGGCTCGCGTGTCGGCCGGAATGCCGTGGGTGCGCGAAAAGTAGTTGAACGTGCCCTGCGGCAGCACGCCCATGGCCACCCGGGCCTGCAGCACGTGCTGGGCCACCAGGTTGATGGTGCCGTCGCCACCGGCCGCCACCACCACGCCGCCCTCGCGCTGCGCCTGCATCACCGCCTGGTGCGCCAGGCGCGGCAGGTCCTGCGCGCGCCGGGCCTCCAGCGCCACCAGCGGCCGGCCGGCCTCGGCACAGGCCTGGGTCACGGCGGCGCGAAAGGCGGTGGCGTCGCCCTGGCCATCGCGCTTGCCCGACTTGCGGTTGAACACCAGCAGCACCGGGCCGCCATGGGCCGGCGCCAGCAGCGGGATGGGGGCCGGTCGCACGGGCGCGGTCGGCATCCCTGAGGGCGCGCCAGCAGGCTCGCCGCCCTGCTTTCCGAATGGCTTGCCGAATGGCTCACCTGACGGCGCGCCCAACGGCTCGCCAGGCGACCCACCGGTCTGACCCGGCTCAGTGCCCATGGCACCCCGCCCCGCTGGCCGTTGACCCGTGGGTGCCGAACGCGGCTGCATGCATGGCCGTCAGCCTTTGGCCAGCGCCACTTCGATGTCGGCCGCCAGCGATTCGGGCTTGTCCTGCGGCGCATAACGGCGCAGCACCTGGCCGTCGCGCCCAACCAGGAACTTGGTGAAGTTCCACTTGATGGATTCGGTGCCCAGCACGCCGGGCGCCTGCGCCTTGAGCCACTTGAACAGCGGCTCGGCCTGGTCGCCATTGACCTCGGTCTTGGCCATCATGGGGAAGTCCACCCCGTAGTTCAGCTCGCAGAACTGCGCGATCTCGCCGTCCGGCTTGGGGTCCTGCCCGCCAAACTGGTTGCAGGGAAAGCCCAGCACCATGAGGCCCTGGCTGCCGTACCGGCCCCACAGCTGCTGCAGGCCCTGCAGCTGCGGCGTGAAGCCACAGGCGCTGGCGGTGTTGACGATGAGCAGCACGTGGCCGCGCAGCGCCGAGAGCGAGAACGTCTGGCCGTCAATGGCCCGGGTGTCGAAATCGAATGCCGTCGTCATGGCGTCTCCGTGGCAATGCCGTTCAAAAAGCCGAAAGGGATTGCCCGGCATTGTGCCGCCGGCCCGGTGGCCGTGCAGGCCTTGGCCGATTGACCGAGATGAACCGCGGTCGCGCCCTGCCCTTCACATCAAGCAGGCAGTATCACCCCATCCTCGTTGATGTGACATCGACAATCCATGAATACTGGCCTTCTCAATAAGGTCTTGGTCGCCCCCAACAGGCGGGCTGCCGCAGCCACGGGCCGCCCTGCGCCCCGCGCAGTCCCGACCTTGAGCTGGCCACTGGCGTCAGCCGCGTGCGCGTCAAGCCCCTCGCCTCAGACTTCGACCTCATGCCCTCGGGCGGGCTGTGTCCGAATCACCGGAAGGTCGGGTGCGGTGGCTTGGCATTGGCCTCAGGCCTTGGCCTCAGGCCTCGACCTCAGGCCCCGAAGCCGAGCGGCACCGCCAGTTCGGCCGCGGCCGGCTCGACCACCGGCTGCATGCGCCCCAGCTGCAGGCGCAGCACGCGCTGGCAGCGCGCGGCCAGGCTCTCGTCGTGCGTGACGAGCACGAAGGCCGTGCCGCGGTGCTGTGCCAGGTCCAGCATGCGGGCGAACACCGCGTCGGCGGTGCTGCGGTCCAGGTTGCCGGTGGGCTCGTCGGCCAGCACGCAGGCGGGTTCGGTCACCAGTGCCCGGGCAATCGCCACGCGCTGCCGTTCGCCGCCCGACAACTCGGCCGGCCGGTGGGCTGTGCGCTCACCCAGGCCGACCTGCTCGAGCAGGGCTTGAGCCCGGGCCAAGGCCTGGGCCTTGTCCTGGCGGCGGATCCACAGCGGCATGGCCACGTTCTCGGCCGCGGTGAACTCGGGCAGCAGGTGGTGGAACTGGTAGACGAAGCCCAGATGCTGGTTGCGCAGCGCGCCCTGCTGGGCCGGCGACAGCGCCGAGAAGGCCTGCCCCTTGAGCTCCACGCTGCCGCTGCTGGGCGTGTCCAGCCCCCCCAGCAAATGCAGCAGCGTCGACTTGCCCGAGCCCGACGCGCCGACGATGGCGACGGTTTCGCCGGCGCGAACCTGCAGGTCCACGCCCTGCAGCACGTCGACGCGCAGCCGGCCTTCGTCGAACTGCTTGCTCAGTTGGCGCGCCCGCAGCACCACGGGGGCAGCGACTGCGGCGGCGGACGCCACGCCAGGCGCAGCGGGGGTGTAAGCGGTGTCATTCATAGCGCAGGGCCTCCGCTGGGTTCACGCGGCTGGCGCGCCAGCTCGGGTAGATCGTCGCCAGGAACGACAGCAGCAGCGAAATCACGCCAATCGGCACGATGTCGCTCGCGCGCGGATCACTCGGCATCTGGCTGATGAGGTAGATGTCCTGGGGCAGGAAACTGGTGTGGAACACGCGCTCCAGGAACGGCACGATGACGTCGATGTTGCAGGCGATCAGCAGGCCCAGCGCCAGCCCGCCCAGCGTGCCGATCACGCCC
The DNA here is from genome assembly GCF_002158865.1 of Comamonas serinivorans. Taxonomy (NCBI): domain Bacteria; kingdom Pseudomonadati; phylum Pseudomonadota; class Betaproteobacteria; order Burkholderiales; family Comamonadaceae; genus Comamonas; species Comamonas serinivorans. Next base: position 1,577,940 of record NZ_CP021455.1, on the reverse strand, counting down.
ACCATGGCGCCCTGCACCATGAACACCTTCATGATGGATGCCGGCGACGAGCCCAGCGTGCGCAAGATGGCGATGTCGGCGCGCTTGTCCTGCACCGTCATCACCAGCGTGCTCACCAGGTTGAACGCCGCCACCGCCACGATCAGCGTGAGGATGATGAACATCATGCGTTTCTCAAGCTGCACGGCCGAGAACCAGGTGGCGTTCTGGCGCGTCCAGTCGCGGATCAGCAGGTCGCCCGACAGGCTGCCCGCCAGTTGATCGGCCACGGCACGCGCCTGGTTCATGTCCTGGAGCTTGAGGCGCACCCCCGTGGGGCCCTCCAGCCGGAACAGGCGCTCAGCATCCTCGATGTGCAGCATCACCAGGGCCGAGTCGTACTCGTAGTGTCCCGACTCGAACAGGCCCACCACCGTCATCTGCTTGAGGCGTGGCACCACGCCAGCCGGCGTGATCTGCCCGCTGGGCACCATCAGCGTGACCTGGTCGCCCTCGATGACGTGCAAGCTGCGCGCCAAGTCAACGCCCAGCAGCACGCCGAACTGCCCCGGCACCAGCCGCTGCAGCACGCGTTGGTCGGCCAGGCTCTTGGCCACGTCGGTCACCTCGGGTTCGCTGGCCGGGTCGATGCCGCGCACCAGCGCGCCCTTCATCACCTCGCCGCGCGCCACCAGCGCCTGTGCGCCCACGAACGGCGCGGCACCCACCACCTCGGGGTTGGCCTTGGTCTCGCGCAAGGTGCGCGCCAGATCGGGGATGGCCTGGTCATCGGGGGCGAACACCTCGACGTGCGACAGGATGCTCAGCATGCGGCCGGTCACGTCCTTCTGAAAGCCGTTCATGACCGACAGCACGATGATGAGCGCAGCCACCCCCAGCGCAATGCCCAGCATGGACGCGCCCGAGATGAAGGAGATGAAGCCATTGCGGCTGGCCGAACGGCTGGCGCGCGTGTAGCGCCAGCCCAAAAGCAATTCGTAGGGCAATGACATGCAGGGATGGGAAATCAGGGCTCCGGCAGACGCCAGACAGGGAATGGCACGAGGTTTGCGTGACAGCTGCGCATTGTTGCACTACCGCCTGAGCCCACCCCCACTGGCTGGATTACAGGCGGCGCAGTCCGGTTCATCCCCACGCCCGTGGGGAACACGCCGCCATTGGGCACATCCACCAGCGATTCGTGCGGTTCATCCCCACGCCCGTGGGGAACACCACCGAGAATCCGCTGATGCCGGGGCGGATGTTCAGTTCATCCCCACGCCCGTGGGGAACACGGCATGACGGTGGATACTGGCGTCGATGTCACCGGTTCATCCCCACGCCCGTGGGGAACACGAGCGGAAATTCGATCACCAACGCCAGATGGACGGTTCATCCCCACGCCCGTGGGGAACACAGCCGAGTTCGCCCGCGCTCAGCGCCTGCTGGCGGTTCATCCCCACGCCCGTGGGGAACACGTCCAGCGGAAGCCGCGCGACAAGACCACGGCCGGTTCATCCCCACGCCCGTGGGGAACACGCCGGCCGGCAGCTCGAAATGGATGGTGGAGGCCGGTTCATCCCCACGCCCGTGGGGAACACGAGCCAGCAGCGCAGCCGTCCAAGGGTAAACCCGGTTCATCCCCACGCCCGTGGGGAACACACAGGCGAGGACATCCGCGACAACCCGATGTGCGGTTCATCCCCACGCCCGTGGGGAACACGGTAATGATTGCCGCCATCGTCGTCATCGGCATCGGTTCATCCCCACGCCCGTGGGGAACACCTTCGCAGCGGGGTACGTGGGCAGGTTGAAGAACGGTTCATCCCCACGCCCGTGGGGAACACGGCCAAATCGCCAGCGGCAACATCAACGCCGACGGTTCATCCCCACGCCCGTGGGGAACACAACGTCTCGCGCTCAATGGCCACTGCGCGATGCGGTTCATCCCCACGCCCGTGGGGAACACAACCCACGCAACCCAAGCCCTGGGATTCTCGACGGTTCATCCCCACGCCCGTGGGGAACACCAGCACCAGCGGGTCGCCGTTGGCATCGAACGCGGTTCATCCCCACGCCCGTGGGGAACACCACCTCAAGGAAGCCACCGATGTGGTCTACGGCGGTTCATCCCCACGCCCGTGGGGAACACAAAGACATGCCCCAAGACCGCTATGCCCTCTTCGGTTCATCCCCACGCCCGTGGGGAACACGTCGAGCAGTCGGCCCGTGCCATCGAGATGGCCGGTTCATCCCCACGCCCGTGGGGAACACCACCTCAAGGAAGCCACCGATGTGGTCTACGGCGGTTCATCCCCACGCCCGTGGGGAACACCCGACTTCGCTCGCGTCGTACCACCACTCCGCCGGTTCATCCCCACGCCCGTGGGGAACACATTTCCATGCGCGAGTCCAGCGCCATGTCCTCCGGTTCATCCCCACGCCCGTGGGGAACACCCGATGGGGTTCACGACAAAGCTGATCACAGGCGGTTCATCCCCACGCCCGTGGGGAACACCGCCGCGAAAGCGAAGCCCGCCGCGGTGTGCACGGTTCATCCCCACGCCCGTGGGGAACACCGTCGGCGGTGGCGGCAGCGTCACCCGGGGGGCGGTTCATCCCCACGCCCGTGGGGAACACGGTCGGGATGTCAGCCGATCAAGCCCAATCTGCGGTTCATCCCCACGCCCGTGGGGAACACGCCGGCGCGAATTGCTGCCGCGGAGTCGCCCGACGGTTCATCCCCACGCCCGTGGGGAACACGATTTGCACGCCGGCTATGACACCCGGCAGATCGGTTCATCCCCACGCCCGTGGGGAACACGTCCTCAGCACCAAAGACAACGCCTTCGGGTGCGGTTCATCCCCACGCCCGTGGGGAACACGCGCACGCAGACGGTGGTCTGGGTGGCCGTGCGCGGTTCATCCCCACGCCCGTGGGGAACACGATTGAGGCCTGGCTGACGGCCAAGGTCAAACCGGTTCATCCCCACGCCCGTGGGGAACACGTTGGCTGGTGCGGCCCCTCGCGTGATCGGTTACGGTTCATCCCCACGCCCGTGGGGAACACCGGCCACCTGAATGATGTTGGCGCCGGTGACACGGTTCATCCCCACGCCCGTGGGGAACACGGCCCAGTGGTGAAGCGGAATTCCTCGACGGGCGGTTCATCCCCACGCCCGTGGGGAACACGTCATGGCCGCCATCTACGGGATGGGCGCGGCCGGTTCATCCCCACGCCCGTGGGGAACACAGGACTCCCGGTGCCGCCGGGGCGGTGGACTGCGGTTCATCCCCACGCCCGTGGGGAACACCGTTTCCGCTTCCGCCGGGTTGTACCAGCGGACGGTTCATCCCCACGCCCGTGGGGAACACGCGGTGAGCATGGGGCCGACCTTGTCCCAGTGCGGTTCATCCCCACGCCCGTGGGGAACACCCTGCTGCTCTACCTGCAGAACATCGCACCCATCGGTTCATCCCCACGCCCGTGGGGAACACTGGACAACGAGCTGGCCAGCGTGGAGCGCATGCGGTTCATCCCCACGCCCGTGGGGAACACTGCATTTCGTCAACGCCAATCGTGGATGCGGGCGGTTCATCCCCACGCCCGTGGGGAACACATGAAAGTCGCAATCCATCACAGCTGCGAGGACGGTTCATCCCCACGCCCGTGGGGAACACGAGTCTCCGCAGGTTACCCTCGACCGCGAAATCGGTTCATCCCCACGCCCGTGGGGAACACATGATCGGCAGATACTTGCGGACGATCACGGTCGGTTCATCCCCACGCCCGTGGGGAACACCCCTCTACCTGGGTGACGACACCCTCGCCACCCGGTTCATCCCCACGCCCGTGGGGAACACGGCTGTGGTGCCCTCCAGCTCGGGCCGGTAGTGCGGTTCATCCCCACGCCCGTGGGGAACACCCCTCTACCTGGGTGACGACACCCTCGCCACCCGGTTCATCCCCACGCCCGTGGGGAACACGGCTGTGGTGCCCTCCAGCTCGGGCCGGTAGTGCGGTTCATCCCCACGCCCGTGGGGAACACGGCTTCGCATGCGACGTGTGACGTCGCATCGGCGGTTCATCCCCACGCCCGTGGGGAACACGCGATGCTGACGGAATCCATGGCGTCGCTGTCCGGTTCATCCCCACGCCCGTGGGGAACACAGGCGGCGGGCGCGGCGCAGCAGGGCGGCCAGGCCGCGCACGCGGTTCATCCCCACGCCCGTGGGGAACACATCTGCCGGCCGCGCTCGCACAGGTCCAACACCGGTTCATCCCCACGCCCGTGGGGAACACTTCACCCAGCGGGCAGCAAATTGAAGCCGGCAGCGGTTCATCCCCACGCCCGTGGGGAACACGCGCCAGTCGCTGTGGCCGTTGATTTCGTCGCCGGTTCATCCCCACGCCCGTGGGGAACACCAGCGCGGCGTTGGCGGGCGCGGCTGTGGTGCCGGTTCATCCCCACGCCCGTGGGGAACACGCCTGCCCGGATCGTGGACCGCATCACGGCGGCGGTTCATCCCCACGCCCGTGGGGAACACCCCCCGCCTGATTGCTCTGCCCGCCAAGGCTGCGGTTCATCCCCACGCCCGTGGGGAACACTCCCACATGCCCACGCTGCAAGCCCTCGCGGCCGGTTCATCCCCACGCCCGTGGGGAACACCTCGGCCTGCTCCTTTGTGCATTCGGGGTAGCCGGTTCATCCCCACGCCCGTGGGGAACACGTTGCGGGCAAGACGCTCACCGTGGGCCTGAACGGTTCATCCCCACGCCCGTGGGGAACACGCCACCCGAGGGTGGCCTTTTCACGTCCCGGCGCGGTTCATCCCCACGCCCGTGGGGAACACGGGCCGGGGGGCAGTGGTGGATCGGGCCAAGGCGGTTCATCCCCACGCCCGTGGGGAACACATCATGCCCATCAGGGGTGGCGACATCCCAACCGGTTCATCCCCACGCCCGTGGGGAACACGTTATGCCAGCCGCTCCCCTGCGACCGAGAATCGGTTCATCCCCACGCCCGTGGGGAACACGCGGGCCAGGTATCTGGCCATCAAAGCGTCGTCGGTTCATCCCCACGCCCGTGGGGAACACGCAGCAAGGAGGCCCAGTACTTCGTCGCATGCCGGTTCATCCCCACGCCCGTGGGGAACACGTTCTGCAGCATGCCGATCAACTCCGTAGCGATCGGTTCATCCCCACGCCCGTGGGGAACACGGCAGTGACGGCCGCGGCGCGCTCGGTTTCGGTCGGTTCATCCCCACGCCCGTGGGGAACACGCGAGTTTGAGGGCCGGCCTTTCAGCAGCACTACGGTTCATCCCCACGCCCGTGGGGAACACCGTTTGGCGTCCCATGTGTGGCCCCATGTAGCCGGTTCATCCCCACGCCCGTGGGGAACACCAGCGCGCGCATGGCTTTGGCGGATAGGGTGCCGGTTCATCCCCACGCCCGTGGGGAACACAGCTGATTGGGTGGGGCGGTCGGTCTGAGATACGGTTCATCCCCACGCCCGTGGGGAACACGGCGGCAGTCATCAAGCAGCAGAAGCGGGGCGACGGTTCATCCCCACGCCCGTGGGGAACACTTGCCCTTGACGGCCAGGCCCAGCTCGGCGGCCGGTTCATCCCCACGCCCGTGGGGAACACACCAATTCCAACTCATTGATTTTCATGAAATTTCTCCTGTCGAAAAATTCCACCAAACCTCACAAGTGTTGAAAGCTGTCTTTTTAAAGAGCATCTGCAGGCGGCAATGGGAGAAAGCTCACCAATTGCACCCCATCGAAATCCACCGGCATGCGGCGGTTCTTGCCCAGGGTCTTGAACTCGAATCCAGCTTCGTTCTTCGCCGACCACGCGATCACTGCATTGCCGCCCTCGATGCCCTCAACGACCTGCGACCAGATGTGCTCGCGCACGCGGCGCGAATACTGGCCGACATAGACACCGGCCCGGACTTCCAACAGCCACACCGCCAGCCGCCCGCGCAAGCGCGGTGGCGCGTTTTCAAGCACGATGACCAGCATCGCCCAGGCTTTCGGGATTGGGGATTGCCGGACCGACAGCGCCATCCGGAGCGGTCGGGCGTGGGATCTCTCCCGCCGACAGGATTTCCTCGATGTCCGGAATGATGCGGTCCAGCAGCCGTGTCTCGCGAAACACATCACGGCAACCCAGCCGCACGGCGCGTTCCACATTCCCCTGCGGCTGCGACGCAGCCACCTTGAACGCCACCGGCACCACGGTCTCGAATTTGTAGACGTCGGCAATGTCGTAAACGAAAGACAAGGGCTTGCCGGTATGGATGAAGCCGATGGCCGGCGCATACCCCGCCGCCAGCACCGCCGCCTCCGTCACCCCGTACAGGCAGGCCGTGGCCGCGGACAGGCAGCGGTTGGCCACGTCCGACGCGTCCCACTCCTGCGTGTCGTAGTCGCGCCCCTTCCAGTTCACGCCAAAGCGTTGCGCCAGCAGCTGGTAGGTGCGGCGCACACGTGCGCCCTCGATGCCGCGCAACTGATCCACGCTGCGGCGCGCGGGCGGCTCCTCACCAAAGCGCAACGCGTACATCTTGCGCACCACCTTGAGCCGCAGCACCTCGTCGAGTGCCAGGCGTGCCTGGTAGAGCAGCCGGTCCGAGCGCGCACCACCAGGTTGGCCGGCCGAGTACAGCCGCACGCCCGCTTCGCCCACCCAAACCAGCAAGGTGCCCACGCGGGCGGCCAGGGCCGCAGCCCGGTGCGACACGCGCGTGCCTGGCTCCAGCATCACGCAGGCCACGCCGCCCACGGGGATGTGCGTGCGGATCCCCTTCACATCGACGACGACGAAAGCTCCATCGAGCACGTCGATCTCGCCGTGCTCGATGAAGACGACGGACAGCCGATCCTTGATCGGGATGGGTTTGAGGGGAGGCAGCAGGCCGGACATCAGGCTGCGCCGCGCCGCACCAGCACCAGACCGCAGCCGAAGGCCTTGGCTTGCCCCAGACCGCGCAGCAGCACCTGGCCGAAGGCGACTGGATCGGTGACGGTCAATCGCCCGGCCAGATCCACCGAGGTGAACCGCAGCGCACCGTCCCACTTCTCGCGGTGCTGTTCATGCGCCTCGACCAGCAGGCTGTCGCGCTCCACCGCAAAGCCCCCGGTCTCGCCACGCCGTTCCAACCAACGGGCGCAGGCGTCGTGCACCACGCCATGCAACACTGGCCTGTCCTCCTTCCAGTCCGCCCAGCGCTGCAGGCCGCGTTCGGCCAGCAGCTTCTTTTTCGCCTCCATCACCACATCGTGGCGGCTGGACTTGCCCGACCGGTCGTGGCGTACTGTGGGATTCGCACGCAGTTCGAACTGCAGCACCTCGCCTTGCTCCAGTTGCGGCTCGTAGGGGCGCGTCCGCGCCTCCCAGGCCCCCAGGCCCGGCAGTGGCGCGCGCTCGGACACCACGTAGAAGCGCGGCGGTCCTTCGCCCTCCTGCCGGCGGAACAGGAAATCGCGGCGCGTACCGGCCTCGGCCGGAAACCAGCGCCACAGCCATTGGTGGTCGGCATAGGGGCCACCGGCCCGCTCGTGGGCCGCGGCCAGGCCATGGCCGTCCGCGGCGGTGATCAAACTGAAGTACATGATGCTTACGCCTCCCGCGGCAGCAATGCGACATGCTCGGTGCGGTCGCCGAACTGCCAACCCGCGCGCCGGATCAGCCGGTCCTTGCGCCGCGTCGACAGATCGGCCGCCACGCCGGCCTGCACACGCTCGTCGAACACCAGCCTTTCGATGCCATCCAGCGGCTCCAGCGGAATCCGGCCCTTCGGGTCAGCCGCCGCCTGGCGCGCAGCCTCGAAACGCTGCGCGTACTGGTTGAATGCCGCGTGGGCCGAAGCCGCCTCGACCACCTGCGGCCACAGCGGTGCGGCGGGCGGGCAGGCACGCCGCCCGAGGTACAGCACGAAGCGCGGCGCGCGCAGGGCGCTGGCCAGCGCTTCGAGCGGCATCGCCGTAGGCACCATGGCCTGCAGCGCCACCAGGCAGGCCGCATTCTGGCGGTAGTCGCGCGTGGAGAGGATGGTGTTCAGGTCCTGCTTGGGCACGGCCATCTCCTGGCGCCGCGTGAACTGCGGCCGGCCCTTGAGCGCGGCGCGACCCGGCACCTGGGCCGTGTGATAGTCGCGCAGCAGGCTGCCTGAGCGCAGCAGCGCCACGGCCACGCCGTAGCCGTCGCGCAACGCAGCGTGTCCGGCTTCGTCGGTCCGGTCCACCCCCAAGGCCGCGCCGAGCAGGCCCACGATGGCCGAATGCGACGGGGTCGCGGCCGTGCCGCGCGCTTCCCCCACCGCCGGCTCGCCCCAGGCCGCCAGCGGCGCCTGCAACTGGAAGACGAGGAATGCCATCGCGCTCAGTCCGCGACAAAGGCCGTCAGCGCCTGCAGTGAGCCCTGCGCCTTCTCGACATTGAGCGTGAAGCGCCCATCGGCACAGGCGCCGTACACGGCATCGAAGTTCTTGCAGCGCGCCTCCAGCGCATCCACGGCCTTGTCGAACATGCTCTCGTCGCCATGGGGCTTCACCGGCTTGAGGAAGGCCTGCACCAGCGAGCGCGGCTGCTGGTTGCCCTTCTCGGCCAGCACATAACCAGCGTAAGCGCGCGAGGCAAAGCTGTTCTGCATGCCTGTGGGCGAGACCTTGGTCACCGTGTCGACCAGGGCCGCCAGGGCGCGGTGCGTCAGCGCAGCGTCACCGCCCAGGTTCTTGGCCAGCAGTTCGCGGTCGATGCACAGGTACAGATAGAACAGGCCGGCACCGTAGCCGCGTTCGCCGATGTGGCCCGCACCCGTGTCGCCCTTCGTGTTCAGGTCGTCCACGGCGCTGAAGTAGTCGTCCTCCACCGCGGCTTTGTGCACGGTGATGGCGTGGGCCACCTGCACCGCAGCCTCCATGTTGTGTTCAGCCGCATCGGCCAGCATGCGGCCGAACATGGCAATGTCCACCGCGCGGCGCGGCTGGCCCAGCAGCTTCAGCTCATCGTCGGTCGGCTTGTCCTTGCGGGCGATGAGAGCCTGCGTCAGCGCCTGGATCGCCTCCTTCTCCTCGGGGCTGAAATGGGCCAGTTGCTCGATCTCCAGGTCGGCATCATTCTCGGTGTTCTTCTCCGACTTGGGCTTGCCGAACTGGCGCGCGACGAGCCGGGCCCATTCACGGGCATTCTTCTCATCGATGCCGCCAGCCTTCAGCGCGTCGAAGACCTCCTTGCCCATGCGCTTGGTGCGCGTTCCCAAGTTGCCGGCCAGCGCGGCCTCGAAACCCTCGGAGGTGCGCCAGGCGCGCTTCTGGCTCTGCGAGGACACGCGCAGCCGGTTAGCATCGCCCACCAGCGCGGTCTTGGGCCGGCCGGTGTCGTCGCGGTTCAGGTTGGAGGGCGGGTAGCTGGTCAGCAGGTGCAGTTGGACGAAGCGGCTCATGGTGTTCCTTTCGATGTCGGGTGTGAAGGCGTTCGGACAGTGGAGGGTCAGGTCATGGACCAGGCGTAGTCGTAGGCCCAGCGCTTCTTGACGCCATCGCCCCAGAAGAAGACGTCTTTCGCCAGGCTCTCGGGATCGACGCGGTGCTCGACCAGCGGCAGCGCGCGGCGCAGGCCGGCGAACAGGGTCTCCACGTCACCGGCATCGAGCAGGCGGCGAAAGCGCAGTTCGCTGACCGGGTTGCGGTCGCTGCCCTCGGCGCGCAGGCTCATGGCCCGGGGCAGCGTCAGGCCGCTGTCGGCCTTGACATGGGCCAGCAGCGCCACGATGGCAGCGATGCGCTCCTGCTGGAATGGCGGCCAGTCGCCAGTCCCTTCGGTGCCGGCCATGCTGCGGTACACGCGCTGGTAAGCGGGCAGGCAGGCCACGGCCGTGAGGTCGTGCGCGCGCCGCAGCACGGCGCGGTCGGCACGCGCCTGGCCGCTGGGGTTCTCGATGACCAGCGTCTTCCACCAACGCACCAAGGCGCTGATGGCGGCGGGCGGAAGGCCCTGCGGCGCAGGGCTCGAAGCAATGAGGACCATGGTGGAGTTCAAGCTTTCTTCGATGGTTTGACGGATGCCTTCTTGCCGGCCTTGGCCGGCACTTCCAGCGCCAGGGCGGCACGCAGCTTGGGACCGTTCAGGCTCGCACGCAGCAGCCGGTGGGCAGCCGCCACGCGTGCCGGGTTCATGCGCTCCACTGGTCCGCTGCCCACCCAATCGTGGTCGAACAGGTGCAGCGCGGTGTCGATCAGGTGGCGCAGCCAGCGCTCCGCCGTGGCGACACGGTCCGTGCCCGCCGGTGCCTGGATGCGCGCGCGCAGCAACTCGTAGAAGGCGGCCTCGGTCCGGCCCCAGAAGGTGGCGTCGACGAAGGAAAAGTCCCCACGCGCATCCTGGCTGAACCAGGCGTCCTTGACCGCCCCGCGCAGGTAGCTGACCGCCAGTTCTGCGCCCTGCAGCCAGGCGCCCACCTCCTCGCGCAGGGACTGCTGCGCCGCGGGGCTGCAATCGGCCAGTTGGTACAGCGGCAAGGTGGACTCGTACCAGCAGCGGGCCTTCATGTTGTCCATGTCGTAACCGAAGGCCCACAAGCGCAAGCCGATGCCGCTGCGGTGCTCCACATCCCCGGACAGGAACTGCTCGATGACCGAGGCGCGGACCACCTTGCGCTTGTCGCTCTGCATGCCCAGCACCCAAGACAGCCAGTGCCGGTAGCCCAGGCCATCGGGCTGCGGATGCAGGGGCAGCAAGCCGTCCTTGGCTTCGTAGTACGGCGACAGCGGATGCAGCCAAGCGCCCTTGTAGTTGAGCCCGTAGTTGCGCGTGACGTAGCGCTCGATGAGTGCGTCCGAACTGCGACCGCACAGGTCGCAGGTTCCGGCGCTGCATGCGTCCATGTCGAGCCGGATGCGCCGCGGCATGGCCCAATAGACATGGGCAGGATGCACCTGCACGGGTGTGGTCTGTCCGCCCTCCTGCTGGATGGCGGCGATGCTGGCCAGCCAGGGAAAGGTGTAGTGCGGCGCCTCGTGCCCCTCGCCCGCGTCGCCAGCCAGAAAGTCCTGCTGGTGGCGCACGTTGAGCCACAACGTCTGCCACAGGCTGCGCGGCGCCTCGGGGCCACCATCGGCCACCAGCAGCGTGGTCAGCGGCCCGCCGCCACGCAGGCCCGTGCGGTGCCCGGCACCGCCGGCCGGAGCGTTCACCTGCAGAGTGAACAGGGCCAGCGCCGCGCAGTGCGGGCACAGGCGCGTGACATGGCCGCGCTTGATGAACAGGTCGCTGTTGTTCTTGACCGCGTTCTCGCCCGGTGCCTCGATCAACAGCGCGCCGATGCCCACGGGGTCTCCATCGCTGGCGCGCAGGTCAAAGTCCTGCATGAAGCGCGCGCCCGGACCGTCGAAGGTGAAGGCCGCGGCATGCGGCGCAAACCAGTCGGCCAGCGTGGCGGCGTCGGGCGGGGTCAGCAGCAGCCTGCGCCATTGCACCTGCGAGGCTGCGGGCGTGGTGGTCTGCAGCAGGCCGACCATGAACTGGGCCAGGGCGCCGTTGAAGTCGGCGCGCGGGGCGTCGAAGGCCACGATGTCCGGATCGCTCATCTGCGCCAGCGTCACCCATGCCCTGGCGCCATCCCTGCGCAGAACGGGTATCCACGGCTCCTCCAGAAGATGCATGTGTCGGTTCCTCGTTGAGTTGGATGGATCAATCGGCCTGCGCTGCGCGCAGAAGCCCTTGTTCGTCGTCGTAGCGCCAGATGCTGGCGACGAGCGCGCCTGTCGGCTTGTCCAGCGCCATTGCGGAGCCCGCAAAGCCTTCGGCATCACGTTCCAGTGGCAACAGGACGACCCACTTGCCACCGCCAGGCAGGCCGTCCAGCACGGCCTGCCGCGCCACCGCGCGCTCCGCGCTCGCCGGCGCCGGCACCTCGGCGATCAGGCGCTTGGCCACCCGCACCGTGCTGTACGCCCAGGCATGCGCCTGCGGCTTGTCGTGGCGCCAGGGCAGCAGGCGGTCGCCCTCCCAGCGCCCCAGCAGCACATCGATGGTTTCCTCGCCCAGCCGCGAAGGCGCCACGGTCTCTGCCGTCCAGTCCAGGCCCTTGCGCTGGTAGCCCTGGACCAGCTTGACGCTGTTGAGCAAGGCTTGCGAGCGGTCGCCATAGGCCTTGCCTTCGGCCTGGTTGGCATGGGCACGCAGACCCGCGGGCAGTTCGTCCTCCGGATCGAACACGGCCTCGATCAGCGCGCGGGCGTCGTCCGGCATGCGCAGATGCCCGGCCTGTAGGACACGCGCGGTGCGCCACAGTTGGCCATGGTGGGGATAGACGGCAGCACTGCCCGGCGCAGACTGCCGGACCCAGTTGGCCGGAGGCTCCTCGGTCCAAGGCGGGCCGAAGACCCACATGCAGGGCTCGCCCCGCTGGTCCGCCGCACCCGGCTCCGTCAGGCGACGGCCGGCGCCATCGCGCACATGGCGCCGCAGCCGGCCCGCGCGCTGGATCAGCCGGTCGATGGGCGCCAGGTCGGTGACGAGCAGGTCCACGTCGATGTCCAGCGACTGTTCCGCGACCTGCGTGGCGATCAGCAAGCGGCCGGCGCGCTGTTCCGGGCCGCTGTGGGCGCCGAAGGTCCCGAGCACGCGCTCCTCGATGTCCAGCCGGTCACCGAGCGCGAAGCGTGCGTGGAAGACCGTGGTGTGCCCGGCCGGCACCAGCGCAGCCAGGTCCGCCCGAGCCTGCAGGGCATCGCCGATGGTGTTGCAGATCCAGGCCACGCACTGGCCCGCGCGCAGGGTCGAGGCAATGACCTCCAGCACGGCAGCCCGGTCCGATGCGTAGCGCACCCGCACCGTGCGGCAGACCTCCGGACGCGTGGCGATGGCCGTCTCGACGGCGGAAGACCATGACGGCGACCAGCTCGTCGCCAGCGGATAGGCCTGCTGCGCGAGCGCCGGTGCCCGTTGCCCGCAGCCCCGTGCGAAGGCGGCCAGCAGCGCGGCCTTCATGCCACCGGGCAGCGTAGCAGACAGCAGCACCGCACTGCCGCCGGCATAGGCCTGGAATTCCAGCACGGCCTCCAGCGTGCGTTGCATGTAGGCGTCGCAGGCGTGGACTTCGTCCACCACCAGCACCTTGCGCACCAGGCCCAGCAGGCGCAGCGACTGGTGCTTGCTTTGCAGCGCGCCCAGCAGCGCCTGGTCCACCGTGCCCACGCCGGCCGGCGCCAACAGCGCGCGCTTGTTGTGGTCGGCCAGCCAGCGCAGGCAGCGCTGCGTGGCGCTTTCGTCGGCCTGCCGCGCGTCGCCCTCGTCCTGCCCCGGTGCGACGATGGACGCGGCGAAGGCTTCGACCAGCGTCTTACGGCCGTGCGCCAGCACCAGGCTGGCATCGCCCGCGAACAGTTCCTGGTACACGCCGGCCACGCGGCCGTACATGGCATTGGCCGTTGCCATGGTCGGCAGGCCGATGAAGAAGCCATCGGCCTGCCCCTGCGCCATGAGCCGGTGCGCGAGCATGACCGCGGCTTCGGTCTTGCCGGCACCGGTCACGTCTTCCAGCAGGTGGATCTGGGGGCCGTCCGGCAGATCGACATCGGCGGCCCAGGCCTGCAGTGGCGAAGGTTGGGCGATGTGCGGGAACAGTTCGGCGAAGCTGCGCGCCCGCTGGCGTGGCACGGGCCGCACGCCCGAGGACGACAAGGCCGCTTCGGCCAGTTCCAGTGCGTCGGCCCAGTAGTCGGCCAGCGACGTGCTCGGCGTCGCGCGGTAGCGGAAGATCTCGGCGTTCGAGCCGATCCAGTCGGCCAGCACAGCCAGGCCGGCGATCCACCAGGACAGCCTGCTGCTGCACTGCTCGAAGGCGTCGGCATCCATGCCGGCGGCAATGGCCGCGGCGCCGGGCGTCAGGAACATCGTCCTCATCGCCGACACGAACGCCATGGCCGCCTCGCGGTCACGCGGGCGGAAGTGCTCGCCGAGGTGGTGCACCTGCGCCAGCGGCGGCTGGCCATGGTGCCCGGTCACTGCACGCACCCAGCAGTCGATGCCGACCTCGGTGTCCACATCGCCGCCGAACCAGCCCTCGGCCTGCGCCAGCGGCTGGACATGCTGGCGCCAGAAGGCAAAGCCCAGGCTGTCATGCCGCACGCCGGCCGGCCCGAGCGACGACGGTGCCTCGCCCTGCAACCGCTCCACCAGATCCGCGCGCTGACCCTGGAAGCTGATCGAGAACTTGCCAAGATCGTGCAGGGCCAGCCAGAAGGCCAGCCAGTTGCGCAGAGCTTGTTCGTCCTGGGTGCCCAGCTGATCCATCAGCCAGGCACGCAACGCGGGTTGGTGCTGAAGGTACACGACCCCTACAGCTGCCACGTCCAAGCTGTGGCAGGCTAGGAGATGCAATTCGGCACCCGGTTCAGCTGGGCGAGCTTTGCCCCAATAACACCAAAACGCCGCGCAGTCTTTCCATTCCATGTAAATCTATGCCGCATGTCCCAAGACAGCTGCTTCCGTTAGACATATTTAGTTTCATTTAATCACAATCTCCGTCATCTTCAACTCGATGGACTCGACGTCACAGATTGGCACAATCGCTGTTCACCGCAGCCCCGGCTGCGTTTTTCTTGCCCGCAACAGGACCTGACATGACCGATCTCTCGCAAGCTGCCCTGCCCGATGCCAACGGCTACTTCGGCCCCTACGGTGGCCAGTTGGTGCCGCCGCACCTGAAGCAGGCCATGGACGACATCGCCAAGGCCTACGACGAGATCGTGACGCGCCAGGACTTTCAGGACGAGCTGGCCGCCCTGTTTGCCGACTACGTGGGCCGGCCCAGCCCCATCTTTCACGCCAAGCGCCTGTCTGACCAGATCGGTGGCGCGCAGATCCACCTCAAGCGCGAGGACCTCAACCACACCGGCGCCCACAAGATCAACCACTGCCTGGGCGAGGCGCTGCTGGCCAAGTTCATGAACAAGACCAAGGTCATCGCCGAAACCGGCGCGGGCCAGCATGGCGTGGCGCTGGCCACGGCCTGCGCGCTGGTCGGCATCCCGTGCGAGATCCACATGGGCCAGGTGGACATCGAGAAGGAACATCCCAACGTCACCAAGATGCGCATCCTGGGCTGCAAGCTGGTGCCCGTGACCTTTGGCGCCGCCACGCTGAAGGAAGCCGTGGACAGCGCCTTCGAGGAGTACCTGAAGGACCCGACGAACTACCTCTACGCCATCGGCTCGGTCGTGGGACCGCATCCGTTTCCCAAGATGGTGCGCGACTTCCAGTCCATCATCGGCAAGGAAGCGCGCGAGCAGTTCCAGCAGGTGCACGGCCAGCTGCCCGACCAGGTGGTGGCCTGCGTGGGCGGTGGCTCGAACGCCATGGGCATCTTCACGGCGTTTTTGAACGATCGCGGTGTGCGCCTGGTGGGCGTGGAGCCCGCTGGCGAGGGCCTGGACAAACCCGGTCGCCACGCGGCCACGTTGACGCAGGGCAAGCCCGGCGAGATCCACGGCATGGCCTGCTACGTGCTGAACAACGCGGCGGGCGAGCCCGATGCCGTGCACAGCATCGCCTCGGGCCTGGATTACCCCGGCGTGGGCCCGCAGCACAGCTACCTGAAGGACGTCGGCCGGGTCGACTACGACAGCGTGAACGACCAGGAATGCCTCGATGCCTTCATGACGCTGTCGCGCGTCGAGGGCATCATCCCCGCGCTGGAAAGCGCCCACGCGGTGGCCTGGGCCATGCGCGAGGCGAAGAAGCTGCCCCAGGACACGCACATCCTGGTCAACCTCTCGGGCCGCGGCGACAAGGACGCCGACTACGTGGCCAAGGTGTTGGGAATCTGATCCGGCGCACCCACGGCCGAATCGGCCCTGGCCCATGTCTCGCCATCGCCCCCACACAGAAGCGCACCGCACCGACCGCATTGGCTGGCTGCGGGCCGCGGTGCTGGGCGCCAACGACGGGATCATCTCCACCGCCAGCCTGGTGGCCGGTGTGGCGGCAGCGAATGCCGGCCACGCCAGCATCGTGACCACGGCCGTGGCGGGGCTGGTCGCGGGCGCCATGTCCATGGCGGCCGGCGAGTTCGTCTCGGTGCATTCTCAGGCCGACACCGAGCACGCAGACCTGGCGCGAGAGGCGCTGGAATTGCACCACAACCCAGAGGCCGAGCACCGCGAGCTGACGGCCATCTACATGCAGCGGGGCCTGGATCACCAGCTCGCGGCTCAAGTGGCCACGCAATTGATGGCGCACGACGCACTGGGGTCGCACGCGCGCGATGAGCTGGGCCTGTCAGAGACGCTGAGCGCGCGCCCCATACAGGCCGCCCTGGCATCGGCCGCCAGCTTCGCGCTCGGCGCGGCCCTGCCGCTGTTGGTGGTGCTGCTGGCACCCGCGCAGCTGCTGCTGCATTGGGTGGTGGGCACCGCGATTGTCTTTTTGGCCCTGCTAGGCGCTGCCGCTGCCGCCGTGGGCGGCACGCCCCCGTTCAAGAGCGCGCTGCGCGTGGCGTTCTGGGGCACGTTGGCCATGGGCGTGACCGCTGGCGTGGGGGCGGCGTTCGGCACCGCTGTGTGATGGCAGAGGCGCCGCCCGCGATGGGGGCAAGCCAGTCGCCATGCCCTGCTCCCACCCTTTCGTTGAGCCATCGTGCAGTGCACCCGCAAGGATGGCCCAGGTGCGCGATGCCCCGCGCATGAGGGCCGCCCCGCGCCGGGCCCACGCGGCCGGACGTCAGCCGGCCTGAGCCACCCCGCGAGCCTGCACCGCCTGCGCCAGGGCCAGCAGGTCGCGGTCCCGCCCGCGCGGGCCGACCATGCACAGGCCGGCGGGCGGCTGGCCACCCGTGGCCACGGGCATGCTGATGGCGCAGCGCCCCGAGATGCCCGCCAGGCAGGTGAGCTGGAAGGTCTTGGCCCGCGCCGCCTCGATCACGGCGCCGCCCAGGGCGGCTTCTGTGCGCAGGGGCGCGAACGACGACGCGGACGGCAGCAGCAGCACCGCATCACCCAGCGCGGCGTCGATGGTGGCGCGCGCCTGCGCCAACACGGCATCCGCGGCAGCGAGGTCGGCCTGCGTGTAGCGTGAGGCGGTCTGGAAGCGTGCCCGGACATCGGGGTTGAGGCTGTCCCAATGGCGGGCGATCCAGCTGCCGTGGTCGCGCCAGGCCTCCCAGCCCTGGCGGGTCTGGAAGGCCTTGACCCAGCCGGCCAGCGGCGCGGTGTCAAACGCCAGGGACTCCACGCGCGGCAGGTCGCCGCCCCAGGTGCCCAGCGCCTGGGCCAGCAGCTCGGCCAGCGGCGCATCGGCCACCGCCATCAGGCTGGGCGCCATCACCACGCGCCGCAGCGGCTGGGCCGACCGCGCGGACAGCAAGACCCCGCCCACGCGCTGCAGCGTGCCGGCGTCGCGGCAGATCCAGCCCACGGTGTCGAACGATGGAGCCAGCGGCACCAGCCCCTTGACCGGCACCGCCCCGTGTGACGGGCGAATGCCCCACAGGCCCTGGTAGGACGAGGGAATGCGGATGGAGCCACCGGTGTCGGTGCCCAGGCCCACATCGGCCTGCCCCAGCGCCACGGCACTGGCCGCGCCCGAGGTCGAGCCGCCCGAGATGCGCGTGGGCGCACGCGGGTTGGGCGGCGTGCCGTAGTGGCCGTTGGTGCCGGCCAGGCTGTAGGCGAACTCATCGGTGCGGGCCATGCCCTGCACCACGGCGCCCGCATCCAGCAGGCGCTGCACGGCCTCGGCGCTGGCGGCCTGCAGCTGGGTCTGCTGAGCCAGCCAGGCCGGGTTGCCACCACCCACCACCTGGCCTTGCACGGCGAACAGGTCTTTCACCGCCACGCGCAGCCCGGCGAGCGGACCACCGGCCGCGCCGGCCAGCAGCGGCTGGCCATGTGTGCGCCACACCGTGCTGTCCACGGCCGTCGCCGGACGGCTGGGGGCGGTCACGCCGCAGGCGCCCAGCAACGAGGCGGCCGCCGTGGCGGCAGAAGATTGAAGGAAGAAGCGGCGGAAGCCAGGGGCTTGAATCATGAAACCATCGATCAACGTTGAACACACGCACCAGCTTTGCAACATCCATGCCATGTGTTTGTGCGTGGTGCGCACCCGCGCTGTGCAGCACGCCCTCCGCACGCAGCCCCGCGCGCCGACAGCGCGCATGCGCACCACAGCCGCCATCCCCATACTCCCCCGTCGCACCTGTGCATGCCTCAAATCGGCGCACGAAGCGCACCGTCAAAGGGCATACCCCGGTGCGGTGCACCCGGCAGTGCTTCAGGCTTTTCAATGGGCTCACCGCCATACCCCTGGTTGGGCATACTGTCCTCGGCAGCAGGGGCAGCCGGCATGCATGGCATGCATCTTGCAAATCAGGTGCCGTCATTGAAAGGACCTCTGCATGAAGTTGAACATCCGTGTTGCCCACCTCGCCCTCGCGGCCCTGCCGCTTGCTTTGGCGGCCTGCGCAACCTCGGCGCCCACCACCCCAAGGCTGCTGCCCAGGCACCGGCCGCCTCGTTCCAGGTGCTGCAGCAGCTGCACCCCACGCCCACGCAGTTCGCCTCGGGCCCCATGGCGGGCCAGTACTACGTGCCCTCCACCCTGGACACCATCGCCTGGGGTTACCTGCCCAACCGCAAGGCCAAGCCGGTGCTGACCGTGCCCTCGGGCGCCACCGTGGTCTTCGACACCGTCTCGCACGAAGGCCTGCTGGAAGACCAGGGCCGTGACGCGGCCGCCTACTTCGGCGCCAAGGGCGTGCCGCGCGACCAGGTGCTGCCCGAAGCCCAGGCCATCACCTCGTCCAAGCTGGCCCACGACTTCGACAAAGACGGCCCGCACATCGTCACCGGCCCCATTGCCGTCGAAGGCGCCATGCCGGGCGACGTGCTCAAGGTCGAGATCCTCAAGGTCGAGCCGCGCGTGCCCTACGGCGTGATCTCGAACCGGCATGGCAAGGGCACGCTGGTGGGCGAGTTCCCGCGCACGCCTCAGCAGGCCGGCGCCAGCGCCGCCCACCCCGAGCGCTACGGCAACGTCTCGGTGTTCACGCCCATCGAACCAGGCAAGCGCGGTTGGGAAGGCATCATCGCCACCCCGGGCGGCCAGAAGATCCGCTTCCCGCTGGCCCCCTTCATGGGCATCATGGGCGTGGCCGCGAACACCGACCAGCCCGTGCACTCGGTCCCTCCGGCCTCGCATGGCGGCAACGTGGACGTGAACGACCTGGGCGCCGGCACCACGGCCTACTACCCGGTGCAGGTGCCGGGCGCGCTGTTCTACACCGGCGACAGCCACTTCGTGCAGGGCGACGGCGAGGTCGCGCTGACGGCGCTGGAGGGCTCGGCCCGCGCCACCTTCCGCATCAGCGTGCTCAAGCAGGGGCGCGACACCGTGCCCGGCAAGCACCTGGCCCAGCCCATGGGCGAAACCGACGCGCACTGGATCACCCTGGGCCTGGACCCGGACCTGGACGAGGCCATGAAGAAGGCCACGCGCGAGGCCATCCGCTTCCTGGTCGCCGAATACGGCATCTCGGAAGAACAGGCCTACGCCTACCTGAGCGCCGCCACCGACTTCGAGGTGTCGCAGGTCGTGGACCGCACCAAGGGCATCCACTCCAAGATCCGCAAGTCGGACTTCGACGAGTTCAAGGCCAAGCCCTGAGCGGCCACAGCCCGAGCGGCGGCGGTCGTCCGGTGCTGACCTGTTGATTTCACAGGTCAGTATTCAGCCACTCCCGATGATTAGCCATCGCGAATGGCGCAATACCCCGCCCATTCATCGCTTTTGAGTCTGGTGCAGCGCCGCAGCCCCCTGGGCGTCCGAATACCACCGCGAGTCGCACACCGTCATGGTCACAGCTTGGCTGCTCGGTGCGATAGCGAGGAGCTGATCGAACAGGGCGGCGAATCGGGTGTCGCACAAATGAGCACTAAAGTATTCATTTGAATGACAATCCGGCGGCCACCCCTTCACGACCGCCATGACGCTCACGCACCTCTTTCGCACCGCCTGGATTTCGATCGCCTTGTGGGCTGTCAGCGGCCTGACCTGGGCTGCAACCCTGCTGGCGCCGTCGGTATCGGGGCCTTTTCCCTTGAATGGCAACTACGGCTTCTACTTCGATGTGACCGCCGTGCAGGACCTCAGGCTCACCCGCCTGCAGCTGGTGTCTTACCTGGGAGGCAGCAACTTCGGCCCGGTCTAGGTCTGGACCCGTGCCAGCACCTTTGAAAGCCACACCGGCAACTCAGACGGCTGGGTGCAGGTTGCCTCAATGCCCCTGCAGGCTTCGGGCAGCATGGACATTCCCGTGGCCATCGCGATTCCCGCCGGCAGCCGCCAGGGCATTTACCTGCGCACCACCGGCATGGCCCACAGCGACGCCAACCTGCAGATTCACGTGGGTGCCGGTGCCCCGGCCAGCCCCTTCGCCAACCCCGGCAACCGGAATCGCAGCGTCGTCGGCAGCATCACCTACGAGCTGGGGCTGCTGCCCACACTGGCCATCACCAGACCCACCCCGCCGCGGCCACCGTGGGCAGCACCTACGCCCAGCCGCTGACCGCCACAGGGGGCATCGCGCCCTACACCTGGTCCATCACCGCGGGTGCACTGCCCGACGGGCTGGTGCTGGACCCGGTGACCGGCGCCGTCTCGGGCATGCGCGAGGCGAAGAAGCTGCCCCAGGACACGCACATCCTGGTCAACCTTTCGGGTCGCGGCGACAAGGACGCCGACTACGTGGCCAAGGTGCTGGGGATCTGACGGGGGCTCAGACCAAGCGCACACAGTGCGATTCACGCATGTCGTGCATGGAGTATGAATACAACGAGCCCTTTATTTAGAGGCAGCGTACTCATACTCTGTTTTTGGCTATCAGCCTGACCATCCCGCACTGGAGCGGTTACCCACAGGCTTGTGGGAACACGTGCGAGCTGTACTCGCCAGCGACGCTGGCATCACGATCCACGTCAGTCAGGGTTGAGCGTTGCCCAGCACGCGCTTCAAAGTCATGGCTTGACCACCCTGATCCCGCACCACCATCAACCACCGCCCGCGCTGGTCCACCAGGCGCAAGGCGCTGTTGGCCGCCGCGCCATCCAGTGTCAGCACGCCATCGGTGCCCAGTTCGCGGTCGAGCTCACCCCTTGCATTCAGTCGTTGCAGGAGGTTGACGCCGTCCCGGCTGCTGTGCAGCCAGGCGCTGCCGTCAGCGTCGTAGCGCACTTGGGACAAAGTACCGGCCAAGGCCGTGTGGGCGACCCCTTGAACACCGTAGTCGGGCACCAGGGTGCCCCCTTCGCTGACCTGCAGGGTGTGCACAGTCGTCTCCCGACCTGCACTCGTGTGCGCCGCGATGTGCCCCACCTGGCCATGCACGGCCACCGCATCCACCACGACCTGGCCTTCACCCAGCGGCACCTCCAGGGGCCGGGACCATGCAGGGCGCCCCTCGGAGCCAGCCTGCTCAAGGCATATGCTGCGCGTCGTCGTTCCCCAGGTGCTGGTCAGGCTGCTGGCCGTCCACACCCGCCCCGACGCATCGACGTCGAACTGTCCCGAATCGCTGGTGAAGCACGCCGAGCGCCACGCAAAGCTGTCGTCGGACTCCAGGGTGTTGCCCAACACAGAATCCGGCTGAGTCCTGCTCAGCCCCCAGCTGTAAATGTTCCCCTGCGGGTAGGCCTGCCCACCCGCAAACCAGAGGCGCTCGCCAATGAGCCGCTGCACCGCGCCTGTGTCTCGGGGCACCCGACCAATGAAGCCATTCGACTCGGTCAGCGTCAGCCGGTTCAGATCGACGGTACTTGCGTCCAATTGCCCCTGTGCGTCAATGTAGGCGGTGGCGTGGGTCATGCGCGCGGGCCTGGCCTGCGCGGTGCCGGCATTCACCGTGCACACCCGGCGTTCCGTGGTGGGGTCACCGGTGGGTGTGTCCACATTGAGGCAGGGCTCGCTGGAATCGATGAACAGCCAGACCTTGCCGCTGGGTAAGGCCGAGACTCGGGAGATACTGTCTGCCCCCAGCAGGCGGATGGGGATGCTCCCGTGCTGCCCGAAAGATGGGTCGGGTTGGCCATTGGCCAACAGCCGCAGCACCTCCACACTCGCCGGCGCTGCACCACCACCACGCATCACGGTGCCAGGCGCGGGACTTGCGGCCGGCAGTGGCTCGCCACTGCGACTGACCACCAACAACAGCTTGCCATCAGGCAACTCCTGGAAGTGGGGCATGGCGCCGCCCTGCTCGCCCAGCGCCAGCGTCAGGCTGCCCTGCACACCAAACGTGAGGTCCAAGGCCGTGGAAACAGAGGATGGCTTCGGTACCTGGCCATCGCCGTCGCCACCCCCACAAGCCGCTGCCAAGGCGGCAGCGGTGCACAGGGTCAGCGCGAGTTGCATTCTGGACGGGGCGAAGGTCATGCGAGTTCCAGTGAATTGATGAACACGGGCGATTGTGGCAGTCCACCTCAAACGGCTGCCCCCGGAACCCCGTGGCATGGGCTGCGACGCCTGGCGCCGGCCCGATGTCCAGCCGCCGCCGTGCGTGCCAGATTCTTGATCGTGTGCCAGTAGATCCACACAGCGACCTAACGATCCTCCATTCGAGGCTAGCATGGCGGCCATGCAAGCCTCACCCCTCGCCGCCCACCATTCGGCGCTCACGCCTGTGCCTCCCGCCACTCCCCTGCAACAGGACGCCGCCACCATCGGCTTGGTGGCCGGGGCGCACGCCTGTTCGCACTTTGCCCACCTGCTGTTGCCGCCACTGTTCGCGGTGTTCGCGGTCGAGTTCAACCTCAGCTTCACGCAGCTCGGCCTGCTGATGACGCTGTTCTTCGTGGTCTCGGGGTCGGGCCAGCTCATCTCGGGCTTTGTGGTCGACCGCGTGGGGGCGCGCCCCATCCTGTTCGCCTCCTTCGTCTGCTTCATCGGGGCCTGCCTGGCCGGCTCGGTCGCCCAGGGGTATGGCGGCCTGATGCTGGTGGCCCTGCTGGCCGGCATGGGCAATGCGCCCTTCCACCCGGTGGACTTTTCCATCCTGAACCAACGCGTCTCGGCCGCGCGCCTGGGCTATGGCTTTTCGGCCCACGGCCTGGCGGGCAACCTGGGCTGGGCCCTGGCGCCGGCCTTTTTCGCGTTCATGACCAGTTTCACCAACTGGCGCAACGCCTACCTGACCGCGGCCTGCGGCTATGCCGTGGTGCTGGCCGTGCTCGTGCTCAATGGCCGCAAGCTCAAGACCCGCACCGCGGCCGAGCAGGCAGCGGCCAAGCAGGCCCAGCAGGCCAGCGTTGCCGCCAGCACGGCGCCCGGCGCCACCGCCACCCAGGCCAGTGTCGACGCCGAGGTCCGCCAGTCGGTCTTTGCCTACCTGAAGCTGCCCGTGGTCTGGTGGTGTTTCGCCTTCTTTTTCCTGACCACGGTGATGCTGTCGGTCATCCAGAACTACTCCAGCCCCATCCTCAGCAAGCTGTTCGGCGCCAGCCCCACGGTGGCGGCCATGACCATCACGGCCTACATGACGGCCGGCGCCGTCGGCATGTTCATGGGCGGCTTCGTGGTGGCCAAGCACCCCAAGGCCAGCGACAAGGTGGTGTCGGTCTGCATGACCGCCGGGGCCTTGCTGGTCGCCCTGTGCGCCACGGGCTGGCTGGGCGCGACGGGCACCATGGCGCTGCTGGCCGCCACGGGCTTTGCCGTCGGCATCGGCGGCCCCAGCCGCGACATGATGATCAAGAAGGCCACGCCCAGCGAGGCCACCGGCCGCGTCTACGGCACCGTGTACTCGGGGTTGGACATCGGCTTCGCCGTCTCGCCGCTGATCTTTGGCACGTTGATGGATGCCGGCTGGTACCGCGCCACGCTGGCGGGCGCGGCCCTGGCCTTGCTGCTCTCGGTGTATACCGCCATTGGCGTTGGCAAACGAACGCCAAAGGCCTGATACCCCTTACTCTTCAAGCCAACCTCAAACAACCCGAGACGAAAGGACGCGCGCA
The DNA here is from genome assembly GCF_002158865.1 of Comamonas serinivorans. NCBI lineage: Bacteria > Pseudomonadati > Pseudomonadota > Betaproteobacteria > Burkholderiales > Comamonadaceae > Comamonas > Comamonas serinivorans. The sequence goes on along the minus strand of NZ_CP021455.1, from coordinate 1,553,946 downwards.
ATGGGCAATCGACATGGTGGACAACTCTTGGTGGAATGCCTGGTCGCGCAAGGCGTGACACACGCCTTTGGCGTGCCCGGCGAAAGCTACCTGGCCGTGCTCGACGGCTTCCACGCCCACCGCGAGCAGATCCACTTCGTGGTCTGCCGCCAGGAAGGCGGCGCCTCGTTCATGGCCGAGGCCCAGGGCAAGCTCACCGGCCGGCCCGGCGTTTGCTTCGTCACGCGGGGGCCGGGCGCCACCAACGCCTCCATCGGCATCCACACCGCGTTCCAGGACTCCACGCCGCTGGTGGTGTTCATCGGTGACGTGGCCGAAGGCGTGCGCGACCGCGAGGCCTTCCAGGAAATCGACTTCAACGCCATGTTCGGCCCCAGCACCAAGGGCCTGGCCAAGCGCGTGGAGCGCATCGACCAGGTCGAGCGCATTCCGGAATACGTGGCGCGCGCCTTTGCCACCGCCATGAGCGGCCGCCCCGGCCCCGTGGTGCTGGTGCTGCCCGAAGACATGCTGACCCAGCACGTGAACGCCAACGTGCAGGCCCTGCCCCGCGTGCAGGCGCCGGTCTACCGGCCCGACGAGCCTACGCTCAAACGCGCGCGCGACCTGCTGGCCGGGGCCCGGCGCCCGCTGGTGCTGGCCGGTGGCCCGGGCTGGACGCCCGAAGGCGCCAAGGCCCTGGAGCACTTTGCCGAGCGCTGGCAACTGCCGGTGTGCAACACCTTCCGTTTTCAGGACACCTTCGACTGCCACCACGCCAACTACGCCGGCGACGTGGGCCTGGCCATCAACCCCAAGCTGGCGGCTCGCATCCGCGAGGCCGACCTGCTGCTGGTGTTCGGCTCGCGCCTGGGCGAGTCCACCACCAGCAACTACGAGCTCATCGTGCCGCCGCGCACCGCGCAGACGCTGATCCACGTGCACCCCAGCGCCGAAGAGATCAACCGCGTCTACCACGCCGATGTCGGCCTGTGCGCGCTGCTGCCCGCCGCGGCCGAGGCCTTTGCGCACTTCGAGCCGCCTGCCGCCCTCCCCTGGGCCGAGTGGACCCGGGCAGCCCATGCCGACTACCTGGAGGTGCTCCAGCCGCAGCAGCTGCCCGGCCCCGTGGACATGGCGGCCATCGTCCGCACCGTGAACCAGCTGATGCCCAAGGACGCCGTCATCACCAACGGCGGCGGCAACTTCGCCAGCTGGGCGCACCGCTTCTACCAGTACCCCGGGATCGCGCGCGGCGGCAAGGTGCAGCTGGCACCCACCAACGGCGCCATGGGCTATGGCGTGCCGGCCGGCATCGCGGCCAGCATCCTCACCGGCCGGCCAGTGTTCAGCATCACGGGCGACGGCGACTTCATGATGAACGGCCAGGAGCTGGCCACCGCCATGCAGTACGGCGGCAAACCCATCATCCTCATCGTGAACAACGGCATGTACGGCACCATCCGCATGCACCAGGAGCGCGAGTATCCCGACCACGTCGCCGGCACGCTGCTGCACAACCCCGACTTTGTGGCGCTGGCCAAGGCCTATGGTTTCGAGGCGGCCAGGGTTGAGGCCACCGCCGACTTCGAGCCGGCCTTCAAGGCCGCACTGGCTGCGCCCGTGGGCACCGTGATCGAGGTGGTGCTGAGCCCCGAGGTCATCACCACGCGCGGCACGCTCAGCGCCATCCGCGACGCGGCCCTGGCCAAGCAAGGTTGACATTCCCTACGGGGTATCCAGCCGCTTCGTCTGACACATCAGCGGCTGGTGACACCTACCTCAGCAAAAAAAGTCACCTATTCAGCCGACTTGGATGTCGACGACGCAACTCAACGACATGGCCGGGCACGTCACCGTCGGTCTTGGCCGGCCTCGATGGCCTTGCAGAAGCACCGTCACACAACAGGGATGCCCAGGCACCACGGGTGGCACCTGTGCCACAAACCGCCAGGTGGGTTTGGATGCCATCCGAGGCGAGGTGCCCCGATTGCAAGTGACCGACCAGAGCGCTGCGTGAGCACACATGGGCTGCTGGCGGCGGGTCTGCGGTCCTTGCGCGGCTTCACCCGGCCCAGCCGCACCGGATTGAATGCGCGTCAATCGCCCAGTTGGGCCTGCCAATGCCGCTGGCGCTCGGGCGCCAGCCAGCCGTCCACCGCCGTGGCCCCTTCGGGCGCGCGCGGCCCGGTGGGCAAGGCGGAGGGCGTGGCGCTGAAGCGCACCGCCGGCGCCGGCTGCACCAGGCCATCGACCTCCACGAAACTGCCACGCGCCTTCAGGTGCGGGTGCTGCGGCGCTTCGGCAAAGCTCAGCACCGGCGCAAAGCACACGTCGGTACCCTCCAGCAGGTCACACCATTCGGCACAGGTCTTGGTCTTGAAGACCTGCGCCACCCTCACCTTGGCCTGGGGCCAGTGGGCGCGGTCGTTCTGCACGCCCAGCGCATCGGGCGGCAGGCCCACGCGCTGGAGGAAATCGGCAAAGAAACGGGCCTCGATGGGGCCAATGGAGATCCAGCGCCCGTCGCTGCACTCGTAGACGTCGTAATACGGCGCGCCCGAGTCGAGCACGTTGGTGCCACGCTCGGGCGTCCACTGCCCCGAGGCCGTCATGCCGTAAAAGCCCATGCACAGCGAGGCCGCGCCATCGACGATGGAGGCGTCGACCACCTGGCCCTGGCCGGTCTGGCGCGCATGCAGCACGGCGGCCAGCACCCCCATGGCCAGGAACATGCCGCCGCCGCCCATGTCACCGACCAGCGCCAGCGGCGGGGTTGGCGGGCCGCCCTTGCGGCCAATGGCGTTCAGCGCGCCGGTCAGCGCGATGTAGTTGATGTCGTGCCCCGCCGCCTGCGCCAGCGGACCGTCCTGGCCCCAGCCGGTCATGCGGCCGTAGACGAGCTTGGGGTTGCGCGCCAGGCAGGCGTCCGGCCCCAGGCCCAGGCGCTCGGTCACGCCGGGACGAAAGCCCTCGATCAGCACATCGGCCTCGGCCACGAGCTCCAGCACCAGCGCGATGGCCTGCGGGTCCTTGAGGTCCAGCGCCAGGGTCTTGCGGTTGCGCAGCGAGAAGGCGTACTTCAGCTCGCGCGGCACACCCAGGTCCGCCGGCTCGCGCCGGTCGATGCGCAGCACCGTGGCGCCCATGTCGGCCAGTTGCATGGCGCCAAACGGGCTGGGGCCGATGCCCGCGAGTTCGATGATCTTGAGTCCGTTCAAGGGTCCCATGGGTGTCTTTCGTGCGTGCAGTTCAGGAAAAGCCTGGCTGCATTGTTCGCACGAAGCGCGCTGGCGCTCGTCCCGGTGGCAACACCGCCGGGCGATGCGGCGGCGGACCTGGCGCGGTGCGCCGGGCTCGTTCGCCCAGCACACCATCCCGCATTACTCAGACAGTATGCTGCAAATCCCGATTAACCATCATCGGCCACTGCCTCATACTCAGATTCAACACGCCTGAACCGCGCCCGCCTCAAACGCCTGCCAGGCCGCCGCCCAGGGCTCCAGCGCATCCTGGGGCGCCGGCAGATCCAGCCCGGTGGTGGCCGCAAACTGCGCGGCATCGACGAAGCCGTGGGCCAGCAAGGCCCGCACCAGGCGCTGGAACGGCTCGCGCGCCTCGGCCAGCAGGCGCTGGGCGCGGGCGAACTCGGCTTGCAGCGTGGCCTCGATGGCGGCGTTGCTCGGGGCCACCTCGGTGTTCAGGTGCTGGTCGGCCTCGTGGCTCACGTCGACGCGGCTGAGCTGCGCGCCCATGGCCCAGTGGCGGTGGTAGCGCGCAGCCTGCTCGGTGGCGGTGGCCAGGTCCTGCTCGGCACCGGTGCTCACGGCGTCGGCGCCGAAGACCCATTGCTCGGCCGCCCGGCCCGCCAGCGTCACGCAGACCTCGTCGCGCGCCATGCGGCGCGATTCGGCGACGCGCGGCGTGTAGCTGGCGTAGCCGCCCTGGAACGACGCCACGTTGATGCGCACCTCGGTGGGCGGGCAGCGGTTGAGCAGCGCGTAGGCCAGGCCATGGCCGGCCTCGTGCACGGCCAGCAGCGTGCGGAAGTCGGGCTGGGCGCGCTTGCGCAGCTGGTCCAGCTCGAGGTGCAGCGGCAGCTGGTGCTCGGCCAGCACGGCGTCTGGCGCGGCCCCGCTGGCGCGCAGGCGCAGCACCAGCCGCTTGCTGTCGGCGCTCACGTCGAGCTCGAGGCTGGCCGCACCGTGGCCGTCTGCCGTGGGTGCCACGGGCACCGACTGGGCTTGCGCCTGTTCCAGGGCCCAGATCGCCCCCTGCACCAGGCTGGGCCCCAGCACGGCATGCACGGTCGAGAACACGGGCCGCGTGCCCTGCACGGGGAACACCGCGTTCTGGTAGAGCGCGGCCCGCAGCGCCGGCGTGAGCTGCACCCGCAGGCCCAGGCGTTCGCGCACGCCCGCCAGCTGCGCCTCGCAGGCATGGGCGATCAGCCGCTCGTACGCCTGGCGCGTGAGCGACGGGAACACCAGGTGCTGGTTGCCCAGGCGCGCGACCTGTTCCGGCTTGAAGCGCTTGGCCAGCGCGGCCTTCACGTCGATGCTGGACAGGCGCTGGGTGAAGCGGTGGAACACATCGGCCTCGGTATCGCAGTCCTGCACGCGCTTGGCCACGCCCTGGTACATCTCGTCCAGGTTGCCGGTGACCAGGATCAGCAGCTTGCTGTGGTCCGTGCCCCAGGCCCGCGGATCGGCGCGGAAGGCCGTCAGCCGCTCGCAGACCTCGGCCGGCGTCCAGCGCATGATCTCGGTCACCGACTCGCGCAGCTTGAGCGCCTGCTGGATGTCACGCGCGTCCCAGGCCGAGAGGTGGTAGGGCGACTGCTGCCGCTGCGCGCGCCGGGCCTGGTCTTTGCGGCGCTCTTCCTCGGTCTCCAGCTCCAGCAGCGCGTTGGCGGCCTCCGCACTGGCCTGCGCCTGCTGGTGCTGGTGGTAGGCCAGCTCCATCTCGATGCGGTCCAGCACCCCCAGGGCGGGCGACAGGCGCCCGTCCGACAGCAGCGCCCACACGTCCTGGTAGCGCTTGACGGCCAGGTCCTCGCCCTTGCGGTCGATGGTGCGAAAGCGCTGGAACTCGTCGAGCAGCAGCACGCCGGGCTCGCCCTCGTCGATGGCCGATTGCGCCAGCATGCCGGCGATGGCGTCGCGGCCCTGTCCGCCGTGGCTGAAGCCGTCCATCTGCACCTCGACGAAGCGGTCGTAAAAGCCCAGCAGCTGCACCAGCCGGCGCGCCAGCTGGGTCTTGCCCGTGCCCGTCAGCCCCCAGAGGCAGACGATGACGGGCCGGTCGATGAGCTCCGGCAGCAGGTACCAGGCGCGCACGGCATCCACCACGCGGTCGATCAGCGCGTCCAAGCCGAACAGCTCGGCCTTCAGCGTGGCGGCCGTGGCCGCCAGCACCTGTTGACGCCGGGCCATGCGCTGGCGCAGCGCGGGACCATCCAGGGCGGGGCTGCCCGCGGCGGGTGCCGCGCGGTGCGCAGCGGCGTCCTCAATCGGTCCCGCCGTGGCGGCGTCCGTCGGCGCGGGGTTCACCAGGGTTGGGTCCACCTCGGCTGGGTGTGCGCCGGGCAACGGCGCCGCGACCTTCGGCCCGGCGGGCGCCATCGAAGGTGTGGACGCGGCGCGCTCAGCCCGCGGCGAGGTGAGCCGCGCATCCACGGCGGAGGGGGCCGCGGTGGTCACGGCAGGTTCGGCGCGTGCGTGAGCCAGCCCATCGGCCGCCGCAGGGGTGTGCAGGGGGTTCATGTTCGTCAATCCATGTCCTTGGCGCCGCCGCGCGTGAGTTGGCGCAGCGCCACCTTGTCGGCGCGGCGCTGTGCGCCCTGGCTGCGGATGTGCTTGCCGGCACCGGCGACCATGGCCCGCAGCGCGAGGCCGCGTGCCACGGGGTTGCGCGGCGGGGGCAGTGGCACCTGCAGCACCAGGGGTTGGCGCATGCGGCGCAATTTCTTGATGTGTCCCAGCGCGTCGTCGCGCGAGAAGGTCTTTGCACTCATGTGCACTCCAAAGCAAAAAGCCCCGGCAACGCACGGCGGCCAAGGCTTTTCGGGCCACGGCGGCGGTGCGACAAAAGGCGTGCACGGCCAGCCGGGGCGGATGGAGGCACGTCAGGGTTGAGGGGTGCGAATCAAGAACATGGTCATGGGCATCTCCTGCGCGAGATGGGGGCGGGTCAGCGTGGTCGGTGAGGCCGGGCCGCCCCACACAGGGGTTTCAGCGCCAGGCCCTGCACCACCGCCTGCCGGCGAGTGTGGGGGTCTTTGAAAGAGGGTCGATTGTGAAGCCGCGCCGCGCGCGCTGGCAAGGCATCGGCGCCACTGGCCGCAAGCAAAGGCCGCAACGCGGCGATTTCGTTGTCCAGCCGCCACACACCGGCCGGGGCGTGATCGGTGGCCGACTGTGCGTGTCGTCGCGCCATGACAGACAGGTGCAGGTTACGCATGCACCGCAGACCACGGCTGCACGTGCACCCCGCGTGCGACGCCCGCAGGTCTGCGCGTTCGCCGGCTTGCGCGCCGACTCTGCCCCGGCGCAGATTCAGCACAAAGCACAAAGCACAAAGCACAAAGCACAAAGCACAAAGCACAAAGCACAAAGCAGTATGGCCGGATACCCGTTCATGATCGAACGGCAATCCGGCCATACTGCGTTTTTTTGGCCAACCTCGTCAGGTTGGCCTGGGCACTGCGCTCAGTTCAGCGTCAGGCCCTTCACGATCTCGCCTTCGCGCTTGAACATCTCGGCCGCGAACTTGGTGTAGGCGGCGCTGTCCAGGTAGTAGGGGCGCACGGCATTCATGGTGAGCTGCTTCTGGAAGTCGGGATCGTCCATGGCGGCCTTCACGGCGTTCTGCAGCTTGGTGACGATGGCGTCGGGCAGGCCCTTGGGACCTGCCAGGCCGTTCGGCGACGGGATGTCGATCGGGTAGCCCGATTCACGCAGCGTGGGGATGGTGCCGAAGGCCGGCGGGCGCTTGTCGGCCGTCGTGGCCAGCGCGCGCAGCTTGCCGCTCTGGATGTAGGTGTGCGCGCTGTTGGCGAACACGCCGACCTTGATCTGCTTGCCCAGCACGGCGTTGATGGTTTCCGAATCGCCCTTGAACGGCACGTGCGTGAACTGGGCGCCCGTGGCCTTCTCCAGCGCGGCCATGGCGATGTGGTTGCCGGTGTAGTTGCCGGGCGTGCCGTAGGTGATCTCACCGGGGTGGGCCTTGGCGTAGTCCACCAGTTCCTTGACGGTTTTGAACGGCGAATCCGGCGGCACGGTGATGACGAAGTCGTAGGTCATGAAGGTGGCGATGTAGCGCACGTCCTTGACCGGGTCGTACTGCACCTTCTGCACATGCGGCTGGCGGAAGATGCCGGCCGGCGTCAGCGTCAGGCGGTAGCCATCGGGGCGGGCGCGCTTGATGTCCAGCACGCCCATGGCGCCGGCGGCGCCGGGCTTGTTCTCGATGATGACGCTCTGGCCCAGCTGCTTGGACAAGGCCTGGCCCAGGGCGCGGCCCATGATGTCGCTCACGCCGCCGGCGGCGTAGGGCACGATGATGGTCACGGGGCTGTCGGGGTAGTCCTTCGCCATGGCCACACCACTGGCCAGGGCAGCACTGGCTGCCAGCATCAAAGCGAAATGACGTCGTTGCATTCGGCACATCCTCAAAAAGGGGTCACAAACCCTTGCCGCTGGATGGGGTCGCGCACGGCGAAACCCAGGAGCAAGATGCACCTAGGTCAAAACAATCCAACAGTCAGCAAGGGGAAACCCTCAAGGTTACCCCAAGGCGACAGCTCGGCCATCCGTGTTGGCCACATGCCGGACGAGCGTCATGGGTTTGGACCGCGCATCGGCATGGCGCTGCGTTCAGCGCGTTGGGCCGGCGCCCGCCCGGCCATTGGCGAGGCGATGGGGGATGCACGTCGGGATGCCGTCGTCGGCCTCCTGCAGGCCCGTGGGTGACCACAGCGCCAACGACCGGCCCAAGCCGTGGGGGAGGGGCTGAGGCCTCATGCCGTACGCATGACACCGATGAGCACGTCATCACAGGGTATGGTCACATCCCCGTTTCAAATTAAACGGCAACTGCCCCATACTGTGCAAAATCAGCGATGTCGACGATGAGGCATCCAAGCCTGCAAGCCCAAGGCAGCACGCCGCGCCATCAGCCTTGGACCGCATAGCCCGCCTGCGCAATCGCCTGCGCCAGGGCGGCAGCGGGCTGGCTGCTCGCCACCTCGACCCGGCCCGAGGCCAGGTCGATCGTGACCTGCGCCTGCGGGTCCAGCGCCTGCACGGCCTGCGTCACCGCGCGCTCGCAGTGGCTGCACGACATGCCCTGCACGTGGAAAGTCTGTGCGCTCATGGGGGAATCTCCAATTCAAACCTCTGAATGCCGCATGGTAGCCAGCCAGCGCCACGTGGGCGACAGCACCACCGTGTAAATACCGTGGTCCCGGGGTCTGGCTTGGCATCTCATGCGGAGGTTTGAACCGAGCGCCACCGTGCCCGCCCCTCAACCCGGAGACTCGAATGCCTGCCACCCCTGCCGATTCCGCCACCCGGCCCCTGCCCTCGTCTCGTCCTGCACCCGCCTGGGCCAAAGCGCTGTGCGCGGGCCTGCTGCTCGCCAGCTGGGCCGCGGCGCCCGCCCTGGCGGCCTACCCCGACAAGCCCATCAAGCTGGTGGTGGGCTACCCACCCGGCGGCGCCGGCGACACCGTGGCCCGCCTGTTCGCTCAGCCGCTGTCTGAGAAGCTGGGCCAGCCCGTCGTCGTCGAGAACAAGCCCGGCGCGGGTTCGGTGCTGGCCGCCCAGGCCGTGACGGGTGCCGCGGCCGATGGCTACACGCTGCTGTTCACCGGCAACTCCATGCTCACGGTCAACCCCTACACCTTCAAGTCGCTGCCCTACGACCCGCGCCAGGGCTTCACGCCCCTGGCCACCGTGGCCATCATGCCGCTGGTGCTGCTGACCACGCCCACCGGCCCCGCCACCGTGGCCGAGCTGGTGACCCGGGCCAAGGCCGAACCCGGCAAGTGGTCGTTCGGCTCGTACGGCCTGGGCAATGCCCCGCATTTCGCGGGCGAGATGCTCAACCGCGCCGCCGGCATCCAGATGGTGCACGTGCCCTTCAGCGGCAGTGCGCCCAACCTCACCGCGCTGCTCGGCGGGCAGATCCCCGTGTCCATCGACTCGGTGCTGGCCTCGGCCCCGCACCTCAAGGCTGGCAAGCTCAAGCCCCTGGCCACGTTCTCGGACAAGCGCCTGCCGAACTTCCCCAACGTGCCCACCATCGGCGAAGCGGGCTACCCCAAGGCCGGCCTCGACACCTGGCTGCTCTTCCTGGCCCCGCCCAAGCTGCCGGCCGAGGTGCGCAAATCCCTTGAAGACGCCTTCACCGAACTCGCCAAGCGGCCCGACGTGGTGCAGAAGATCGTCGACCTCAACCTCGTGCCCCACCACGACGACGGCGTCAAAACCCAGGCCCACATCGAGCGCGAGCTCAAGGCCATGAAGGACATCGCGGCCGCCGCCGGCATCCAGCCGCAGTGAAGCGCTCTGCTTTTCCGCCGGACATGCGGTGAGCGCCACACCCAGCCGGTGCACCAAAGTCGACCTTCCTCCGATGCATGCCGGTGCACATGCACCGGCACCGCCCCGCCTCACGCCACGCCGGCCGAGCTGACGCCGCTGCGCGCCTGAGCGCGGCACGCCGCGAAACCCGCATGCCCACAGGGCGCGGCCGGGGACATCCGCACGACAGGGTCCTGCCCTTCAAGTTGGCATGCAACATGCTTTCGATCCATGCAAGTGACTTGCATGAAGCGATCACCATGCCGCCCCCCGGGCGCAACTTGCCTTGATCGAGAAAGACCGTGATGACCCACCGCCGCACCGCCCTGATTCAGCTGACCTTCGCCGCCGCCAGCCTGCTGGCGGCCACAGGCGCCCACGCGCAGAACGTGCTCGAAGCCATCCAGGCCAAGAAGGAAATCGTCGTCGGCACCGAAGCCCAGTTCGCACCGTTCGAGTTCCTGCAGGACGGCAAGATCGTCGGTTACGGCCCCGACCTGATGAACCACGTGCTGGCGGGGTTGCCCGGCGTCAAGGTCAAGCAGCTGGATGTGCCCTTCCAGGGCATCCTGCCTGGGCTGGCCACCAAGCGCTTCGACTTCATCATCACCTCGGTCACGGTAACCCAGGACCGCGCCGCCAAGTTCGCCTTCACCCTGCCGATCGCCGACGCCACCACTGCCCTGGTGCGTCGCACCGCCGATACCGCCCTGGCCACGCCCGCCGCCATCGCCGGCAAGACCGTGGGCTCGCAGGCCGGCTCGGCCCAGCTCAAGGCCCTGCAGGCGCTGGCGGCCAAGCTCAAGGCCGAAGGCAAACCCGCCGTCAACGTGCGCGAATACGTCAGCTTCGACGAGGCCTATGCCGACCTGGCGGCAGGCCGGCTCGATGCCGTGGCGCAATCCCTGGCCAACATCGCCACCCTGACCAAAACGCGTGGCGACACCTACGCGCTGGTGCCCGGCGCCATCGGCCCCAAAACCTATTTCGCCTGGGTCGGCCGCAAGGACGCCGCGAGCGCGCCGCTGGTGGCCTTCTTCAACCAGGGCATTGCCGAGGCGCAGCGCAGCGGCAAGATGGCCGAGCTGCAGCGCAAATGGTTCGGCTTCACCATGGACACCCCCACCGACAAACTCCCCGCGCCCAGCCTCTGACCTTGGCTGCAAGCTGAATCGGATAGAGGTATGCCATGAATGCCGATGGTGTGTTGGACAGGCTGGCCGCTTACCTGCCTGTGATGCTGCAAGGGGCCGGCATCACGCTGCTGGTGTCGGCATTGGCCATCGGGCTGGGCCTGCTGGGCGGCGCCGTGCTGCTGGGGCTGGCCCAGTTCAGGCAGGGCCGCAGCCCGCTGGCCTGGGCGGTGGCGCTGCTGGTGAGCTTCATGCGCGGCACGCCCCTGCTGGTGCAGCTGTTGATGGCGTTCTACCTGCCCAGCGCCGTGGGCGTGGACCTGCCGCCCTTGCTGGTCGCCATCGCCGTGATGGGCCTGAACTCGGCCGCGTTCCAGTGCGAGATCCTGCGCGCCGGCCTGGCCGGCATCCCGGCGGGCCAACTCGAAGCGGCGTACAGCTTTGGCCTGGGTCAGCGTCAGGTGTTCTGGCACGTGCAGCTGCCGCAGCTGGCGCGCGCCGTGTGGCCCGCGGTCGTCTCCGAGTCCATGGACGTGGTCAAGAACTCGGCCATCGTCTCGGTGATCGCCGTGGCCGACCTGGCCCGCGTCACGCGACAGATCTTTGCCGCCAACTTCCGCCCGCTGGAGGTGTTCCTCAGCGCCGGCGTGGTCTACCTGCTGCTCACCGGCACGGTCTTCGCGCTGGGCACCTGGCTGGGCCAGCGCATGCGTCAGCCGCGCACGCCACGCCCGCCTCGCTCATCGGGCCTGTCGACGCCGGCTGACTCGCTGGGAGTCCGCCATGTTTGAGCTTGCCCTGATCCCTGACCTGTTGCCGCTGTTCGCGGGTGCCACGCTGCGCACCCTCGCGCTGCTGGCCACGGCCTTGCTTGGCGGTCTGCTGATGGGCTTTGGCATGAACCTACTGCGTCAGTCGCTGCCGGCGCTGCAGCCGGTGTACTGGGCCTACGTGGGCCTGATGCGCGGCCTGCCCTTCCTCATCCTGCTGTTCATCACCTACTTCGGCCTGCCGTCCGCGGGGCTGGAGCTCAGCCCCTTCGCCGCCGCCGCCGCGGCGCTGTCGCTGTACAGCGGCGCCTACTTCGCCGAGATCTTTCGCGCCTGCTGGCAGGCCATCCCGGCCGGCCAGATCGAGGCTGCCCGTGTCCTCGGCATGGGCTCCATGCAGGTGTTCTGGCACGTGCAGGCGCCCCAGGCCCTGCGCGCCTCGCTGCCGCTGCTGGCCAATCAGGCGGTGCTGCTGCTCAAGGACTGCGCACTGGCCTCGGTCATCACCTATCCCGAACTGACCATGACGGCCAGCAAGGTGGTGTCCGAGCAGTTCATCTACCTGGAACCCTACCTGCTGCTGGCCGCCTGTTACTGGCTGCTCGCCATCGCCCTCGACCTGCTGGGCCGCTGGCTGACGCAACGCTTTCGCCTGAAAGGAGCGACCCGATGAGCGCCCCCCTTCCCATGATTTCCCTGCGCCAGGTCGGCAAGCACTTTGGCCCCCACCGCGTGCTGGGTGACATCAGCCTGGACGTGCAGGCCGGTGAAGTCGTCACCCTGATCGGCCCCTCGGGCTCGGGCAAGACCACCTTGCTGCGCTGCATGAATTTCCTCGAGGCCTACGACGAGGGTGAGGTGCGCATCCGTGGTGCCCTGCTGGGCTGGCGCGACGCGGGCGCCAACCGGGTGCGCGACACCGAGCGCGGCATCGCCGAAGTGCGGGCCCCGCTGGCCATGGTGTTCCAGCAGTTCAACCTGTGGCCGCACATGAGCGTGCTGGGCAACGTGATGGCGCCGTTGACCCTGGCTCAGGGCCTGACCGACGCCCAGGCCCGCGAGCGGGCCCTGCAGGCGCTGGACCGCGTCGGCATGGCCGCCAAGGCCGATGCCATGCCGGGCCAGCTCAGCGGGGGCCAGCAGCAGCGCGTGGGCATCGCCCGCGCGCTGGCGGTGCAGCCCCAGGTCATGCTGCTGGACGAGCCGACCTCGGCGCTGGATCCCGAACTGGTCGACGAAGTGCTGGAGGTCATCCAGTCCCTTTCGCGCGAGGGCATGACCATGGTCATGGTCACCCACGAAATGAGCTTCGCCGCCGGGGTCTCCTCGCGCATCGTGTTCATGGAACAAGGCCGGATCGTCGCGGTGGGTTCGCCGGACGAGATCGTGCGGCGCCCCCAACACCCGCGCATCCAGGCTTTCCTGCAACCCTGGATCCGGCGCAGCCTGGGCCAGGGCAGCCAGCCCCATCACACCTCGACCGAGGCCGCAGCATGACCTCCACGGCATCCCCCACCACCCCGCCCCAACTCCCCATCGACGGCGCCCGCCTCATCGAGCGCCTGAGCGCGCTCGCCAGCTTTGGCGGCTCGGTCAAGAGCGGCGTGGCCCGCGAAAGCCTCACCCCCACCGAGCTGGCTGCGCGCCACTGGCTGGCCGCGCACTACGCCACGCGCCCCGGCTACCTCGTGGGCGTGGATGCCGCCGCCAACCTGCACATTCGTCGCCTGGGCCAGTACGACGAGCTGCCGTTTGTCATGACAGGCAGTCACATCGATACCCAGCCTCTCGGTGGCTGGCTCGATGGCGCCTTCGGTGTCATGGCCGGGCTGGAGGTGTTCGACGCGCTGGACGACGCCGGCCTGCGCACGCGCCGCAGCCTGCAGGTGGTGGCCTGGACCAACGAGGAAGGCTCCCGCTTTTCGCCGGGGCTGATGGGCTCGCAAGCCTATGTGCAGCCTCAGGCGCTGGCGGGCTATCTGCCCGTGTGCGATGCCCGCGGTGAATCGTTCGGCCAAGCCCGCGACACCGCCCTGCACGCCTTCGACCAAGCGGCCGACGCGGGTGGCTGGTCCTGCTTTGCCCCCGAGCCCGCACAGCCAGTGCATGCCTACGTTGAAGCCCACATCGAGCAAGGGCCGGTCCTCGAACGCGAGGGCCTGGCGCTGGGCATCGTCGAAGCCATTCAAGGGGTGCGCTGGTACCAGGTCGTGGTGCCCGGCCGCTGCGCGCACGCCGGCACCACGCCCCTGGTCGACCGCGACGATGCCCAGGCCAAGGCCATCGCCCTGGCCCATGCGCTGCTGAGCCACGCGGCCGAGGCCGCCCAGGCCGGCGACGATGCACTGCGCGTGACCATCGGCCGCTGGGCCTGCCAGCCCGACGCCATCAACACCATTGCCGACCGCGTGAGTTTCACGGTGGACCTGCGCCACCCCGACGCCCACGTGCGGGACGCGTTCGACCGCCTGTTGCGGCGCCTGGCCCCAGACGGCTCCCAGATCACGCTGCTGCAGGACAAAACCACCACCGCCTTCGACCCCGCGCTGGTGACGCTGTTGGGCGAGGCCGCCGAGCGCCGTGGCCTGGCCGCACGGCGCATGGTGTCGGGCGCGTTTCACGACGCCATGCCGCTGGCCGGCCACGCACCCACCGCCATGCTGTTCGCGCCCAGCCTGCGCGGCGTCAGCCACCACCCCGAAGAACACACGCACAGCGCAGACCTGGTGGCTTGCACCCAGGTGCTGGCCGACGGCCTGCTGGCCCTGGCCGAGCCCATGCGCTGATCGTCGCTTTCCCACCACCTGCTCCATCAAGGACCTCGACATGCTGGACACCACCGTTTCCCCTCTGCCCACCTCCGTGACCGACAACGGCGACCCCGTGGGTCACAACCGCTCGGACCGCGAACCCATTGCACCCGACGGCTGGCCCGTGCTGGGCCAGCGCTACGAGGTGCCGGCTCGCCACGGCCGCGCGGTTCGCCTCAAGCAGGGCCAGGCCATCAAGATCATCAACACCCATGGCCTTCAGGTGTGCGACACCTGGGCCTTCAAGGCCGACGACCTGAGCGAGTTCATGTCCATGGAACACGCGCGCGCTTTCATCGACCGCATCATTCCGCAGCCCGGAGACCCGCTGGTGAGCAACCGCCGCCGTCCCATCATGACGCTGCTGGCAGACACGTCGCCCGGCGTGCACGACACGCTGATCGCCGCCTGCGACGCCTACCGGTACCAGAATCTGGGCGTGCACGAGTACCACGACAACTGCGCCGACAACATGCGGCTCGCCCTCAAGGCCATTGGCCTGCGCGCGCGCGAGGTGCCCCAGCCCTTCAACCTGTGGATGAACATCCCCGTGGGGGCCGACAACGGCATCCAGTGGCTGCCGCCCGTGTCCAAGGCCGGTGACCACGTGGTGCTGCGCGCCGAGATGGACTGCGTGGTGGTCATGTCGGCCTGCCCGCAGGACATCGTGCCCATCAACAACAAGCAGCCCGTCGAGGTGCACTTCGAGGTGCTGGCCAGCGCTTGACCCGGCAACGTCCGCCCCTCGCGTCATGTCATCCAGCCCCGGACCTGCCCCCTGCTCACGGAGAAACCCCGCATGCCCGTGCCCCGCAAGCCCGCCCCTGTCGCACGCCGCTCGACGCCCCCTGACCATCCGCCCGCCGCGCCGGCGCAGGTGGCCAGTCCCCGGCCCACACGGGTGGCCCATGCCCCGGCAGACGCCTTGGCAAAGCCCTTGGCGCCCAAAGCGCCTGAGTCCCTGTCCAGGCTGGGCTCGCGCATCAAGCATGCACGCATGCTGCACGGCATGACGCTGAAGGTGCTGGCCGAGGCGGCACAGTGCTCGGAGAGCCTGCTCTCGCGCGTGGAACGCAGCCAGACCATGCCCTCGCTGGCCACCCTGCACCGGCTGGCCGCTGCGCTGGACACCAACGTGGCCGAGCTGGCGCTGGACGAAGCCCCTGTCGCCTCCCCCATCACCCGCGCCGGCCAGCGCCACGAGTTGGCCTTTGGCGGGCGCCCCAACCAGCCGGGCATCCGGCTCGAACGCGTGGTGATGCCGGTGCGCGGCCAGCTGCTGCAGGCCGACATCCACGTGCTGGATGCAGGCGCTGCCAGCCTGGACGCCATCACCCACGCCGGCGAAGAGATCGGCTACGTGATCGCAGGCGAGCTGGAGCTGCGCCTGGGCGACGAGGTACACCAGCTGGGGCCGGGCGACACCTTCCACTTTCCCAGCGACACCCCGCACAGCTACCTCAACCCCGGCCGTGCCACCACACGCGTGCTGTGGGTGAACACGCCTGCCACCTTCTGACTTTGAACACAGTATGCCAATTCAGCCGATTCATGTTGATCGGCCATGACCGCATACCCCTGATTCCATCTCATGCCCGCCACCGACACACGCCAACAGCAGCTGCCACGCTATGCCGGCATCCCCACCTTCATGCGCGTGCCGTTCGCGTCATCGCCGCAGGGCGTGGACATCGCCCTGGCCGGCGTGCCGTATGACGGCGGCGTCAGCGCCCGGCCCGGCGCCCGCCATGGCCCGCGCGAGATGCGCAACCAATCGAGCATGGCGCGCGGCATTCACCCCACGCTGGGCTTCAACCCCTTCGAGGTCTGCCGCGTGGCCGACATCGGCGACGTGCCCTTCACGCGCGTCTACGACGTCGAAGCCGCGCATGCCGAAATCCGCGACTTCCTGGCGCCGTATTGCGCCGCCGGCGCCAAGGTGCTGGTGGCTGGCGGCGACCACTCCATCACCTACCCCATCTTCCAGGCCATGGCGCGCCCACAGCCGCTGGCCATGGTGCACATCGACGCCCACACCGACACCTGGGACGAATTCGCCGGCAGCAAGTTCACGCATGGCTCGCCCTTCCGCCGCGCGGTCGAAGCCGGCCTGCTCGACCCCACGCGCACCATCCAGATCGGCATCCGCGGCGCCCAGAATTCGGACGAAGGCTGGCGCTACTCCCTGGACCACGGCATGCGCGTGGTGTTCATGGACGAGTTCGAAACCCTGGGTGTGGCCGGCGTGATCGCCGAAGCGCGCCGTGTGGTGGGCGACGCCCCCGTCTACCTGTCCTTCGACGTCGACGGTCTGGACCCGGTGTTCACGCCCGGCACCGGCACCCCCGAGATCGGCGGCCTCACCACGCGCGAGGCACTGGCGCTGCTGCGCGGCCTGGACGGCCTGAACGTCGTCGGCGCCGATGTGGTCGAGGTCGCACCGCCGTTCGACCCCAGCGGCAACACCGCCCTGGTCGGTGCCACCCTGATGTACGAAGCCCTCTGCCTGCTGGCCCGCAGCCACGTTCCGCGCTGAAGCCCGATCAACGTGCCGGCCCGGCCTTGCCGCTGCCGGCTCCACGGCCGACAGGCTGGCGGCAGCATGAACCATCGCCTGGGTGACCGTGAGCAGGCCGCCCCGGCGCCACGAGACGCTGGCAGGCGCCGCGCCTCCCGATGCGCCCGCAACAGCCCCAGGCGCCAGCCGCGCGACAATCCGTGCCCAAGGCGGCCCACCGCGCCGCTGCACGCACAGCCATGTCCACCACCTCGCACCCCAAACGCTTTGCCCTCATCGGCGCCGCCGGCTACATCGCGCCACGCCACATGCGCGCCATCCAGGACCTGGGCCACCAGCTCGCCGTGGCCTACGACGTGAACGACTCGGTCGGCATCATCGACAGCCTGCACCCCCAGGCCGAGTTCTTCACCGACTTCGAGCGCTTTTACGACTTCTGCTGGCGGCTCAAGCGCGACCCCGCCACCGCGCTCGACTACGTCATCGTCGCCAGCCCCAACCACCTGCACCACGCCCACACCACCGCCGGCTTGCGCCTGGGCTGCGACGTGATCTGCGAAAAGCCGCTGGTGCCCACGCTGGACCTGCTGGACGACCTTGCGCTGGTCGAGCGCGAAACGGGCCGGCGCGTCTACAACATCCTGCAGTTGCGCCACCACGAGGCCATCCGCGCGCTGCAGGCCAAGGTGGCCGCCACCCCGGCCGGCCAGAAGTTCGACGTGGAGCTGACCTACATCACCTCGCGCGGCAAGTGGTACCACCAGAGCTGGAAAGGCGACCCGCGCCAGTCCTACGGCGTGGCCACCAACATCGGCGTGCATTTCTTCGACATGCTGCACGTGGTCTTCGGCCAGCTGCAGGCCAGCGAGGTCTACCTGAGTGCCGACGACAAGGCCATCGGCTACCTGGAGTACGAACGGGCGCGCGTGCGCTGGTTCCTCTCCATCGACGCGGCCGACCTGCCCGCCGAGGTGCAGGGCAAGAAAACCACCTTCCGCAACATCCGCATCGGCAACGAGATGCTGGAGTTCTCGGAAGGCTTCACCGACCTGCACACCGTCAGCCTGCGCGAAATCGTCGCCGGCCACGGCTATGGTCTGGCCGATGCGCGCCACTGCATCGCCACCGTCAGCGCCATCCGCACGGCGCGGCCCGTGGCGGCCGCCACCGAACGGGCCCACCCCACGCTGGCGCGCACTCTGACCAACCCATGACATTCACCAAGTATGCGCCTCCTCTCGTTTTCCAATTAACGAAAACTGGCCCATACTCCTGGTTCAATACTCCTCCACCCACTGCGCCGGTTCCACGGCCCCCGCCATGACCACCTCGCTGCCCACCTCCGCCCCGGATGACCACACGCGTTGCGCTTGGTGCGCCAACGTGCCGGAGTTCCTGCCCTACCACGATCGGGAATGGGGCTTTCCCGTGGCCGACGACGTGCGCCTGTTCGAGAAGCTCAGCCTCGAAGCCTTCCAGTCCGGCCTGTCGTGGCGCACCATCCTCAACAAGCGCGAAGCCTTCCGCCAGGCGTTTGACCACTTCGACTTCCACAAGGTGGCCCGCTACGGCGAGGCCGAGGTCACGCGCCTGCTGGCCGACGCGGGCATCGTGCGCCATCGCGGCAAGATCGAAGCCGTGATCCACAACGCCGCGCGCGCCGTCGAGATGCAGCAGGCCCACGGTTCGCTGGCCGCCTACTTCTGGCGGCACGAGCCCACACCTGAGCAACTCGCCACGCAGTTGCCGCAGCCGTTGACCGCCTCGCAGATCGAGGCCTCGGTCAAGCTGTCCAAGGACCTGAAGCGACTGGGCTGGAAGTTCGTCGGCCCCACCACCGTCTTCGCCTTCATGCAGGCCATGGGCCTGGTCAACGACCACGCCCGCGACTGCGTCACCCGCGCCGCCGTCGCCCAGGCACGCCAGGCCTTCGTGGTGCCGCGCTGACGGGGGATCGCCGCCAGGCGATGCCGGCCGCTGAAGACAGCGCTCGGCAACACGCGCCGAGCCGGCCATCCGTCCGACGGCCAGTCACTGCGTCGGTCCAGGTCGCCGCCCGCGCAGTGTCCGGCGACCATGCAAGGTAAGCTCCGCGCGACGCCGGCACTCAGCCTGCGTCCCTGCCGAGCCTGATTCATCACCACCATCACAGAACCGGGCCAGGGCAGCGCTCATCCAACGAGGGAGTCACTCCGTGAAAGCCATCCTGATCGCCGCCACCTGCGTGCTGTGCGTCGCCTGCTCCAAGTCCGAAGACAAGCCCGCCGAAGCCAAAACCCCTGAGGCCGTACAGCCCGCGCCACAGGCCACCGCACAACCGCAGCAGACCCCGGCCACACCGGCCGCGAACGCATCGCCCCTGACCCGCAGCGCCGACGGCGTGACGTATGAGAACGACTACATGGGCCTGTCCATCGCCAAGCCTGAAGGCTGGTACGCCCAGCCCGCAGAAGAAACGATGAAGATGTCGCAGCGCGGCACCGACATGGTCGCCGGGGACGACAAGATGCTCAAGGCCATGCTCGACGCCTCGTTGAAGTCCTCGCTGCCGCTGTTCAGCTTTTTCGAAGCGCCTCCGGGCACGCCGGGCAAGCAGATCGCCAGCCTGGTGGGCGTGGCCGAGAACATCTCGGCCTTGCCGGGCATCAAGTCGGGCTGCGACTACCTCTCGCACGTGGGCCAGATGCTGAAGTCCGCTGCGCCGCAGTTCTCGGTGTCCGACACCTGCAAGACCGAGCGCATCCAGGGCAACACCTTCGGCGTGCTGGAGGTTACCGCCAAACAGGCCGGCATCCTCATGACCCAGCACTACTACGCCTGCCGCAAGGGTGAACACGCGGTGGCGATGGTGGGCACCTCGTACGACGCCGCGGGCGCCACCAAGCTTGGCCAGGTGCTGCAGACGCTGAAGGTCAAGTGCGGCTGAAGCGGACCGCGTGACAGGGTGGTCGCGGCGGGGCGCATGAGATGCCCGCTGCTGTCCGCCCCGGCCGATGAGGCAGCCGACTCAGCCCTGTCGCGACACGCGCTGGCGCCGCAGCTTGGCCCACGTCCGGCCGTGCACACACCACACTCAGGTGACTGCCAGGGCCCTGAGCGCCGTGGCGGCGCAGCGCCCTTGCGCAGGCGGCAGCGCCCGCGCGCGTAGCGTCACGCGTGACTCACGGCGCGCCATCGCGGCGGTCTCCCTCGGGTGTCCACCGCGAGACGGCCACCCGTCCCCGCCGGGTCGCACGGCGCATATGCTTGCCGCTTCCAGCAAGCGGCAGCAGACCCGTGCACCCACTGCGGCACCGGTTCAGACCCGCCCGCCAGGGCCTCGCACCGCCCCCGCCCCACACTCGGAGTTTTCCCCATGGCCAAAGCGCTTGAACATTTGAAGATCCTCGACCTGTCCCGCATCCTGGCCGGCCCCTGGGCCACCCAGGTGTTTGCCGACATGGGTGCCGAGGTCATCAAGGTGGAGCGCCCCAAAATCGGCGACGACACGCGCGCCTGGGGCCCGCCCTTCCTGAAGGACGCCGACGGCAACATCACCAACGACTCGTCCTACTTCCTGAGCGCCAACCGCAGCAAGAAGTCGGTCACCATCGACATCGCCACGCCCGAGGGCCAGAACCTGGTGCGCGAGCTGGCCAAGACGGCCGACGTGCTGGTCGAGAATTACAAGGTCGGCACCTTGAAGCGCTATGGACTGGATTACGCGTCCATCGCCGAGGTCAACCCGCGCATCGTCTACTGCTCGATCACGGGCTTTGGCCAGTCCGGCCCCTACGCGCCGCAGCCGGGGTATGACTTCGTGTTCCAGGGCATGGGCGGGCTGATGAGCATCACCGGCCAGCCCGACGGCACGCCGGGCGACGAGCCCATGAAGGTCGGCATCGCGATTTCGGACCTGCTGACCGGCATGTACTCGGCCACCGCCATCCTGGCCGCGCTGGAGCACCGGCGCGAAAGCGGCAAGGGCCAGTACATCGACATGGCGCTGCTCGACTGCGTGTCCGCCATCAGCTCGTACCAGGCCATCAACTACTTCCTGTCAGGCAAGACGCCGCGGCGCATGGGCAACGCGCACTCGAACATGGTTCCCTACCAGGTGTTCCGCTGCAAACAGGGCGACATCATCTGCGCCGTGGGCAACGACACCCAGTACCGCGACCTGTGCGTGAAGGTGTTCAATCGGCCCGACCTGGCCGAGGACGAGCGCTTCATCAAGGTCTCGGGCCGGCTCGAGAACCGCGACGCCCTGGTGCCCGTGGTGGCCGAGATCTTCAAGACCAAGACCATGCACGAGTGGATGGCGCTGATGGAAGCGGCCAACGTGCCCTGCGGCCCGATCTACACCATCCCCGAGATGTTCGAGGACCCGCAGGTCAAGCACCGCGGCACGCAGCTCACGCTCAAGCACAGCGTGGGCGTGGACGCACCGGGCGTGGCCAACCCGTTCAAGTTCTCGGAAACGCCGGTGGTGTACGAAAAGTCGGCGCCGCTGCTGGGCGAGCACACCGACGCCACGCTGCAGCAGGAGCTGGGCCTGACGGCCGAGCAGATTCAGGGCCTGCGCGACCGCGGCGTGATCTGACCGCCTGGCGTCCGTCCGCGAGAGCGGAACATTGTCTTTGACCTGTATGGCCTGGTTGCCGTTTCATTTGAAACGGCAACCAGGCCATACTGCCTTTAAACTTGCACACACTTGGCGACACCGTGAGCGGGCCATCTGAACAGAACCCGGCCTGCTGACACCTGGGCATTCGGCCGAGCCGAGGACTTCGGCCAGCCGCCGCAGACCCTGCGCGCCCACGCCGAAAGCCGTGCCGAAGCCGCCTCGCCTGCAAGCGGGAACGGTCACGGCGCGCGCCATGCGGTTGGCCGAGCCCTCCACCAGCGTGCTGAAGGTCAGCGCCGGGTTCAGCCGGCTGCGGAAGGCCGGCCGTGGTGCCCTGCCCCGAGTCATGCGGGCACACCGGCTCCGACCAACCTCAGCCGGCCACGGCGGCCGCCAGGTTGCGGCGTGCCGGCACCTCCAGCGCGAGGAAAGCCGGGTGGTGGTACAGCCGCGGCCGCTGCCCCAGGCTGAGCAGGAAGGCGCGTCGCCCCTGGCGGAACAGGTCGGCGGGCACGTGGGCGTATTCGCGGGCGACCTGCGCCTCGTACTCGGCAAAGCGCGCCGGCGGCGCGGCCAGGATGGCGAGGTCGATGTCCAGCAGCGCCTGCAGGTCAGCGTCGTCGGGCGCAGCGTCGTGGTGCTGGGTGGCCGCGATCCAGCGGCACAGCCGCTGCAGGCGCGCCTCGCTCAAGGCGCCGGCCAACCAGTGCGCGGCCAGGGCCGCGCTCTGCGCTTCGTTGGTCTTGGCCTGCGGGTCGTAGACCACGTCGTGCAGCCAGAGGGCGGCTTCGATCAACGCCGGGTCGTTCAAGGCTGCTCCTGGCTGGGCCGCTCCCGGCCGGGCCTTTCCTGGCCTAGCCGCATCGGCGCCTTGCGGCAGGTCACGCACCCCGTCCAGCAGGGTCAGGCATTCGCCGATGTGCTGGGCCGTGTGGTAGTGGCGCTGCGGCTCGGCATAGGCCGCCTGCAGGTCGGCGAACCGCGTGCGCGCGGCATGAGCCGGCGGCACGGCCAGCGCATCGCACAGGCGCAGCCAGCGCGCGGGGGTGAAGCAGGCGTCGTTCATGGCGGACTCACGGACAGGTGGAATGAACGGGGATTGGCGAGCCGGCGGTTCACACGGCCGGCGCAGCGTGCGGGCGGCGCAGTCGCGGCAGGCCTGCCGCGGACCGGGTCGGCGGCGCGGCCATCACGGCATCTCGCGCGAAGCGGCTTGCTGCATGACGTGGTCCAGCTCGGCACGCACCTGATCCTGCACCTGGCGGGCGTTGCCGGGCGTCACCACGGGCAGCTGGGGGACTTCGGCCTGGCCTGCGCGCGGCGCGGCCGGGGCAGGCGCCGGGTTCAGCTGCCGGGTGACCAACCAGCTCACGATGGCCAACACCATCACCAGGCCCAGCAAGCTGAAGACGATGCGCATGGGAGTCTTTCGGAGAGGGGATGAAAACGGGTGGGGAACGGTGGCGCCCGACGGCCTGGGCCCTGCCCTGCGGTGACGGCGCCAGCAGGCCACAGCCTAGCACCATGGGCCGGCGCCCCCCATGAACCCCGCCCAACAAGGTCGCCACGAACGACAGGACGCGCAAGCCGCCTCGTCGCGCCACGCCGCCTCCAATCGGCGGGTTCCGCTGCCTCAAACCCACGCCGACCTGGGCGCCCGAGCTCGCACCACCTGCCGCGCAGCCTCAAACCGGCGCGTTGCGCCGTGGCTCGCCAGGGTCGCGCGTGCCCTCGGCTTCGGCCTCGGCCCGAGGCTGGGTGCTGCACGCGGGCTCGCAGCGTGCGCAAGCCCCGCAGCCGGAAGGCTGCTGCAGGCTCTGCTGCAGCTGGCGGGCGCCGGCGGCATCGGTCACACCCAGGCGTTCGCTGCCGTGTGCGATGGCCTGCGCGGCCCGGCGCTTGAGTCGCGCAGGCAGCCAGTGCCACACCGCATACATGGCCGCCGCCCCCACGATGAGCCCCACCATCAGCTGCTGCATCGTCATGCCCCCAGGTGCCGCGCCAGCTGGTAGGTGACCCAGCAGGCGCCATAGGCCAGGGCGAACATGTAGGCCGCCATGCCTGCCACATGCCGCCACGAGTTGGTTTCGCGCCGCACCGTGGCCAGCGTGGACACGCACTGCGGCGCGAACACGTACCAGACCAGCAGCGACAGGCCCGTGGCCAGCGACCATTGCGCGCCGATGATCGGGCCCAGCGCAGCGGCGGCATCGTCGCCACCGCTCAGCGCGTACACCGTGCCCAGCGCGCTGACGGCCACCTCGCGCGCGGCCATGCCGGGCACCAGGGCGATGGCGATCTGCCAGTTGAAGCCGATGGGCGCGAACACGGTTTCCAGCGCGCGGCCCAGCGTGCCGGCCAGGCTGTAGGTGATGGCGGGCTCGGTGGCGCCGGCCGGCGCGCCCGGGTAGCTGGCCAGAAACCACAGCAGGATGGTGACGGTGAGGATGACGGTGCCCACGCGCTTGAGGAAGATGGCCGCGCGCTCGTACAGGCCCAGCGCCAGGTCGCGCAGGCTGGGCCAGCGGTACGGCGGCAGCTCCATGATGAGGGGCGACTGCACGGCCTTGCCCCGCCAGCGCTTGGCCACCCAGGCCACGGCCATGGCACCGACGATGCCCAGCACATACAGGCCGAACAGCACCAGGCCCTGCAGGTTGAACCAGCGCCCCACGGTGCGCTGCGGGATGAAGGCCCCGATCAGCAGCGCGTACACCGGCAGCCGGGCCGAACAGGTCATCAGCGGCGCGATCATGATGGTGGTGAGCCGGTCGCGCCAGTTGCTGATGGAGCGCGCGGCCATGATGCCCGGGATGGCGCAGGCAAAGCTGGACAGCAGCGGGATGAACGAGCGCCCGGACAGGCCGACGCTGGCCATGAAGCGGTCGAGCAGGAAAGCCGCGCGCGGCAGATAGCCCGAATCCTCGAGCACCAGGATGAAGAAGAACAGGATGAGGATCTGCGGCAGGAAGACGATCACGCCCCCCACCCCGGCGATGACGCCATCGGCCAGCAGGCTGCGCAGCGGCCCGTCGGCCATGTGGGCCTGCACCCAGTTCCCCAGCGCCTGCGTTGCACCATCAATGGCATCCATGGGGATCTGCGCCCAGGTGAACACAGCCTGGAACATCAGGAACAGCGTCAGCGCCAGGATGAGCAGGCCCCACACGGGATGCAGCACCACGCGGTCGATGCCGTCGGACACCTGCATGTTGCCCTGCGGGTGCTGCACGGCCAGGTCGAGGATGCGCCGCACCTCGCGCTGGGTGCTCAGCACCTCGTCCAGCGTGGCGGGCTCGTAGGGCAGCGGCCGCGCGGGCGGCACGGGCGCATCCAACGCGGCCAGCAAGGCGGCGGCGCCGCCCTTTTTCACGCCCACGGTTTCGACCACCGGCATGGCCAGCTCGCGCGCCAGCACGGCCGTGTCAACCTCGATGCCCTGGCGCTTGGCCATGTCGGTCATGTTGACCACCAGCAGCATGGGCAGGCCCAGCTGGCGGGCCTCGAGCACCAGGCGCAGGTTCAGGCGCAGGTTGGTGGCGTCGGTCACGCAGACCAGCAGGTCGGGTTGGTCGGCGGGGTGTTTGCCGGTGACCACGTCGCGCGTCACCACCTCGTCAAGCGACACCGCATTCAGGCTGTAGGCGCCGGGCAGGTCGAGCACGGCCAGCTTGCGCCCCTGCGGCGTGCGCAGCTCGCCGGTCTTGCGCTCGACGGTGACGCCGGCGTAGTTGGCCACCTTCTGGCGGCTGCCGGTCAGCTGGTTGAACAAGGCGGTCTTGCCGCAATTGGGGTTGCCCAGCAGCGCGATGCGCTGGGGGGGCGCGGCCGTCGCCGCGGCCTGCACGAACACGGTGGCCTGGTTCATGGCCATTCCCGGCCGGGCCCGGCCACCCCGGCATCCAGCGCCTCCACGTCGACCAGCTGCGCCTCGCGCTGGCGCAGGGCAAAGGTGGTGTGGCCCAGCCGCACGGCCAGGGGTTCACGCCCCAACAGCCCGGTGGCCATGATGTGCACGACCTCGCCGGGCACGAAGCCGATTTCCGTCAAACGCAGCACCAGGTCGCGCAAATCCTGGCTGGACGGTCTTGCCAGCTCGCGCACCCGGGCGGGGACGTGGCTGGGCCATTGATCCAATGTCATGCAAAACAGCCGCGCAGACGTATTGGGTCGGGCGGCACAATGGGTGGGAATGAGACGTGTTTGAGGCCGATTTTACGAACTGGCGCGGGGCTTTCTGAAACGAGGCTGAAGGCCAGCCCCTGAAGCGGCCGCCGAACACACCTCATGCGTCAAGACGGATTCAATCGAAGTATGCTGCCACTGCCGTTTTTCAAACAACGGAAATACAAGCATACCCCCATCAATAGATGAAGCGCTTTCATCACCTTTGGAGACTGCCATGCCCGCCCGCTTTCCCCTGCCCGACCTGAACGAGCTGCCCGCCGACCTCCGCGAGCGCATCCTGCTCGTGCAGGAGAAATCGGGCTTCGTGCCCAACGTGTTCCTGGCCCTGGCCCGCCGGCCCGCCGAATGGCGCGCCTTTTTCGCCTACCACGACGCGCTGATGCTGAACGAGGCCTCGGGCCTGACCAAAGGCGAGCGCGAGATGATCGTGACGGCCACGAGCGCGGCCAACCAGTGCCTGTACTGCGTGGTCGCGCACGGCGCCATCCTGCGCATCTACGAGAAGAACCCGCTCATCGCCGACCAGGTGGCCGTGAACCACCGCAAGGCCGACATCACGCCGCGCCAGCGGGCGATGCTGGATTTCGCGATGAAGGTGTGCCAGCGCTCGCACGAGGTGGGCGACGCCGACTACGAGGCCCTGCACGCGCACGGCTTCAGCGATGAGGACGCCTGGGACATCGCCGCCATCACGGCCTTTTTCGGCCTCTCCAACCGCATGGCCAGCGCGACGGACATGCAGCCCAACCCCGAGTTCTACCTGATGGGCCGCGTGCCGCGCGACAAGCAGCCCCAGGGTTGAACCCCGCCGCCGTGCCTCATCAGCGCAGGTCAGCGTGCGCCCTGCTGCGCCGGCTCAAGCGGGCTGCGCGCCAAGGCGCGGCGACGACTCACGGATGGGCAGGTTCACCAGCGCCGCGCCCACCGCCAGCACGATGTCGGCATACCACATCCAGTCGTAGCTGCCCGTGGCCTGGAACACCTGGCCACCCAGGTAGGCGCCGAGGAAGCCGCCCAGCTGGTGGGCCAGCATCACCAGGCCGAACAGCATGGCCATGTTGGCCGGGCCAAACATCTTGGCCACCAGGCCGGCCGTGGGCGGCACCGTGGACAGGAAGCTCACGCCCATCACGGCCGCGAACACCAGCACCACCGCCGCGGTCTTGGGCAAGAGCAGGAACAGCAGCACGGCGATGGCGCGCGTGGCGTACACCCCCGCCAGCAAGGACTTCATGCGCCAGCGGCCCACGGCCCAGCCCATGAGCAGGCTGCCCACGATGTTGAACAGACCGATCATCGCCAGCGCCCAGCCGCCCACTTCCTGCGGCAGCCCGCAGGCGGCGATCACGCCCGGCAGGTGCGTGGCCAGAAAGGCCACGTGGAAGCCGCAGACGAAGAACCCGGCCGAGAGGTAGCGGTAGCTGGGCGTGGCCAGCGCCTGCGCGATCGCCGCCCGCGCCGACAGGGCCGGTGCGCCCGCCGACGCCTGCAGGGCCTTGGCATTGCCGCGCAACAGCCAGGCGGCCGGCAGGGCCAGCAACACCAGCACGCCAAGCCACTGCATGGAGGCCGCCCAGCCCACCGCCGCCGTCAGCGTGATGGCCACCGGCGCCATGATGAACTGGCCGAACGAGCCGCCTGCATTGACCACGCCAGTGGCGAACCCGCGCCGCTCGGCCGGCACCAGACGCGTGGTGGCCCCCATCAACACCGACGGGCCGGCCATGCCGGCGCCACCGGCGGCGAGCACGCCAATGGCAAAGATGAGGCCCGCGGTGCTGGTCATCCAGGGCGTGATGACCGTGCCCACCGCCACCAGCAGCACGCCGACCAGGATGGTGCGGCCGGTGCCGATGCGGTCGGCCATCGCCCCCGCGAACGGCTGCGTGAGGCCCCACCACAGCTGCCCGAACGCGAACGCCAGGCTGATGCTGCCCAGCCCCAGCTGCGTGGTGGTGTTCAGCGGCGACAGGTACAAGCCCATGGTCTGCCGCACGCCCATGGTCAGCGCAAAAGCACCGGCCGCCGCCAGCAACACCAGCCAGACCGGGGGCCAGCTTCCACCCTTCACGGCACGTTCATCTCGCATGTCGCTCTCCTTGGGGGCCGGCGATCCGCCCCATGCACTCGTCGATGAGGGCATGCAGCGCCGCCACGCGCTGCACACCGAGTTCCGCGTTCAGCGCCTCTTGCGCCGCGCGCCAGCGGCGCTGCGCCTCGCTGCGTTTGTCGCGCCCCGCCTCGGTGATGCGCACCAGGCGGCTGCGCGCATCGGCGCCCTCGGTCAGCTCAAGCCAGCCGGCCGCCACCATGGGCTGCAGGTTGCGCGTCAGGGTCGAGGGGGTCAGCTCCATCTCGCGCGCCAGGTCGACCGGGCGCAGCGGCCCCAGCCGCAAGACGTGGGTCAGCAACGAGTACTGCGAGGTCTTGAGGCCGGCCTGCGCCAGCTCCGCGTCGTAGCGGCGCGTGACCACCCGCGCCAGCTGGCGCAGCTTGAAATGGGTGCACCCCTGGGGGCGAATGACGGTGTCCATGGTTTATGATTGTACCTGCAACAATTGTATATGCAACCCAAGGAGGGTCACATGTCGAACGAACTTGAACACTGGCTGGCCGATGAAGCCCGCATCCAGGCCCGGCTGGATGCCGGCGCCGGCCCCGGCGTGGCCACGCCGGCGCAGATCGCGGGCAAGACGGGGCTGGCCGTCATGCAGGCCATGCTGGCGGGCGAGCTGCCCTATGCCGAAATCGCGCGCACGCTGGATTTCCTCGTCGTCGACGTGGGTCCGGGCCGCGCGGTGTTCCAGGGCACGCCCTCGCCGCGCCACCTCAACCCCATGGGCACCGTGCATGGCGGCTGGTTCGCCACGCTGCTGGACTCGGCCCTGGGCTGCGCCATCCACACGCTGATGCCGCCCGGCCGCGGCTACACCACGGCCGAGCTGGGCGTGAACATGGTCAAGGCCATCACCCCCCAGGTGCCGCGCGTGCGCGCCACCGGCACCGTCATCCACTGCGGGCGCCAGCTGGCCACCGCCGAAGCGCGGCTGGTCGGGCCGGACGGCACGCTGTACGCCCACGCGACCACCACCTGCCTGGTGTTCGACCTGCCTACGGCCCGCGCGGCCTGACGGCGGCCAACTGCATCCTGAGGCGCCACGCGGATGCCGCATCCCAAGCCGCGCGGCGCATCCAGGCGCCCCACTCCGGGGGTTCCCCAGGCGCCAGCCCGCACTTGCGCGAAGCGCCCGCACCGCTGCAGCATGTGGCCATCGTCACCACACCGCACGCGCCATGAACCTCGACCTCAACGGACAACACGTCCTCATCACCGGCGGCAGCAAAGGCATCGGCCTGGCCTGCGCGCAGGGCTTTGTGCGCGAAGGCGCCCGCGTCAGCCTGCTGGCCCGCAACCGCGAGGCCCTGGATGCCGCGCGCGAAACCCTGCTGGCGCTGCGCCCCGATTCGGTCGCCTCGACCATGCCCGTGGACCTGCGCCAGCCCGAGGCCGCCGCCGATGCCGTCAGCGCCATCGAAGCGGCCAACGGCCCCATCCACGTGCTGGTCAACAGCGCCGGCGCCGCACAGCGCACGCCCTACCCCGAACTGTCGGCCGACAAATGGCGCGCCGCCATGGACGCCAAGTACTTCACCTACATCCACGTCATCGACCCGCTCATCAAGCGCATGGGGCAGCGCGGCACAGGCGCCATCGTCAACGTGGTCGGCGCCGGCGGCAAGGTCGCCTCGCCCATCCACCTGGCGGGCGGCGCGGCCAATGCCGCCCTCATGCTGGCCAGCGTCGGCCTGGCAAATGCCTACGCCAAGCACGGCGTGCGCGTGAACGTGGTCAACCCCGGCGCCACGCTGACCGAGCGGCTGTCCGAAGGCATGGCGGCCGATGCCCGCTTGCGCGGCGTGTCGCCCGACCAGGCGCTGGAGGAAGCCACCGCCCGCCAACCCCTGGGCCGCATCGCCACGCCCGAAGAAATCGCCGACGCCGTGCTGTTCCTGGCCTCGGCGCGCGCCAGCTACATCAGCGGCGCGGTGCTCGCCATGGATGGCGCGCTGATGCCCATCGTGGTGTGATGGATAGAGTATGCAGCCACTCCCGCTTCTCTTTCAATGGAAATGGCCGCATACCCCATTGAATGAGCTTTCGATTTGGTGAGAGCGAGGACGAAAGCGCCGGATGTCTGCGTCGTGCAGCGGCGACCCCGGATGGCTGGGACTGAGCACCGATGCGGACGTTGGCGGCGGCGCTGCACGGCCGCCCCGCCGCCCCGACCCGTTGCATGCAGAGGGCGCCAAAACGGCCCGTGCCCGAGCGGCTCGCCACCCAGCCCAGCCCGATTCAGCTCAGGATGTCTTCGGAAAACAGCTGCCACCGGTCGCCGGTCTTGCGCCAGTACTGCCGCAAGGTCAGAGCGGACGCGGCGCGGGCCGTCACCTTGAGGTTGACGATGCGGATTTCGCCCTGCGCATCCTTCCAGGCAAACACCGACACGTCCTCCACGGCGGCATCGCCATGCCGGAACAGCGCGGCCAGGCGGCGTTGCGGCGCCTGCTGCGCGGGCGACGCGGCCAGCTCGTCGCTGTAGAGGCGCGCGCGGGCCTGCGGGTCGGCGCCAGACCAGCCTTGCTGCCAGGCAGCCAGCACCGGCTGAAAGGCCTGTGCGGCCTGGCGGCGTTTGGCGTCGTCGGCCGCCACCCAGTGCAGGCGCTCGCGCACCAGCACCGGCGTCTGGGGATCGACGGTGCCCATCAGCAGCAACAGGTCGGGGTTGGACAACACGATGCAGCCGTCGCTGGCCTGCGGCACACGGGCAAACTGCTCGGGCGGTGCGCCATGCAGCCAGATGCCGCTGCCACCCCGGCCCGCCGCCCGGTCCCAGTCATTGGGGTAGTTGAGCGTCAGGGCGCCCTTGCCATAGAGGTGGGGCAAGCGGGCGCCTTCGATCTGCCGGCCGACGAAGTACACGCCCTGCGGCGTGCGTTGATCGCCCTCTTCGAGCTTGCCCATGCCCAGCTTGCCGATGGAGACGTAGAAGTCGCCCGTCAGGCGCAGCGTGCCGCCCTCCTGCGTGAAGAGGTAGAGCCTGGATTTGCTCGCATCCACCGCGATGGCGTGGCGGACCGTTGAGGGCATGGCCAGGAACTCGCTTGGCATGCGGCCCGGCTCCGGCAGGCCATTGGCGCCATGCACACGGCGCACGAGCTCGTCGCGCAGCGCATGCAGGCGGGTCTGCCATTCCTGGGTCTCCTTGCCCTGGGCAGCCTTCGGCGCCGGGTGGTAGCTGACCCGCATGCCACCGCTGCGTGCCGGCGCATCACCCACCTTGCCGGCCTTGAAGCGCAACAGGTCGGCATACACCAGCTGCGCCGCTTGAAAGTTCGGCACGTCGTGGGTCAGGCTGGCCACGGCCAACAGCGCGGCGTTCAGCTGCTGGTTTTCGACCAGGCGAATCACGGCCAGCAAGCGGGCTTCGGCATCGCTGGGCCAGCCGACCGCGCCGGTTTTCGCAGGGCTCGCCGCGGCAAAGCGCGTGCTTGCGGGGCCGCCTTGTGCCGCCGCCTGCCGATCGGCCGGGCGCGGCGCGCGGGCCACCTTCGTCGGACCCGACGCACCGTCGGGCTTGCCCGCTTGCACAGGCGGCCGGGTTGTCTCCTTGCGCGGCTGGGCACTGGCCCGCTCCGCCAGCCCCGCCCCACCGACCATCAGGAGTGTGGCCACGGCCCACGGGCCGAGCGTATCCCACCGCATGGCGCCGCTCACCCGCCGGTGACCTCGCGCACGACGCGCCACTGGCCTTTTTCCTGGCGCAGCGTCAGCGTCTTGCGGGTCGTCGTTTTCAGGCTGCCGGCCGCGTAGTCCTGGCGGAACACCGCCGTCGCCTGATCGCCCTGGACCGAGACCTTGAGGTTGCGCACGCCCACCTTGATCTGGCTCTTGCCCACGATGCGCTGGCGGCGCGTCTCTTTCCAGGCCGCGAGGCTGCTGCCATCGGCCGGATCAAAGGCGTCGCTGTAGGCCGCCAGGTAACGCGTCATGTCCTGCCGTGCCCAGGCATCGGCCCAGGCCTTGACGGCGGCCTCCACGGGCGCCTCGGCGTTGGCCACAGCTGCCTTGGTCTCGCTCGCGGTGGCTTGGGGCGCCGGCTTCGCCGCTGGTGTCGTGGGCTCGGTCGGCTTCGCGGCCGGTGGGGTTTGAGGTTTGGCCGGTTCCGCAGCCTTGGCGATCACCTGCGGGGCCGGCTTGGGCGGCTCGGCGGCTTTGGCCTGCACCGCGGGTGTTGGCTCGGGCTTGGGGTTGGGTTTGGCCTCCACCTTGGGGGCCGACGCCACCTTGCCCCCAGCAGCAACCGGCTCGGCAGCCTTGGCGACCGGTTGAGGATCTGGCCGAGGCTTGGCCTCTGCCTTGGGATCGAGCTTGGGCGCCGAAGCCACCCGGGCCAACGGCGCGGCTTCGGGCAGGCGGACCACCGAGGCCGGCTCGGGCCTGGCTTTCAACTCGGGCTTGGGCTCGGCCTTCGGGGCTGCCAGCGGCTTGGGGGCCGGGGTGGCATCCGCCCCCACGGTGCGGTTCTGCGTCGGGACGATCTGCGTGATCAGCGCCAGCTTGGGGTTGATGGCCTGCCGCGAACCATCGAACTGCAGCGCCTTGGCATAGGCCTCGCTGGCCATGCGCGCATAGAGGTCACCCAGGTTTTCATAGGCCGTGGTGTAGCTGGGGCTGGTGCGAATGGCCTGCTCCAGCACCTCGGACGCCTTACGCTCCTGGCCTTCGGCGGCATACAGCACGGCCAGGTTGTTGTAGGGCTCGGGCAGGCTGGGGTAGTCCCGCGTCAAGCCCTGGAAGATCTTGATGGCCTGTGCGTTCTGCTTTTGCTCGGTCGCGATCACGCCGCGCAGGAAACGCATTTCCACATCGCCGGGGTTCTGTTTCAGGTAGCCGTCGGCCTGTTTGGCCGCCTGGTCCATCTTGCCCTGCTCGAGCAGTTGAGACACTTCATCGACCGGCCTCAAGGCGTGCGCCGACGCCAGGTGGAGCGCCATCCAGCCCAAGGTCGCCGATCGGATCACCCGGGAGCAGGTATACAAGGATACGCGTGGCAAGGCACGTGGCGCAATCGGCATAAGAGGATACTGGTAGAAAGAAGAGCGAGCAGCGGCAGCAAGACTCGAGCCCATGGGTACACACGGCGCCGCATTTCGATGGGAGCGCACCCTCAAGTGCGTGGCCGATGCATTAACCCGAATCGGTTAATTGATTGTATCGAGCACGCTCGCGAACACCAGCCTCATTCGTGGCAGATCCGGTGTCCTCCGCGGCGGCCTGAGGCTACGGCAACAAGCGGCCCACGTTACGTTACATCGACCGTAACACCGGACGTAACACGCAACAAAAACCCGGCCGCTCGGCCGACTCTGAAAAAAAACTGCTTCAAAAACATCGGCTTATCCAAAATATTTGTAACAAAGAGGTGCTGCGCACATGTGGCACACATGTTGCACACATGTGGGGCGCAGGCCGCCTGGCGGTTTCCAGGCTGCCCCAAGACCCTCATTCCCGGAGAAAGCCATGACCAATCCCGCAACACCACCCGCTGGCGCCACCGCCGCCAAACTGTCCAAAGCGAGCCCGGGCGTGCAGATCGTGCGCAATGGCGAAGCGCTTGCAGCCCAGCCTGGCAGCCAGCTGCTGCCCGGCGACAAAGTCATCGTCCCCGCCAATGGCAGCGCCGAAGCACTGTTTGTCGGCAACGGTGGCCAGGCGCTCGTGGGCACATTCTCCGGGGGCACCGAGGCCACGTTGACGCAGCGCTCCGCCGAAGCCGGCGGTGCCATGGAACTGGACCTGGCATCCGGTCACGTCGACGTTCAGCCCGCCCAGTCCGATACCGACTCGGCCGCCGGTGTGGTCGTCAGCCAGGAGAGCCAGAGCATGACCGCGGGCGACTTCCTGCTGGGCGCCTTGGTCGGCCTGGGCGGCGCCGGGCTGGTGGCCGCCCTGGCCAACAGCGACGACGATGACGACGATTCGCGGCCGGTCAACCCCACGGATACGACCGACCCGACGGACACGACCAATCCCACGGACACGACCAACCCGACGGATACGACCAACCCGACGGATACGACCAATCCGACGGATACGACCAATCCGACGGACACGACCAATCCAACGGACACGACCAATCCAACGGACACGACCAATCCAACGGACACGACCAATCCAACGGACACCACCAACCCGACGGACACGACCAACCCGACGGATACGACCAACCCGACGGACACGACCAATCCAACGGATACCACCAACCCGACGGATACGACCAACCCGACGGATACGACCAACCCGACGGATACGACCAACCCGACGGATACGACCAATCCGACGGACACGACCAATCCCACGGACACGACCAATCCAACGGACACCACCAACCCGACGGATACGACCAACCCGACAGATACGACCAACCCGACGGATACGACCAACCCGACGGATACGACCAACCCGACGGATACGACCAACCCGACGGATACGACCAATCCGACGGATACGACCAATCCGACGGATACGACGGATCCCACAGACACCACCAACCCCACCGACTCGACCGACCCCACGGACACCACCGACTCGCCGGGGGATCCCCTGCTCTCGCCCAGCCAGGAGCTGGCGGCCGAGCTGATCAACAGCCTGGACGACCTGCTGGGCCTGGATGGCCAGCTGAGCGGCCTGGTGGCGACCACCGGCGACGTGTCCAACCTGATCAGCGATGCGCTGGGCAACCTGTTGGGGTTCGAGTTCCAGCCCGATGACCCGAACGGCCTGGACAAGCTGGACGACACCATCGGCAGCGTTGCCGATCGCGTGGGAGAGCTGCTGGATCCCTTGCTGTCCGGCCTCCTGCCCGCCGGCCTGTCGCAGACCCTGACCGATCTGCTGGGCCTGCAGGTCGACTACCTCACCGATGGGGTGGCGAACCTGCTGACCGATGGCTTCCTGGGCGGTCTGCTCGCAGGCCTGGGACTGAACGGCACGCTGAGTCACCTGGTGGGCGAAGGGGGTGCGCTGGATGGTGTGCTCAACGGCTTGCTGGGCGAAAACGCCCTGGTGGGTGGCCTGCTGGCCGAACACGGCCTGGTGGGTGGCTTGCTGGCCGATGACGGTGTCGTGGGCCAGTTGCTGAACGAGAACGGCGTGGTCGGGCAGTTGCTCGGGGAGAACGGCGCAGTCGGCGGCCTGCTCGCCGAAGGCGGTGTGCTGAACGGCCTGCTCGGTGCCATCCTGGCGGACGACACCTTGCTGGGCAACGTGCTGGGCGATGCGCTGGGTGACAACAACCTGCTCAATGGCCTGCTGGGGGACAACGGCGCGCTCAACGGCCTGTTGCTCGACGAGGGCAGCCTCTTGGCCGCGCTCATCGGCTCCGAAGGTCTGCTGGGCGGCGTGACGGATGCACTCGCCGACCTGCTGACCCCGCTGGTGTCCGAGCTGGCCGGCTCCCTGGGCCTGGATCCCGTGCTCGACGGCGTGCTGGACGGTCTGCTCGGCGAGGACGGCCTGGCCAGTGGCCTGCTGCAGGAGCTTCTGGGCGAGAACGGTGTGCTGACCGGCCTGCTGGGCCAGGACGGCCTGACCGGCGATGCGCTGCTGGGCGCCTTGCTCGCCAACGAGGGGCCGGTGAGCCAGCTGCTGAGTGGCCTGGTGGGCGAAAACGGTCTGCTCACCGGCTTGCTGGGTGACGACGCGCTGGGCGGTGCGCTGGGCGGTGACCTGCTGCAAGGCCTGCTGGGCGATCAGGGCCTGATCGGCGGTTTGCTGGTGGGGCTGATCGGTCAGGACGGCCTGCTCACCGGCCTGCTGAGCCAGGGCGTGGGCGGCGTGACGGATGGCGGCCTGCTCGCCGGCCTGCTGGGCGAGGACGGCTTGCTCGGCGGCCTGCTGGGCGACGGCGGTCTGCTCGGTGGCCTGCTGGGGGGTGACAACGGCGACCTGGTGGGCGGCCTGCTGGAAGGCCTGCTGGGCGACGAGGGTCTGCTCGGTGGCCTGCTCGGCGGCGGGGGACTGCTGGGCGGCCTGACCGAAGGGGGTCTGCTGGCGGGCCTGTTGGGCGACGAAGGTCTGCTTGGCGGCCTGCTGGGCAATGGGCTGCTGGATGGCTTGTTGGGCCACGACGGGCTGCTGAGCGCACTGCTCGGCGAGGACGGCCTGCTCAGCGGCCTGCTGGGTGGCAACGGCGGCGGCCTGGATGACCTGCTCCATGGCTTGTTGGGCGGCCTGCTCGGCGGCGAGGGCGGCGTGCTGGGCGGTCTGCTCGGCGGCAACGAAGGTCTGCTGTCCGGCTTGCTGGGGGATCAGGGCCTGCTCGATGGCTTGCTGGGCGACGGCGGCTTGATCGGCGGCCTGCTGGGCGGCAATGGCACCGTGAACGATGACCTGCTGAACGGCTTGCTCGGCGGCCTGTTGGCGGTCGGCAGCGACAGCGGCCTGCTGGATGGCCTGCTGGGCGAGGACGGCCTCGTCAACGAACTGCTGGGCAGCCTGCTCGGCGGCCAGGACGGCTTGCTCGATGGCGTGCTGGGCGACGACGGCTTGCTTGGCGGTCTGCTGGGCGGCACGCCGGGGTCCGGCAGCGGCGACCTGGGCGAGGTCGTCACCGGGCTGCTGGATGACCTGGTGGGCAACGATGGCCTGGTGGGTGGCTTGCTCGGTGGTCTGCTGGGCGGCCTCTCCGGTGGCACCCCAACCCTGGCCGCCCAGGTGGACAGCGTCACATCCGCGCTTGGCCTGGACAGCGACGGCAGCCTGCTGGCCCCCGCGGATCACCTGGCCGCCGACCTGACGGACACCCTGGGCGACCTGCCGCTCGTTCAGGACCTGGGCCTCGACGCCACGCTCACCACGGTGAGCGACCTGGTCGCCCACCTGACGGACACCTTGAGCGACGGGCTCGCCCCCTTGGTGGGCGGTGCATTCGAGCCCGATGCCGACAACGCGCTCGACGGAGTGGACCACGCGGTCGCCCACCTCACCGAGGGCGTGAGCGACGTGGCCTCGCCACTGGTCGATGGCCTGCTGGGCGACCACGCGCTCGACACCGTGCTGGCCCACGCCAACACGCAGGTCGACTTCGTGACGGACGGCGTCGCCAACCTGGTGGATGGCCTGCTCGGCGACGGCGCCACCGACGAGCTGCTGGCTGGCCTCACCGGCGACAGCGGCCTGCTCGACAACCTGTTGGGCGATGAGGGTGCGGTGTCCGACCTGGTGGGCCACCTGCTCGGCGAGGATGGCCTCATCGCCACCGACGTCCAGGACCTGCTGGGCGGTCTGCTCGGTGGTGGCCTGCTCGGTACGTCGACCGTGACCGCAACGGCGGACACGCAGCCGGTGGCAGCCGCCATCAGCAGCCATGCAGACGCCGGCAACGAGGGCCTGGTCGACACCTTGAGCGCGTTGCTGCATCACCAGCAAGCCGCTTGAGGGCACGCCCCCGCGTGACTGCCAGCGCGTGGGCGCCAGGCGCTTTGGTCAAGGGCCGAAGCGCCTGGACTCCCCACACCCCTGTTTTTCCAAGGAAGCTCGCCATGTTCCGGCACCACCACCTCCTCGCCCTGCTGCTCACGGCCAGCCTTGCGGCCTGCGGCACCAGCACCTCCAGCAAGCGCGACGAGCACCAATACGCCTTTGGCAAGCCCAGCGCTCCCCAGACCGCCGCCGCCGGTGTGGCGCCTGTCGTCGTCAACCCGCCCGCGGCACGGCGCGGCCCCGCCGCTGTGGCACACGTCGTGTACTTTGACTTTGACGCCTACACCGTGCGGCCAGAGGACCGCGCCATCGTCGAAGCCCATGCCCGCTGGCTCAGCCAGCACCCTGGGCAATCGTTGCGTCTGCCGGGCCACACCGATGTCCGCGGTGGGCGCGAATACAACCTGGCTCTGGGCCAGAAGCGCGCCGAGGCCGTCCGTCAAAGCCTGCAGGTCTTTGGCATCGACCCCCAACGCGTCGAAGCCGTGAGCTACGGCAAAGAGCGCCTGGCCGATGAAGGCACCAGCGAAGCGGCTCACCAGCTCAATCGCCGCGTGGAGTTCGACTACCGCTGACGCCTGCACCTCGCTCCACTGCGCCATGAAAGCACGCCTTGCCCCATTCCCGCCCCTCGCCGGCGGCGCCAGGGAGACACCTCCCGGGTTTGGCGTGACGCTGTCCCAGCAACTGGCCGCCTGCCTGGAGCATCTGGAACCGCTCGTCCTGCCGTTGGCCGAGCCGTACGCCAGCTGTGTGCTGTTCTTCAGCGTGGCTGCGCCGGACCAGGACGTCGCAACGTTCTTTGTGCGCCGAACCACCTTCGAGGCCGCATGGCGCGAAGGGGCCACGCGGGTGCGGCAATGGGCGTGGGCGCGCAAGCTCCCTGCGGTCGACCTGCGCATCGACTGGGCCCGCGACATCACCCCGTGGGCGCCAGCCAGCCAAGCCGGCGCCGGCAGCGTGGCCTGGGCACTGGCCGACGACGACCTGGAACAGGCCGAGCTGGTGCTGCCCACTCGAGCCAGCACCCTGCACGAGCATCTGGAACCCACACGGCTACAACGTCCGGGGCCCTTGTTCACCCGCAAGCTGCACCTGCACGGCATCCACATCGATCCTCAGGGACAACGCACCCTGCTGCCGCGCTGGACCACCGCACGCGCCCCCCTGCCCCTGGCCTTTCAGGCGATCTGGCATCAGCTGAGCCCGTTGGACCATGGCAGCTGGCCGGACGCCCATGGCCTCGACCACGTGTGTGCCACCTATGCCCTGCTGTTGTTGCACCAGCATGCCATGCTCTCGGGCCTGGCCACCGAAGCGCTCGTCGAGGCCATTGACCAAGCCACCGTCCACCTGCTGCATTCGACCGGCTTCCCGCTTGAGCGCACCGACCTGGGCTGGCACATGGCGCCCGCGCTGCGGTTGCTCACGCTCACACGCTGCACGGCCCGCATGCACGCCGACACCCCGTGCACGCTCAGCTCGGCGCACCTGGACATGCTGAACCGCGACCTGCGCAACGCCGCGAGCACGGGTGACAGCCCCTGGCACGCACTCACCAAGCAGGCGCTTGAGCACAGTCAGCCTTCCTGCCAAGGACAGGCCCACGCGCTGGTGGACGCGTTTTTGCAGCTGCAGCCCCACATGGCCAGCCACGGCGACGGCCGCGCGCTGGAGGTGGTCGCCTGCCTTGCCATCGCCGCGATCGAACAAAGTGTCCTGTCACCGCCCCTGCCCCACCAACAAGCGACGGCGCGCCACCTGCTCACGGACATCGCCCAGCGCATCGTGGTGCCCGAGCTCGGCTTGTTCCTGCCCCCGTCCTGGCGCCATCGGGCCGCATTCCTGACCGCCCCCTCAACGGCCGAGGTGGTGACATCCCGGCGCGCCACCGTGCAGGTTCTGCTCGCCGCGCTGGCGCTTCAGCACCTGGCGCGGACCTGATGCACCACGTGTTACAGGATCAGGCCTCGCTTCTGCGTAACTTTCTTAACAAGCGTCTAAAAGTACGGCTTTTGAATTACACTTTTCTTCACATCTGCTTGCGCGGTATCAATAAAACTCCAAAAACTGCGTTAATGGCTAATTTTTATTGTTACCAATTGAAATCAGCAATCAACCCAGCGAGCCCGACCCCTTCCTTCCACCGCACCGCCATGTGTTCGCCATGATCGAGTACCTGCTTCCCCGACACCTGCTGTCTGCGAGCGCCCAACAGGCGCTCACAGGCGGCAACGTGGTGGGCGATGCAGGCCATGGCTATTCCTCCGCGATTGCGCGCTCCTTCAGCCGTGCCTCGCGTCACCTGCATCAGGCCGCCTGGTTGTCGCTGCCCATCAGCCTGCTCGGCCTGCTGCCATCCATCTTCCTGCTGCAGGTCTACAACCGCGTCATCTCGCGCGGTGGCAACGCCACCCTGATCGCCATGGTGGCGGGCGTGCTGTGCTTTCTGGGGCTGGAGATCTGGCTGCGCCGACGACGCGCCCGCGCCTTGCGCGAGGCCGGCGCCACCATCGACCGCGACGTCAGCCAGGCGCTGATGCATGCCATGCTGCGCCGCCCCCTGATCGCGCTCGAGCAACGTCCCGCCAGCCAATGGCTGCAGTTGTTCCGCGACGTCGGCGCCATGCGCTCCTGCGTTGCGGGCGGGCTCGCCACCGCCATGCTCGACCTGCCCATGGCGCTGTTTGCCCTCGTCGTCGTGGGCATCATTGCCTGGCCCGTGCTGCCCGTGATCTTCGGGGCCATGGTCATCCTGGGCGTGCTCGCCTGGTGGTGGGCCGACGAGGTCCGCAGCGGCCGCGTCGAGGAGATCGAACAAGCCCGCCTGCTCGACCGCGGCACGGCTGAACTCTGCAACGCCCGCGCCACGCTCAAGGTGTTGGGCCATGACGGTGCCGCGCGGGACGCGTGGCAGTCGGGCTACGACCACTGGCTGGCCGAGAGCTTTCGCAAGAACGGCGAGATGGAAAACGCCCGCGAGACCAGCCATGTGCTGCTCACGCTGTTCTCCGTCGCGGTGATCACCATGGGGCCATTGCCATCAACGCGCAGTGGATGAGCATCGGCAGCCTGATGGCCGTCAACCTGCTGTCCAGCAAAGCGCTGGGGCCGATTGCCCAGCTTGCCAGCAACTGGCGCTCGCTGGCGCGTGCCAACGAAGCCACCGCGCGCCTGCAGGCGGCTTTGCAGGAACCCGTCGAGCCCGAAGCCCAAACCCTGGAACTGCCGCGGCCCCGCGGCGCATTCCGGCTCGACCAGGTCAGCTTCCAGTACCCCAACGGCCACATGGCGCTGGACAACGTGTCCCTGCAGATCGGTCCCGGCGGCATCCACGCCATCGTGGGGCGCAACGGGGCGGGCAAGTCCACGCTCGCCAAGCTGCTGGCCGGGCTGTACCAGCCCACGCAGGGCAGCATCGCCCTCAACGAGTACGACCTGGCCCAGTTTGCCCGCGCCGACCTGGGGCGCTGGATCGGCTGCCTCGCGCAGCAGACCTACTGGTTCAGCGGCCCCATCGTCGAAGGCCTGCGCCTGGTCAACCCCGAGGCCGATGACAAGCAGATCCTGGCCGCCAGTCAGCTGTCGGGCGCCCACGCCTTCATCAGCCGCCTGCCCCAGGGCTACCAGACCGAGCTGGGCGAAGGCGGCGCAGGCCTGTCGGCGGGTGAGCTGCGCAAGCTTGGCCTCGCGCAGCTGTTCCTGCGCAACCCGTCCGTGCTGATCCTCGACGAGCCCAGCAACGACCTCGACTTCGACAGCGAAACCGCCCTGTTGCAAACCCTGCGCCACATCGCACAGAAGCACACCGTCATCGTCGTCACCCATTCGGCGCGCGTCGCCTCGCAGGCCCAGCACGTCTACCACGTGCGCGGCGATGGGGGCGTCGATCAAGGCCTGCCCGACAAGATGCTGCCGCTGCTCTTCGGCATCACGCTGCGCAGCGCCCCCAGCGCCAACGCTGCGGTGCAGACCCAGGAGGCCGCATGACCCAGCGCGACCTGCCTCAAGTCCTGCGCGACGCCTACGGCGACAAGCTGAACGACGCCCTGCCGCCCGCCCAGGTGGCCGCCACCTCGCGCCGGCGCAAGGTGCTCACCGGCGTAGTCGCCACGCTGGTGCTGCTCAGCCTGTTCTACCCGGTCGAGAACGTCGTCGTCGCCAGCGGCCAGGTCATCCCGTCCGACCGGGTTCAAACCGTGCAGCACCTGGAAGGCGGCATCGTCACCGCCGTGCGGGTCAAAGAGGGGCAAGCCGTCACGCGGGGCCAAGCGCTGCTCGACATCGACCTCGGCGGCACCAGCCTGAACCTGGAACAGCTCACAGCCCGGCGTGCCACCGCGCAGGCCGTGAAGACACGGCTGGCGGCCGAGAGCGAGGGGCGCACGCTCCAGGCGCGCGACTTCCCGGCCGACCTCGAAGCCAAGATCGTGCAGGCCGAGCTCGGCGCCTTCACCGCGCGCACGCTGGAGTACCAGGGCACCATCGCCTCTGCCCAGGCCCTGCTGCTGCAGGCCCGGGGCGATGTGGCGCAGGTGCAGGCTCGCATCGCGGGGCTGGAGACCAGCCTGCGCCTGCACCAGCAGGAAGCCGACATCGCCAACCAGCTGGCCAAGGAGCAGCTCATCGGCCAGCTGGAAGTCATCGACAAGCAACGCGCCCTCGAAGCCGTGCGCACCGACCTGGCCGCCGCGCGGCAGACCCTGGTCAGCAACCGCGCCAAGATCGAACAGGCCGAGGCCAAGCTGCTGGAAACGCAAGGGGCGTTCCGTCGCCGCGCCTCCGAAGAGCTGGCACAGACCGAACGCGACCTCGCCAGCATTGCCGAAGACCTCACCCGGGCGCAGAGCCAGCGCACCCGCACGGCGGTGCTGGCTCCCACCGATGGCATCGTCAAAGGGCTGCGCAGCGGCGGTGCCGGCTGGGTCATCAAACCCGGCGAAGCCATCCTGGAGATCGTGCCCGACAAGGACGAGGTCATCATCGAGGCCAGGCTGAACCCGTCCGACCGCGGCTATGTCCATGCGGGCCAGGCCACCAAGGCCAAGATCAGCGCCTACGACTACCTGCGCTACGGCTTCGTGCCCGGCAAGGTGACGCTGGTGGCGGCCGATGCCGACCACGACCCCAACCAGCCCAACGCACCCTCGTACTTCCGCATCCAGGCCAGCCTGGACCAGCCCTGGGTCGGCCGCAGCGACAACCGCATCACCACCGGCATGCAGGCCGACCTCGACCTGCTGCTCGGGCACGAGCCCTTCATCTGGTACCTGCTGCGCCCCGTGCTGCATGTGCAGAGCGAAGCCTTCCGGGAGCCCTGACGATGCAGACCGCACGCCTGCTTCCCACCCTGGTCTGCGCCACCGCGCTCGCCCTGCCCACTGCCACCCATGGCCAGTCCGCAGACCTGCAACTGGCCCCGCAGCTCACCCCAGGCTCGCTTGCCAGCAGCAGCGCGCAACAGCAACTGCTGCAGGCGCTGCACGCCATGCTGGGCGAGCACCCCGACGTGCTGCGCGCCCGCGCCGCGCTGGAGTCAGCGGGCCACGACCTCGACACCGCCAAGGGGGCCCGCTGGCCCAGCCTCAAAATCGGCACGTCCAGCGGCAGCGCCCAGGTTGGGCAAGGCGCCCGGCGCGAGTCCTACAACAGCATCAACGCCGAAGTGCGCATGAAGCTGCTCGATGGCGGCGCCATCAACGCCGGCATCCGCTCGGCCGAATCGCAGGAATCGGCCCAGACCAGCGTGCTGTACAGCACGCGCCAGAACGTGCTGCTCGAAGCCCTGACCGCGCTCTTCGAGCTGCACCGCTTTGACCGCAAAACCCGCATCGCCGCCGAGTCGGCGGCCATCATCGGCCAGCTCGCGCGCGTCGAGGAACGCCGCGCCGAACTGGGGGCCGTGGGCCGCAACGACCTGCGCCAGGCCGCCTCCCGGCGATCCAGCGCCCTGTCGCAGCAGCACGCCCTCGAAGCCCAGCGCACCGATGCGCAGGCGCGCTTCGTGCGCTACTTCAACTACCACCCGGGCAAGCAGGGCCTGCCCCAGCCCCAGTTGCCCGTGCACTGGCTGCCCGCCAGCGAAGAGGCCGCGCGGCAAGCCGCCGAAGCGCAAAGCAGCGAGCTGCAGGAAGCCAATCACCAGATCGAACGCGCGCAGGCCGAGGTCGAGCGCGCCAAGGCCGAACGCTGGCCCACTGTGGCCGCCGTGGTCTCGCACGCCCGCGACCCCAAGGGTGTGCTCTACACCGAAGGCACGCGCTACGGCGTCGAGCTGAACTGGAACTTCGGCAACGGCTTCGAGCTGCGCGACCGCATCCTCAAGGCCACCAACGAGCTGCAATCGCAGCTCGCCCAGCAGGAGACCGTGCGCCGCGCCGTGCACGAAACCGTCACCGCCGCCTGGGGCCGCTGGCAGGCCGGACGCGAGCGCGAAACCCAGCTGCACGAGGCCGTGCGCGAGGCCCGCGGCGCCTTCGAGGGCTACCGCCGACTGCTCGAAATGGGGCGCGGCAGCCTGTCGCAAGTGCTCGACGCCCAGCTCGACATGCAGCGCCTGATGCTCGACGAGGCCGACGCCATCTACGACCAGCACATCAACGCCCTGCGCCTGGCCCGCACCACCGGCCAGTTGCTGCCGCGCGACCTGCCCGCGCACTGGCTGGATCAGCTGTTC
Source organism: Comamonas serinivorans (assembly GCF_002158865.1). Classification (NCBI taxonomy): domain Bacteria; kingdom Pseudomonadati; phylum Pseudomonadota; class Betaproteobacteria; order Burkholderiales; family Comamonadaceae; genus Comamonas; species Comamonas serinivorans. The sequence goes on along the minus strand of NZ_CP021455.1, from coordinate 1,510,131 downwards.
GCCCCCGCGACCCAAAGCGCCCAGGCCCAGGCCCGGCCAGACCAGCCACCCGCCGCCTCGGTCGACCTGGCCCTGGCGCCGGTGCAGCTCAAGCTGGCCACCCGCCTGGACCCGCAAGGCCTCTCCTGGCCGGGGATGACCCTGCCCGCGGTGGCCAGCGGGCCGTCGGGACGAGCGCGCTGGTAGACGTTTTCCCAGCGGTGGGCAACTGGCCCGTGACCACCGCTGTTTCCTCCCTGGGCTGTTTGACTGGAGACTGACATGACCAAGTTCATCACGAACTTCCTGAAGGACGAAGAAGGCGCAACGGCCATTGAATATGGGCTGATTGCGGGGCTGATTGCGGTGGCGATCATCGTGGCAGTTGGCGACATCGGCGACAAGTTGAAGGCCGTGTTCGAGTACATCGACGAGCAGCTGACAGGCGCTGTTCCTGCCTAAGCCATGTTCGCAGTCGCTCCCATGCTGGCATTGACGCTATGGCTCACCGCCATCGCCGTCATGGACCTGCGCGGCCGCAAGGTGAAGAACTGGATGGTGCTGCTGGGCCTGGCCCTGGGCCTGGCGGCACTGTTCGGTGGCGTACAGCCCCTGCAGGTTTCGGCCTGGAACGGGCTGGCCGGCATGGCGGTGGCGTTTGCCGCGCTGCTGCCGTTCTACGCCATGCGCTGGATGGGAGCGGGGGACGTCAAATTCGCCGCGGTGGTCGGCCTGTGGTTCGGGCTCTCGCCCGACCTGCTGGTCATCTGGCTGGGCGGCAGCCTGCTGGCCGGCCTGCACGGCTTGGTCGTGCTGGCGCGACGCAAATGGCTGGTGGGCAGCCTGCAGCTCACGCTGAACCCTCAGGGCATCTCGCGCAGCGTGCCCTACGCCGGCTACATGGCCATCACTGCCATCTGGGTGCTGCTGCGCGCAGGGCCTCACTGGGCCACAACGGCATGAAGCACGTCACCACACGGCGGGAGTTTCGCCCTGACTGCAAGACGCGGTCATCGCAAAGCCTCTGTACCCCCATCTACTCTCTCTCTTGCCACCTTCACCGGAGCCTTCAGCCATGAACCTCACCAAGTTGTTTGCCATCTTGCTGCTGGTGCTGGCCCTGGCGCTGGGCGTGGGGGCCTGGATGTTGGGCCGGCAGCCCGCGCGCCCGGTGGCGCAACCGGCGCCCACCGCGCAGCAGCCCGTCGCCCAGCACCCCGTGGTCGTGGCCGCCCGGCCGATTGCCGCGGGTCAGCGCCTGGTGGCCGAGGACCTGAAGGTGACCGCCATGCCCGCCACCATCGCCGGCAGCTTCGAACGCCCCGAGGCCTTGCTGGACCGCACCACCGTGGTGGCGCTGGCGGCCGACGCGCCGGTGTTCGAGCAGCACCTCATCCACGGCCTGGCCCTGCAGATCGACGCCGGCCAGCGGGCCGTGTCCATCGCCGTGAAGGAACCCATGGCGGCGGGCCACCACGTGCGCCCCGGCGACTTCGTGGACGTGTTCTTCACCCTGGACAACCAGAACGAGCACACCCAGGTCGACACCCAGACGCGGCTGCTGCTGGCCCGCAGCCGCGTACTGGCCTACGGCCAGGCCAGTGTCGAAAACCCGCCCCCCACGGCGGAGCAACAACGCAAGGCGCAACAAGAGGCCGAGGCCGGCAAGGGCGGTGTGGCCACCGCCCGCAAGTCCGGCGGCTCGGGCCAGGGCAACGCGGTGGCCAACACGGCCGTGCTGGCCGTGCCGCTGGAAGACGTGGAGCGCCTGACCCTGGCCGAGAAGTACGGCCAGCTGACGCTGGCCCTGCGCCACCCCGACGACACCGCCGTGCCCGACCCCAGCCTGTTCGCCGCCCTGCCCACCGCGCTGCAACCCGTGTCCGGCAAGCTGGGCAAGGGCGAGCAGCTGCAGGGCGCCGACCGCGCCTACGCCGGCCTGCGGTTCAAGGACCTGGCCACCGGCGCCGACGCCCGGAACGCCCGCCGCCCGCCGGCCGTGGCCCCCATGCCCCTGCCCGCCGCCCCGCAAGCACCGCGCCTGCGCTCGGTCGAGGTGCACCAGGGCGCCACTGTGCAGACCGTGAGCTACTGACCGACAACGTTCGAACCCCCTGCATTTCAATGAGAGTATGCGTACATTCCCGTTGATATAAAAACGGCAATACAAGCATACTCCCATCAGAATAAGAACAGGGAGACGCTTTACAGAGGGAATCGACCATGAGAACACCGCCACTCGCGCAGATCGCCTTGCTGTCTCTGCTCGCCTGTGCCCTGCCCGCCTCGGCCCAGACGCAGGCCAGCCCGGTCGCCCACCTCGCTCAGGCGCTGGAGCTCTCGGCCGGCCAACAGCACCTGCTGCAGCCCGGCACCGCCGTGGCCCGCATCGCGGTGGGCGATCCGGCCGTGCTCGACGTGAAGGTGTTGCGCGACCTGTCGGCCGGCAAGGCCACGCAGGCGGCCGAGCTGCTGCTCACGCCCAAAGCCGCCGGCCAGACCACGCTGGCCGTGTGGCCCGCATCGGGCGGTGCGCCGCGGCACTGGCAGGTGACCGTGCGCGGCCCCCACCTGGTGCTGGCGCGGCGGCTGGCCTCGGTGCCCGAGCATGCCCAGGCCCTGCGCGAAGCCCGTTTGTCGCTGCCCAAGGACGCGGTGGTGGACGACCGCTCGCAGGTCCAGGTCACGAGCAACACCGTGCAGGTCGACGTGCAGGTGGTGGAGTTCAAGAAGTCGGCGCTGCGCCGCTCCGGTGTTCAGCTCAACAGCGGTGGGCCCAACGACCACGGGTTTCAATTCGGCGTCTACACACCGGGCAGCAACGGCAGCGGCAGTTCAGCAGGCAACAACAGTGGCGGCAGCGGTGGCAGTGCCGACAGCGGGACGTCGGCCATCGTCAGCGCGATGAACCTGGTGTTGGGCTTTGGCCGTGCGTTCAGCGGTCAGGGCATCACCGCGCAACTGGGTTTCCTAGAGGGCAATGGCCTGGCGCGGGTGCTCGCAAAACCCACGCTGGTGGCGCACACCGGTCAAAGCGCCAGTTTCCTGGCCGGCGGAGAAATCCCCATTCCCGTGCCCAGCGGGGCCAGCAACAACATTTCCATCCAGTACAAGGAATTCGGCGTCAAGCTGCAGCTGACCCCCACCATCCTCTCGAACGAGCGCATCGCGCTGAAGGTGGCGCCGGAAGCCAGCGACCTGGACTACACACAGGGTGTGACGATCAACAACATCTCTGTTCCGGCGCTGCGCACACGTCGTGCCGATACCCTGGTCGAGCTGGCCGATGGCGAGAGCTTCATCATCGGCGGCCTCGTGAGCCGCAGCACCATGTCCAACGTCAAGAAGGTGCCGCTGCTGGGCGACCTGCCCATCCTGGGCACCTTCTTCAAGAACCTGGAGTACTCGCAGGACGAGACCGAGCTGGTGATCATCGTCACCCCGCGCCTGGTGCAGCCGCTGCCGGCCGGCACCGACCTGCAGGCCGTGCTGCCCGGCGAGCGACAGGAACACCGCAACGCCGGCGGCGTGTGGTGGCCCTATTCGCTGGGGGCGACCTACATGAATTCGGCCCTGCCCGGGTTTTCGTACTGAGGGGCCACCACCATGCATCCTGAGTCCTCTCACGCCCCGAGCGACGCCGCCGCGCCTTCCCTCGAAGAGCTGCTGGCGGTGCGCGCCTCCGACGCCGCGGCCGTGCACCACGCCGCCCCGCAAACGGGTGGCGCCTCGCCCGCCAAGGCGCGGCTGCTGCTGGCCCTGACCGGCGTCTCCTCCGATGCCCTGCTGCTCGCCTGGGCACAGCGCGTGCTCGACGGCCAGCTGCCGCACGCCGCACGGGCGGAAGACGTGGCCGAGCAGGTGCGCTTGCTGCAGCCGCAGGCCATCCTCATCGAGTTCGACCTGCACACGCTGGACACCGCCGTGGCGCTGGCGACGCAACTGCAGGCGCAGTACCCCGAGGTCGTGCGCGTGGCCGTGAGCCGCGCCCAGCACCCGCAGTGCATGCTGGCGGCGCTGCGCGCGGGCGTCCACGATTTCCTCGACATCGACGAAGCCATCGCCACCAGCCAACAGATCGTGCAGGGCCTGCTGAGCCGGCCGCAGCACACCGAGGCCGAGCCGCACCACAGCCCGGCCCCGCAGCTGGCCATCCTGTCCGCGCGTGCCGGTCTGGGGTGCAGCGTGCTCGCGGCCCACCTGGCCTGGTACCTGCAGCAGGCGCTGGCGGGCCCGGCGGGCGACGATGTGCTGGCCGGCCTGCTGGTCGAGCTGGGCGGCTCGGGCGGCTCAGGGGGCGACTGCGCGATCTACCTGAACACCCCGGGGGAGTTCAGCTTCACCGATGCGGTGGCCCAGCAGCGCCGCCTGGATCGCCGCATGGCGCAAACGGCGCTGGCGCGGCACGACAGCGGGTTGCGGCTGCTGCCGCAGCCACGTCAGGTGCCGACCCTGCCGCCTGGCGAGGTGCGGGCCTTGATGGCCCGCCTGGGCCAGTATTTCAAGCACATCGTGCTGGACCTGGGCGCGCACACGCCCGCGCCGCTGCTGGCCGACCTGCTGCCCGATGCGAGCGAGATCTGGGTCGTGTGCGACCAGAACGTGGTCAGCGTGGTGTGGACCATGGCGCTGCTGAGTCAGCTGGAAGCGCTGCAGATCCCGCGCGACCGGTTGCGCCTCATCGTCAACCGCCACGACAGCCGCCTGGCGCTGGACGCGCAGCAGATCGCCAGCCGGCTGCAACTGCCGCTGCTGGCCACCCTGCCCGAGCGCCGGCGCGAGCTGGCCGACGCCGTCAACCACGGCAAGCTGCTCGCCCCCAAACAAAAGGGCGACCCCTACGTGCAGGCCATCGAGAAGCTGGTGGCCCTGTTGGTGCACGGCCACCACCCGGACGCGCCACCGCACCGGACCCCGGCCGGCCCGCTGACCCAACTGTTCCAACGCATCCGCAGGACCTGACATGGCCACCACGCCCCGCCGCTTCGTGCGGTTCCCGGCCTCGATCGCCTTCGGGCGGCTGACGAAAGGCTGACATGACGAACGCCATGACGCCTTCGGCCAACGCCACCGACGAGTTCGAACACAACCCCTTGTTCGTCGAGCTCAAGAACCACGCCTACGACCACCTGCTCTCGCGCATCGAAGAGCTGGGGGCCGAGTTCGGCCGCTGGTCGCAGGCGGCCATCGCCCAGTTCGTGACCCTGGAGCTGGACAGCTTCATCCGCCTGCACGCGGTGCCGGTCAACGAGCGCGAAGCCCAGCAGGTGGCCAACGCCCTGACGCGCGAGCTGACGGGCCTGGGGCCGCTGCAACCGTTGCTGGACGACCCCCACGTCGAGGACATCCTCGTCAACGGCCACCAGGACCTGTACGTGTCGCGCGGCGGCATCCTGCAGCGCGAGACGGTGCACTTCCGCGACGACGAGCACGTGCTGCGCATCGTGCGCCGCATCCTGGCCCCGCTGGGCCGCCGGCTGGACGAATCCAGCCCCATGGTGGATGCCCGCCTGCCCGATGGCGGGCGCATCAACGTCATCATCGCGCCGCTGGCCATCGACGGCCCGTCGGTGTCGATCCGCAAGTTCCGCAAGGACCCGCTGACCCCGCGCGACCTGGTGCAGCTGGGCACCTTCAACGAGGACATCTGCCGGATCCTGGAGATGGCGGTGCAGGCGCGCTGCAACATCCTGGTCAGCGGCGGCACCAGCTCGGGCAAGACCTCGCTGCTCAATGCGCTGGCCAGCTTCATCCCGAGCCGCGAACGCATCGTGACCATCGAGGACACGGCCGAGCTGTCGCTCAACCACAGCCACGTGGTGCGGCTGGAGGCCCGCCCGGGCAGCTTCGACGGCTCGGGCCACGTCAGCATCCGCGACCTGCTGGTCAACAGCCTGCGCATGCGGCCCGACCGCATCATCGTGGGCGAGGTGCGCAGCGGCGAGGTGCTGGAGCTGTTGCAGGCCATGAACACCGGCCACGACGGCTCGATGGGCACCATCCACGCCAGCTCGCCGCGCGAATGCCTGTACCGCGCCGAAATGCTGGCCGGCTTCGCGGGCTTTCAGGGCAGCGAGGTCAGCCTGCGCCGCCAGATCGCCAATGCCGTGGACTTCATCGTGCAGATCGGGCGGCTGTCCAGCGGGCGCCGGCGCCTGCTGTCGCTGACCGAGGTGACGGGCATCACGGACAACGTGATCTCGATGCAGGAGCTGTACCGCTACGAACCCCAGATCGGCCCCGACGGCCAGGAAATCGACCAATGGGTGTCCATGGGCATCTCGCCCCATTCGCCCAAGCTGCTGGCCTGGTGGCGTGCCCACCAGGCACAGCAGAACACCGCCGGAGGCCCGCGATGACAGCCGCCATGTTGGTGCTGGGCGCCCTGGCCTGCGCGCTGCTGGCCCTGGCGCTGTGGCTGTTTGCCCGCGCGCAGCGCCAGCAGGCCCAGCAGGCCATCGCCAGCAACCTCCAACGCAGCCTGGACATCCAGCGCGAGATGCAGGCGGCCGCCGCCCCGGCCAGCCTGCCCGTGACGGGCGCCGCGCCGCCGCTGATGGCATCCGCTGCGCCGGTGCTGCCCGCGCCCAGCACGCTGCAGCAATGGTTGGACGACCGGCTGGGTTACAGCGCATGGGGGGTATCGCCCGGGGTAATCGGCCTGTTGATCGCAGGCGGCCTGTTACTGGCCACCCTGGTTGCATTGCAGGGCGACCTGGCCATTGGTGCCCTGGTGGCGCTGGCGTATGGCTTGCTGTGCTGCTTCGGCATCTGGCTGCGGCTGAGCAAACGGCGCGCCAAGATGCTCTCGCAACTGCCCAGCTTCCTGGACAACATGGTGCGCCTGATCTCCATCGGCAACTCGCCGCATGCAGCGTTCAAGTTCGCCAGTGGCAACGTGCCCGAGCCCCTGGGCCGTGCGCTAGGCGATGTGTCGGCCGCCCTGAACGTGTCGCCCGACCTGGGCCAGGCCATGGCCCAGCTCGAGCGCACCTGGAAGCTGCCCGAGTTCGGCCTGCTGGCCGCGGTGTTCCGCATGAGCACGCGCTATGGCGGGCGGGCCGACCAGGTGCTCGAACGCGTGTCCGCCTACATCCGCGATCGCCAGTCCGCCGAGCGCGAACTGCACGCGCTGTCGGCCGAGGTGCGGCTGTCGGCCTGGGTGCTGGCGCTGCTGCCCATCCTGGTGGGCGGGCTGATCATGGTGCTCAACCAGGGCTACTTCATGCGCATGTGGAACGACCCGGTGGGCCAGAAGATGATCCTGGCCGCCGCCGCGCTGCAGGCGCTGGGCTCGTTCTTCCTGTACCGGCTGGCCCGGCTGAAATGAGATCGGGGAGCCACGCCATGCCCTTGTCCCTGCCCGCCTCCTGGAACCCGCAACACCTGTGGACCGTGAGCCTGGTGCTGGCCGCACTCGGCATCGCCTTGCTGGCCGGCGTGCTGGCGTGGCGGCTGCTGCGCGCGTCGCGCGCCGAGGCGCGCCTGAATCAGGTGCAGCAGGCGCGCGCCGCGGCGACCAGCCTGCCCTTCCCCATGGGTTCGGCCTCGTTGGCCGGCCTGACCCCGTCGGACAACGGCCCGAGCGCGGCAGCGGAGCAGCAGGCCGTGGCCGACAGCCTGCGCCCGCCCGCCTGGCTGGAGTCGCCGATCGCCAAGGCCCTGCTGGCCGACGAAGACCGCAAGCTGCTGGACCAGGCCGGCCTCGAGCTGGTGCGCGGCGGGCTGACCTTCGTCGTCACGCGAACGCTGCTGGCGGTGCTGCTGCCCATCCTGCTCATCGCGCTGCTTCAGCCCAAGGGCGTCATGGCCCTGTGCTATGGCTTCTTCGGCCTGGCGCTGGGGATCATGGGGCCGAAATGGTGGCTGCGCGCCAAGGCCGGCAAGCGCCGTGCGCAGGTGGTCGAAGAGCTGCCGTTGTTCGTCGACCTGCTGCGCCTGCTGCAGGGGGTGGGCCTCAGCATCGACCAGAGCCTGCAGATCCTGGCCAGCGAATTCGGCAGCGTGCTGCGCATCATCAGCAGCGAGCTGGGGCTGGCGAACCGCCTCTACAGCAGCGGCCGCACGCGCGAACAGTCGCTGCAGCGGCTGGCCACCCTGGGCGCCGACGACGACATGAACGCGGTCGTGAACCTGCTGGTTCAGGTCGATCGGCATGGCGGCGCCGTGCAGGAGCCACTGCGGGAGTTCAGCGTGCGCCTGCGCGAAAAGCGTCAGGCCGGCTTCAAGGAAAAGATCGGCACCATCACCGTGAAGATGACCGGCGTGATGGTGCTGACCCTGCTGCCCGCGCTGCTGGTGATCACCGCCGGCCCGGGCTTCACCGCCGTGATCCGTTCGCTGTCGTCCCTGGGAGGTCGCTGATGACTACAGCAGTATCCACCATTTTCCGTTCATCCATCATCGCCATTCCGCTGATACTGGCAGGCTGCATCAGCCCCCCGCAAGGTTATGGCGTGGCCGCGCAGCAGGACACCGCCGCCCAGGCGCAGCAGCAGATGGACAAGGCCGAGCAGCTGAACCAGGTCGATTCGCAGCAGACCTACCTCAACCTGATCCGGCAGATGCAGGAGGCCAACCAGTGGTATGCCTCGCTGGCACATGCCGATGCCTTCGAGCGCCAGCACGGCAGCACGCCCACGGTGCGCCTGCTGCGGGCCGATGCCCAGCGCAACACCGGTCAGCGCACACAGGCCGAGCAGAGCTACCAGGCGTTGCTGGGCGATGCGGACACGGCCACCGTGGCCCGCGCACGGCGCGGCCTGGGCCTGCTGCACGCACAGCAGGGGCGCTACCCGCAAGCCATTGCCCAGCTCGAACAGGCCCGCCAGCTCAACCCCATCGACGCCGACGTGCTCAGCGACCTGGCCTATGCCCACCTGCTCCAGGGCGATCTGGCCGGCAGCCAGTTGCCGGTCATGCAGGCGGCCCAGCTGGCCCCAAACAGCCCCCGCGTGCAGCTCAACCTGGCGCTGTACCTGCTGGCCAGCGGCCGCGATGCCGAGGCCCAGCAGTTGCTGGCGCGCCTGCGCCAGCCGCAGGCGCGCAACGCCCCGCCCCTGATCGACGACCGCTCGGTGCAGACCCTGCACGGTCAACTCGCCGTGGTGCAGCAGGCCATGCGCCAGCGCATGGCCGGCGCCACCACCCCGGTGACCGAGACCGCCAGTGCCGCCCCGCACGGCGCCACCCCACCCGCCCCCCAGCCATGAGGTTCACCATGTCCCTCCTCCGCCTCGTTGCCCCCCCTTTGTTCGCGGCGTTGCTGCTGGCCTGCGCCGGCGCGGCCCAGGCTGCCGCAGCGGCCAATCCGCCGGCCGCCGCTTTAGCTGCTGAATCGCAGGTCGAAGCCCAGGTGGCGCCCGCGCCGAGCGCGGGTGCGCCGGCGACCGAGGCGTCTGTGGATGCGGCCGGCGAGCCTTACGGCGAACCCTCCGGCGAGCCCTATTTCGAGCGGCGCATCGACATCGGCAGCGCGACCGAGGCGCTGTTGCAGGCCCAGCGCACGGCCCAAAGCGCCCACCCGCGCGCCATCGATGGCGAGCAGGCCAGCCGCAGCTACCAGCGCTACCTCAAGAGCTTCGAAACCACCATTCCCGAGCGCTTCGAGACTGGCTTGAACGTCAAGCAGTGATCCGCCCTTCACGGGAGAACGCCATGATTGCGCCCCCTCGCCCACCCCGCCATCGGACCACCCGACGCCAGCTGCAGCGCGGCGTGTATGCGTTGGAGTGGGCGATCATCTTCCCCGTGTTCTTCGCGCTGCTGTACGCCATCATCTGTTATGGCCTGACCTTCCTGGTGCGCGAGTCCATGCAGTTCGCGGTCGAGGAAGGCGCGCGGGCGGCGTTGCGCCACCCCAGCACCGCGACCCTCGCCGGCGCACCTGCGCCCACCTGGACCCACCGCAGCACCGAAGCCCGCCAGACCGCTGCCCAGGCGTTGGGTTGGCTGCCTGCCGGCCTCCAGCCCAGTGCCAGCGACATCACGTTCACGGTCTGCCGCCTGAACGACACCGCCTGCACCCCGCAAACGGCGCTGGACACGACGCTGGTGTGTGACATGAACATGCCCTGCGTGGTGCTGGTGTCCTACCAGATCGACGACTACGCCAGCAACGCCATCGCGCCAGCCATCCCCGGGCTGGGCCTGATCCTGCCGGCCACGCTGGACGCCCACGCCAGCATCCTCGTCGACCGGAGGATGCTGTGATCACGCCACGCCCACCCCAACGCGCGCAACGCGGGCTCGCCGCGATCGAGTTCGCCCTGATCGCCATCGTCATGGTCGTCATGCTGCTGGGCGGCCTGGTGTACTGGCGCGCCTTTCAGGCCCAGCAGTCGCTGACCCGCGCCGCCGGCGATGGCGCGCGCGCGGCGCACACGCTGATTGCCGCCGGCATCACGCATTGCCACCCCACGCCAACCACCGCGGCGGCCAACAAGGCCGCGATTCAGCAACGGGTGACCCAAACCGTCTCGCGCAGCCTGCAGCAAAGTGCCATGCCCGGCGATGTGCTGCAGCAGCTGACCGTGGGTGCCCTGCAATGGGGCAGCTGCCCCTCGGGCGGCGAAAGCAGCGCCCGTTTCGAGCTGACCTACACGCTGACCCCGCTGCTGGGCGGCAACTGCAGCAACGCCTGGTTCAGCGAGCCTTGCACGCTGCACGAAGCCAGCGAATTGCACTTCGCGACCCTGCTGTAAGGAGGAGCACCGCCATGCCGTCTCACCGCACCGCTTCCCCCGGGACAACCCCGGTTCGGCCGTTCGCCGCTCGGCCGGCTGCACAGCGCGGCGCCGTGCTGGTGCAGTTCGCGCTGTTGGCCGCCCTGCTGATCGCTGTGCTGGGCGCTGTGCAGATCGGCTACATGTACTACGCCAAGCGCGACCTGCAGCGCATGGCCGACATCGCCGCGCTGGAAGCCACCAATGCCCTGGCCTACGGCGTGGCCAGCACCTGCCCCGACGCCCAGGCCGCTGCCACGCAAAGCCTGAACGCCCAGCAGCGCCTGTCGCTCGACGACGAGGTGCGCACTATCGATTGCGGCCACTGGAACGCCAGCCTCGCCGACGCTTCGCGCTTCAACCCCAACTACGGCGACGCGCCCACCCGGCCCCTGAACGCCACCCGCGTGACGCTGCAGGGCGAAACCCTGCAGCTGCTGCCCTTCACCGGCTCACGCGTGGTGGCGGCCACGGCCACGGCGGCCAAAAACGACGAACCCGTGGCCGCATTCACCGTGGGCTCGCAGTTGCTGCGGTTCAACAGCGACAGCGTGCTGGGGCTAATCGCACAACGGGTGGGCCTGGACATCACGCGCCTGACCGTGCTGGACAAGGACGGCATTGCCAACGCGCGCATCACGCCCGCCGGCCTGCTTCAGTTTCTGGGCCTGCCCGTGGGCGTGAACGACCTGGCGCTGCTGACGCCCAATGACCTGGCCAACGTGGATGCGTCGGTGCTGGACCTGATCGACGCCGCCATCAACGCTGGCGACAACCTGCTGAACGCCGGCGTGGACCTCGCGGAGCTCGTGAACCTGCGGGCCTACCTGGCCGCCTTTCAGCTCGCCAACGTCAAGGTGCCTCTGGGAGGCGACAACGGCCTGCTGGCCATGATCTCTGCCGGTGGCAACGCCTCGCCCATCGGCGCCGGGCTGGATGCCGTCGTTGACCTGGCCGACTTGGTGCGCACCCAGCTGGCGATTGCAAATGGGACGAACAGCGTGGCGTTGACGAACACCGGTATTCCCGGCCTTGCCGAAATCAACTTGACCATCGTAGAACCGCCTGCTCTGGCTGTTGGGCCAGCCAAGCCAGCGATTACCAAGGCATATAACGCGCAGGTTCGTCTAAACCTACAGCTTCTCAGCATGGGCGGGCTTCCTGTGCTGGGCAGCCTATTGCCCCTCGACTTGTCTGTCGACTTGGTGAACGGCGAAGGCACCTTGGAAAAAATCTCTTGCCAGCAGACGCCAAAAACGGCGGACATCAGCGTTCAATCTTCTGTCGGAAAAATCTGCCTCGGTAAACGTAATGGCACGAATTGCGAACCAACTCAAGTTCTCTTGGGTTTGGTAACTGTGAAAGCAGAGGCCAATTTGCTGCCCGCATCCAGTGAAACAATCACCGACATCCCCGTTGACACGCCCAAAGACAGCCAAGCCAATAACCTGCAAATCGGAAGCACGGTCAGCAGCCTCATCGACAACCTGGAACTTAGGCTCATTGGAATCAACCTGGCCCCTGTGACAGATCTGGTTGGCGCCATATTGAAACCAGCTTTGGTTCCCATACTGAACGGGTTAGGTAGCTTCCTCTCTGGCACCGTCCTTCAGGAGATTTTGGGCATCCAGTTGGGGCGCACGACGATAGAAGTCCTCGACATCCAATGCGACACCGCCCAACTCGTCCATTGAACCCACAACCCTCTACACAACACAAGCCAAGGAAACCGTTGCAGTGAATCCAAGCGATCTGGTCATCTACGTCTGGGAAGGTCAAGCCGACATTGCCGAGCGGGTGGAGCGGTGCATGCTCGGCATGGACGTGGACGTGGTGCGCGCCGATGGCCTGGGTCTGCCACCGGGCGCGGGCGATGCGGCCGGGGGCGCCGCCATTGCCGTGGTGAGCGTCACGGTGCTCGAAGGCGCGCGCTTCACGCGTCAGGGGGTCGAGGGCAATTTCGGCGGCCTGCCGGTGCTGTGGGTCAGCGCCAATGGGCGCTGCACCAACCCCGGCACCTACGCGACCGAGTATTCGCATGTGCTGCCGTTCGACTTCACGGGCGCGGAGCTGCGCGCCATGCTGGTCCACATCCTGCGTCGCCTGCAGAGCACGCAGCGCCAGGTGCAGGCCTCGGACGACATCATCGCCGAGGCCGACTGCATGAAACGCCTGCTGCGCGACGTGGACACCTTTGCCGATTGCGAGCACAGCGTGCTGATTTTTGGCGAGACCGGCACGGGCAAGGAGCGCATCGCCGAACGCCTGCACGAGCGCAACACGCACTACGGCGCAGGTCCCTTTGTGGTGGTGAACTGCGGCGCCATTCCCGATGGGCTGTTCGAGTCGCTGTTCTTCGGCCATGCCAAGGGCTCTTTCACCGGCGCGGTGACGGCCCACAAGGGCTTTTTCGAGCAGGCCAACGGCGGCACGCTGTTCCTCGACGAAATCGCCGACCTGCCGCTGTACCAGCAGGTGAAGCTGCTGCGCGTGCTGGAGGAGCGCACGGTCACGCGGCTGGGCGCGACCTCGGCGGTGCGGCTGGATTTCCGCCTCGTCGCCGCCACCAACAAGCCTCTGCGCGAACTGGTGCATGCCGGCCAGTTCCGGGCCGACCTGTTCTTCCGCCTGGCCGTGATCGAGCTGCAGGTGCCCAGCCTGGAAGAGCGCGGGGAAGCCGACAAGCTCGCCATCTTCTACGCCATCTTGCGCAAGGTGGTGGGCCAGGAGCTGGAGCAGACCCTGGGCGAGCCCCCGTTCTTCATCCACGACGCGGTGGCCGAGATGTACTACCCCGGCAACGTGCGCGAGCTGCGCAACCTGGCCGAGCGCATCGGCGTGGCGGTGCGCCAGACGCGGGACTGGCGCGCGGACGGCGCCACCGAGCGCATCCTGTCGCAGGCGCAAAGCCTGTCGGCGGCGACGTTTCCGGTGGAGGTCAGCTCCACCGAGCCGCAACTGGCCAACCGCAGCAACTGGGACCTGGATGAGCGCAACCGCATCATCGACGCCCTGGACGCCAACGACTGGAAGCGCCAGAACACGGCGCAGCAGCTGGGCATCAGCCGCAAGGTGCTGTGGGAAAAGATGCGCAAGTACCAGATCAGCGATGGCGAGCCCACCGTGCCCGCACCGCTGGAGGACGGCTGAGCCTGGCCTGCGGCAGCCGGATCGACACCCCGGCAGGCCGCTGGCCGCCAACCGCGGCCATGATCGGCTGCACAGTCAATGCCTAAATTTCAAGCAGTATCCAACCATTCCTGTTGTGGATGAAACGGTAGTGAAGCCATACTCCAACACACCGCTGCATGCTGAACGATGACACACCGAGCGGGCCCCCGACCCGCCTTCACCCCTAGGCTGGCCCCGCGCCAGCCACGACTCCCCGAGCACGATGGACAAACCCCTGATCGTCTTCGTCGGCGCGGTCTACCCGAGCCAGTACAGCCTGCTTTGCAGCCACCTGCGGGCCACCGGCCAGGCCGATGCCTGGTTCATGACCACGCCAGGCCACAAGGCCAACCACGAGCAGCACTGCGACCACCTGCTCGCCTTCCAGCCCGACGGCAAGATCGTCGGGCCTCAGAGCTATTACTACTCCAGCAAGGTCGAGCGCTCGGCGCGCATCTGCCGCGGGGTGCTGCCGGCGCTGCAGGCCTTTGAGCAGGCTCAGGGCCGCCCCATCGACGTGGTGGTGGCGCATTCGCTGTGGGGCGCGCCCAACTGGCTGTATGGCGAGCTGCAGGCCGCCATCGTCAGCTACATCGAGTTTCCAAGCTACCTGGCCCACGGCTGGGACGCGGCCTACCCGCCGGACATGGCGCAGCGCCTGAGCGACCGCAACACGGAGATGCTGAACTTCCACCAGGTGCTGTGCAGCGACCTCACCATCGTGCCCAGCGCCCATGCCCGGGCGATGTTTCCGCCGCTGCTGCAAGACCGGATCGCGGTGCAGTTCGAGGGCTTCGACATCGCGCCGCCGCTGCGCGAGGCGGGCCAGCCGGCCGAACCGCCCACGGGCGAGCGCCCGTTCACCATCGCGTTCTCCGCGCGCGACCTGTCCAGCGCCAAGGGGTTTGAAACCTACATGCGCCTGGTGGACCGCCTGGTGCGCGAAGGCGACGGCGCGGGGGCCCGCTTCGTCGCCATTGGCGATCCGACTGCCAGCACCTACGGCTATGAGCAGCAGTGGGTGGAGCGGCGCTACAACGGCAAGGTGGCCAGCTTCCGGGACCACCTGCTGAAGGTCTACCCGGCCGCCAGCGTGGTGGCGTTTCCGGGTCACCTGCCCTACCCCCAGTTCGCCGCCTTGCTGGCCGATGTCGACCTCTTCCTCTACCCGCTGCGACACGGCGTGGCCAACTGGGGGTTGATGGAGATCTTGGCCCGCGGCGGCTGCGTGGTGGCCTCGAACTGGGGCTTTGTGCCCGAGCTGGTGCAGCACGATGTGAACGGGCTGCTGGTGCCCGACCAGGACGACGCCTGGATCGAGGCCATCCGCCAGCTTCGGGCCGATCCCGCGCGTCGGGCCCGCTATGCGCAGGCGGCCATCGCCACCGGCCAGCGCTACCACATCGCCAACGTCGCCCCGCGCTTCATGCAGCTGTTCCGCCGCGCCATGGCCCAGCGTGCCGCGCCGCTGGTGGCGGGCTGAAGACCCGTCGGCCCGCGCCGACCCAACGCCTCATTCGTCCCCCTGGGCATCCAGCGTGTCGCCCAGCCAGACGCGTGGGCCGGGGCCATGCTGCCCGATGTGATCGGCGCGGTTGAAGACGTTGCACACCTTCATCGACAAGCAGCCGCAGCCGATGCAGGACTCCAGGCTGCGGCGCAGGTGCATCAACTCCTCGATGCGCTGATCGACGCGGTTGACCCACAGCGTCGAGAGACTGCTCCAGTCCGCGCCGGTGGGCGCATGGTGCTTGGGCAGGCCCTCGAGGTGCGAGGCGATTTCGTCCAGCTGGAAACCCAGCCGCTGCGCGAACACGATGTAAGCCACACGCCGCAGCGTGGAGCGGTGGTAGCGGCGATGCCCGGCGCTGCTGCGCACCGATTCGATCAGCCCCAGTGATTCGTAGTAGCGCAAGGCCGAGGCCTTGACGCCGCTGCGCTGTGCAATCGCGCCAATGACCAGCAGGTCATCATCCCTAGGGTCCATGGTGTCATTCTCCGTGCGTGCTTGACTTAAAGTTTACTTTAACTTGAAGAATATCGGTCTGCAACGTCTCCCCCACCCGCGCCCATGCGCGCCTCGGTGGGCGATGCCTTCACTTCACGGGATTCACCATGACCTCATCACCCCCGCCGCGCGGCATCGTTCGCGCGGCCTCGTTCGCCGCCGCCGCGGCCGTTCTGCTCACCGTCGCCGCCTGCGGCCAGGCCAACGGCAACAAGCCCGCCAGCCCCCCGCTTGAACCGCCCCCGGCCAAGGTCACCGTCACCCGGGTGGCCGTGCACGAGGTGCAGCAATGGGACACCTTCAATGGCCGCATCGCCGCACAGGAAAGCGTCGAGATCCGGCCCCGGGTCACGGGCTACATCGACCGCGTGAGCTTTCGCGAGGGACAAGCGGTGCGCAAGGGCCAGGTGCTGTTCACCATCGACGCCCGCCCGTACCAGGCTGCGCTGGCCAACGCCCAGGCACAGCTGCAGCGGGCCAGGGCCGCGGCCGCGCTGGCCCGCACGCAGGACCAGCGGGCCCGCGACCTGCTGGTGGACCGCGCCATCTCGACCGAGGAAGCAGACACCCGTGCCGCGACCCTCGCGCAAGCCCTGGCCAACGTGCAGGCCGCCGAAGCGGCGGTGTCGTCCGCGCAACTGGAGTTGAGCTTCACCGAGGTGCGCGCCCCGATCAACGGCACCGCCAGCCGAGCGCTGCTGACACCCGGCAACCTGGCACAGGCCAATCAAAGTGTGCTGTCCACGGTGGTGTCGGACAACCCCGTGTACGTCTACTTCGACGCCGACGAGCAAAGCCTGCTGCGCCACCGGCAAACCACCCCGGCGGAGGCAGGCGCGCCGTCCCGCGTGGTGCCAGTTCGGGTGGGCCTGGCCAGCGATGCCGGCTTTCCGCATGCGGGCGAGGCGAATTTCTTCGACAACCGCCTGGACCCGCAGACGGGCACGATCAGCGTGCGGGCCACGTTGCGCAACGACAGTGGGCTGTTCACCCCGGGCATGTTCGCGCGCGTGCAGATGCAAGATCGCACGCCGTTCCAGGCGGTGCTGATCGACGACAAGGCCGTGTTGACGGACCAGGACCGCAAGTACGCCTTTGTGGTGGGCGCCGACAACCGGGCGGAGCGGCGCGAGTTGACGCTTGGTCGCCTGCACGAGGGCCAACGCGTGGTGACCGCCGGCCTGCAAGCCGGCGACCTGCTGGTGGTGGCCGGTCTGCAGCGCATCCACTACCCCGGCATGCCGTTGGCGCCCCAGGTGTCCGGCCAAGCCGCCTCGACCGAAGCCCAGCCCGCGGCGGCCTCGGCCTCCGCATCCCGGCAGTGATCAGGGGCTGAGATGAACGTCTCCAAATTCTTCATCGACCGCCCCATCTTTGCGGTCGTCCTGTCGGTCCTGCTGTTCGCAGCAGGGCTGCTCGCCATCCCCCAGCTGCCTTCTGGCGAGTACCCCGAGGTGGTGCCACCCAGCGTGGTGGTGCGCGCCACCTACCCCGGTGCCAACCCCAAGGAGATTGCCGAATCGGTGGCCGTGCCCCTCGAAGAAGCCATCAACGGGGTGGAGGGCCTGATGTACATGAAGTCGGTGGCGGCGTCCGATGGCAGCTTGCAGGTCATCGCCACCTTCCGCCCCGGCACCGACCCCGACGACGCCGCCGTGCGCGTGCAAAACCGCGTCAGCCAGGCACAAAGCCGGCTGCCGGAGGACGTGCGGCAGTACGGCATCAGCACCCAGAAGCAATCGGCCACCCCGCTGATGTACGTGGGTCTGGCGTCTCTGGACGGTCGCCTGGACACGCTGTACCTGCGCAACCACGTCACGCTCAAGGTCAAGGACGAGCTGGCCCGCATCCCCGGCATCGGCAACGTGCAGGTCTATGGCTCGGGCGACTACGCCATGCGCATCTGGCTCGACCCCAGCAAGGTGGCCGCCCGCCAGCTGACCGCGGGTGAGGTGATCGCCGCCGTGCGCGAACAGAACGTGCAGGTGTCGGCCGGCCAGCTGGGGGCAGAGCCCAGCACCCAGCACACGGACAAGCTCCTGTCCATCAACGTGCAGGGCCGACTGAAAAACCCCGAGGAGTTTGGCGACATCGTGCTCAAGACCGGCAGCGATGGCCGGGTGGTGCGGCTGTCCGACGTGGCCCGCCTTGAGCTGGGGGCCAGCGACTACACCCTGCGCGCCTCGCTCGACAACCGGGACATGGCGGCCATCGGCATCTTCCTGACACCCGGCGCCAATGCCCTGGGCGTCGCCGACGAGGTCTACCGCACCCTGGACCGCCTGTCGGCCGATCTGCCCCAGGGCACCGCCTTCGAATACCTGTGGGACCCCACGGTGTTCGTGCGTGACTCCATCCAGGCTGTTCAGCACACGCTGATCGAAGCGGTGGTGTTGGTGGTGTTGGTGGTGATCGTCTTTCTGCAGACCTGGCGCGCTTCCATCATTCCCCTGCTGGCCGTGCCCGTGTCCATCGTGGGCACCTTCGCCTGGCTGTACCTGCTGGGTTATT
Organism: Comamonas serinivorans; assembly: GCF_002158865.1. Taxonomy (NCBI): domain Bacteria; kingdom Pseudomonadati; phylum Pseudomonadota; class Betaproteobacteria; order Burkholderiales; family Comamonadaceae; genus Comamonas; species Comamonas serinivorans. The sequence continues at coordinate 1,491,738 of NZ_CP021455.1, read as the reverse complement.
CGATCAACACCTTGACCTTGTTTGGCCTCGTGCTGGCCATCGGCATCGTGGTGGACGACGCCATCGTGGTGGTGGAGAACGTCGAGCGCTTCATCGAACAGGGGCACAGCCCGCACGAGGCGGCCCACCGGGCGATGCAAGAGGTCTCGGCGCCCATCGTCGCCATTGCCTTGGTGCTGTGCGCGGTGTTCATCCCCATGGCCTTCCTCGACGGGATCACGGGCCAGTTCTACCAGCAGTTCGCGGTGACGATCGCCATCTCCACGGTGATTTCCGCCATCAACTCCCTCACGCTGTCGCCCGCCTTGGCCGCCAGGCTGCTGCAGGGCCGTGGCACCCGCAAGGATGGGCTGGCGCGCGCCATGGACGCCGTGCTGGGCCGGTTTTTCAAGCGCTTCAACCGCCTGTTCGACCGCAGTGCGCAGGGCTATGAGCGCGTGGTGGGTCGGTCATTCTCGCTGCGGGGCACGGTGTTCGGCGTGTATGCCGCCCTGCTGGCCGGCACCGTGCTGCTGTTCAACCAGGTGCCCAGCGGCTTCATCCCCATGCAGGACAAGCTCTACCTCTTTGCGGGCGCCAAACTGCCCGAGGGCGCCTCGCTGCAGCGCACGAACGAGGTGACGCAGGAGTTGACGAACCGCGCCCTGGCCGTCGAGGGCGTGGCCTCGGTGCCTGCGTTTGCGGGGCTCAATGCGCTGCAAGGCACCAACACCCCCAATTTGGCCAGTGCCTACGTCATCCTCAAGCCATTCTCGGAACGGCAACGCAGCGCCACCGACATCAGCGCGGAACTGAACAGCCGCCTGGCCGGCATGGCGGGCGGCTTTGGCTACGCCCTGATGCCGCCCCCCATTCAAGGCCTGGGCAACGGCTCGGGGTACTCGCTGTTCCTGGAGGATCGCGGGAACCTGGGGTATGCGGCGCTGCAGCAGGCCCTGAGTGCCTTCCAGGGAGAGATCGCCAAGACGCCGGGCATGCACTACCCCGTCAGCGCCTACCAATCCAACATCCCGCAGCTCGAGGTCAAGGTGGACCGCCTCAAGGCCAAGGCGCAGGGCGTGGCCCTGGACGACGTCTTCCAGACCTTGCAGGCCTACCTGGGCTCGGTCTATGTCAACGACTTCAATGCCTTTGGCCGTGTGTATCGCGTGATGCTGCAGGCCGACGCCGACCACCGCCAAACGGCCGAAGACATCGGCCGGCTGCAAACCCGCAACGCCCAGGGCGACATGGTGCCGCTGGCCTCCGTGGTCACCGTGGTGCCCAGCTTCGGTCCCGACCCGGTGCTGCGCTACAACGGTTTCCCCGCCGCCGACCTCATCGGCGATGCCGACCCGCGGGTGCTGTCCTCTGGTCAGGTGTTGACGACCTTGCGCGAAATCGCCGATCGCACCTTGCCGACCGGCATCGAGCTGGCCTGGACGGAAATGAGCCACCAGCAGGTCGAGCAAAGCCATTCGGCAGCCATCGTCTTCGTCCTGGCCGTGGTGCTGGTGTTCCTGGTGCTGGCCGCCCTGTATGAAAGCTGGACCATGCCGTTCGCCGTCATCCTGATCGTGCCGGTGTGCATCTGCGCAGCGCTGTTCGGGGTGTGGCTGGCAGGGGGCGACAACAACGTCTTTGTGCAGGTCGGTCTGGTGGTGTTGATGGGTCTGGCATGCAAGAACGCCATCTTGATCGTGGAGTTTGCGCGCGAGCTGGAAATGCAAGGGGTCGGCACCTTGGCGGCGGCACGCGAAGCCTGCCGGCTGCGCCTGCGTCCCATCGTGATGACCTCGATCGCCTTCATCGCGGGGGCCGTGCCCCTGCTGGTCGGGCATGGCGCCGGGGCGGAAGTGCGTGCCGCCACCGGCATCACCGTGTTCTCCGGCATGTTGGGCGTGACCTTGTTTGGCCTGTTCCTCACGCCGGTGTTCTACGTGACCTTGCGCCAGCTCAGCGGCACCCAACTCACACCCCGCCAGGCTGTCGACCCGGCCACCCACAACGCCCACCCTCGTGAGGAGACCCACCATGCTTAAGGCCGCCACATGGCACGCCGTCGCCGCCGCCACCTGCCTGCTCGTGACGGGCTGCGCGGTCGGGCCCGACTTTCAGCGGCCCGACATCGACGCGGTGCCTGCCGCGTTCGCGCGCCAAGCGCCCGAGCCTGGGCCCGGCGCGGCTGCGCTCACCATCACCGACGTCCGCGACGCAGCCTTCTGGCGGCAGTTCGGCGATGAGGAGTTGACCGCGCTGGTGCAACAAGCCCTGCGCAGCAACCACGACGTGGCGGGGATGCTGGCGCGGCTGCAGGCCGCCGAATCGATGCTGAGCCTGGTGCGCAAGGACCGGTTGCCCACCGTCACCCTGAATGGCCAGCTCACGCAGCAACGGCTGAGCGCAGACCAGCTGGGTGCCGGTCAGGCCCCATCCACCCGCAGCCACAGCGTCGGCCTGGCCGCCAGTTGGGAGCTTGATCTGGTCGGCCGCGTGCGACGCAGCATCGAAGCCCAGGAGGCGCAGACGCAGGCCTCGCGAGCAGACCTGGTCGCCCTGCAAGTGGCCATCGCCGTGCAGGTGGCAGACACCTACACCCAGCTGCGCGGCACGCAACTGCGTCTGAAGATCGTCCAGACCCATGCGCAGAACCAGCAGCACACCGCCGAGCTCGTGGCGCGCAGGTTGCATGCCGGCATGGGCACCGATCTCGATGCCAGACGATCCGTGGCCCTGCTGCGCAGCACCCAGGCACGGGTGCCCGAGCTGCAGGCCCAGGTGGCGCAGCTGCAGCACCGCCTGGCCGTGCTGTCAGGCCTGTCACCTGAACACCTCATCGCTCAATTGGAGGAGATCAAACCGCTGCCGATCATCCCACCATCGGTACAGCCCGATACCCCTGCCAATGTATTGCGACGCAGGCCCGACGTGGCGGCCGCAGAGGCGCGGCTGCACGCCGCGACGGCGCGCATCGGCGTCGCCACGTCCGACCTCTTTCCCCGGCTATCGATCGGTGGCCTGCTCGGCAGCTTTGCCTTCGAGGGGTCGCGCCTGTTCGACGCCGACAGGGCGACCCGTCAGGTGGTGCTGGGCATCGACTGGTCCTTCCTGGACGTGGGCCGCGTGCGGGCCCGCATTGCCGCCAGTGAAGCCGGCGCCCAGGAAGCCCTGGCGCAGTACCAGCAGACGGTCCTGCTGGCGCTGGAAGAAACCGAGAACGCCCTCGTTCGCGCACATCGCAGCCAGGAAACATGGCGCGCCCAGCTCGCCGCCATGCAGCAGCGCGACGAGGCCGCGCATCTGGCCGAGCGGATGTACCGCGGCGGCACCCTGAGCATGTTCGAAGTTCTGGAGGCGCAACGCGATCAGCTGACCACCCAAGAAGCCACAGCGGACAGCCAGATCAGCGCAGTTCGGGCCAGCCTTGCGCTCTACGCCACCTTGGCCGGGGGATGGCCTGGCAAGCCGGCCAGGCCCGTGACGGCCCAGACCGGTGGCTGAGGCACCCGCGCTGGCCGGCCGGTGAAGGCCACCGGACGTTGGACGAGGTTCGCAAGACGCCCCCTGAGGGACGTGGGGCTCAGTCCGCCCCCATTGGCCAGCATCTTGCGAATCAGCCCAGCAGCCTCTTGCCCATCTTCCTGGCCACCTCGACAAACGCGGCAGCAGCGGGAGAAAGCTTGGCAAAACTCAATGCCGCCAAGGCCACTTCTCTGGGTTTGGCGGGCTTGAGGCTGCGGTACACCACCCCTTCAGGAGGCTCGGGCAAGGCCAGTCGTGCGGCCACGGTGATGGCCAAGCCCTGCGCGACAAAGCCCAACATGGATGACAGCTGTTCGAATCGATACCGAACATGAGGCACCGCACCTTCAGCGGTCAGAAACTGGTCAATCTGAGGCCCGGAGCCCGCGGCCGTCCGGATGAATGACTCGCCTTCCAGATCGCGTGCCCGAATCCCCGAGCGAGCGGCCAAGGGGTGGGCGGCGGGCACCACAGCGACCAACTCATCCGTGAGCACATGGAGTGTGTCCAAACGCGCTTCGGGCAACACCACAAAGCCCAGCTCCACCCGACGCTCTAGCAGCCACTGCACCACCGCGTCATCCTTTACCTCGTCGATTTGCACGTCCACCAACGGGTGAGCACGTTGGTAGCGGGCCATCAAAGCGGGCAGCAAACGCAGGGATGACGTGGTGCCAAACGAGGCGATGCGCAAGCTGCCTCGGGCCACGCCGCGCTCGAGATTCGCCTCTTGCAGCAAGGCCTCCTTTTGCTGAAGCATGTCATTGGCCCGAATCAGCAACCTGGCGCCGACCTCCGTCAGCGCAGGCGCCGAACCGTCACGGTTCAGCAGGCTCACCCCCAATTCGGTTTCCAACTGCTTGATGGTGTGGCTGACACCACTTTGGGTGATGCCCAGGGCGGCGGCAGCCCGAGAAAAACTCCCCACCCGAGCCAAGGTGGCGAACACGTCCAGTTGCGTGAAGGTCATGAGTAATTGCTCATTCGACTATGAAAGAGATCAAGCAGATAGTACTGCCATGACCTCTCTTCGATACACCACACACTTGGGTTTGCTTGGCATGGCGGCTTTGTGGGGCGCCTCGTGGCCCTGGGGCCGGGTGGTGGCCCTGTCCATGCCGCCGCTGGCTGCTGCCTGTGTGAGATTCGCGCTGGCCAGCCTCGTCCTTGTGCTGTGGCTGTTCGGCAGCGGCCGCATGGCTACGTTGCGGGCCATCCGTGGGCCGCAGTGGCGGGGCCTGGCGTGCGCCTCAGCGTGCGGGGTGCTGGGCTACTCGATCTTCTTCTTGCTGGCGCTTCAGCGCGTGCCCGCTGGCAAGGCGACCCTGGTGGTGGCCCTCAATCCGGTACTGACCCTGTTGTGTGCGGCGTGGCTGTTTCGTGAGCCGCTGAACTGGCGCACGGTGGGGGGACTGCTGTTGGCCGTCGCGGGGGCGCTTTGGGCGCTGACGGGCGGCTCCCTGAATGCACTGAGGCCGGGTACCGCCGGCAGCGGAGAAGTGCTGTTGCTGGGGTGTGCGGGCTGCTGGGTCGCCTACACCCTGGTGGGGCGCGTGGTGCTGACCACCCTCGATGCACTCACCACCTCAACCGTCACTGCGGTGATGGGGGCCGTGTTGCTGTTGGGGGCCAGCTGGGTTGCAGAGGGCCCTGCAGCCTGGATCACGCTTGCCCACGCACCCAAGGTGGCTTGGTGCAGCCTGCTGGCATTGGCACTGGGCGCCACGGCCCTCGCCTATGCCTGGTATTTGCGCGGGGTGAAGGTGTTGGGCGCTGGCGCTGCTGCCGCCTACATGGCCTTGGTGCCCTTGTTTGGCATGCTGTTCTCCGGCTTGTGGCTGGACGAACCCCTCACCCCCTCCTTGCTGCTCGGCGGCGCCATGGCGATGGGGGGCATGGTGTGCATGCAATGGCGGGGATCGGTGCGGCGGTGAAGATGGGCAGTATGGCGTAGTTGTCGATGTGAATGAATTGAAGTCTGGCCCGTACTGCCCTCAAGGCTACCGGCACCTCGCAAAACACATCAGCCCTTCAACATGGCCGCCTCCGTTGCGTGGCTGGCATGCATGCGGTGCTGCCCACTCAGCCCTCTCTCGCAGCGCCCTGAGCCCCAACCGGCATCAGTTGGCCGAGCGCTCCTCACCAAGGTCCGCAACAGCATCCACGCAATCGCCCGCGGCTGCCTCGGTCCACAGCGCCGTCGGCATCGGCGTCTGCGCAGGCCCGCATCGCTCACGGTGTCCGCTTGCGTGGGCGTACCAGGGCAAAGCGCACGCGAGCATGGGTACAGCGGTGCACAGACAGGGGCCATACAACCCCCGCAAGCCAGCACACGTGCTCACCATTGTTCAATGCAGTATGTGTCAGTCTCCTTTGGCTTTAAATCGGAAGCATCCCCATACTGCCTGCATCAATATGGCTTAAATCAACTGCCAGCCCGACCGCCTGCCCGCTGAGCCGCCCCTCAAGCCAACCTCTGATCAACAAGATGCGGACAAAAAAAGACCTAGCTTCGAAAGAAGCTAGGTCTTTGGCATTCCAGAGGAATAAATGGTCGGCGTGGCGGGATTCGAACTCGCGACCCCTTGCACCCCATGCAAGTGCGCTACCAGGCTGCGCTACACGCCGAAAACATGTATTCTATACCGTTTTTTTGCTTTTTTCCAAATCACTGCAAAGAAAGTAGAAAACGGATCGCACGCAGTTCGTCGGCCAGCCATTGCGCCTGCTGCGCATTGAGCGTGGCCCCGGCACGAGCCGCCTCATCGGCGGCCTTGTGCCCTTGCGCAGCGCTGTCTGCCTCGACCACGGCAGGCTCCTGCTGCAACGTGGCAGCGCCCCGCCCGGCCTGCTCCTGCAAGCGGTTGCGCGCACCCGAGATCGTGAACCCCTGCTCATACAGCAGCTCGCGGATGCGGCGAATCATCAGCACCTCGTGGTGCTGGTAGTAACGCCGATTGCCCTTGCGCTTGACGGGCCGCAGTTGGGTGAACTCCTGCTCCCAGTAGCGCAGCACATGGGGTTTCACATCGCACAGCTCGGCCACTTCACCAATGCTGAAGTAGCGCTTGGCCGGGATGGCCGGCAGCAGGGCTTTGGACGGTTTGGACGCCGTATGCATGCAGACACCCGGTCCTTGACTCAAAGCGGCTTGGCAGGCGCGGCGCCATCCTGCACCAGCTCTTTCAGCTTGGCGCTGGCGTGGAAGGTGGTGACGCGACGCGCCTCGATGGGGATCAGCTCACCGGTGCGCGGGTTGCGACCCGGCCGCGGGGCCTTGGTGCGCACCTGAAAATTGCCGAAGCCCGAGATCTTGACCTCTTCGCCCGCCGCCAATCGAGCGGCGATCACGGCGTAGAACGCATCCACCATGTCCTTGGCCTCGCGCTTGTTCAGGCCGATCTGATCGAACAGAAGCTCGGCCAATTGCGCCTTGGTCAGGGCGGTGGTGTCGATGCTGGCGACGGAAAGTTCCATGGGTTGAGGGTATCTCGTGGGGCCTGATCAGGCGGGATCAGGCCCGGGTGTGAGGCGCATGCTGGGTGCGCGCGTGGCGGTCAAACACTATACCAATCACGCACTTGCGCACCCAAGCTCAAGCGCGCAAACGGCCGTTCAACTGCTCGGCGACGGCCGCCGCCACCGCTTGCACGGCGCTGTCGATGTCGGCATCGGTCATGGCTTCATCGCCCTTGCTCAGGGTCAGGCGAACAGCCAAGCTCTTTTCACCCTCGGCCAGGCCACTTGCACCCTGCCCCGGCTTAGGCCGGTAGATGTCGAACAGCACGGCGTCCTGCAACACCTGCGGCTGGCCGGCGCGGTTGACCGACGTGACCGCCTGCATCAATTGGGCGTGGGTGACCGCCTCGGGGACGATCAACGCCAGGTCGCGCTCCACAGGCAACTGCTTGGGCAGCGGCTGCCCCTGCGGCAACGCGCGTGGCAGCACGGCCTCCATGTCCAGCTCGAACACCACCGGTGCCAGCGGCAGTTCCCACTGCTGGCGCCACTTGGGGTGCAGCTCGCCCACATGGCCCACCACGATGCCATCGACGGACACACTGGCGCAGCGGCCGGGGTGCATGGCTGGGTGCTCCGCCGCGGCGAACACGGCTTGGCGCGGTGCCAACAACGACTCGACGTCGGCCTTGACGTCGTAGAAGTCGACGCTGGCCTGCTTGCCACGCCACGACAGCGGCTCGACCGCGCCGTAGGCCAGGCCCGCGACGCGCATGGGCTGATCCACGCCGGCGACCGTGCTGTCGGTGGTCGCCACCTGGGCATCGCGGCGGAACACGCGCCCGATCTCGAACACACGCACCCGGTCGGCGCGACGGTCGACGTTGAACTTCAGCACCTGCAACAGCGACCCGAGCAAGGACGAGCGCATCACGCTCATCTGGCTGACGATGGGGTTGAGCAGCTTGATCGGGTTCGCGTTGCCTGCCAGCTCGCGCTCCCAGTCGGGCGGCACGAAGCTGAAGTTCACCGTTTCCAGGTAGCCCCGGCCCGCCAGTTGATGGCGCAGCTCGAAACGGCCCTTGCGCGACTCGGACTGCACGCTGGGCACGGTGGGCGCCAGCGGCGGCGTCTCGGGCAGGTTGTCGTAGCCGACGATGCGCGCGACCTCTTCGATCAGGTCTTCCTCGATGCGCAGGTCAAAGCGGTGGCTGGGCGGCTGCACGGTGATGACACCGGGTTCTTGCGTGAGCGGCAGGCCCAGGCGGGCCAAGGCATCTGCGCATTGGTCCTGCGTCAACTTGGTACCCAGTATGCGGTTGGCCCGTTCAACACGCAAACGGACGTTGGTGGATACTGGCATGTTGACCTGCTGATCATGCAGAGGGCCAGCCTGACCGCCACAGATTTGCTGCACCAGCGCGGTGATGTAGTCGATGTCCGAGGCCGTGCCCGCCGGATCGACGCCACGCTCGAAGCGATGGCCCGCATCGGTGCTGAAATTGAAACGACGCGAACGACCCGCGATGGCATCGGGCCACCAGAACGCCGCCTCGATGTAGATGTTCTGCGTGCTGTCCGACACGGCCGTGGCGTCGCCGCCCATGATGCCGGCCAGCGATTCCACCGCCTGGTCATCGGCAATCACGCCGACCTGCTCGTCAACCGTGATGGAGTTGCCGTTGAGCAACTGCAGCGTTTCGCCGGCCCGACCCCAGCGCACCTGCAGACCACCATGAATCTTGTCCAGGTCGAAGATGTGGCTGGGCCGGCCGCGCTCGAACATGACGTAGTTCGAAATGTCCACCAGCGGCGACACGGTGCGCTGACCGCAGCGCTCCAGGCGCGCCTTCATCCAGGCCGGCGTCTGCACCTGCGTCGTCACGCCCGTCACCACACGACCGGAGAAACGGCCGCACAGCTCGGGCGCGGCGATGGTCACCGCCAGCGCGGCGTCGGTTTGCGGCTGCACCGGCACGCTGGCCAAGGGCTTGAGGGGCGAACCGGTGATGGCCGAGACCTCGCGCGCCACGCCGTAGACGCTGAGGCAATGGGCCAGGTTGGGCGTGAGCTTGAGCGTGAACAGCGTGTCGTCCAGCTGCAGCAGCTCGCGCACGTTCTGCCCCAAGGGCGCATCGGCTGCCAGCTCCAGCAGGCCGCCATGCTCGTCCGAGATGCCGAGCTCGCGCGCCGAACACAGCATGCCAAAGCTCTCGACGCCGCGCAGCTTGCCGATCTTGATCTTGAAGGGCTTGCCGTCCTCACCGGGCGGCAGTTCCGCCCCCACCGTGGCGCACGGCACCTTGATGCCGGCACGCGCATTCGGCGCGCCGCAGACGATGGACAGGGGCTGCGCCTCGCCCACGTCGACCTGGCACACGCGCAGGCGATCGGCGTTGGGATGCTGTTCGGCCGAGAGGATTTCACCCACCACGATGCCGGTGAACGGCGGCGCCACCGGGTCGAGTTCTTCCACTTCCAGACCGGCCATGGTCAGGGCGTCGGCCAGTTCTTGGGTGCTCAGCGCAGGGTTGCAGTACTCGCGCAACCAGGATTCGGGAAATTGCATGGCGATTGAAGATGTCGAATGAAGCCAAGACGGGTATCAGGCAGTATGGTGTTACCACCGTTTATTTTCAAACGGGAACACAGCCATACTCCGTGAAGCGTTTCATTTGAATTGACTCAGGAAACGCACGTCACCGTCAAAGAACAGGCGCAGGTCATTCACGCCATACCGCAGCATGGCCAGGCGGTCGATGCCCGAACCAAAGGCAAAACCCACGAAGCGCTCGGGATCCAGGCCCATGTTGCGCACCACCGTGGGGTGCACCTGGCCGGAGCCCGAAACCTCCAGCCACTTGCCCGCCAGCGGGCCCGACTGGAACTGGATGTCGATTTCGGCACTGGGCTCGGTGAACGGGAAGTAGCTGGGGCGGAAACGCAACTTCAGGTCATCGGTCTCGAAGAAAGCCTTGCAGAAATTCAGGTAGGTGACCTTCAGGTCCTTGAAGCTCACGTTCTCGCCCAGCCACAGGCCCTCGACTTGGTGAAACATCGGCGAGTGCGTGGCGTCGTTGTCCACCCGGTAGGTGCGGCCCGGAACGATCACCCGCACCTCGTGCATCTCGCCCCGTGCCAGCGCCTCGGCGTGGCGCTTGGCGTGCGCCGTGGCAAAGCGAATCTGCATCGGACTGGTGTGGGTGCGCAGGCAGTACGGCAGGCCTTGCTCGTCGTTCAGGTCGACGTAGAAGGTGTCCTGCATGGAGCGCGCCGGGTGGTTGGGCGGGTTGTTGAGCGCCGTGAAGTTGAACCAGTCGTTCTCGATTTCCGGCCCGTCACCCACGGCGAAACCCATGCTGCCGAAGATGGCCTCGATGCGCTCCCAGGCCCGCAGCACCGGGTGCAGGCCGCCAGCCACCGCGCGCGGGCGGCCCGGCAGGGTCACGTCCAGGGCCTCGGCCTGCAGTTGCACGGCGAGCTCGGCATCGGCCAGCGCCTGGCGGCGGGCCTGCAAGGCCTGTTCGACAGCCTGCTTGGCGACGTTGATCGCCGCGCCACGCGTCTTCTTCTCGTCGACGCTGAGCTTGCCCAGGCCTTTCATCAGCTCGGTCAATTGCCCGGACTTGCCCAGAAAGCGGGCTTTGGCGTTTTCCAGATCAGCGGCCGTATGGGCCTGCGCAAAACTGTCTTGGGCGCTGGCGACCAGGGCATCGAGCTCGTTCATGGCGTCACGAAATTCGGTTGGTGAGAGCTTGGCGAAGGCCGGCATCCCGTGCAATCCGGCCGCTGGGCCGTGCCGGCTTCGACCTCCGAAGGCTCCCGGAGAAGAAAAAAGGGATTGAGCGCCGAAGCCTCAACCCCTTGATCGTTCGGTGAAGCGGCCACTGGTTCACAGCAGCCCTCGCTCACCTTCAGGCAGCCAGCTTGGCCTTCACTTGTTCCACGATGCCGGCAAAAGCTGCCTTGTCGTGCACAGCGATGTCGGCCAGCATCTTGCGGTCGATCTCGATGCCAGCCTTGCGGATGCCATTGGCAAACTGGCTGTACGTCAGACCGCACTCGCGTGCAGCTGCGTTGATACGCGTGATCCACAGGCGGCGGAACACGCGCTTTTTGTTGCGGCGGTCACGGTAGGCGTATTGACCGGCTTTCATCACCGCTTGCTTGGCAACGCGGAAGACGTTGCCACGGCGACCACGGAAACCCTTGGCAAGGGCCAGAACCTTTTTGTGACGGGCGCGAGCCGTTACACCACGTTTGACGCGAGGCATGAATGTTCTCCTTGTTCGTCAGTGATTACAGGCCAGCCTTGGGCAGCATCTGTGCCATGTGACCCATGTTGGTCTCATGCACATTCACCGCACCGCGCAGGTGGCGCTTGTTCTTGGTGGTCTTCTTGGTCAGGATGTGACGCTTGAAGGCTTGACCGCGCTTGACGGTGCCACCGGGACGAACGCGAAAACGCTTCTTCGCGCTGCTCTTGGTCTTCATTTTGGGCATGTGACATGCTCCTGTTGCTGTGCTCGAGAGGCGTCTGCAAACCGTCTTGCAGCCTTGAAGGCCCCGAGCCACTTGTGAGGCGGGCTTTCACCCGCCACGTTTCGCCTGGCCGGACATCGCGCACGCGGATGCCCTTGCGGCAAAATTTTGGCGCCACAGCGGCCGACCCGGCGAGGTCGGCGCTTTGGCGCGAAACTCGGCATTTTACTCTGCTTTGTCACCCGCGGGTGCATCACCCTTCGGCGCACCGGCCACGACCTTCTTGCGGGCCGGGGCCAGCATCATGATCATCTGGCGGCCTTCGAGCTTGGGGAACTGCTCCACCGTCACGGTGTCGCTCAACTCGTCGCGCACGCGATTGAGCAAGGCCAGACCCAGCTCCTGGTGCGTGATTTCACGACCGCGAAAGCGCAGCGTGACCTTGACCTTGTCGCCTTCAGCCAGGAAGCGCTTGATGTTGCGCATCTTGATGTTGTAGTCACCATCATCCGTTGCCGGGCGGAATTTGACTTCCTTGATGTCGATGACCGTCTGCTTGGCCTTGGCCTCGGCAGCGCGCTTTTGCTCTTGATACTTGAACTTGCCGTAGTCCATGAGACGGCACACCGGCGGGTGGGCCATGGCGGCAATTTCCACCAAATCGACGTCCAGTTCACCTGCCATGCGCAGTGCTTCTGCCAGGCTCACGATGCCGAGCGGCTCGTTCTCTGGCCCCGATAGACGCACTTCGGGCGCATTGATTTCCCGGTTCAGACGGTGTTTGCGCTCCTCGCGGTGCCGGCGATCACGAAATTCGGTAGCGATGGTTCAATTCTCCACAAGTTGAATCAAAAGGAATGCGCGCTCACAAACGCCAGCGGCTCCACATGGAGCCTTGGGGCGTTGTCAGGATTTGGATGCAATCTCGTCTTGCAAGCGATCTGCGAAGGACGCGATGGGCATCACACCCAGGTCGACATTCCCGCGTGCACGCACTGCCACGGTACCCGCCGTCTTTTCCTTGTCGCCAACGACGAGGATGTACGGGACTTTTTGCAGCGAATGCTCGCGTATTTTAAGCGTAATCTTTTCGTTGCGCAGATCAGACGCCACGCGCAAGCCCTGGGCACGCAGCGTTTGCGCCACAGACTGCACGTAATCGGCCTGCGCATCGGTGATGCCGGCCACCACCACCTGCACCGGCGCCAACCAAGCCGGCAGGCTGCCCGCATGCTGCTCGATGAGGATGCCGATGAAACGCTCCAGACTGCCGACGATGGCCCGGTGCAGCATCAGGGGGCGATGACGGGCACCATCTTCGCCCACGTACTCGGCATCCAGCCGCTCGGGCAGGTTCGGATCCACCTGAATGGTGCCGCACTGCCACTCGCGCCCCAGCGCATCTTTCAGGGTGTACTCGATCTTGGGACCGTAAAACGCCCCCTCGCCCGGCAGGTACTCGAAGTCGCAACCCGAGGCGCGCAGGCCATCGGCCAGCGCCTGCTCGGCCTTGTCCCAGCTCTCGTCGCTGCCGATGCGTTTTTCAGGGCGCGTGGACAGGCGGTAGAGGATGTCGGTGAAACCAAAGTCGCGATAAACCTTCTGCAGCAGCGACGTGAACGCCGTCACCTCGGCCTGCACCTGGTCGGGCGTGCAGAAGATGTGGCCATCGTCCTGCGTGAAGCCCCGCACGCGCATGATGCCGTGCAGGCTGCCGGTCGGCTCGTTGCGGTGGCAGTTGCCGAACTCGCCATACCGGATCGGCAGGTCGCGATAGCTGGTGATGCCCTGCTTGAAGATCAGGATGTGACCCGGGCAGTTCATGGGCTTCAACGCATATTCACGTTTTTCCGATTCGGTCGTGAACATGTTCTCGCGGTACTTGTCCCAGTGGCCGGTCTTCTCCCACAGCGTCTTGTCCAGCAGCTGCGGCCCCTTGACCTCTTCGTAGCCGTTGTCGCGGTAAACCTGGCGCATGTACTGCTCGACCTGCTGCCACACCGCCCAGCCCTTGGGATGCCAGAACACCATGCCCGGCGCATGCTCGTCGATGTGAAACAGGTCGAGTTCGCGCCCCAGCTTACGGTGGTCGCGCTTTTCGGCCTCTTCCAGCATGTGCAGGTAGTTCTTCAGGTCATCCTTGCTGGCCCAGGCCGTGCCATAGATGCGCTGCAGCATCTCGTTGCGGTGATCGCCGCGCCAATAGGCGCCTGCCACCTTCATGAGCTTGAAGTGCTTGAGCTTGCCGGTGCTGGGCACGTGGGGGCCCCGGCACAGGTCCTCAAACCCGCCTTCGCGATACAACGAAACGTCCTCGTTGCTGGGGATGCTGGCGATGATCTCGGCCTTGTAGTGCTCTCCCAACCCCTTGAAGTACTGCACCGCCTCATCGCGGGGCAACACGCGGCGTGTGACGACCTCGTCCTTGTTGGCCAGCTCGGTCATGCGCTTTTCGATCGCCACCAGGTCTTCGGGCGTGAAGGGGCGCTTGTAGGCAAAGTCGTAATAAAAGCCGTTCTCGATCACCGGGCCGATGGTGACCTGCGCCTCGGGGAACAGCTCCTTGACCGCGTAAGCCAGCAAGTGCGCCGTCGAGTGACGGATCAGGTCCAGGCCCTCGGCGTCCTTGGCCGTCACGATGGCCACGGCGGCATGGTGGTCCACGACGTGGCTGAGGTCCACCAGCTTGCCATCGACCTTGCCCGCCAAGGCTGCCTTGCCAAGCCCTGTGCCGATGGTCGTCGCAATCTCACCCACGGTCACGGGGTGATCGAAATCGCGTTGAGAACCATCGGGCAGTGTTACTTGCAACATGTGAGCGTCCATTCACCAAAGCAAAAGCGCGGACTGGAACCGCGCTTGTCAAATGGCTGGTCTGAGGTTGACGCCAGGCCCACGCAGCGCACCTGCGCTTGGGCCCCGGCAAAGGGGAAAGATTTTACAACGGGAGGATACCCGGAGTCGATGTCCCCGTCCCTCTCGATCAGCCCTGTCCGTCAGCCATCAAGACGCCGCGCCCCAGCAAGCCGCCTGGGTGCTGGGCGGCCCGCCGCACTGGCGATAGCGCTTGGCATACCAGGCCTTGCCACCCTTGCGCGAATCACCGGATTGCTTGATGTCATTGCGCCCCAGCTCTTCCAGGATGTCGTTCCAGTCGTTCACGGCGCTGGCTTTGGCGGGCAGCGCTAGCTTGCCCAAATCCGCCGCAGTGCGCGTGCCGGCCACCACGTCCTGCGCATTCAGCGTCGCCATGGCCAGCGAGGCATCGCGCACCAGGGCCAGGTAACCCGCATCACCCGTGGTGACCAATGCGCCATCCGCCAAGGCCACGCCCGCCGCCTGCAACTGTTCGTCCGCTCCGGCATGGAGCGTGGTGTCCGCCGTCAACGCCACGCGTTGGCGCAGCCAGGCGCCCCAGTAAAACTCAGCGAACTCCGACACGTCGCTGTTGCTGTAGCCCAGGTCACGGGTGAAATACACCAGCGAGCGGTAGGCATCGTCACGCAGGTTGGCCAGCCCCAGTTGCGCGGGCAGCTGCGCCGGCGTGATGGCAGCACCCTGCGCGTCGTACAGCCAGGCGTTACCTGTCGCCACCATCTGCTGCCAGAACGCATCGGAGGTGGCCGCGGCACTGAAGTCGCCCGTCACCCGCACCCAGACCGGCAGGTCCGGCCCGCCATCGGCCAGCTCCCACAGCGTCGTGAAGCCATGGTGGCCGTCGGTCAGGTACAGCTGGCCGCCCGGGCCCACCACCACCGTTTTCAAGCCACCGGCTTCCACCTCGGTCGCCGAACGCTTGCAGGCAAAGCTGCTGGCATCGCTGAGCTTCACCGTCTCGGGCACAAAACTGCCGGCCACCACATCGTCCAAACCGTTGTCCGCGCAATAGTCCGAGACGCGCTTGCCCACGGTGTCCTTCATGTAGTCGTCATACCGGCTGGTGCCTGGCTCAAACCGCGCTGCGTTGGGTTGCTTGCGCGCCAGGTGGTAGTAGATCTGGTCATACCCCACGGACGGCTGCGTGGGGTGCAGATCCTTCAGCACGACCTGAATCGCCTCGCCCACCTGCGGGCGCGGTGCCACCACCACCGTGCAGCTGGCGTCCGCCGCCAAGGCCAGGCCGACCTCGCAACGCGGGGCACTGCCCACGGGCGCACCCCAACGCCAGATCGTGTGGGCAGCCTGGTCCGTGCCCGCCAAGGCCACACCGTTCAGGCGAATGGCCTGCCCGGCGTCGTTGCGGAAGGTCATGACATGGCGCTGCGCGCCGCTCATGTCGACCGAAACCGGGCTGCGCTGAAGGGCCACTTCCAACGCCTGCTCTTGCACCAGCGCCTCAACCGGGGCGCTGGTGAGCAGCGCAGTCGCCACCGCGAGTCCTGCGGCCAGCCCCGCCATGGCACCCGCCAGGCGATGCCGACGCAGGTGCCAACCCAGGCCGCCGGCCACGGCCACCGCCGCCCACCAGGTCGCGGCACCCCCAACAGGCACCGCAGAGATGGCGCCACCGCCGGCCGCCAAGGGAGAAAACTGGAGGGTCAAATTCAAGGCAGCGCCCTGAGCCCAGGCCGCGGGCGCCGCCATCAGGGTCAGCGCCGGCAGGGTGTGAAGCAATCGCATACGTCAACAGGCAACAGTCAAGCAAGCGGCGAGGCTAGGGGGCTTGAACGACAGGCGTATGACATCCGCTGGCGGCATTCACTGCTCGCATCCGCAGCGCTATAATGCGCGGTTTCCTGCGACAAGTACTGGCGCTTCATGACCTTGCAAAGGGTTTGCAAGGGGCGGCCTGCGGCTATCGCTGAGCAAGGATAGAGAGATGAAAGAAGGCATTCACCCCAATTACCGCGACGTCCTGTTTGTGGACCTGTCGAACGGCTTCAAGTTCGTGACGCGTTCGTGCGCGCCCACCAAGGAAACCGGCACCGCTGACGACGGCCGCGAGCTGCCCCTGTTCAAGCTCGACACCTCCAGCGAATCGCACCCCTTCTACACCGGCACGCAAAAGTCGGTGGACAACATGGGTGGCCGCGTGGAGCGCTTCCGCAATCGCTTCGGCAAGAAGTAATCCTTCTTCGCCCCCGCGCAAGGCAGTTCGATTCGAGCTGCCTTTTCTTTTGCGTGACGCGCGCACCCCGCTTGCGCGCAAAACACGCGGCAAACTGTCCTTGCCGCTTTTCCATCCAAGGGGGTATCAGCCCACTCCTGATAAAAAACAAACGGCAACTCATGCATACTGCCGCAACATGGCCATGCAAGCCAGCGTGCATCGTGTGCACCGGATTGCGTTAGGCTTGGCCCCTCGCCTCACCTCCGCTTCGTTTTGAACACCTCCAGCCCCGTCATCGTTGCCCAGTCTGCGGTGCGCCGCCTGCCGCGGGCGGTGCTGTGGCTGCTGTGCGCCGCTTACGTGGCATTGGGCTACCTGGGCCGCGAGCCCTGGAAAGCCGCCGACATCGCCAGCTTTGGCTTCATGCGCGAGCTCGCCCGCTCGCCTTGGTCCGACTGGCTGCAGCCCCGTCTGCTCGATGTGGCCGCCGATGCCGGCAGCGGCCCGCTGCCCTACTGGCTCGGGGCCATCGCCCTTCAATGGCTGCCCTTCGCGGGCTGGCAGGACCTGGTGTCCCGCCTGCCGTTCATGGCGCTGCTGGGCATGACGCTGTGGGGCACCTGGTATGCGGCCTACCACCTGGCCCGCAACGTCGGCGCCCAGCCCGTGGCGTTCGCCTTTGGCGGCGAGGCGCAGAGCACCGATTACGCGCGCGTGATCGCCGATGGCACGCTGCTGGCCCTGCTGGCCACCCTGGGTCTGGCCCAGTATTCGCACGAAACGGCGGCGCCCCTGGTGCAGCTCACCGCCTCCACCGCGGTGCTGTATGGGCTGGCCGCCATGCCCCATCGCCCCCTTCGCGGCAGTGGCGTGGCCGGCCTGGGGCTCGTGGCCATGAGCCTGTCGGGCGCGCCCTGGCTGTCGCTGATCTATGGCGGCGGCGGCGCCCTGCTGCTGCTGCTGGCCCATGCCCGCACCGTCCGCAACCCGCAGCCTCAGACGCGCGGACACGGCACCTGGCTGCCCTGTGCGGCCATGAGCCTGGCCACGCTGCTGGGCGCCCTGCTGGCTGTGCAGCTGGACCTCTTCACCTGGAACCTGAGTGGCAACCCCAACCACTGGACCAGCCAGGTGCGGCTGTTCATCTGGTTCCTGTGGCCCGCGTGGCCCTTCCTGCTGTGGACGCTGTGGCGCTGGCGCCGCCAGCTGCGGCAGCTGGACCGCCACCGGCAGCTCGCCCTGCCCCTGCTGTTCATGCTGCCCGCGGTGTTCACGGCGTGCGCGACCGCCAGCGGCGACCGCGCGCTGCTGCTGGCCCTGCCCGCCCTGGCGGTGCTGGCCGCCTTTGCCCTGCCCACGTTCGACCGCAGCATTTCCGCCCTCATCGACTGGTGCACGCTGCTGTTCTTCAGTGCCTGGGCCATCGTCATCTGGGTGGTCTGGCTGTCCATGATGACGGGCTTCCCGCCCAAACCCGCCGCCAACGTCGCGCGGCTGGCGCCAGGCTTCACGCCCACCTTCTCGATCGTCGCCACGGTGGTGGCGGTGGTGGCCACGCTGGCCTGGGCCTGGCTGGTACGCTGGCGCACCAAGCGCAGCCGCGCCGCCATCTGGAAGAGCCTGGCCCTGCCGGCCGGGGGCGCGGTGCTGTGCTGGTGCCTGCTGATGACCTTGTGGCTGCCGGCCCTGGACTACGCGCGCAGCTATGCGGCCCAGATCCAGCGCCTGCACAGCGTGGTGGCCGGCGCCACCTGTCTGAACAGCTACCAATTGCGGGCCCCGCAGATCGCGGCCGTGCAGTACTACTTCGAGCATGACCACGGCCAGCCTTCGGTGCTGCGCGTCTTCGGCACCGACGACCGCTGCGCGTTCACCATCGTCAACGCCGACGCCCGCGCCGCCTGGGCGCAGGACCCCCGCGCCAGCGCCTGGGAACAGGTGCGCGCCATCCGCCGGCCCACCGATCGCGATGACCGTGACGAAGACATGCTGGTGTATCGCCAGAAAGTGATGCCTTGACGAACGCTGCCAGCCCCCTTCCCCAACTGGGCC
This sequence comes from Comamonas serinivorans, assembly GCF_002158865.1. Classification (NCBI taxonomy): domain Bacteria; kingdom Pseudomonadati; phylum Pseudomonadota; class Betaproteobacteria; order Burkholderiales; family Comamonadaceae; genus Comamonas; species Comamonas serinivorans. Next base: position 1,473,194 of record NZ_CP021455.1, on the reverse strand, counting down.
ATGAATCGCGCGTGCTCGCCCGCCATGCGGGCACGGTGTGGCTCGGGCAGCTGGCGGTCATGGCCTATGGCGTGACCGACACCGTCGTCGCCGGCCGCCACGCCACCGAATCGCTGGCCGCGCTCTCGGTGGGCTCGGCCGTCTACATCAGCGTGTCGGTGGCTTTGTTCTCCGTCATCCAGGCCCTGCTGCCGATCTGGTCGCGCCTGCACGGCGCAGGCGAGCAGGCCGCCGTGGGCGCCAGCCTGCGCCAGTCGCTCTACCTGTGCGGCGCGGCCATCGCCCTGGGCATGGCCGTGCTCATGTTCCCCGGCCCCATGCTGCGCTGGACCCGGGTGCCGCCCGAGCAAGAGGCCGCGGTCACCGCCTACCTGCAGGTGCTGGCCTGGTCCCTGACGCCCGCGCTGCTGTTCCGCCTGTACGCCACGTTCAACCAAAGCCTGGGGCGCCCCCAGATGGTGACCTGGCTGCAGGTGGCCGCGCTGGGGCTCAAGGTGCCGCTCTCCATCTGGTTCACCTTCGGCGGCGCCGGCCTGCCCGCCCTGGGTGCCGTGGGTTGCGCCTGGGCCACGCTGGTCGTGTACACCGCGCTGTGCGCGCTGGGCCTGACGCTGATGCGCAGGCACACCTGGTACCGGCCCTACCGCATCTGGCAACCCATGGAGGCCCCCGACTGGCGCCAGCTGCGCGGCTTCCTGCAGCTCGGCATTCCCGCGGGGCTCAGCGTGCTGGTCGAGGTCAGCGCCTTCACCTTGATGGCCCTGTATTCGGCCCGGCTGGGCGCGGTGGCGCTGGCGGCGCACCAGATCGCCTCCAACCTCGCCGCCGTGCTGTACATGATGCCGCTGTCCATGGGCATCGCGCTCAGTGCCCGCGTGGGCTTCTGGCTGGGCGCCGGCCACCCCGACACCGCCCGGCGCGTCGCCTGGCTGGGGCTGGGCGTCACGGCTGCCGTGGCCGCCGGTGGCGCGGGCCTGATGTGGCTGGCCCGGACCGCCATCGTCGGCGGCTATGGCCCCGCACCCGATGTGGCGCAACTCGCCATCACGCTGCTGGGCCTGGTCGCCCTGTACCACCTGGCCGACGCGCTGCAATCGGTCAGCCTGTTCGTGCTGCGGTGCTATGGCGTCACGCTGCAGCCGCTGCTCATCTACTGCCTGCTGCTGTGGGGGGCCGGTCTTTATGGCGGGTATCACCTGGCCTACAGCGGCCTGGGACCGTGGCCTGCCCTGCACAGCCCCGGAGCTTTCTGGCTCGCCAGCACCTGCGCCCTGGTCGTGGTGGCAGGCCTGTTTCTGCTGCTGGTCTGGCGCCACGCCCGTTCACCCGAGGACGCACATCGGGCCCTGGCCGCCCCGCTCTGAGGTCCACCATGCCCTGCACAGGGAAAGCCAGCGACGCCTGCGCTTCACCCACCGTGATGGGGCCATGCCGGGTGATGTTCACCTTCCACTGAACAGGGTATCCGCCGATTCCCGTCTCTATATCAACGGCATCCAGTCCATACTCCATGCAGGGATGGACATTTCCTCCTGACCGATCCAGCCGGTTCAGCGACGCGCGACGCGTCCAAGGCCGCCGCTGCGCCGCGGCCGGCTTGGCTCAGGTCAGGTGCGTGTCCACCGTACGCCGCTCCAGCGAGAGGTATTCCTTGGACTGCATCTCGTTCAGGCGCGAGACCGTGCGCGGGAATTCATGCGACAGCTGGCCTTCGGTGTACAGCTCTTCGGGCGGTACCTCGGCCGAAATGATGAGCTTCACGCGCCGGTCGTACAGCACGTCCACCAGCCAGGTGAAGCGCCGCGCCTCCGACGCCTGCGCCGGTGCCATGCGGGGCACGTCCGACAGCAACAGCGTCTGAAAGCGCGTGGCCAGATCGAGGTAATCGTTCTGGGACCGCGGCGTGCCGCACAGCGTGCGAAAGTCGAACCACACCACACTGCCACTCTTGCGGCGCGCCTTCAGCTCGCGGCTCTCGATGTGCAGCACCGGGTCCTCATCCGGCCCCGTGGCCAGCTGGTTGAAGGCCTCGTTCAGGGCCTGGTCGGCCGCCTTGCCCAGGGGTGCGTGGTACAGCTCCACCTGCTCCAGCGTGCGCATGCGGTAGTCCACGCCCACGTCCACGTTCAGCACGTTCATGCGCTGCTTGAGCAGCTCGATGGCGGGCAGGATGCGGTCGCGATGCAAGCCATCCGGGTACAGGCCATCGGGCGTGAAGTTCGAGGTGGTGACAAAGCCCACGCCGTTGTCGAACAGCGCCACCAGCAAGCGATGCAGGATCATCGCGTCCGTCACATCGGCCACGTGGAACTCGTCGAAGCAGATCAGGCGGTACTTCTTGGCGATGCGGCGCCCCAGCTCGGTCAGGGGGTTGGCCATGCCCTGCAGCTCATGGGTGAGCTGGTGCTGCACCTCGCGCATGAACTCGTGGAAATGCAGCCGCGTCTTGCGGCGAATCGGCACCGCGTTGAAGAAGCAATCCATCAGGAAGCTCTTGCCACGCCCCACGCCGCCGTACATGTACACGCCCTTGGGAATCTCGACGCGGTTGATGAGGCGCTTGAAGGCGTTGGAACGCTTGTCCTTGTACGTCGCCCACTCGTCGGCGCAATGCTGCAAGGCGATGATGGCGTTCAGCTGTGCCTCGTCCGCCACGTAGCCGCGTTCGGCCAACTCGGCCTCATAGGCCTTGCACACGCCGCCCTGCGTGGGCCCTGTCAGGGCCGAAGCCGGCAGCTTCAGTTTGGCGGCGCCCGCCTTGGGCTTGTCAGCCTGTTTCGATGTCACCAGGAATCTCCCATCCAATCACGGCCGACGCCAACTGCGCTGGAGCGTGTCGCCCGCGCCGCATCGGCCACGGGACTGCGGGCCTCGTCAGGACCCAAGCCAAAAAATCATGGGGTATGCCACGATTCACGTTCATTGATCAACGCGAATCGCACCATACCCCATGCTTGCGCGCAGAAGCGTCACCCAAGTGCCGCCGCTGCGCATCCTGACATCAGAAGTTCAGCGTGCGCTTGTCCACCGCCAGGGCGGCTTCCTTGGTGGCCTCCGACAGCGTCGGGTGAGCGTGGCAGATGCGAGCGATGTCCTCGGCGCTGGCCTTGAACTCCATGGCGACCACGGCTTCCGAAATCAGCTCGGACACCAGCGGGCCGATCATGTGCACGCCCAGGATCTCGTCCGTCTCGGCATCGGCAATCATCTTGACGAAGCCGGTGGTGTCGCCCAGTGCACGCGCACGGCCGTTGGCCAGGAAGGGGAAGCTGCCGGCCTTGTACTTGACGCCGGCTTCCTTGAGCTGCTGCTCGGTCTTGCCCACCCAGGCGATTTCAGGGCTGGTGTAGATCACCGACGGGATGGTGTCGAAGTTCACATGGCCATGCTGGCCTGCGATGCGCTCAGCCACGGCCACGCCTTCTTCCTCGGCCTTGTGCGCCAGCATGGGGCCGCGCACCACGTCGCCGATGGCCCACACGCCCTTCAGGCTGGTGCGGCACTCGTCATCCACCTCGATCGCGCCACGGGCATCCAGCTTCAGGCCCACGGCCTCGGCATTCAGCCCCTGGGTGTTGGCCACGCGGCCGATGGAGACGATGAGCTTGTCGACGTCCAGCGTCTGGGCTTCGCCCTTGGCGTTGGTGTAGGCCACCGACACGCCCTTTTTGGCCACCTTGACCTCACCAACCTTGGCACCGACCTCGACCTTCAAGCCCTGCTTGTCGAACACCTTCTTGGCTTCCTTGGCCACGGCCTCGTCGGCCATGCCCAGGAATGTGGGCATGCCTTCCAGGATGGTGACTTCGGCGCCGAGGCGACGCCAGACCGAGCCCATCTCGAGGCCGATGACGCCGGCGCCGATCACGCCCAGCTTCTTGGGCGTGGCACCGATGCGCAGCGCGCCGTCGTTCGACAGGATGTTTTCTTCGTCAAACGGCGTGCCGGGCAGCGCGCGCGGCGACGAGCCCGTGGCGACGATGACCTGCTGACCCAACAGGGTCTCGGCCTTGTCGCCCTGGACCGCGATCTCGTAGCCTTCCGGCACGGCCTTCACGAACGAACCACGACCGTGGAAGAAAGTGACCTTGTTCTTCTTGAACAGGTACAGGATGCCGTCGTTGTTCTGCTTCACCACGCTGTCCTTGCGGGCGAGCATCTTGGCCACGTCCATCTTGGGCGTGCCCACGCTGATGCCGTGCTCGGCAAAGTGGTGGTTGGCATGGTCGAAATGCTCCGAACTCTGCAGCAGTGCCTTGGAGGGGATGCAGCCCACGTTGGTGCAGGTGCCGCCCGGTGCGGCGCCGCCCTTGGCGTTCTTCCATTCGTCGATGCAGGCCACGCGGTAGCCCAGCTGTGCTGCGCGGATGGCGGCGATGTAGCCGCCGGGACCGGCGCCGATGACGATGACGTCGAATTGAGTGCTCATGATCAAAACCTTTTGTCTAACTGAGCCAGCATGCTCGGCACGATGAGGCGGTGAACCGGCGCCACGGGCAGCATGTACAGCCGCCCGAGCAGGTTGTGCACATGGACCACGGTGGAAACCACCACCCGGTCGGCTCCGGTCTTGCACAAGGACACCTGCACGTCGAGGTGCCGGTCCGAATCGGCCATGACGACCTCGTGCTCCGCCAGGTGCTGCAGGTGGAACACGCCCACCCGGTCACCGACGCGGTACTGCGTTGCTGGCTGGTTGAAATCCACGCCGCCCAGCCGTCCCAGATCCTTCAGTCCCAGGCGCTTGACCACGGCATTGCGCAGGTCCATGGCCCGGTCCACCCACCAGGGTGTACCGGCCATGGTGCGCAGCCACAAGGCCAAGGCACTCAAACCGGGATCGGGGTTGCGCACCTCGTAGGCGTCCGCAAAGTCCGCGGTGGGCAGCCGGGCTGCCACCACGCTTTGCACCGGCACCGAGGTGCTGAGCGGCTTCATGCCTCGATCACAGATCGAACAGCAGGCGCGAAGGGTCTTCCAGCGCGTCCTTCATCGCGACCAGGCTCAGCACGGCTTCGCGGCCGTCGATGATGCGGTGGTCGTACGACATGGCCAGGTAGTTCATCGGGCGAACCACGACCTGGCCGTTTTCCACCACGGCACGGTCCTTGGTGGCGTGCACCCCCAGGATGGCCGACTGCGGCGGGTTGATGATGGGGGTGGACATCATCGAGCCGAAGGTGCCGCCATTCGAGATCGAGAAGGTACCGCCGGTCATTTCCTCGATCGACAGCTTGCCTTCCTTGGCCTTCTGACCGAACTCGCCGATCTTCTTCTCGATGTCGGCAAAGCTCATCTGGTCGGCGTTGCGCAGGATGGGCACCACCAGGCCACGCGGCGAGCTGACGGCGATGCCGATGTCGAAGTAGCCGTGGTAGATGATGTCGTTGCCATCGATCGAGGCGTTGACGGCCGGGAACTTCTTCAGCGCGTGGACAGCGGCCTTCACGAAGAAGCTCATGAAGCCGAGCTTGACGCCGTGTTCCTTGACGAAGTCGTCCTGGAACTTTTTGCGCAGCTCCATCACGGGCGCCATGTTGACCTCGTTGAAGGTGGTCAGGATGGCGTTGGTGGCTTGCGACTGCAGCAGGCGCTCAGCAATGCGGGCGCGCAGGCGGGTCATGGGCACGCGCTGTTCAGGGCGCTGGCCCAGGTCCACCTTGGGTGCAGCCACCTGCGGCAACGCGCTGGTGGGCACGCCCGTGGGGATGGCCACCGGTGCCGCCGAAGGCTTGGCGCCGCCCGCCACAGCGGCCAGCACGTCGCCCTTGGTGACGCGACCGTCCTTGCCGGTGCCGCCCACGTCGCCGACCTTGAGGTTGTTGTCGGCCAGCAGCTTGGCCGCTGCCGGCATGGCAACGTCCGACTTGCTGGCGTTGCCCGACGCGGCGGCCGCAGGCGTCGCCGTGGCGCCCGCGTTAGCTTGGGCTTCCTGCACCGGGGCCGGCGCAGGGGCTGCAGCACCCGCCACGGCTTCGGTGTCGATCTTGGCGATCAGCTGATCGGCCACGACCGTGGCGCCGTCTGCTTGGGCGATCTCGACGATGACGCCGGCCGAAGGCGCGGGCACTTCGAGCACCACCTTGTCGGTTTCGACTTCGATGAGGATCTCGTCGACCTTGACCGCTTCACCGACTTTCTTCTTCCATTGCAGCAGAGTCGCTTCCGAAACCGATTCGGAGAGCTGAGGGACTTTGACTTCTACGATGGCCATTTGACGTGTATTCCTAGAAATTCTTGATGTACGTGGAGACAGGACCGATTACTTGGTCAGAACAAAGCCCTTGAGCTTGCCGAACGCGGCATCGATCAAGGCTTTTTGCTGCTCCTGATGCAGGTGGGAGTAACCCACGGCGGGCGATGCGGACGCGGCACGGCCGGCGTAACCGAGCTTCTGGCCATCGAGCATGTTCTCGTGGATGTAATGCTGCACGAAGAACCAGGCACCCTGGTTCTGCGGCTCATCCTGGCACCAGACGATTTCCTTGGCGTTGGGGTACTTCTTGACTTCCGCCGCAAAAGCCTTGTGCGGGAACGGGTACAGCTGTTCTGCACGCAGGATCGCCACGCTGTTGTCGCCCGTTTCCTCGCGGCGCTTGGCCAGGTCGTAGTAGACGCGGCCCGAGCACACCACGATGCGCTTGACGCCATCGCTGCCCTTGGGCTGCTTGGCATCGGACAACACGGTCTGGAACTGGCCCTTGGTGAACTCGACCAGCGGCGACGTGGCGTCCTTGTTCCGCAGCAGGGACTTGGGCGTCATGATGATCAGCGGCTTGCGCAGGTTGCGCAGCATCTGGCGACGCAGCACATGGAAGATCTGGCTGGCCGTGGTCGGCTGCACGATCTGCATGTTGGTGTCGGCGGCCAGCTGCATGTAACGCTCCAGGCGGGCCGAGCTGTGCTCGGGACCCTGGCCTTCGTAGCCGTGCGGCAGCATCAGCGTCAAGCCGTTCACACGGCCCCACTTCACCTCGCCCGAGGCGATGAACTGGTCGATGACCACCTGTGCGCCATTGGCAAAGTCGCCGAACTGGGCTTCCCAGATCACCAGCGTGTTGGGGTCGGTCGAGGCGTAACCGTACTCAAAACCCAGCACCGCTTCCTCCGAGAGGATGGAGTCGATGACGGTGAACGGCGCCTGGCTGTCGGTCACGTGCTGCAGAGGCAGGTAGGTACCCTCGTTCCAGCGCTCGCGCTTCTGGTCGTGCAGCACCGCGTGGCGGTGCACGAAGGTGCCACGGCCGCAATCCTCACCCGACAGGCGGATGGGGAAGCCGCTGGCCACCAGCGTGGCGAAGGCCATGTGCTCGCCCATGCCCCAGTCCACGTTCATGTCGCCACGGCCCATGGCCGCGCGGTCGTCCAGCACCTTGCGCACCAGCGGATGCACGGTGAAGCCGTCGGGCACGGTCGTGATGCGCTCGGCCACGCGGGACCATTCCGCTTCGGGAATCGCCGTGTCGCAGGCGTCGGTCCACTTCTGGTTCAGGAAGGGCGACCAGTCCACCGCGAACTTGCGCTTGAAATCGGTCAGCACGGGGTCCACGGTGTGGCGGCCGGCTTCCATGGCAGCGCGGTAGGCCGCCTGCATGTCGTCGCCCAGGGTTTCACCCAGGCCTTGGGCGGCCAATTTGTCGGCGTAGAGCTTGCGCGTGCCGGGGTGTTGGCCGATCTTCTTGTACATCAGCGGCTGGGTCAGCGCCGGCGTGTCCTGTTCGTTGTGGCCCAGTTTGCGGTAGCAGACGATGTCGACCACCACGTCCTTGTCGAAGGTCTGGCGGAATTCCAGGGCCAGCTGCGTGGCCAGCACCACCGCTTCGGGATCGTCACCGTTCACGTGCAGCACGGGGGCGTCGATCATCTTCACCACGTCGGTGCAATAGATGGTCGAGCGGGCATCGCGCGGATCGCTGGTGGTGAAGCCGATCTGGTTGTTGATGACGATGTGGACCGTGCCGCCCGTCTGGTAGCCGCGGGTTTCGGCCAGCGCCAGGGTTTCCATGACCACGCCCTGGCCGGCAAAGGCGGCGTCGCCATGCACCAGCACGGGCAGCACCTGCTTGCCCATGGGATCGCCGCGCCGATCCATGCGGGCGCGCACCGAGCCTTCGACCACCGGGTTCACGATTTCCAGGTGCGAGGGGTTGAACGCCAGCGACAGGTGAACCGGGCCATTCGGCGTCGACACGTCAGAGCTGAAGCCCTGGTGGTACTTCACGTCACCACTGGGCAGGTTCTCGGGGGCTGTGTGGTCGAACTCGGCGAACAGCATCGAGGGCATCTTGCCCAGCGTGTTCACGAGCACGTTCAGGCGGCCGCGGTGGGCCATGCCGATGACGATTTCCTGCACACCGTGCTTGCCGGCCTGATTGACCAGCTCGTCCATGGACACGATGAAGCTCTCGCCGCCTTCGAGCGAGAAACGCTTCTGACCCACGTACTTGGTGTGCAGAAAACGCTCCAGGCCTTCCGCAGCCGTCAGGCGCTCCAGCACACGCTTCTTCTGCTCGACGCTGAGCTGCGGGTTGGTGCGCGCGCTTTCGAGCTTTTGCTGCCACCAGCGCTTTTGCGTCTGGTCGGTCATGTACATGTACTCGGCGCCGATGGTGCCGCAGTAGGTCTCGCGCAGGGCATTCAGCAGCTCGCGCAGCGGCATCGATTCCTTGCCGAAGAAGGTGTTGCTCGTGTTGAACACCGTCTCCATGTCGGCATCGGAGAAACCGTAGAACGCCGGCTCGAGCTCAGGGATTTCCGGGCGTTCCGTGCGCTTGAGCGGGTCCAGGTGGGCCCAGCGGGCGCCCACGTTGCGGTACGCCGCGATCAGCTGCTGAACCGCCGTGCGCTTGCGCCCCAGCTCCGAATCGGCGCCGCTGGCTTCCACGACGCGCGTGGTGCCCTGCTTGGCACGCTCGGCAAAGGCGGCAATGACGGGAAGGTGGGGGTGTCCTTGCTGTTGCTGCCGTCCACGGCAGGAACGTGCTGCAAGGCATCGAAATAGTCGCGCCACGAATCGGGCACGCTGCCAGGATTGGCCAAATAGCTTTCATACATCTCTTCGACATACGGCGCGTTGCCGCCAAAGAGATACGAGTTACCTTGGAAAGCCGTGTAAACGGTTTTTTCCTCGCTCATGCTTCGCTCACCTTTACTCCCCTTGAGGGAGAAGAATGTTGGTTTGACACACCTTCCGCTTCACGGCTGAACCGGCTGGCGGATGCGACTGTGGCAGGGAAGGACCTGTGGGACAGTGAATGCGGCCCGAATTGTGCCACCATGGCGCAAGGCATGGGCCGCACGGGCGAAAGGTGTGTGGCATTTTGCGCACGCCTGGCCCGCCAGTGCACCCCTCGGCACGTCAAGGCGACGGCGCATGTAGGGCTTTGCGTGCGGGGTGCTTGCGCAGCGCGGCAGACGGTGCATCACCGGCCCGCCCACACCGCAGAAGCCCTCATTTGATGAGGGCGAGCACGTCTTTCCACTGCGGGTGGCTGGCGTCGCGCACCCACTCGAAGGCGACCATTTCACAGGTCACCAGCTCGGCACCGGCCCCGGCCAGCCGGTCGTAGGCGGCATCGCGATTGCGGTCGGTGCGCGAGCCGCAGGCATCGGTCACCACCCACACGTCCCACTCCTCGTCCAACAAATCGAGCGCGGTCTGCAACAGGCAGACGTGCGCCTCACAACCAGCCAGCACGATGGAGCGCCGCTCGGGCTCGGCCACCTCGGGCTTGCGCAGGTGTTTGGGCAGGCTGCGGGCGTTGCCCTGCGGGGCTTTGGCCTGCGGCCGGGGCAGCAAGGCCTCGACGAGGCCGGCCGGCACGGCGCTGAAGCTCTCCTTGTCCAGCCGCTGGGGCACCAGCTCCAGCAAGGCCGCGTCGCTGGGCCCGAGCTTGTCGGGGCAATGCTCGGTCAGCACGGCCGGCACGCGCAGCAAGCGGGCCAGTTGCGCCAGCCGCTGTGCATTGCGCAGCACGGCGGCGCCATCGGCGATGGCCGGCATCAGCTTGGCCTGAAAATCGACCAGCACCAGCTGAGAATCGTTGACGTCGAGCAACACGGAACACTCCTATCCAAAAAGCCTGTCAAACCGCCGATTGTCGGGACGGACGGCGACACGGCGAGATGGCGTCCTCTGCGTTGGGTGGACGATCCGCTTGGGGCGTCATTTGGATGAGGCAGTATGATCGAATTCCCGTTCTCACATTAACGGCAATCACCCCATACTGCCAATTCAACCAAACGGATCATCCTGACCCGCAACTGCTCGGGCCGGCCAGTCTCGCAGGCTCAAGGCTTGGGCAGCAGGCGGATGAGCTGCCCGTCGGGCGCGTCGGTCAGCACGTACAACAGGCCATCGGGCCCCTGCCGCACATCGCGGATGCGCTGGTTCAGGTTCTGCAGCAGGCTCTGCTGCCCGGCCACCGTGTCGCCCTTCATCTGCAGCCGCACCAGATGGCGGAATTTCAGCGAGCCCACGAACGCGCTGCCCTGCCAGGCCTTGCCGTAACGGTCGCTGGTCAGCCACACCAGGCCAGACGGGGCGATGGAGGGCGTCCACTGCCACACGGGCTGCGCCATGCCGGCCTTGGCGCTGCCCTCGCCGATCTTGCTGCCGTTGTAATCCACCCCATGCGTGATCACGGGCCAGCCGTGGTTCACGCCCGGCAGCGGCCGATTCAGCTCATCGCCGCCCTGCGCCCCGTGCTCCACGGCCCACAGGCGCCCCTGCCCATCCAGCGCCGCGCCCTGGATGTTGCGGTGACCCCAGCTGTAGATCTCGGGCAGGGCACCGGCCCGGCCGACCAAGGGGTTGTCCTTGGGCACCGAGCCATCCAGGTTGACGCGCACCAGCTTGCCCAGGTGCGTGTCCAGTTTCTGCGCAGAATCGCGCTCCGAGTAGCGGTCGCCCAGGCCCAGGAAGACCGTGCCGTCGGGCCGGCTGTCTTGCATGCCCTGCACGATGCGGCACCCGAAATGGGCGGTGCTGGCCACTTTGGGGCGCTGGCTGAAGATCACACGCACCTGTTCCAGGCGCGCGCCATCGGCCGACAGGCGCGCCGACGCCAGCGCCGTGCTGTTCGCCTTCGCGCCGGGCTCGTCGGCCGGTTCGCTGTAGCACAGGTACAGGCGCCGGTTGCGCTCAAAGTCGTGATCCAGCACCACATCGAGCAAGCCGCCCTGCCCGCCCGCCGCCACCGTGGGCACGCCCTGCAGCGGCGCGCCCACCTGCCCATCGGCCTGCACCACGCGCAGGGCTCCGGGGCGCTCGGTCACCAGGAAGCGCCCTTCCGGCAAAAAAGCCACCGCCCAGGGGTGGCGCAAGCCTTTGGCAACGACCTGGGGCGTCACGGGCTCGGCCACGGCCGGTTGCGCAGTCGCTTCATTTGCAACCATTTGCATCAATGCACCCACCGCCACCATCCCGATGAGGGCCTGCCGAGCAACCCGAAGTAGGCCGAATGGATGATGAGGGTTAACCCTTGAATTCCCTGGGAGCCATGGCGTGTCGTGTGACATTGTTCCTCCGCAATGAAGGCTTCATTCGACCACACAAAGCCATTCCCTCACGATCCACCCACGTTAGACACCGAAGCAGCACTTTCACGCTATTTTCGATTGTGTTGCAGAAAGTTGCGGTTATCATCTGCCGCCATCCGATTTGCAGGATGCCGTGGTGTTTTTCACGGCCTCTGCAATGCCCTCACCAGCCAGCACAGGCCGGCACGATTCCTGCGAGAACGTGCAGGCCTTCGCCAGAGAGGGCACATCCTCCAACAGCGTTGTTGCGTCACCCGGCATCCGCCGGTGGGGTCACAGCCAATGCACACGAAGTGTTGACCGATGAAGAAGCTGCTTGTTGCTGCCCTGTTCTCTGCCGCCAGCCTGGCCCAGGCTGGCCCCCTGACCGCAGCAACTGCAGAGGCTGAGAGTTCCAGCCTGATGCACCGGCTCACCCAGCAGGCCCAGGGCCTGTCCAGCCGGGCCGGCGACGTGGTGTTTTCGGCCATGGCCAAGCTCGACGTGCCTTACCGCCTGGGCGGCAATTCGCGCGACACAGGCTTTGACTGCAGCGGCCTGGTGCACGCGGTCTACAAGCAGACCCTGGGTCTGGTGCTGCCGCGCCGCGCGGCCGAGCAAGCGTCGTCAACGCAGAAGATCGCCAAGGACGAGCTGCGCCCCGGCGACCTGGTCTTCTTCAACACCATGCGCCGCTCGTACAGCCACGTCGGCATCTACATCGGCGACAACAAGTTCATCCATGCCCCGCGCACCGGCGCCCGCGTGCGCGTTGAGAACATGGACATCAACTACTGGCGCAGCCGCTTCGACGGCGCCCGCCGCGTGACCGCCCAGAGCGGCGAGTTTGAAGCGCCGCGCCTGGCGTCGGCCTACGCCCCCAGCCAGGACGCCAGCGCCTACCAGCTGACCGCCAGCGACGCGTCCAGCCGCAGCGACACCGCCTCACTGGCCCTGCAGCTGGCCGCCGCGCAAGAAGCCGGCCAGGACATCCAAGCCGCGGCTGTCAACCTGACGGAAGCGGACACCCGCAACGCCGTGGCAGCGCCCGCCAGCCCGGCCGTCAAGCGCGCTGAAGCGATCCAACGCGCGGAGGTCAAACGCACGGAGACTCAACGCGCCGAAGCCCCCCGCACCAAGGCGGCCGGTAAGGCCGCCGCGTCAACCAGCCGGGACAAGGCCCGCAGCACGGCCAAGGCCAGCACCAAGTCCAACGCCAAGGCCGACAGGCAATCCGCCGCCACCCGCAAGGCCGGCTCGGTGAAGACCGCCGCCAAATCCAGTGGCCGCAAGGTGTGATCGCGCGGTGATCCGCCCCGCCAGCCAAGCGCCGCAAGGCGCTTTTTTCATGCAGTATGCCCACATCCTCGTTGGCAATGAAATGGGCACCTTGGCATACCCCATGGATGCCCAATGAGTCCGATCCCTCGTCGCACCGCGCAGTCGTTCGGGGCTGAAATTTGCGTATGCTCGCCCCCTCCATGACGAACACACCCGATTCCCCGTCTCCGGCCCTGGGCCACGTCACCCTGGTGGGCGCCGGCCCCGGCGACCCAGAGCTGCTCACCGTCAAGGCCGCGCGTGCGCTGGCGCAAGCCACGCTGGTGCTTTACGACCACCTCGTCTCCAACGCCGTGATGGACCTGCTGCCCGCCGACTGCGAACGCATCCACGTCGGCAAGCGCAAAGGCCTGCACACCCTGCCCCAGGCCGAGATCACGGCCGAAATGATCCGCTTCGCGCGCGCGGGTCGGTCGCTGGTGCGCCTCAAGGGCGGCGACCCTTATGTGTTCGGCCGCGGCGGTGAAGAGGTCGCGGGCCTGTCCGAGGCCGGCGTGCCTTTCACGGTCATCCCCGGCATCACGGCCGCGCAAGCCGCGTCGTGCCTGGCCGGCATCCCGCTCACGCACCGCGACCACGCGCAATCGGTGGTGCTGGCCACCGGCCACCTGCAAGGCCTGCATGGCGACCGCCACGTGGACCTGGACTGGCCCTCGCTCGTGCATCAGAAGCAGACGCTGGTCATCTACATGGGGCTGGGCGCGCTGCCCATCATCAGCGAGCAGCTCGTCGCGCACGGCATGCCGGCCGACACGCCGGCCGCCCTCATCGAGCGCGCCAGCCTGCCCGAGCAACGCGTGGTGACGGGCACCGTGGCCCGGCTGCCCGCCCTGGCCGTGGCGCATCAGGTGGAATCGCCAGCGCTGATCATGATCGGCGGCGTGGTCAGCCTGCATCCGCTGCTGGCGCCCCACCACTGAGTCACTGAGCGGCTGAGGGCGGGCCTGATGCGGCGCGTGGTCGGCCAGCGCGATGACCCGGCCTTGGCTGTTCGTCACGGCGGCATCGGACGACCCCAGGGCGATCAGCGATTCGACATGCGCGTGCTGCAGCTGCTCGTTCGAGGCGTGCGCCATCGCAGCATGGGCGTCTGCCCGGTATTCTCGCCACCGCACTCACAGCGCCTGGATGGGGTATCACCCAATTTCCGTTCATTTTGAAACGGGAATCAGCCCATACTCCTCATTCAGCCTTTCAGACCGATGCCCACCAGGAAGGTTTCGGATGACCGCGACCGCGAGGCCTTGGGCTTGATGGGCTTGACCACGCGGAAGTGGTCCTTGAACAGCTTGACCAACTGGCTGTAGCCGCTGCCGTGGAACAGCTTGACCACCAGCGCCCCTTCCGGCTTCAGGTGGCTTTGCGAAAACTCCAGCGCCAGCTCGATCAGGTGCGCGATGCGCGCGGCATCTGCGGTCTCGATGCCCGACAGGTTAGGCGCCATGTCCGACACCACCACGTCGGCCTGGCGGTCGCCCACAGTCTCGCGCAACCGGGCCAGCACCTCGTCCTCGCGGAAGTCGCCCTGCAGAAAGGTCACGCCGTCCACCGGCTCCATGGGCAGGATGTCGAGCGCGATCAGCGTGCCGTTGAGCTCGCCCGTGGCTGCGCCCTCGGGCGCCATGCGCCGGCGCAGGTACTGGCTCCAGGCACCGGGCGCACTGCCCAGGTCCACCACCAGCTGGCCGGGCTTGATCAAGCCCAGTGCTTCGTCGATTTCCTTCAACTTGTAGGCCGCGCGCGCCCGGTAGCCATCGCGCTGGGCCATCTTCACGTAGGGGTCGTTGACGTGGTCGTTCAGCCACGCCTTGTTGACCTTCTTGCTTTTGGTTTTGACTTTCATGGGGAATGCAGCAGCCCGTGAACGGGCGCGGTGAATGAGAAGGCCTGGCGTCCTGCGGCCCGAAACGGCCGCCGCGCCGGCGCAGGTGGCCGCAGACCGCCCGTGTGCCTGCCAGCCAACAAGCCACGCCGTCACGGCGCGGTCTTCCCGGGTGAGGCGGGGATAATACGGCCTATGCCCCAAATTACCCTTTCCATCGCCGAGCGAAAAGCCCATCGCGCCGAGGCCCACCACCTGGATCCGGTCGTCATGGTCGGCGCCGACGGGCTCACGCCCGCCGTCCTCAAGGAGGCGGATGGTGCCCTGAACGCCCACGGCCTCATCAAGGTGCGCGTGTTCGGCGACGACCGCGCCGCGCGCGAGGCCATCTACCTGCGCCTGTGCGACGAGCTCAGCGCCGCGCCCATCCAGCACATCGGCAAGCTGCTGGTGCTGTGGCGCCCCATCCCGGACAAGGAGAAGGCCCTGGGCGACGACCGCATGCCCGGGCCCAAGGAAATCAAGGTGCTCAAGCACAGCAAGCGCGGCGGGCAGCGGCCCGAAGTGCGTCTGGTCAAGGTGCTGGGCAACGAACGCCTGACGGCCAGCGGCAAGGTCAAGCGCGCCAAGCCCAAGCAGAAGTCGGTGAAGAAGCGCCAGGCCGATTGATGAGCGACGGACTGCCTGCAAGCGCGGCGGCCGGCGCGGCCCAGCGCCACATCCTGTGCATGAAGTGGGGCACCAAGTACGGGCCCGAGTACGTCAACCGCCTGTACGCCATGGTGCGGCGCCACCTGACGGGCGATTTCAACTTCGTCTGCCTGACCGACGACGGCCGCGGGGTCAACCCCGCCGTGCAGTGCCTGCCGATCCCGCCGCTGAACCTGAACCTCAAGCCGGGCGAGCGCGATGGCGCCTGGAAGAAGCTGACCACCTTCGAGGCCGACCTGCATGGCCTGCGCGGCACGGCCTTGTTCCTGGACCTGGACGTGGTGATCGTGGACAGCATCGATGCATTTTTCGAGCTGCCCGGCCCGTTCCGCATCATCCGCGACTACCCGCGCTTTTGGCGCTTGGGCGAGCGCGTGACGGGCAACTCCTCGGTCTACCGCTTCGAGCTGGGCGCCCATGCCGACGTGCTGGCCCACTTCCGCGGCCACATGGCCGAGGTGCAGCAGCGCTACCGCAACGAGCAGGCCTTCCTGTCCGACGTCCTGCACCAGCAGGGCGTGATCGACTACTGGCCCGACGGCTGGTGCCCGAGCTTCAAGTACCACGGCATCCCGGCCTGGCCCACCAACCTTTGGCGTGAGCCCTTTGTGCCGGCGAACGCCAAGATCGTCATCTTCCACGGCGAGGTCAACCCGCCCGACGCGCTGGCCGGCCGGCGCAACAAGCGGTTTGCCCACATCGAACCCGCGCGCTGGATCGCCGATCACTGGCGCGAGTGAGCCCGGCGCCGGCCCGCGCCTGGTTGGCCGGTGGCGCGGGCTGCAACGCTGCACCCCTTCCCGGACGCGCCTGAACCCGGCCCGCGCGGTCCCGACGCCGAGCAGCCGGGATCAGCCGCGCAACATCGCCGGCAGCGTCACACGCGTTGAGCCCAGCCAACGCTGGAACGCTCGTCCGATTGACATGCCCGCCTCGACCTCGCGCGTCGTGCAACGTCCCGTCCCGTCGCGATGCCGCCGCGCACGCACGCGTCATCGCCCACGCGCTGAAGCAGCGTCGGGTGGGCAAGGCGATTCGCCCGATTGCGGCTCCGCGCCGTCAACGCGACCCGCATTCATCACCCCTTGAGCCGAGTTCAGTCCACCGCAGCCCGGGACGCGCCACAGCCTCACCCTGACCCACCGCCGGCGCACAGTGCAATCCGAAGTGGCCGCTCGCTCCACTTCACCATGCAGGTGGCAACCTGGCCCGCAGCGCCCACCCGGCTGCCGGCGTGCAGGCCCTGCGCAGCCGAGGGCGCGACGTCAGACGCGACAAGGCGCGCCCCCACTTGACCTCCTTCCCGTCGCCTGGCACACCGCAAAACACTGCCGACTCCATGGAAATTAATGAGAATCATTAGCATTTGATATGCTCAGGCACCCGTGTGCAACAGAGACGCGCCGTCACCGCGCCGCGGTTGCCGCGGACATGGAGAAGCTGGGTGTCATTTTCGGAAGACGTCAATCAGTTGGCCCGCGAGCATGCGGTGCTGCTGCGTCGCTATGGCGAGCTGCAGCGGCGCTGGGCCGACCTGATGCAAGGCAAGACCCAGGAAGTGGCGCGCCTGCAGACCCACCTGATGCGCCTGCGCGCCATGCTCATCCTGCAGGGCACCCTCATGGCGTGGGAACGCGAGGATCGGGCCCTGGCACGCGACACCAGCCTGGCGCCCAACCGCGGCCAGCTGATCACCTGCGAAGCCAGCCCCATTGCCCCCGAGTGGGCCCAGCACTGGTTGCACCACGGCCTGCTGGCGATCGACCTGGTGCTCTGCCAGACGGGCTGCGTCAGCCACGACGACTTCTGGCGCGACGGCGACGATTGCAAACGCCTGGGCCAGACCTGCGTGCGGGTGAACCACCCCGACGCGGTGCCGCTGACGGCCCGCGCCCCCCGCACCGCCGCCGGGGACACACCATGACGGACACGCCCAGGCCCTGCCCTCCGACCAAGCCTGAATCCGTGCCCGACCACCCGCTGCTTGCGCGCTGGCAGCGGCTCAGCCGCGCTGGCCTGGACCACAGCCGCGCACACCGCCCGCTGCCGGCCTTGATCCGCCACGACGAAGCGACCCAGGTGGCGCGGCAGCTGTTGGACCTGCCCGTCGGCGAGGTGGTCGACGACCACCGCGTGGCGGCATTCATCGTGGCCCACCTGAACCTCGCCGGCTGCCATGTCGACCTGGGCCAGACCGCGAGCGCGGCGCAGTGCCTGCAGGCCGCATGGCAGGACCTGACCCATCGGCTGCACGACGACACCGCCCCCGCCGCGTTGCAGGGCGCCATCGGCCGCCAGCTGCACCACCTGCTGGCCGCCCAGCGCGAACTGCCCGGCCCCGCATCGCGCCCAGCTGGCTCGCACGCGGCGGTGTCCAAGCCCCCGCCGCCGGTCGAAGCCCAGGCCAGCCGCTGGCCCGGCCGCCGGCTGCAATGAGGCACGGACCTTGGACTGCTCTTTCCCTTTCACCACCACAGGACGCGTCATGCCCTACACCCTGCCCACCCTGAGCTATGCCTACACCGCGCTCGAGCCCCACATCGATGCGCAAACCATGGAAATCCACCACACCAAGCACCACCAGACCTATGTGAACAACCTGAACGCGGCCCTGGAGGGCACGCCGCACGCCGACCTGCCGGTGGAAACGCTGATCGCCCAGATCGACGCGCTGCCCGAAGGCGTGCGCGCCGCGGTGCGCAACAACGGCGGTGGCCATGCCAACCACAGCCTGTTCTGGCTCGTGATGTCGCCCCAGGGCGGCGGCCAGCCCCAAGGTGACCTGGCCACCGCCATCACGGCTGACCTGGGCGGCTTCGACGCCTTCAAGGACGCCTTCACCAAAGCCGCCCTGAGCCGCTTCGGCAGCGGCTGGGCCTGGCTCACCGTGAACGCCCAGGGCAAGCTCGGCGTCGAAAGCAGCGCCAACCAGGACAACCCGCTGATGGCCGGCATCGCCTCGGGCAACACCCCCATCCTGGGCCTGGACGTGTGGGAGCACGCTTATTACCTCAAGTACCAGAACCGCCGCCCCGAGTACATCGCCGCCTTCTACAACGTCGTCGACTGGGCCGAGGTCGCCCGCCGCTACGCCGCCGCCCAGCCGCGCTGAAGGCCTGCCATGCCCGACCACCCGAACGACGGCCCTGCAGCTACCCACGCCGGCCGACCCGCGCTGCGCCTGGGGCCGTTCCGGCTGCAGACCCTGATCGGCCTGGCGATTTGCGCCGCCGGCGTGCTGGTCACCTGCGCCATGCTCTGGGACGCGCTGCTGCACCAGCCCTCGGTTCGGGCCGCCCTGCTGGGCGGCAGCATCGCCGCGCTCGCCACGGCACTGGGCACCATCCCCGTGCTCGTGTCGCACCGGCCTTCCGAACGGGTGCAGGACACCCTGTTCGGCTTTGGCGCCGGCGTCATGCTCGCGGCCTGCGCGTTCTCACTCGTGCTGCCCGGGCTCGAAGCCGCCGAGGCTTCCGGCATCTGGGGCGGCAGCCCCTGGGCGGCGGGCAGCATCGTCGGCATGGCCATCCTGCTGGGCGGTGCCGCCCTGCTGCTGATGGACCGCCTGCTGCCGCACGAGCACTTCATCAAAGGCCCCGAGGGGGCGGACGGCCGGCAGTTGCGCCGCGTCTGGCTGTTCGTGTTCGCCATTGCCCTGCACAACCTGCCCGAGG
The DNA here is from genome assembly GCF_002158865.1 of Comamonas serinivorans. Lineage (NCBI taxonomy): Bacteria > Pseudomonadati > Pseudomonadota > Betaproteobacteria > Burkholderiales > Comamonadaceae > Comamonas > Comamonas serinivorans. Next base: position 1,454,126 of record NZ_CP021455.1, on the reverse strand, counting down.
GCATGGCGATCGGCGTGGGCTACGCCGGCACCGACAGCATGCGGGCCAATGCCCTGGCCATCGGCATCGCCATCCAGGACGTGCCCGAGGGCTTTGTGGTGGCGGCCGCCCTGCTTGCGGCCGGCTACTCGCGCCTGCATGCCGTGGCCCTGGGCATTGCCTCGGGCCTGATCGAGCCGCTGGGCGCCGTGGCCGGCGCCGCCATCATCGGCCACTCGACCCTGCTGCTGCCGTGGGGCCTGGGTTTCGCGGCCGGCGCCATGCTGTTCGTGATCAGCCACGAAATCATCCCCGAGTCGCACCGCAAGGGCCACGAGGCCTACGCCACCACCGGCCTGATGGTGGGTTTCGTGCTGATGATGGTGCTGGACACGGCCCTGGCTTGATGCGGCATCACAAAGCTGCCGCCTTCAAAGCAAGCAGTATGTGGCATTTCTCGTTTTCACATCAACGACAATAAGCGCATACTGCCTTCAAGAACTCTGAAAAACCCAGCATCGACGTGCTGGACCGCATGCGGGCCGCCTGACGACGCGGGGTTCACAGGCCCGCAGGCCACGGCCCTCGCCCAACCGACGCGCACGGCCATCGGCGTCGGTCTCCGCTTCAGGGTTGCTCCGCGTGCAGCGTGACGCCCAGGGCGGGTCCGCCTCGGCGAGATGGGTAAAGACCATCCGCCTGGAGGGGCGGGCCAAGCGCTTCAGGCGCCCTGCCGCTGCGGTCGATGGGCCGCACCGAAGCCGAAGACGAGCCGAAATCGCCAACCGCATCACGCGTTCACCGGCTTCGATGTCGGCAGCAGGCGATGGCCACGCGTTGCGCCGTTCAGCGGCGGCGCTGCCACACGGCGGCAAAAAAGCCGTCCGTGCCATGGCGCTGAGGCCACAGCCGCAGGTAGGGCGACGGCGCCAGCCGCGACGCGGTCGCCGGCTCCGAAGCCGCCTCGTCCGCCGCGGCGACCGTCGCCTCCACCCGACTTGGCCCCAGGCTGTGTGTCAGCGCCTCGGCCTGCGCCACCTTGGCCTTGGCCAGCACCTCGGCCACGGGCACCGGCTCGAAATCGCGGTGCGCGGCCGCGAAAGCCCGGGCCAGGTCTTCGTTCTCTTCGCGCAGCAGGCTACAGGTGGCGTAGACCAGCCGGCCGCCGGGCTTCACCAGCCGCGCCGCCGCAGTAAGGATGCGCGCCTGCAGCTCGGGGTACTGGTCGGCTTCGGCCTCGGACAGCCGCCACTTGCGGTCGGGGCTGCGGCGCAGCGTGCCCAGGCCCGTGCAGGGCGCATCGACGAGCACGCGGTCCATCTTGCCGGCCAGCGTTTTCAGGCGTTCGTCGGCCTCGTGGGCGATGGCGATGGGGTAGAGGTTGCGCACACCGGCCCGCAGGGCGCGCGGCTGCAGGCCTTCCAGCCGGTGCGTCGAGGTGTCGAAGGCGTAGACGCGGCCCTGGTCGCGCATCATGGCCGCCATGGCCAGGGTCTTGCCGCCCGCGCCGGCGCAGAAATCGGCCACCATGTCGCCGCGCCGCGCATCGACGAGCAGGGCCAGCAGCTGCGAGCCTTCGTCCTGCACCTCGATCTCGCCTTGCCGGAAGGCGTCGCTCTGCGTGAGCCTGGGCTTGCCCTGCATGCGCAAGCCCCAGGGGGAGTACGGCGTGCTGTCGTTCTCAAAACCATCGGCAGCCAGCGATACCGCCAAGGCCGATCGCTTGGCTTTGGCGATGTTGACGCGCACGTCGAGCGGCGCCGGCGTCAGCAGGGCCTGCGCCAGCGGCCAGGCCTCGTCACCCAGCTGGGCCTGCAGGCGCTGCGCCAGCCACTGCGGCAGGTTGTGGCGCATGGGGTCGTCCAGGTTGGCCGGCTGCGCGGTGGCCTGAGCCTGCTGCAGCCAGACCGCCTCCTCGGGTGTGGCACCGGCCACGCCGGCCCCCGTGTGGGCCAGGGCCAGCAGGGCCAGGCGGCGCGTGCGGCCAGCGGCCTCGCCGGGGCCGTCCTTGGCCAGGTGGGTGAACCAGTTGCGCTCGCGCAGCACGGCAAAGCAGGCCTCGCTGATGGCCCCGCGCTCGCGCGGCCCCAGGTTGCGGTGTTGCTTGAAATGGGCGGCCAGCAGCGCATCGGCCGGTTGCGGGCTTTGGCGCAATTGCGTGAGCAGCAGCGCCACCTGGTCCACCAGGCTGTGGCCGGTCGCCGGACCGCTGCGCGGCCGCTGGCCGCCACGCGGGTGCTGCGCCGACGGCGCACGGGAAGGGCTGGATCGTTTGGAGCTGGGCATGCGGCGATTGTCCCATCCGGGCCTGCGTGCCCCCTGCCACGCAGACAACGTCCAGCGCGGGTTCAGCCTCGTCCAGGGGGTTCGCGGCCGTGGGCCAACGGCCTGAACGCGATGGGCGTGGTCGGCAGGTGCGGCGTCACCACCCGGCACACGACCCTCGTGCGTCCGCCCTGCGTCACCAACGCATTCACCTCACCCGCGCGGCCGTGGGGTTCAAGCCCCGAGCCTGCGGGCGCCTTGCGCGTCAGGCCCCCGGCTGCCTGGATGGGGGTCTCGTCACAGGTCCCCCGTCACGACCGGGGGCTGGTGAGGACAGGCCCCGATGCGTGGCCATGTGCCGTCTTGCGCGTCACACACTCAGGCAGTATGGCATCAGTCTCGTTTCTGATGAAACGGCAATCACACCATACTGCCTGAATTTCGTTTCACACCATGCCCGCCGCAACGCGGTGGCGCACCTGGTGGTGTGCGTCGTCGGCCAGGTCGTAGGTGGTCACGCCCTGGGCGTGGGTGACGCGCAGCAGATCGGGGTGGGCCAGCGTGTGCTGCATGTCGCGCACACCCGCTTGCCAGTGCGATTGCACGGCCGCGCGCGAGAACTCGAAGTCGGCCGCCGCGAACGGGCGCTGCGAGCGGTAGATGAGGTGCACGATGTCGACCGGCTTGCGGTGCAGGTGGCGGCGCAGCAGCTGGACCTCGGGGTCGTCCTGCAGCTCGGGCGGCAGGCGCTTGAGCAGCGCGGCCAGCTTTTCGCCCAGGTTGATCTGCGTTTCGAGCACGTTGGAGTTCATGCGCGTGCGGCTGGAGTACTGAATGTCCTTCTGGCGCGCGATGACCTGGCCGATGGTGGTCGGCATGGGCCCGCGCGCACTGAACAGGTCGACCTGCAGCACCATCAGCGGCAGCTCGCGTGGCTGCTGGTCCAGCACGTGTTGCAGCGGGGTGTTGCTGACGACGCCACCGTCCCAGTAGTCCTCGCCGTCGATGTGCACGGCCGGAAAGCCCGGCGGCAGCGCGGCACTGGCCATGATGTGCTCGGGGCCAATGGTCTGGTGTCGGTTGTCGAAGTAGATGGAGTTGCCGGTGCGCACGTTCACCGCGCCGACGGAGAAGCGCACGCCACCGTGGTTGAGGCGGTCGAAGTCGACCAGCCTGAGCAGGGTCTCGCGCAGCGGCGCGGTGTCGTACACACCGGCCAGCGGGGCATCCAGCCCCCACAGCCACAGCGGCGTGGGCCGCGGGTTGAACATGCCGGGAATGCCAAACACCATGGCGGCACCGGCGCTGGCCTCGGCCAGCAGCTGCTCGTCGCCGCCCCAGCGGGGCATCAGTTGACCCGGGGCCGAGGACACCTGGCGCCAGAAGGCCTGCAAGGCCTCGACCCGGCGTTCGGGCGCATTGCCCGCGATCAAGGCGCCGTTGATGGCGCCGATCGAGACGCCAGCCACCCAGTCCAGCACCTTGTAGTCGCGGTGCAGTGCTTCGAACACGCCGGCCTGGTAAGCCCCCAGGGCCCCGCCGCCCTGCAGCACCAGCGCCTTGGTGACCTGGCTGAGGTCGCGCTTCAGGAAGGTTTGCGACTGGCCATCGACGATGCTGGGCAGCGGCGCTTGGGTTGCCGCGGGTCCAAGCGTTGCGTGGGTTACAACGGGTTCAGGCGTTGCGTGGGTTGCAGCCGGTTCAGCCGCTGCGGGAGTCTCAACGGGTTCAGGCGTGGTGGCCGGCGCCGCCTGAGCGCCCGCCTGGGACATCGCGTCCGTCGCCGGCACGCTGCCGGCTTGCGCCAGGGGCGCTGTAGGGCGTGGCCCTGGTTGGCTGCCGGCCTGCAGCCGGGACGTGGGCTTGGATCTCGATTTGCGCATGGGCCGATTGTGCACTGCAGCAATCACCTGGGGCCGCGCACCTGCGGTCAAAAAGCGACGACGACCTGATCCAGGCACTGCCGCGGCGGCTCAGGCGTCCGAACGTGGGCTTGACCCTGCTCACCCCCCCAAGCCGCCTCACACCCACACCGAACTGCGTTGGTGGAGGCAAGCCGCAGACTCCGAGAGTCAGGCGGCCGTGCCGGGCCGCGTGAGCCACTGCAGCACAGCGCGCGGGTAGATGACGTGCTCCTGGCTCAGCACGCGCAGGGCCAGCGCATCGGCCGTGTCGCCCGGCAAGACCGGCACCACGGCCTGCGCCAGGATGGGACCGTTGTCGAGCTCGGCCGTCACCAGGTGCACGGTGGCGCCCGCGAACTGGCAGCCGGCGTCGATGGCCCGCTGGTGCGTGTGCAGGCCCGCGAATGCCGGCAGCAGCGAGGGGTGGATGTTGACCAGCCGCCCGGCGTAGTGCTGCACAAAGCCCTCGGTCAGGATGCGCATGAAGCCCGCCAGCACCACCAGGGCCGGCTCGAAGGCGTCGATGGCCTGCGCCAGCGCGGCGTCGAAGTCCGCGCGCGAGGCGTAGGCTTTGTGGTCGAGCACCTGTGTGGCCACCCCCCGCGAGGCGGCGGTCTGCAGCCCCTTGGCATCGGCCTTGTTGCTGATCACGGCGGCCACGCGCACGCCGTGCTCGCGCTCCCAATGCTGGCGTTCGGCGGCCTCCAGGATGGCCGCCATGTTGGAGCCCGTGCCAGAGATGAGAATGACGATGTTTTTCATGGAACCCGAAATTATCTGCGCTCATGGACATCACCCCCACCGCCCCCACCCCGTTCGACCCGCAACAGACGCCGCTGTCCCCGGTCGAGGCCCGTGTGCTGGGCACGCTGATGGAAAAAGCCCGCACCGTGCCCGACACCTACCCCATGACCCTCAACGGGCTGGTGACAGGCTGCAACCAGAAAACCAGCCGCGACCCCGTGCTGCAGCTGTCCGAGGCCGAGGTGCTGGCCGCGCTGGACGAGCTGCGGCAGCGCCACCTCGTCCACGAGGTGAGCGGTGGCCGAACCCCCAAGTACAGCCACCAGTTCACGCGCGTGCTGGCCGTGCCCGATCAGTCGGCTGCGCTGCTGGGCCTGCTGATGCTGCGCGGCCCGCAAACGGCGGGTGAGCTGCGCCTGAACGCCGAACGCTGGCACCGCTTTGCCGACATTTCCTCGGTCGAGGCCTTTCTGGACGAGCTGGCAAACCGCAGTGCAGAAAAAGGCGGTCCATTGGTGACCCGATTAGCCCGTACAGTTGGCGAGCGGGAGTCACGCTGGACGCAGTTGCTGACCGGTGGCTCCCATCACAATGCGCAGGCAGGCCAGAGCCCCGCCCCGGCCACCCCGGACAGCGACACGGCAGCCGACATCAGCGCCTTGAAATCCCGCGTGAGCGAGTTGGAAACGCAGCTGCAAGCACTCTGTGAAGCCTTGGGCTTGTCTCAAAAAAGACCAAGTCTGTCTCAAAATTGTGATAAAAGCGACCCTCTGACTGGAGACTGAACCGTTATGGATCTTGCCTACACCCCTGAAGAACTCGCCTTTCGCGACGAAGTCCGCGATTGGGTCAACGCCAACCTGCCCAAGGCTCTGGCCGACAAACAAAAAAACGGCCTGGAACTGACCAAGGAGGACATGCAGTCCTGGCAGAAAATCCTGGGCAAAAAAGGCTGGCTCGGCGCCGGCTGGTCCAAGGAATTTGGTGGCCCGGGCTGGACCGCAGTGCAAAAGCACCTGTTCGAAGAAGCCTGCGCAGCGGCCGGTGCCCCGCGCATCCTGCCGTTCGGCCCCGTGATGGTGGCGCCGGTCATCATGACCTATGGCAACGCCGAGCAACAAAAGCGCTTCCTGCCTGGCATCGCCAGCGGCGAAGTGTGGTGGAGCCAGGGCTATTCGGAACCCGGTTCGGGCTCTGACCTGGCCTCGCTGAAGACGCGCGCCGAGCGCAAGGGCGACAAGTACATCGTCAACGGTCAGAAGACCTGGACCACGCTGGGTCAGTTCGGTGACTGGATCTTCTGCCTGGTGCGCACCAACACCGAAGTCAAGCAGCAAGCCGGCATCTCCTTCCTGCTGGTCGACATGAAGTCGCCTGGCGTGACCGTGCGTCCCATCAAGCTGCTGGACGGCGGCTTCGACGTGAACGAAGTCTTCTTCGACAACGTGGAAGTGCCGGTCGAAAACCTGATCGGTGAAGAAAACCAGGGCTGGACCTACGCCAAGCTGCTGCTCTCGCACGAGCGCACCAACATCGCCGACGTCAACCGCTCCAAGTACGCCCTGGAGAAGCTCAAGCAAGTGGCCAAGGCCGAAGGCGTGTGGGAAGACCAGCGCTTCCGCGACCAGATCGCCCTGCTCGAGATCGACATCCTGGCGCTCGAAATGCTGGTGCTGCGTGTCCTGTCGGCTGAAAAGTCGGGCAAGAACTCGCTGGACATCGCCGGCCTGCTGAAGATCAAGGGCTCCGAGATCCAGCAGCGCTACACCGAGCTGATGATGCTGGCCGCCGGCCCCTACAGCCTGCCCTACATGCGCGAAGCCATGGAAGCGGGCTGGCAAGGCGACCAGGCCATCCAGGCCCTGGCTCCCCTGGCCCCGGCCTACTTCAACATGCGCAAGACGACCATCTACGGTGGTTCGACCGAAGTGCAACGCATCATCATCGCGCAGACCGTGCTGGGCTAAGGAGACTGTTAACATGGATTTCGATTTCTCAGAAGACCAACAAGCCCTGCGTGACGCCGTTCGCAAGTGGGTGGACAAGGCGTACGACTTTGAATCGCGTCGCAAGGCCGTGACGGCCGGTGGCTTCTCGCGCGACACCTGGAACCAGCTGGCCGAACTCGGCCTGACCGGCCTGGCCGTGCCCGAAGCCCAAGGCGGCATGGGCCTGGGCCCGATCGACGCCATGGTGGTGCTCGAAGAAGCCGGCCGCGGCATGGTGCTCGAGCCCCTGGTGCAAGCCATCATCAGCGGCGTGGTGCTCTCCAGCTATGCCCCTGAAGCCGTGCAAGGCGCCTGGCTGCCCAAGGTCGCCTCGGGCGAAGCCTTGATCGTGCTGGCCTACCAGGAACGCAAGGCCCGCTACGACCTGACCAAGGTCGACGCCAAGGCCACGCAAGCCGGCGGCGCCTGGACCGTCACCGGCCAAAAGGGCGTGGTGCCCGCCGCCGACCAGGCTGACGCCTTCATCGTGCCCGCCGTGGCCGACGGCAAGGTGGCCCTGTTCCTGGTCGAGCGTTCGGCTCAAGGCGTGGCCACCACCGGCTACGTCACGCAGGACGGCTCGCGCGCGGGCGACCTGACGCTGAACGGCGCCACCGCCACGCTGATCACGGCCGACGGCGCTGCGGCTCTGCAGCACGCCGTGGACGTGGGCATCGCCGGCGTCTCGGCCCAGGCCGTGGGCGCCATGGACAAGTTCATGGCCCTGACCGCCGACTACCTGAACCAGCGCAAGCAGTTCGGCGTGGCGCTGTCCACCTTCCAGGGCCTGCGTTTCCGCATGGCCGAGATGAAGATGGCCCTGGAACTCGGTCGCTCGATGAGCTACTACGGCACCCTGAAGCTGACCCAGTCGGCCGACGACCGCAAGACGGCCCTGGCCCGCACCAAGGTGCAGATCGGCAACTCAGCCCGTTTCCTCGGCCAGAACGCCGTGCAGCTGCATGGCGGCATCGGCATCACCGACGAGTACGTGGGCAGCCATTACTTCAAGTACCTGACGCAGATCGAGATGAACTTCGGCGACTCGATGTACAACCTCGGCGTCGTGTCGGCCAACATGAAGGACTTCGTCAGCGTGGCTGAATAAGCTCAGGCCTGACTCCCTGCACAACCCCGTCCCGCGACGGGGTTTTTTCTTGCCGGTTGATGTTCCTCGCCTGCATGTTCGTTGGGGTATAGACTCAATCCCGTTTCTCCAGAAACGGCAAACACCTCATACTCCATTCATCAATTCGAGGCAGGAGGCAGGAGGCAGGAGGCAGGAGGCAGGTGGCAGGTGGCAGGTGGCAGGTGGCAGGCAGCAGGCCAGCTTGCTGCCACATCCGTGCGGTCAGCCAAGCTGCGGGCACCCCGCCGCGACAGCGTGCCCACGATGGCCATGGGGCCGGGTCTCGCGGCCCTGGCGCTGGGCCCGCCTGGAGGGTCGATGACCGCATCAATGACCGCCGATCCTGCAGGCGTCCGCCGACGCAGACCGTTGCCAGTCGGCTGCACCGCACACCGGCCGCCCGCGCCACCGCCGTGGCCGCCTTCGCTGGACCGGCGCGCGCGTGCATATCCCTCGATTCCCCGCACCGGGCATCCCAGGCGTCACAGCCGACACGCACACATTGGCTAGACTCGGCGCATCGTCACACCGAAAGGACTCGTCATGAGCATCATCTGGACCATCCTCATTGGCCTCGTCGTCGGCCTGATCGCTCGCGCCATCAAGCCCGGCAACGACGCCATGGGGTGGATCATGACCATCGTGCTGGGCGTCGTGGGTTCTCTGGCGGCCACCTACGGCGGCCAGGCCATTGGCCTGTACCAGCCCGGTCAGTCGGCCGGCTTCATCGCCTCGGTCATCGGCGCCATCGTCGTGCTGTTCATCTACGGCCTGGTCAGCGGCAAGAAGTAAGCGCTGCCACCCCCGACTTCGAGCCCCGACGCGCCAACGCTCGGGGCTTTTTGCTGCCCGCTCGAACGGTGGTCATGCACCGCTGCAGCTGACGCGCCCGCCGCACGCGGCGAAACCCACCACTCATGCGCTGGCGGCCTCAGACGCTCTGCATTCGGGATGGTTGCTCGTTCCACGTCGCGCCGCGTGCGGGCAAGACGTGAGGTGGCCCAGCAGGCCGCCCAAGCCCGCGCCTCCGCCATCACCGCGGGCCGGGCTCGACGTCTGGATCTGCTGCTCGGCCCATGAACGGGCAGATGGGTGGGCGCGGCGCTTGCCCACGGTTCGGGGCCCGCGCCTGCCCGGCGCATCCCGCATCAGGCCGTGAGCACTCACGATTCACCGATGGGGTATAAGCCAATTTCCGTTCATGATCCATCGGTGATGGATGCATACTGCAAAAAATTGGCTTGTATCTGATGCCAAGACTGCACCGCGTGCCGTGCGGGCATGAAGCCTTGGCCAGCGGCAGGGGCCTGTCACCTCAACTGCAGCAACTCCTCGCCCACCGTTCGCGGCTTCGCGTCAGGCGAAGGTCAGCGTCTGCACCCCTTGGGCCGTGCCCAACAGGCACACGTGAGCACGCTGGTTGGCGAACACCCCCACCGTCACCACGCCCGGCCACTGGTTGACCTCGCGCTCGAACGCCAGCGGATCGGTGATCTGCAGGCCGCGCACGTCGAGGATGTGCTGGCCGTTGTCGGTCACCAGCGGGGCGCCGTCCTTCAGGCGCAGCGTGGCCTCGCCACGCGTGCCCTGCACGCCGGCGGCAAAGCGGCGCGCCACGGCCTGCGCAGCCATGGGGATGACCTCGACCGGCAGCGGAAACGCCCCCAGCGTCTGCACCCGCTTGGACTCGTCGGCGATGCAGACGAACTGCCGCGCCTGGGCCGCAACGATCTTCTCGCGCGTGAGCGCGGCGCCGCCGCCCTTGACCATGTAGCCGCGGCCGTCGATCTCGTCCGCCCCGTCGACGTAGACGCCCAGCTCGCCCACCTCGTTGGCGTCAAACACCGGGATGCCGATGGCCCGCAGGCGCGCGGTCGAGGCCTCGGAGCTGGACACCGCGCCCTGGATCTGCCCGGCCATGCCGGCCAGGGCATCGATGAACTTGTTCACCGTGGAGCCCGTGCCCACGCCCACGATCTCGCCCGGCACCACGTACCGCAGCGCGGCCTGCCCCACCCATGTTTTGAGTTCGTCTTGCGTCATTTGAGAAAATCCGTGCCAGTTCAACGCGCGAAGCCTTGCCTTCGGCGCCCAAAAACCCCGAATTATCCGACCAATGCCACTGCCCTACGCCCTGCTTCGCCCTGCGCTCTTTGCCATGGACCCCGAATCCGCCCACGAGCACATGATGGATGCGCTGGCCAAGCTGCAGCACAGCCCCCTGGCCTGCGCCTGGGGCAACCCGCAGGTGAACGACCCGATCCGCCTGGCCGGCATGGACCTGCCCAACCGCGTGGGCCTGGCCGCGGGGCTGGACAAGAACGCGCGCTGCATCGACGCCTTTGCCGCCATGGGCTTCGGCCTGGTCGAAGTCGGCACCGTCACCCCGCTGGCCCAGCCCGGCAACCCCAAACCCCGCATGTTCCGCCTGCCCGAGCACGACGCGCTCATCAACCGCCTGGGCTTCAACAACGACGGGCTGCAGGCCTTTGTGCGCAACGTGAAGGCGGCGCGCTGCCGCCAGCCCGGCGCCCGCGCCACGGCCACGCGCATGCGCCTGGGGCTGAACATCGGCAAGAACGCCGCCACCCCCATCGAGCGGGCCACCGACGACTACCTGATCGGCCTGGCCGGCGTCTACCCCCATGCCGACTACGTGACGGTCAACATCTCAAGCCCCAACACCAAGAACCTGCGCGAGCTGCAGGGCGACGAGGCCCTGGACGCGCTGCTGGCCACGCTGATGGGCCGCCGCGCCGAGCTGGCGCAGGAGCACGGCGCCGAGAAGCCCTTGTTCGTCAAGATCGCGCCCGACCTCGACGACGCCCAGGTCGCCGTCATCGCCGCCACGCTCAAGCGCCATGGCTGCGACGCCGACAGCGGCCAGCCCACGCAGCGCCTGGGCGTGATCGCCACCAACACCACGCTGAACCGCGACGCCGTGGCCAGCCACCGCCATGCGGGCGAAGCGGGCGGCCTCTCGGGCAAGCCGGTCTTCGCGGCCAGCAACGCCGTCATCCGGCAGCTGCGGGCCGCGCTCGGCCCCGACTTTCCCCTCATCGGCGTGGGCGGCATCGGCTCGGGCGCCGACGCCGTGACCAAGCTCCGTGCCGGCGCCGACGCCGTGCAGATCTACACCGGGCTGATCTACAAGGGCCCGGCCCTGGTGCACGAAGCGGCCCAGGCCATTGCCCAGGCAACTGCCAAGGCGCACACCCAGGGCTGATCGCCGGGCTGGGGGGCGGTGACCACATCGGGCACGATCGCCGGCCTCGCAGCGCCAGCTCGCCATGGCGCGGCGTGCTTCGCGCAGGCGCTTGGCGCGCAAGCTGCGCCTTGGTGAACGAAGCGGACCAGCATCTCGGCCGTGCATGGCCTCCGCCACGTCGTGCGAAGCGTCGACTGACCCCACATTGGCTTCTGAACACCGCGGCCACCCCGTCCGAGGTTTTGCACCGTACGTCGCCGTACGCCCTTGTCGCCGTTGGCTTGGCTTGGCTTGGCTTGGCTTGGCTTGGCTTGGCTTGGCTTGGCTTGGCTTGGCTTGGCTTGGCTTGGCTTGGCTTGGCTTGGCTTGGCTTGGCGTGGCGTGGCGTGGCGTGGCGTGGCCAGCAGTATCCGAGCATGCCGATCAATTACTCAACGGAATCAGGCCATACTGCCGTTTTGTCGATTGGGCGACAGCCCGCCATGCCGCGACCCCGTCGAATGGGCCTGGTCAGCACCCCCGAAGGCTGGCCTCGACCTGACCTGGAGACCGAACATGGGCCACGCACCCCACCGCCGCGCCACCTTGCCTCACCCGCTTCATCCGCTTCACCGCTTCGGCGCCGGGGTGGCCGCATGACCGGCGCCAGCGCCACCCAGCCCTGGCTGCAGCAGTACGCCCCGGGGCAGCCCGCCCGCATCACGCCGCAGTTCAGCCACATGATCGACCTGCTGGCCGCGGCCCTGGCCGCCGCGCCCGACCGGCCCTTCATCCGCTACTTCGACGGCCAGCTCACGCTGCGCGAGGTCGACGCGGCCGCCGACGCCCTGGCCGCCCAGCTGCAGGCGCGCGGCTTTGCGCCTGGCGACCGCCTGGCCGTCTACACCCAGAACAACCCGGCCTTCGTCATCGGCCTGCTGGCGGCCTGGAAAGCCGGTGGCGTGGCCGTGCCGGTCAACCCCATGAACAAGCAGCGCGAGCTGCGCTACATCCTCGGCAACTCGGGCGCGCAGGCGCTGCTGTGCCTGGACGAGCTGTGGCATGAGGTCGTCGCGCCCATGCTGGCCCAGGGCGATGGCTCCCAAGGTGATGGCGCCCAGAACGACGACGGTCCGCTGGCCCTGAAGACGGTGGTGACCACCAGCGCCCTCGACTGGCAATCGCGCACCGACCGGCGCGTGCTCAGCCACAGCGAGCGCCTGCCGGTTCCCCACGGCGTGGTCGACCTGCTGGCCATCGCCCGCAGCGGCGACCGGCCGCGGCCGCTGGCCAGCGTCCCCAGCGCCAACGACCTGGCGCTGCTGACCTACACCTCGGGCACCACGGGCAAGCCCAAGGGCGCCATGAACACGCACGGCAACCTGGCCTTCAACGCCCAGGTCTACCGCGACTGGGTCGGCGTGCAGGCCGACGACGTGGTGCTGGGGCTCGCGCCGCTGTTCCACATCACGGGCCTGGTGGGCCACATGGCGCTGGCGCTGAGGGTGCCGTGCACGCTGGTGCTGTGCCACCGCTTCACCCCCGAGGTGATGCTGGATGCCATCCGCGAGACGCGCCCGACCTTCACCATCGGCGCCATCACGGCCTTCCTGGCGCTGATGAACCACCCGGGCGTGACGCGCGCCGATTTCGCCAGCTTCAGGGCCATCTACTCGGGCGGCGCGCCCATCGCACCGGCCACGGCCGACGCGTTCGAGCGCCTGACCGGCCACGTCATCCACAACGCCTTCGGCATGACCGAGACCTGCTCGCCCTCGCACATGGTGCCGCTGGGGGTGAAGCCCCCGGTCGACCCGGTGAGCGGCGCGATGTCGATCGGCGTGCCGGTCTACAACACCACGGTGCGCATCGTGAACGACGCCGGCCAGGAGGCCGCGGTGGGTGAAATCGGCGAAATCGTCTCGGCCGGGCCGCAGATCATGCGCGGCTACTGGCACATGCCCGAAGCCACCGAAGCCGCGCTGCTGCACGGCGGCATGCGCACCGGCGACGTGGGCTTCATGGACGAGCGCGGCTGGTTCTACCTGGTCGACCGCAAAAAGGACATGATCAACGCGGGCGGCTACAAGGTCTGGCCGCGCGAGGTGGAAGACGTGCTCTACCAGCACCCCGCCGTGCGCGAGGTCGCCGTGGTCGGCGTGCCCGATGCCTACCGCGGCGAAACCGTCAAAGCCGTGGTCTCGCTCAAGGCCGGCCACCAGGCCACGGCCGACGAGCTGATCGCCCACTGCAAGGCCAACATGGCCGCCTACAAATACCCGCGCCTGATCGAGTTCCGCGACGAGCTGCCCAAGACCGTGACCGGCAAGATCCTGCGCCGCGAGGTGCGCTGACTGCCAGCGCCCGTCCGGCGCCGGCAGGTCTGTTTGCAGGCCACCCAGCCTGAGGCAGGCGCGCAGCACCTCGAAGTAGCCGCACCAGTACGCGCGCCCCGCCGCCTCGAACATGCCGATGGAGACCATGGCGCCGAATCGCGAGCCGAATGGCGTGTTTTATGCCGGGTGATGGGTGCGGTGACGCGCCAGAGGCCGGCGGACTCGGCGCGTGAGCCGCCGGTCGGCACCTGGCCAGGCCGCGCGTGATCGGTGTAGCGCCGCCGATCAGCCCATAGGGTGTAGTTCAATGGTAGAACGGTAGCCCATCAGAAGATGGACCAGCATGAGCCATTTATCCTCATAAAATAAACGGCACTCACCCCATACTGGCTGACAATGTCACGCAAAGCCAGCGCCTGGCTGCGTCAAGTGCCTGCACCGATCAAGGCCCGCGCCCTGGTGCACCGCCTGCCCGCCGACGTGGACTGGCCCGAACCGTCCGCCTCGCCCTCATCGGCCGGGCGCTCGGTCAGCCACGACGCCAGCGCCCGATGACCGGCTCAGGCGCCTGATCGGGTCACGTGGCCCCGGCCAACGGTCCTGCGGCTGGACGCGGCGGCCGTCGGGTGCTCAGGCCAACACCTGGGCCAGCGCGGTGTTGAAGGCCTCGGGCGCTTCGAACTGCACCCAGTGGCCCGCGCCCTCGATGAGCTGCATGCCCTTGAACTGCGGCGCGGCCTGCCGGTAGGCGGCTTCGAGCTGGCCGATCCAGGCTTTGTAGAGCGCGTCGTACTGGCCGTAGATGGCATAGACCTCGCTGGTCACCGGGGGCAGCGAGCGCGCGAGGATGTCGGTGTGCGCGAGGCGGCGACGGCCGCCGCGGTCGTTGGCCATGTTGGCCTTGTGGATCTCGAAAGCCAGGCCTTCGATGTTCTGCGGGTGCGCCAGCATGAGCGCGCCCAGGTTGTACTTGTGGATGGCGTCGCGCTCGGCCTCGGTCTCGAGGTGGCGCCAGGCCTTGAGCTCGAACTGGCGCTCGGGCACCACGCCCATGGCGGGCGCGCCCACGAACACCATGCGCTGTGCGTTGACGCGCCGGGGCTCGCCCCGGCGCTCACGCTCGGCTTCAGCCGCCAGCATCAGGCCAGCCGACAGGCCGCCGAACGAGAAGCCGACGAGGTGGATCGGCCGGCCCTCGAACAGGTTGGCCAACCCCTGCGCCAGGGGCTCGCTCAGCGCGTCGGCATCGCCGCCGCGGTCGGGCTTGTCCGATTGGCCGAAGCCCGGCAGGTCGGCCGCCACCACGTAGCGGCCGGCATCGACCAGCGGCAAGATCGCGTGCACCCAATGCGTCCAGCTGCCGCTGCCGCCGTGGAACAACACCACGGGCGGCTGCGCGCTGTGGGCGTTGCCCCAGGCGTACCAGCTCATGCGGCCGCCATCGACGGGGGTGAAAAAACGCGTGGCCTGGGCCAGGCGGCTGCGCACGGCTTCGGGCAAGGACGGGGGGGTATCGATCAACGGCACATCGGCTCCTGGGCTGGGCGTGGGTCGCAAGCCGTCCGCGGCACGCCGCGAGGGCTTGCAGACCGCCACATGGTCATACAAATGGGGTATGCATGCCCTGCCGTTCACAAGAAAACGGAGACCGGGCCATACTGGCATGCATTGCTTGCGTGCGGCCCCTCTCGGGGCAATTCAGGTGATCGGGGCCATTGGGCCGGTCGGCTCGGGCCGACCTCATGCGCCATCCGCCAGGCCGCGCAGGGCCAGCGCATAGCCGGCCACGCCAAAGCCACACATCACGGCTTGCGACACGGGCGAGAGGTAGCTGTGGTGGCGAAAGGCCTCGCGCGCGTGCACGTTGCTGATGTGCAGCTCGATCACGCGCAGCTGCGCGCCCTTGATGGCGTCGTGCAGGGCCACGCTGGTGTGCGTGTAGGCCCCGGCGTTGATGACGGCCCCCACGGCCTGGCCCGCCTGCTGCGCCTGGCCGGCGGCGTGGATCCAGTCGATCAGGTCGCCCTCGTGGTTGCTTTGGCGAAAGTCCAGCGC
Organism: Comamonas serinivorans; assembly: GCF_002158865.1. Classification (NCBI taxonomy): domain Bacteria; kingdom Pseudomonadati; phylum Pseudomonadota; class Betaproteobacteria; order Burkholderiales; family Comamonadaceae; genus Comamonas; species Comamonas serinivorans. The sequence continues at coordinate 1,438,539 of NZ_CP021455.1, read as the reverse complement.
CAGGCCCAGCTCGGCACAGGCTTGCGCGCACAAGGCCTGCACGTCGGCCAGGGTGTGGTGGCCATAGACCTGCGGCTCACGCTGGCCCAGCAGGTTGAGGTTGGGGCCGTTGAAGACGAAGGCGGTTTTCATGGCGGCGTGGTCAAACTTGGCGAAAACCCCAAGTTTAGTGGCTGCGTACGCCAGGCCCGGTGAGGCTCTGTCACGTCATCGGCACAGGAGCAGCCCGCCTCATGGGCGGCCCAAGCGCCTGGCGCCAGCATGACGATGGCGCCCGCCCCTGAGCGGGGTACTGGCCTCAGCCGTGCGCCTTGCGCGCACTCACATCGCTGACGTCCATGCGGCCGGCGCGGCCAAAGCGGCGCTGCGCCAGCGGGGCGCGTGCGGCACTGGCGGCAGTGTCACCGGCATCGGCCGCCGCGCCCGGGTTGGCGTGGTCGGCGCCATGCGCGGCCTGCCGGCGCGCCTGCCACATGGCTTGCGAGGCTGTGCGCGCCTGGCGCAACTGCGTCCACCAGGCACGGCGGCCGGTGAGCATGGCCCACACGCCGGCCAGCGCCAAGCCCAGCATCAGCATCAGCGTGACGGTCAGCGCCGCCAGTCCTGCCGTCAGCCACAGCAGCACGCGCACGGCAGTGGCCAGAAGATCGGACAGGACGCGGGAAACGGTGTTCATGGCTCTCGGTATGGGGGCGGATGCCCCGTTGCAGTCAAAGGATGGGGGCCTGCCGTTTTGGCCGGCCCGCATGGTGTTCACATGATCCGCGAGAACGGAATTTCAAGGGCGGTCGCAAGGATTTTTGCCTGCCTCATGCCAGACATGACGGGGTATGAACCCACTCCCAATGAATTCATGAACCACCCAACAGCATACCCTGATATCCATCGATCACGGCAACAGCGCCAGGGCCTGCCGATAGCGCGGGCTCACCATCAGGCTGTCCCAATCGAGGGCGGGCGTGGCCGGCAACAGCGCCTGGCGACGCAGGGCGCTGGCGCGGCTGGGCTGCCAGCCTCCCTGCACCACGGCGCGGGCCACGGTGTCGATGACCTCGTCGAGCACGGCGCCGCCGCCCAGGGACTGGTTGCAGATCAGCGCCAGATCGCAGCCCGCCCGCAAAGCCTCGAGGGCGGCCTCGGCAAAGCTCAGCTCACGGCCGTCGAGCTGGCGGGCCGCCGCCATCGACAGGTCGTCGCTGACGATGGCGCCCTCGAACCCCAGGCGCGCACGCAGCACGTCCTGCAGCCAGCGGGCCGAGAAGCCGGCGGGTCGCTTGTCCACGCGTGAGTAGATAACGTGCGCCGGCATCACGGCGGTGAGCGCGGTCTGCAGCCAGGCGTAGGGCATGGCGTCGTCGGCCAGGATGGCCTTGAGCGACCGCTTGTCCACCGGCAGGGCCACGTGCGAGTCTGCCGCCACGAAGCCATGCCCCGGAAAATGCTTGCCGCAGTTGGCCATGCCAGCCTGCAGCAGCCCCAACATCAGGCTTTTGGCCAGCGTGGCCACCACGCGCGCGTCGGCATGGAAGGCGCGGTCGCCGATCACCTGGCTGTCGCCCCAGTCCAGGTCGAGCACGGGCGTGAAGCTGAAATCGACGCCACAGGCGCGCAGCTCGGCCGCCAGCACATAACCGGCGGCCGTGGCGGCGTTCTGGGCCCGCATGGCGCCCTGACCGGCACGGGCATTCGCACCCCGGCCGTCGTTCAGCCACAGCTCGCCCAGCGTGCGCATGCTGGGCAGGTGCGTGAAACCGTCGGTGCGGAAGCGCTGCACGCGGCCGCCTTCGTGGTCGGCGGCAATCAGCAGGTCGGGCCGCACGCGCTTGATGGCGGCGCACAGCTCGGTCAGCTGGGTGCGGCTGGCCCAGTTGCGCGTGAAGAGGATGACGCCACCCACGAGCGGGTGGGCCAGCCGGCGGCGGTCGTCGGTCGTCAGGCTGGTGCCGGCAACGTCAAGGATGAGGGGGGCGTGTTCAAGCATGGTGGGCAGGCCGCGCGGCCTGAGAGCTGCGGTGAAGGCGTGGGCCAGGTCCGGCGACTGCGGCGCGTGCAACGGGCACGGGCTTCGCCGGCGGGGTTGCGCAATTCTAGGGCGCGGCGGTCACCGCATCGACCCAGTCGGGGGCGGCGCTCACCAGCAGCCGGCCGAACGGGGGACCGTGCTCGTCGCCCTCCCCCCAAAGCCCCGCAGGCAGGCGCCTTCGCACAGAGGCGCCCAGCCGGCTGGAGGTTCAGGCCACGGGCCCGCGCTCGGCCACGCAGAAGCTGGTGGCGTAGTCGCTCTCGTCGCTGACGGTGATGTGAAAGCGCAGGCCGCGCTCGTCGCACCAGGGCTTGAGGTCGCCGTGCAGCACGATGTGCGGCTGCCCGCTGGCGGCGTTGGCGATTTCGCACCAGCGCCACTGCATGGGCCAGTGCATGCCCACGCCGATGGCCTTGGAGAACGCCTCCTTGGCCGAAAACCGCGTCGCCAGGTAGCGCACGCCGCGCTCGGGCCAGCGCTCGCTGCGGCGGCGCCAGACCGCCTGCTCGCCCTCGGACAGCACGCGCTGCACGAAGCGCTCGCCGTGGCGCCCGAAGGTGTCGCGGATGCGGCGGATGTCGCACACGTCGGTGCCGATGCCGTAGATGGCCGAGCTGAAGGGCAGCGGCGACGCGGCCAGCTGCGGTGGGGGAACAGGCGTGGTGCTCATGGGGGCGATCATCGCAGCATGTCGGCAGCTTGCGGCAAGGTGCGCGCCGCAGGCGCCACCGGCCGCCAAGCCCTGGCCCTGCAGAGGGCAGGCCGCGCGCAATCGCCGATCCCGCGTCAGTCAGCCGGCAGTCGCCACACGATGGCGCAGGTCACGCAGACGGCGGGTGACCGACGCAGGAGCGGTCTGGTGTTGAACAGATGGGTGCATGTGCGTCCGGTGGCGACAGCCGGCCCACGCCCAAGAGCCACGGCCCCGACGTCAGGCCCCCAGCAATTGGCCTGGGGCAAGGGCATGCCGTGGCGGCCGCCGCTGAATGCAGCTGCTTGCAGCCCACCTCAACACCCCATCACAGGGTATCCTGTCAATGCCGATGACAGAGAAACGGTAGCAGCGCCATACCCCATCACCCAATGCCGCGTCACGCGGCCTTGGCCTGGCCGTCGTGCACCAGCCGGGCACGCGCTGCCGGCACGCGCAGGGCGAAGCGCGAGCCCTTGCCCAGGGTGCTCTGGATCAGCAGCTCGCCGCCATGGCGCTGGGCCACCTGGCGCGTGATGGCCAGGCCCAGGCCGGTGCCGCCCGACTCGCGCGAGCGGCTGTTGTCCACGCGGTAAAAGCGCTCGGACAGACGCGCAACGTGCTCGGGCGCAATGCCGGGGCCGTTGTCGCTCACGGCGAATTCGGCCTGGCCATCGGGCAGCACGGTCCAACTCACGTTCACGCGGCCACCGGGGCCGCTGTAGCGGATGGCGTTGCTGATCAGGTTGGTGCAGGCGCTCAGCCATTCGCTACGGCTGCCCACGATGTGCAGTCCGGCCCCGCCCTCGAAGCTGAGCTGCTGGGGCGGTCCCTCGGCCCAGACCTGCTCGGACAGCGCCTGCGCCTGCTCTTGGTACTCGGCGGCCATCGCCTGCACCTCGAAACGCTCGTCGGTGCCGGGCCGCGCGCGGCCTTCCAGCTTGGACAGGGTCAGCAGGTCGCTGATCAAGGCCTGCTGGCGGTCGGCCTGTTTGGCCATCAGGTCCAGGTAGCGGGCGCGTTCGGCGTCTTCCAGCGGCAAGGTCTGCAGGGTTTCGATGAAGCCCGCCAGCACGGTCAGCGGGGTGCGGATTTCGTGCGACACGTTGGCCACGAAATCGCGCTGCATGGATTCGGCCTTGGCCATGGCCGTGAAGTCCTGCGACAGCAGCAGCCGCTGCCCGTCGCCGTAGGGGTGCAGCTGCACCTTGAGCACCGATTGCGCCTGCGTCCAACGCAGCAGCGTGATGCCGCCGCCCTGGGCGTTGGCCGAGCCGGCCACCACCACATTGCCCGGCCCCGGGCGTGCGGACGGGGCCGCGGCGCGCTCGGCCGGAGGCTTGGCCTTCATCTGGGCGTGCAGGTAGTCGGCGAACAGGGGGTCGCGCACGAGGTTGGCCACGTGCTGCAGGTGATCGTGCTCGGCGTCGAGGTCGAAATGCAGGCAGGCCGAGGCGTTCATCCACTCGATGCGGCCCTGCGCGTCCAGCAGCATCACGCCGTTTGGCGAGGCCTGGATGGCGTCGAGGAAGGAATCGAGCTTGGCGCCGGCCGCGTCCAGCTTCTGGTTGCCCTGGCGCATGCGGCGGCGCATGCGGTCGGCCGCTTCGCGCCAGGCGCCCATCACGCGGGGCGGGTCGCTCAGGTCCTGCTCCAGGCTCTGGCGCAGCCAACCCAGCACGCGCGCCGCGCTCACCAGGTCGATGAGCTGCAGGCCGATGGCGGCGAGGGCCACGCCGACGGTGGCGCCCGGCCAGTCCGCCAGGTGCCAGCCCAGCGCCCCCGCCGCGACCAGGCCCACCACCACAAAGAAAAGACGTGCCAGCATGCTCGACTCGGTTGTTCAACGGCCTTGTGCCAACGGCCTCACCAGTTCACCGGCCCGGCCGCGTCGGCCCGGCCTGCTTCTGGCTGGATGCGTGTGCCCCTGATGCGGCCGCTGCGCGCGCCCCGGTGCAGCACACACCGCAGCCCGCCGGCAGACCAGGACGAAGTCCGTATGCGCGCCGGTCCGGCTAGCGCCTGCGCGTCATGGTGGTTCACCACAATGAAAATACAGTATGCATGGATTGCCGTTGTCATTCAAACAGCCACCCATGCATACTGCATTGACAAAGGGCATTGAAGGTGCACCCGCATCGACCAACGGTTCAGCCCGCCAGGCTCAGGCCGCCCATGCCGCGATCGCTGGCCGCGCCGGCGCCCGCGCCGCGCTTGGCCTGCAGCAGAGGCTGGGCCGTGAGGCGGTAGCCCGCGCCGCGCACGGTCTCGATCATGGCGCCGGCATCGCCCAGGGCCTCGCGCAGGCGCTTGACGTGGACGTCCACGGTGCGCTCTTCGATGAACACGTGGTCACCCCAGACGCGGTCCAGCAGCTGGCCGCGGCTGTGCACGCGCTCGGGGTGCTGCATGAAGTAATGCAGCAGCTTGAACTCGGTGGGCCCCACCTTGAGCGGCTGGTCGCGGAAGCTCACGCGGTGCGTACCCGCGTCGAGCAGCAACTCGCCAATCGCCACCTGCCCGCCCGCGTGTTCGGGCGAGCGGCGGCGCAGCACGGCCCGCAGGCGCGCCAGCATTTCCTTGGTCGAGAACGGCTTGACCATGTAGTCGTCCGCCCCCACGTCCAGCCCCGCGACCCGGTCGGCCTCGTCGCTGCGGGCGGTCAGCATGATGATGGGCACGCCCTTGGTGCGTTCGTGCGCGCGCCACTTCTTCAGCAGCGACAGACCGCTCTCACCGGGCAGCATCCAGTCCAGCAGGATGACGTCGGGCAGCACGGCGTCGAGTTCGCGCTGCGCGCTTTCGCTGTCCATGGCCCAGGTCGGGGCAAAGCCGTTGTGGCGCAGGTTGACGGCGATCAGCTCGGCGATGGCCGATTCGTCCTCCACCACCAGCACGCGGGGCATGTTCTTCATGGCGTGACCTTGGAAACCTCTGCACTCATGGGGCGTTGATGGTTGGCGCTCGACGAGGTCGAGTGGCGCACGTCATCGCCGTCGACGATGTAGATGATCTGCTCGGCGATGTTCTTGGCGTGGTCGCCGATGCGCTCGATGGCCTTGGCCACGAAGACCAGGTCCAGGGCCGACGAGATGGTGCGCGGGTCTTCCATCATGTAGGTGATGAGCTTGCGCACGAAGCCGTCGAACTCGGCGTCGATCTTGTCGTCTTCCTTCAGGATGCGGTAGGCCGTGGGCACGTCCAGGCGGGCAAAGGCGTCCAGCACCTGGCGGATCATGCCCGAGGCCATGTCGGCCGAGATGCGCAGCTCGTGCGCGGGCAGCGAGCGCACCACGCCGGACTCGAGCACGGACTTGACCATGCGCGCGATCTTGGTGGCCTCGTCGCCCACGCGCTCGAGGTTGGCCGTCGTCTTGGAGATGGCCAGCAGCAGGCGCAGGTCGCGCGCCGTGGGCTGGCGCCGCGCGATGATGCTGGTGAGGTCGTGGTCGATCTCCATTTCCAGTTCATTGACGCGCACCTCGTTGCGGATCACGCTTTCCGCGACATCGGACGAGAGATTGGCCAGCGCGTACACGACTTGCTGGATCTGGTTTTCGACCAGGCCACCCATTTCCAGCACGCGCGTGGAAACGGTGTTCAGTTCGCTGTCGAACTGGCTGGAGAGGTGTTTCTCGACCATGATTTGCGGGGTCTCCGATGGGGGCTTGTTGTTGGGCATGGTGTCCTCCGTCCTCAGCCAAAGCGGCCCGTGATGTAGTCCTCGGTCTCTTTGCGCTGCGGCTTGAAGAACAGGCGTTCCGTGGGGCCGAACTCGATCAGCTCACCCAGGTACATGTAGGTGGTGTAGTCGCTGCAACGGGCGGCCTGCTGCATGTTGTGCGTCACGATGACCACGGTGTAGTCGTCCTTGAGCTCGGCAATCAGCTCCTCGATTTTGCCGGTCGAGATCGGGTCCAGCGCCGAACAGGGCTCATCGAGCAGCAGCACTTCGGGTTTGATGGCGATGCCGCGTGCGATGCACAGCCGTTGCTGCTGACCGCCCGACAGGCCCGAGCCACTCTGGCCCAGCTTGTCCTTGACCTCGTTCCACAGCGCGGCCTTGCGCAGTGCCCACTCCACGCGGTCGTCCATGTCCGAGTTGCTGAGCTTTTCAAACAGGCGCACGCCAAAGGCGATGTTGTCGTAGATCGACATCGGGAACGGCGTGGGCTTTTGGAACACCATGCCGACCTTGGCGCGGATCAGCGCCACGTCGAGCTTGCGGTCGAGCAGGTTTTCGCCGTCGAGCAGCAGCTGGCCTTCGGCGCGCTGCTCGGGGTAGAGCTCGTACATGCGGTTGAGGATGCGCAGCAACGTGGACTTGCCGCAGCCCGAGGGGCCGATGAAGGCGGTGACCTTCTTCTCGGGGATTTCGAGGTTGATGTTCTTGAGCGCGTGGAACTTGCCGTAGTAGAAGTTCAGGTTCTTGATCGACAGCTTGGAACGCGGGGCCTCTGCGCCAGCGACGTCGCGGGTGCCGAGGACTTCGGGGTTGAGGGTGGATTGCATGGCTGGATTCGGTGTGAGGTTGAGAGGGTGGTGCCGGGCCGACGCGCATCACGCGGGCCGATCCGGCAGGGCCATCAGTCTTTCTTGCGCGTCAGGAAGCGTGCGAGGATGTTCAGGCCCAGCACGGCCACGGTGATGATGAACACCCCCGCCCACGCCAGCTGCTGCCAGTTTTCGTAAGGGCTCATGGCGTACTGGAAGATCACCACAGGCAGACTGGCCGTCGGCTCCGACAGGCTCGAGCTCCAGAACTGGTTGTTCAGCGCCGTGAACAGCAGCGGGGCCGTTTCACCGGCGATGCGGGCCACCGCCAGCAAGATGCCGGTGATGACGCCGGCACGGGCCGCACGCAGCGTGATCGCCAGGATCACCTTCCACTTGGGCGTGCCCAGGGCGTAGGCGGCTTCGCGCAGACCGGTGGGCACCAGCTTCAGCATGTTCTCGGTGGTGCGGATCACCACGGGGATCACGATCAGCGCCAGGGCCAGGCCGCCGGCCCAGCCCGAGAAGCCGTGCATGCGCACCACCACCATCTCGAACATGAACAGGCCGATGACGATGGACGGGGCCGACAGCAGGATGTCGTTCACGAACCGGGTGACGCCGGCCAGCGTGCCACGCGGGCTGTACTCGGCCAGGTAGATGCCGGCCATGGTGCCGATGGGCGTGCCGATGCAGGTGGCGACGAGCACCATGAGCAGCGAGCCGTAGATGGCGTTGGCCAGGCCACCGCCTTCGGCGTTGGGTGCGGGCGTCATCTGCGTGAAGGTGGCCGCGCTCAGGCCCGAGATGCCGGCGTGCAGCACCTCGAACAGGATCCAGGCCAGCCAGAACAGGCCGAACGCCATGGCGCCCATGGACAGGGTCAACGCGATGCTGTTGACGAATTTGCGGCGGCGGTACAGCGACAGCGTGGCCGGCGAGGTCAGCGATTGGCTCATGACTTGCTCCCTTCGGCCTTCTCCAGGCGATTGAGCATCAGTTTGGACAGGGCGAGCACCACGAAGGTGATGAAGAACAGCACCAGGCCGAGGTAGATCAGCGAGGCCTGATGCAGGCCAGGGCCGGCTTCGGCGAACTCATTGGCCAGGGCCGAGGTGATGGAGTTGGCGGCTTCGAACACCGAGATCGAGCTGAGCTGGTTCATGTTGCCGATGACGAAGGTCACGGCCATGGTTTCGCCCAGGGCGCGCCCCAGGCCCAGCATGATGCCGCCGACGACGCCGGTCTTGGTGTAGGGCAGCACGACCTTGGAGACGACCTCCCAGGTCGTGGAGCCCAGGCCATAGGCGGACTCCTTGAGCATGGCGGGCGTCACCTCGAACACGTCACGCATCACCGAGGCGATGAACGGGATGATCATGATCGCCAGGATGATGCCGGCCGACAGGATGCCGATGCCCACCGGCGGGCCGGCGAACAGCGCGCCCAGCACGGGAACGCCACCGAACCAGCCCTGCAGCGGCTGCTGAACATAGGTGGCCAGGATGGGGGCGAACACCAGCAGGCCCCACATGCCGTACACGATGGAGGGGATGGCCGCCAGCAGCTCGATGGCGATGCCCAGCGGGCGCTTGAGCCAGGCCGGCGACAGCTCGGTCAGGAACAGGGCGATGCCGAAGCTCACGGGCACGGCAATCAGCAGCGCGATGAACGAGGTGACCAGCGTGCCGTAGATCATCACGAGGCCGCCGTACTGGTTCTGCACGGGGTCCCAGACGGCGCTGGTCAGGAAGGCGGGGCCGAATTCTTTGATGGCGGGCCAGGCGCCGATGAAGAGCGTGACCATGATGGCCACGAGCAGGGTCAGGGTCAGCAGGGCTGCCCCTTTGGCCAGCCCTGCAAACACGCGGTCTGCCAAGGGGCCGGTGCGCGCTTGGCGCGGAGGTTGAGGTGCGGTCATGGCAGACGGGCTGCGCGGAGGTGCGGCCTCGGCGGGCAGCGAGCTCACGGGGATGGAGGAAGACACGTTTTATACCTGCCTTGGGTGGGTGCAGGAGGCTGACGGCTGCAGCGTTCAGGTCCTGGCGGGGGTCTTCTTGAGGGGTGAGGAGAGGCCGCGTGAACCGCCAGGCTGGGACCGATACCGCCAGTCGCCAGCCTTGCATGATTCATGCAGATTGTTGATGAGGTATGCCTTTGTTCTTGATATTGAGGCATCGAAAACATCGGCATACTGATCAGATCACTTGGCAGCCAGGACCTTGCCCGAAGCGTCCTTGATCTGGCTCCAGGCGCGCTCGGCGATCAGCTTCTTCACTTCAGCGGGCATGGGCACGTAGTCCAGGTCAGTCGCGGCCTTGTCGCCGGTGGTGTAGGCCCAGTCGAAGAACTTCAGCACCTGGGCAGCCTGCTCGGGCTTGATCTGCTCCTTGTGCATCAGGATGTAGGTGGCGCTGGTGATGGGCCACGAGGCATCGCCGGGCTTGTTGTTCAGGATCTGGTGGAAGGACTTGGCCCAGTCGGCGCCAGCGGCGGCGGCCTTGAAGCTGGTGTCGTCGGGGCTGACGAACTTGCCGGCGGCGTTTTGCAGCTGCACGAAGTTCATCTTGTTCTGCTTGACGTAGGCGTATTCCACGTAGCCGATCGAGTTGGGCAGGCGGCCCACGAAGGCGGCCACGCCTTCGTTGCCCTTGCCACCCGCGCCAGTGGGCCAGTTCACGGCGGTGCCTTCACCAACCTTGGACTTCCACTCGGCGTTGACCTGGCTCAGGTAGTTGGTGAAGGCGAAGCTGGTGCCCGAGCCATCGGCGCGGCGCACGGGGGCGATGGCGGCATCGGGCAGCTTCACGCCGGGGTTCAGCTTGACGATGGCGGCGTCGTTCCACTTGGTGATCTTGCCCAGGTAGATGTCGCCCAGCACCTGACCCGACAGCTTCAGCTCACCGGGCTTGATGCCCTGGATGTTGACCACGGGGATCACGCCACCCACCACGGTGGGGAACTGCACCAGGCCCTTCTTGGCCAGGTCTTCGTCGGTCAGCGGCGCGTCCGAGGCGCCGAAGTCCACCGTCTTGGCTTCAATCTGGCGGATGCCGGCGCTCGAGCCCACCGACTGGTAGTTCACCTTGGCGCCGGTGGCCTTGTTGTAATCGGCCGCCCACTTGGCATACAGCGGTGCCGGAAAGCTGGCACCGGCGCCCGTCACCGTCTGAGCCGAAGCGGCGCCTGCGAAGGCCAGGCCAGCGAGGCCCACGAGAACGAATTGGCGAGTCGTGTTCATGTCGAATCCTTGAGTCCGTGAATGGATCGGTTGAGGAGATGACGGGACTTTAAGAACGTTGCATGACAGGTTTGTGACAGTCATGAAGGTGTCGGAATGTGAGGCCGCCGCCCGCGCCAGCCGGCCGCCGCGCCCCTGCCGGCACACGCGGCCCGGCACGCGCGCCACCGTGCGTTGCAGCGCCCGACCCCGGTTGGCCCGGGTGCTATGCTGCGCGCCGCATCAAAGGTCAACATGGACAACGGAACACGACTTGCCGCTGTGGACATGGGCTCCAACAGCTTTCGCCTCGAGATCGGCCGCCTGGATCGGGGCCAGGTTCACCGAACCGACTACGTCAAGGAAACCGTGCGCCTGGGCGCCGGCCTGACCAACGCCAAAGCCCTCACGCCCGAGGCCATGGAACGCGGCTGGGCCTGCCTCGCCCGCTTTGCCGAACGCCTGGCCGGTTTTCCGCGCGCCCAGGTGCGCGCCGTGGCCACCCAGACCCTGCGCGAAGCCACCAACCGTGACGAATTCGTCACCCAGGCCGAAAAAATCCTGGGCTTCCCGATCGAGGTGATTCCGGGCCGCGAAGAAGCCCGTCTGATCTACATCGGCGCCGCCCGGCTGCTGCCGCAGTCGAACGAACGCCGCCTGGTGATCGACATCGGCGGCCGATCGACCGAACTCATCATCGGCCGCGCCTACAGCCCCAAGCAGACCGAATCGTTCAAGGCCGGCTCGGTCAGCTGGACCCAGCGCTTCTTTCCCGAGGGCGAGCTCACGCGCAAGGCCTTCGACGCCGCCGACATGGCCGCCAAGGCGCTGCTGGCCGACGTGCCCCAGCTGTACGCCAAAGACAGCTGGGACTGCGCCTACGGCTCGTCGGGCACCATCGGGGCCGTCGCCGAAACCCTGGTCAACGCCGGCCAGTCCACGGGCGGCATCACGCGCGCCGGGCTGGACTGGCTGCGCGACCGCCTCATCAAGGCCGGCCAGGCCGAGGCCCTGAACCTGCCCGGCATCCGCGACGACCGCAAACCCATCATCGCCGGCGGTCTGGCCGTGCTCAGCGCCCTGGTCGACCTGCTGGACATCGACACGCTCTACCCCGCACAAGGCGCGCTGCGCCAGGGCGTGCTGTACGACCTGATCGACCGCGAGCACGACGCCACCGACATGCGCACCGCCACCGTCTACCGCGTGGCCGAGCAGTTCGGCGTGGACGCCGCCCAGGCCCGCCGCGTGACCAACACCGCCATGCACCTGTTCGACAGCGTGCAGGCCCGCGCCAAGGCCGACGTGCCCACGCTGACCGCCGACGAACTGGCCCTGGGGCGCAAGGAGCTCGAGCGCGCGGCCTGGCTGCACGAGGTCGGCACCGCCATCTCGCACAGCGGCTACCACAAGCACGGCGCCTACATCCTGCGCAACGCCGATGCCGCCGGCTTCGCCACGCCCGAGCTGTCGCGCATCAGCGAGCTGGTGCTGAGCCAGCGCGGCAAGCTGCAGCGCACCGACATGATCGGCAACTGGGCCAGCCCGCTGTGGGTGCAGCAGCTGGCCTGCATGCGCCTGGCCGTCATCCTCTGCCATGCGCGGCGCGACCCGGTGCTGGGCGGCATCAGCCTGCGCTGCCGCACCAAGAACGCCGCCCGCCTGGTGCTGACCGTGCCCCGCGCCTGGGCGCAGCAGTGGCCGCTGTCGTCCCACCTGCTGGACGAAGAGGCGCAGATGTGGGCGCGCTCGCCCTGGCAACTGGTGCTCGAAACCGAGAGCTGACGCGGGCCGCCCTTGTCCCCGCGCGGCTCGTTTCGAGCGGACGGTCACCGGTCCTCCGACGGGGCGACGGCCCCTGACCAGCTTCCAAGTCAGCGTGCCAACGGCCCTGTGCAGGCCGTTGAGGGCGCTTGGCGTGGCTCATCAGCAGATGAGCGGCCGCACGCGACGGCTGCCGCCAAATTGCCGAGCAGTATGGACCGCTTGCGTCCGCATCTCCGACGGAAATAGCCCGATACCTCAATTCCAAAGAAGTGGCCTGAATCCGTCCAAGGCCCTTGGACGTCTCAGCGGTCGCAGCTGGGCTGAAGACACTCAAGGGTCGGGTGTCCGTCCCCGGGCTGGTTGTGACCCACCTGACCGCCGATCGTCTGCGGTTCATGGCCGAGCGCCCGCACAGGCGCAAGAGCGCGAGGCCCGGCTTGCGGGCATGACCGAGGGGGCCAGCGGCTGGCCATCGACATCGGTCCCGACGCGCGCCCAAGCCAAGCGGCGCCTGCGCCGGCCGGTCACATCCAGTCTGGGTTGAGCACCGTCATCAGCACGGTTTCGGCGCGGCCGTCGCGCTCGCGGCGGCGCAACCACCACAGCGCGCCTTTGCGCACCGAACAGCCCTCCGCCATGCCCAGCACCCGCCCCACCACCTGACCCAGCGTCGGCTGGTGGCCCACGATGAGCGTGGCCCCACTGCCCGGCAGTCCTTCTGGCCAGCCGCTGGCCGCCAGCACGCCCTCGACGGGCTGATCCGGCGCCAGCGCGGGCACCACGTCCCAGGCGCGGTTCAGCGCCGCCGCCGTGGCCCGCGTGCGCACCGCGGGGCTGACCAGGATGCGGGCGTCGCGCGGCAAATGCTGGTTCAGCCACGCGCCCACGACCTCGGCCTGCACCTGGCCGCGCGCGGTCAAGGCACGGTCCAGGTCGGCCTGTCCGGGCCGCGCGTCGTGCGCCTGGGCATGGCGCCACACCAACAAATCCATGGTCGGGTCCTTGTCACGTCGGGTTGATGAATCAGCGGCCGATGGTAGCCAGCCCCGGTGTCAACGCGGTGCCCAAGGGTGATGGCCGGCGCCGACCCGCGGCCGGCCCCCACCTCGTCGTCCGCCGCCGCGCCAGGCTGGGACGATGCACCGGGTGGCCTACAGCGCCGCCCTGGCGGGCAGCAACCCGCGGCATCGGTTCGCTGCGCATGCGCGCGGCTTGAGCGCGTCATGCCACGAACAGGCTCGATCCGCGCTGGGCGCGCCAGGGCAATACGCGCATGCATTCGGCCTCCTCCCGCGGTGCGTCAGCCCGGGCCCGGACGCTTGACCTTGCTGCCGCCGTGCGCCCTGCCCCTCCCTAAAATCGCCCCATGGCGAACACCTTCGATTTCAGCCCGCTGACCGCATGGGCGGCCCCCGCGTCGGCGGCCCCCACGGCGCCAGCTGCGCCCCCGGCCGGCCCGGCACGCCAGCCGCGCCGCCCCATCTGCGAATTGCCCGACGAACTCATCAGCCAGATTGCGGCGGGCGAGGTGGTGGAGCGCCCCGCCTCGGTGGTGCGCGAGTTGCTGGACAACGCCCTGGACGCGGGCGCCACGCAGATCACCGTGCGCCTGCTGGCCGGCGGCGTGCGCCTGATCAGCGTGGAGGACGACGGCATGGGCATGGCGCCCACGCAAATGCCCATCGCCCTCAAGCGCCACGCCACCAGCAAGATCGCCGACCTGCGCGAGCTGGAGGCCGTCGGCACCATGGGCTTTCGCGGCGAGGCGCTGGCCGCCGTGGCCTCGATCTCCGAGCTATCGCTGTTGTCGCGCACGGCCGACGACAGCCAGGGCCACCTGCTGGATGCGCGCACCGGCGAGCTGCGCGCCGCGGCACGCAGCCCCGGCACCACGGTCGAGGTCAAGGAGCTGTTCTTCAGCGTGCCCGCACGGCGCAAATTCCTCAAAAGCGACAACACCGAACTGGCGCACTGCCTCGAGGCCGTGCGCCGCCATGCGCTGGCCCGGCCCGAGGTGGGCTTCGCCATCTGGCACGAGGGCAAGCTGGTCGCGCAGTGGCGCGCGCAGCACGGCGAGGCGGCGCTGGACCGGCGCCTGGCCGACGTGCTGGGCGAAGACTTTTTGCGCAACTCGCTGCCCGTGGTCTACCACTCGGCCCAGGCGCTGGGCGCCCAGCACGGCGTGCGCGTGCACGGCCGCGTGGGCCTGCCGGATGTGGCGCGCGCCCGTGCCGATCAGCAGTTCGCCTACGTCAACGGCCGCTTCGTGCGCGACAAGGTCATCGTGCACGCGGCCCGCGCCGCTTACGAAGACGTGCTGCACGGGCACCGCCAGCCGGTGTACGCGCTGTTCGTCGACATCGACCCGGCCCGTGTGGACGTGAACGTGCACCCGACCAAGATCGAGGTGCGGTTTCGCGACAGCCGCGAGGTGCACCAGGCCGTTCGCCACGCCGTGGACGACGCGCTGGCCGCGTCGCGTGCCGCCCTGGCCGGCCAGACCGAGGCCGCGTCTGCGGTGCCCCGGCCTGCGGACGATGCGGCACCGCCCGCCGCGCCCGCCTGGTCGCAGGCCCGCATGAACCTCAGCCAGCCCCCGGCGCCCGCGTCCACCGGTTGGCAGGCGCTGTGGCGGCCTGCAGCCACACCCGACGCCCCCACGCCGGACGCCGCGGACACCACGGCGGCAGCCCCGGCGGGGTCGGCCAGTGACGCGGAATCGCCGGCCGGCGACACGGCGCATGCCGACCACTTCGCCCCGGCCGCAGGCTCCACGCAGGGCGAGGCTCCGCACGCCGAGTTCGCCGATGAAAATGGCAGTACCGTTGCATCGTCGTTTGTCCACGAACGGCTGACCAGCTATACCCCTGAATCGCCCACCCCCATCGTCAGTCCGCACACGGCGACCCCAGCCGCTCAGGCCGCGGAAGCCGCCACCGACTGGCCCCTGGGCCGCGCGGTGGCCCAGATCCACGGTGTGTACGTCTTGGCCGAGAACCACGCCGGCCTGGTCATCGTGGACATGCACGCGGCGCACGAGCGCATCGTCTACGAGCAGCTCAAGCGCCAGATCGACGGCCACACCGTGGCCACGCAGGCGCTGCTGATCCCGGCCACCTTTGCCGCCACGCCCGAAGAAGTGGCCACGGCCGAAGCGCACGTCGACACCCTGAGCGCGCTGGGCCTCGAGGTCTCGCCGTTTTCGCCGCGCACCCTGGCCGTGCGCGCGGTGCCGGCCAGCCTCAGCGGCGGCAACGCCATCGAGCTGGCGCGCAACGTGCTGGCCGAGCTGGCCCAGCACGAGGCCAGCACCGTGCTGCAACGCGCCCAGCACGAGCTGCTGGCCACCATGGCCTGCCACGGCGCCGTGCGCGCCAACCGCAAGCTGACGCTGGACGAAATGAACGCGCTGCTGCGTCAGATGGAAGCCACCGACCGCGCCGACCAATGCAACCACGGCCGCCCCACCTGGCGCCAGCTGAGCATGCGCGAGCTCGATGCGCTGTTCCTGCGCGGGCGCTGAAGCAGCGCCTAGGCGTGGGCTGAGTCAGCGCGGCACCTGCAGAAGCGTCGTTGCGCTGCGGGCCGCGCGAACCCATGGCCGACCAACGGGCCACCTACACTCATGGGAATGAGCCCGGGCAGGAGTGATCACCTGCAGGCGTTGCGGTCCTGGTCCCATGGGTCATGCGGGCCATGGTCGCCGGCTCGGCCGCCTTCGCCTGCAGCGCCCACATCCGCATCGAGTATTTAGCCGAGCGCGGCAGCCGCCGCCAGCGCGCGTTCGCCCACGTCGCCAGGCCCGGTTGGTCGACCAACCTGCGCGCCGATGCTCAGAGCGTCAGCGGCATGGGCGTGCTCATCTGGCCGTCGAAGTCCGCATCGGGCAAATCCAGCATTTCGTGGATGCGGTCGAGGATGAACCAGCTCTCGCGCACCTTGGTCTCGATGGTGTTGTCGGCCAGACCGGGGGTGCGCACGAAATTGGGCAGGCCGGCGAGCTCGGCGCCCGGCTCGGTCAGGCTGGCATCGGCCGAATCGATGATGCAGGCGGCCATGGTGCGTGCGCGCAATGCGTCGGCCAGGGCCGAGGGGTCGAACAGCTCGTGTCGGCTCACGCTGACCCAGTACTGGCCCTGGCGGCAGTCGGCCAGGGTCCGGTCGTTGAACAGGCCGCGGTAACGCGAGGCATAGCCCATCAGACAGACCACGGCGTCGGCACGCCCCAGCAGGTCGGCCAGGCCCAGCGGCGTGACCCCCAGCCGGCCCCACAACTCCGAGCTGCGGTGCACGGCCGGGTCGTAGCCGATGAGCTTGGCGCCCATGGCCGAAAACAGCGGCGCCACGGCGTGGGCCGTGGCCGTGAGGCCGAGCAGGCCCACGGTGCTGCCGTGCACCTCGCGCCCCACGGGGACGACGGGGACTTCGGCGGCACTGGCGCTCAACGGCCGCACGCCCATGCCGCGCCGCATCAGCAGCAGCAGGGCGCCCAGCACGTACTCGGCCTGGGCGCGCGCGACGCCGCTGGCGGCCTGCACCACGCGCACGCGGCGGCGCTGGCAGCCTTCCAGGTCGGTGTTGGCATCGCCCTCTTCAAGCCGCGCCACGACGCGCAGGTGCGGCGCGGCATCCAGCAGCTCGGCGTTGACCTGCACCTGCGGGGGCAGCACCAGGGCCCGCACCTCGCCCAGTTCGCGCAGCAGGGCGGCCCGGTCGTACTGCAGGCTGGGTTTGTAGGCCAGCGGATGGCGGGCCGCGAGCCAGTCCATGGCCGCCACCTCCAGGGGCTGGACCAGTAAGATATGCGGGTTTTTCGCCATCAACGGCCGCGCGCCTGGATGCGCTTCGTGAAGGCTGTGTGCTGTGGATTCGCTCACCAATGTGTCTCCGCAGATGCCCGATGCGTCTCACCTGCCCATGCTGTCGCGCCCGTCGTGCCCCAAGGCCCCCCTGCGCACCGTGGGAACCATTTTGGCATGGCCCTGGTGGCTTTCTTTCACCGCAAAACACCCATGACCGTCATCACCAAGGCCGTGTTCCCCGTCGCTGGACTGGGCACCCGCTTTCTGCCCGCCACCAAAGCCAGCCCCAAGGAGATGATGCCGGTGGTGGACAAGCCGCTGATCCAGTACGCGGTCGAGGAGGCCTATGGCGCCGGCGTGCGCCACATGGTGTTCGTCACGGGCCGCAGCAAGCGGGCCATCGAGGACCACTTTGACGTCGCCTACGAGCTGGAAAGCGAACTGGAAGCCGCCCACAAGCTCGAGCTGCTCGATGTCGCCCGCTCCATCGTGCCCGACGACATGGTCTGCACCTTTGTGCGCCAGCCGCGTTCGCTGGGCCTGGGGCACGCCGTGCTCTGCGCCGAGCCCATCGTGGGCCGGGAGCCGTTTGCCGTGCTGCTGGCGGACGACCTGATGACCGGCCTCGATGGCGGCCCCGGCGTGCTGTCGCAGATGGTGCAGGCGTTTTCCGAGCTGGGCCGTTCGCTGCTGGCGGTGCAGGAAGTGCCCGACGACGAGGTGCACCGCTACGGCATCGTGGCCGGGCAGCCCGCGGGCGAGCGCATGCTGCGCGTGCAGCGCATGGTGGAAAAGCCCAAGCTGGCCGACGCGCCCTCGCGCATGGCCGTGGCGGGCCGCTACATCCTCACGCCGCAGGTGTTCGAGGAGCTGCGCACCCAGAAGCCGGGTGCCGGTGGCGAAATCCAGCTGACCGACGCCATCGCCAGCGCCATGAGCCGGGAAGCCGTCTACGCCTACCAGTACGAGGGCAAGCGCTACGACTGCGGCAGCAAGGAAGGCTTTCTGCAGGCCACGGTGGAGCTGGGCCTCAAGCACCCGCAGGTGGGCGAGTCCTTCCGCGAGTTCCTGCGCGGCGTGCCCTTGTGAGTGCACGTTCCACGCCGCCGCGCGGGTGCGTGGGCGCGGCCTCGGGCGGTTGGCTGCGTGGCGACTCCTCGCGCTTACGCCCGGTGGCGCTGCGGTGTGCGCCGCGCCACCCATGCCGATCCGCAGGCCCTCGCGCAGCGGCGTTGAACCGCCGCTGAGCCCCGCACAGGAGGCCTCTTGCCCCCCCCCGTTCAACAAAACCTGCTGCAGCGCGCGCTTTGCGTGGTGATCGGCCTCGTGCTGGCCTGCGTGACCGCTGCCCTGCTGGCCGGCATCGACCCGGCCGTGGTCTGCCAGCCCGACTGCACCACGCTGGACGGCCTGAAGGCCTTGATCGGCGCCGACGCCACGCGCTGGCTTCTGGCCGCCCTGTGCGCCGGACTGGCGCTGGGCTTCACGCTCAAAGGCCTGCGCAAGCCCGGGGCGCGCCAGCCCGGGGCACGCCAGCCCGGGGCACGCCAGCCCGGGCGTTAATCGCCATTCAGCGCATCGCCGACCGATCCACACCAGTATCAGGCCAATCCCGATTAAAGACCAACGGCCACTACCTCATACTCCACTTTTCTGCCGATCCATGCCCCATCTGACCACCCCGCCCTCGCCCTGGATGCAACGCGCCCTGGACCAGGCCGGGCTGGCGTTGGGCCATTCAGACCCCAATCCCAGCGTGGGCGCCGTCATCGTCTCGCCGGCCGGCGCGGTGCTGGGCGAAGGCCACACCCAGGCCGTGGGCGGGCCGCACGCCGAAGTCATGGCCCTGCGGGACGCGGCCGCGCGCGGCCACGATGTGCGCGGTGCCACGGCCTACGTCACGCTGGAACCCTGCGCGCACCATGGCCGCACCGGTCCGTGCTGCGAGGCGCTGTCGGCTGCCGGCATCGGCCGCGTGGTTGCCGCCCTGCGCGACCCCAACCCGCGGGTCGCCGGCGGCGGCTTCGCGCACCTGGTGGCGGCCGGCGTGCAGGTCGAGGTGGGCGATGGCGCCGAGGCCGCGCGCGAACTCATGCGCGGCTTCCTCAGCCGCATGACGAGGGGCCGTCCCTGGGTGCGGCTGAAGGTGGCGGCGTCGCTCGATGGCTTCACCGCCTTGCCCAATGGCCACAGCCAGTGGATCACCGGCGAGGCCGCCCGTGCCGATGGCCAGCGCTGGCGCCAGCGCGCCAGCTGCATCCTGACCGGCTCCGGCACCCTGCTGGCCGACGACCCGCTGCTCAACGTCCGCCTGCCGGGCACCACGCGCCAACCGGCCCTGGTCATCGTCGACAGCCAGCTGCGCACGCCACCCACGGCGCAGGCCCTGACCCTGGGCCAGCGCCCGGTCTGGATCGCCACGGCCGAACCGGAGCTCCACGCCCCGGGACACGCGGCCTGGCTGGCCCGCCAACAGGCCTTGCGGCAGGTGTTGATGCCGGCCCACGGCAACCTCAGCCCGACCGCCTCGCCGCCCGCCCTGCTGGACCTGCCGCACCGCCCCGGGCCTCGCCCCCAGGTGGACTTGGCCGCGCTGCTGCTCGCGCTGGCCGCGCGCGAGGTGAACGAGGTCCACGTGGAGGCCGGTGCCGGCCTGAACGGTGCGCTGCTGCGCGCAGGCTTGGTGGACGAAATCGTCGCCTACGTCGCGCCCACGCTGCTGGGCAGCGGCCTGGGCTGGGCCAGCGCCTGGGGGCCGGTGACGGACGCGCAGGCGGCCACATCGGTCCAGTCCGCACCCGGCGTGGCCGGTGAGCCAACAGCGCCCCCGCGCGACGCAGCCAGCGGCGTGGGGCAGCCGCCCTTTTTCGCCACGGTGTCGGCAGCGCCGCGTGGGCGCTTCCTCGACCTGCTGCCGTTGGGCGACGACCTGCGCCTGCGCCTGTTGCTGGGCGCCGAAGCGCCCGGCTGACCGGCCCGGCCTGACGCGGGCATGTCGGAACCGGTGTGCCCAGGGTGCCTGGTCGCAGAGCCTGTCTGGCGCCCACGCTGAGAGACCGCCCTGAAACCCTTCGAATTGGCCAGTATCCTGGCATTGCCATTTTTCAGAAAACGGCAATGCCAGGATACTGCCTTCAGGATGTGGAAGGCAGCAGCACGAACGGGCACCTGTTGCTGCCTGCACCGGCAGGCACCGCGGCTGCATGGCCTGCGTCGGCCCTGCTCAGGAACAGGACGGCGCAGCCAGTGCGTGCAACCCCAGCCCCTTCACCGTCGCCGCGGCACCGCGCCAGGCCCAGGCCACACACGGGTTGGCAGCGGCGAGCACCCCGGCACCGAAGGCGGCCCCCCCGTCAGCCCGGCTTTCTGGCACCAGGCTGGTGCACAGGCGGACATCGCCGGCCGGGTGCCGTAGGTGATGGCCAAGGGGTGTGCCAGCGACCTCCCGCCAGGCCCGCTCTCGCGCGGACCAACCGCCGCCGATCACCCCAACCCCAGCAGCCCACGCCGCCCCACCCCCGTTTCCTCGTCGCAACAAAATCGGTGCCGAGCCAGGGATATCGGCATTTGCTCCCTATTCAATAGCATCAGCACGAATAGAATCATGCGTCACCTAGGCTGAATCGATCTCTCGACCCGCAGGCGCCCAGCCGCCAGGGCTTTGCGGCACGTCGATGGCCTGTCCACACCCCTCATCGCGCCCCGCACGGGGCAGGCCGCCTTGTGCGGCCACGCCAGGGGGTGCCGATCGGTTCAGCCTGTTCCTCTGTCTCACCCTGGCGGTTTGCCCCGCCACACACGCCAACGAGAACCGATGAGCCTGTTCTTCCTCCTGGCGTTGCCCTTCCTGGGCAGCGCGGTGGCAGCGGTGTTGCCCACCAATGCCCGCACCACAGCCGCCACGGGCGCCGCACTGGTGGCCTTGGCCGCGCTGGCCCAAGTGCTGTGGTTGATGCCAGACATCCAGGCGGGACAGGTCATCGAGGAGCAGATGCGCTGGGTGCCTTCCATCGGGCTGACTTTCAGCATGCGCATGGACGGCTTTGCCTGGATGTTCGCCGTGCTGGTGACGGGCATCGGCATGCTGGTGGCGCTGTATGCGCGCTACTACATGTCCAAGGACGACCCGGTCCCGCGCTTTTTCTCGTTCTTCCTCGCTTTCATGGGCGCCATGCTGGGCGTGGTGCTGTCGGGCAACCTGATCCAGCTGGCGTTCTTCTGGGAGCTGACCAGCCTGTTCTCCTTCCTGCTGATCGGCTATTGGTACCACCGCAAGGACGCGCGGCGCGGCGCGCGCATGGCGCTGACGGTGACCGGCGCCGGGGGTCTGGCCATGCTGGGCGGTGTGCTGCTGCTGGGCCACATCGTCGGCAGCTACGAGCTCAGCGACGTGCTGGCGGCTGCGCCCCAGGTGCACGCCGATCCGCTCTACACCGTCACGCTGGTGCTCATCCTGCTGGGCGCGCTCACCAAGAGTGCCCAGTTCCCGTTCTTCTTCTGGCTGCCCCGGGCCATGGCCGCCCCCACGCCGGTGTCGGCCTACCTGCACTCGGCCACCATGGTGAAGGCCGGCGTGTTCCTGCTGGCTCGGCTGTGGCCGGTGCTGTCGGGCACGCCCGAGTGGTTCTGGCTGGTCAGCAGCGCCGGCCTCATCACGCTGGTGCTGGGCGCCTACATCGCCAACTTCCAGAGCGACCTCAAGGCGCTGCTGGCCTATTCCACCGTCAGCCACCTGGGCCTGATCACGCTGCTGCTGGGCCTGAACAGCACCATGGCGGCCGTGGCCGCTGTGTTCCACATCATCAACCACGCGACCTTCAAGGCCTCGCTGTTCATGGCGGTGGGCATCATCGACCACGAAACCGGCACGCGCGACATCCGCCGGTTGTCGGGCCTGCGGCGCACCATGCCCATCACCAGCTCGCTGGCCATCGTGGCCAGTGCCGCCATGGCCGGCGTGCCCCTGCTCAACGGCTTCCTCTCCAAAGAGATGTTCTTTGCCGAGACGGTGTTCATCCAGTCCTACCCCTGGGTGGAGGTCAGCCTGCCCTTCGTGGCCACGGCCGCGGCCATCTTCGCCACCTCGTACTCGCTGCGCTTTGCGGTGAAGCCCTTCTTCCGCGCCCCCGCCACCGACCTGCCGCGTGAGCCGCACGAACCGGTCCGCTGGATGCGCGTGCCCATCGAGGCGCTGGTGGTGATCTGCCTGCTGGTGGGCGTGCTGCCGGGCGCGGTGATCCAGCCCTTCCTGGCCATGGCCGCCGCCCCCGTGGTGGGCGGCGCACTGCCCCATTTCGAGCTCAGCATCTGGCACGGTTTCAACGCCCCCTTCGTCATGAGCCTGGTGGCCATGGGTGGCGGACTGCTCATGTATGTGCTGCTGCGCAAAGGCCTGCGTGCGGGCAAGTACACCCAGCCACCGCTGCTGGGGTGGGCCAATGGGCAGCGCGCGTTCGAATGGGTGTTGAACGTCTGCAACCTGCTGGCGCGCAAATTCCAGCAGGTGTTTCACACCCAGCGCATGCAGCCCCAGGTGTTCCTGCTGATCCTGGTCAGCATCGCCACCATGGCGGCGTCGCTCTGGTATTCGGGCTTTGGCTGGGGCGACCGGCCCCGCGTGCCGGCCTCGTGGGAGTTCTGGCTGGTGTGGGTGGTGGGCTGCCTGTGCGCCCTGGGTGCCGCCAACCAGGCCAAGTTTCACCGCCTCGCGGCCCTCATCATGCTGGGCGGCGCAGGCCTGGCGACCTGCCTGACCTTCATCTGGTTCTCGGCCCCCGACCTGGCCCTGACCCAGTTGGCCGTCGAGGTGGTCACCACCATCCTGTTCCTGCTGGGTCTGCGCTGGCTGCCCAAGCGGGTGCTCATGGAAAGCAAGGCTGAACAGCTGCGCGCCCGCCTGCGCCGCAGCCGCGACTTCATCGTGTCGGCCGCCGTCGGCAGCGGCCTGGCGGTGCTGTCCTATGCCTTGATGACACGCTCGGCGCCGCAGAGCATCTCGCCCTTCTACCTTGAGCGCGCGCTGCCCGAGGGCGGCGGCACCAACGTGGTCAACGTCATGCTGGTGGACTTCCGGGCCTTCGACACCATGGGCGAGATCGTGGTGCTGGGCGCCGTGGCGCTGACGGTGTTCGCGCTGCTGCGCCGCTTCCGTCCGCCCAAGGAATCGCTGCTGGCACCGCACCAGCAGCGCGCCACGTCGCTGGGCATCGACCTCAACCCCCGCACGGCCGACGACACCGCCTTGAGCTACCTGCTCGTGCCGGCCGTGCTGGCGCGCGTCATGCTGCCCGTGCTGGGCCTGTTTGCCCTGCACCTGCTGCTGCGTGGCCACAACGAGCCCGGTGGCGGCTTTGTGGCGGCGCTGATCCTGTCCATCGGCTTCATCACGCAGTACATGGTGGCCGGCACGCACTGGGTGGAAGCCCAGATCAACCTCTACCTGCGGCGCTGGATCGCCGTGGGCCTGGTCGTGGCCCTGGCCACCGGCCTGGGTTCGCTGTTCCTCGGCTACCCCTTCCTGACCACCCACACCGCCCACGTGACGCTGCCGGTGCTGGGCGAGCTGCACATCGCCAGCGCCATGTTCTTCGACATCGGCGTGTTTGCGGTCGTCGTCGGCGCGGCGCTGCTGACCCTCACCGCGCTCGCCCACCAATCGGTGCGTCGTCAGCGCAAGCCGGCCTCGGCCGAGCCCTCACCGGCTGAACTGGCCCAGAAAGAAGGCGTGGTGCGCGCACCGAACTCGGAGGGAGACGACTGATGGAATTGATTGTCGCCATGGCCATTGGCGTGCTGGCTGCCTCGGGCACCTGGCTGGTGCTCCGCCCCCGCAGCTTTCAGGTCGTCATCGGCCTGTCGCTGCTGTCGTACGCCGTGAACCTGTTCATCTTCGTGACGGGCAGCCTGTCCATCGGACACGAGCCCGTGGTCAAACCCTGGCTCACGCCCAACCTCGAGAACTACACCGATCCGCTGCCCCAGGCCCTGGTGCTCACCGCCATCGTGATCGGCTTCGCCACCACGGCCCTGTACCTGGTGCTGTTGCTGGCGGCCCGCGGCCTCTCCGGCACCGACCATGTGGACGGCAAGGACGACGAGGAGCCTGAGCAATGAACTGGCTCGACGCACTGATGCCCCACCTCGTGGTGGCGCCCATCCTGCTGCCCATGTTCACGGCCGCGCTGCTGCTGTTCCCGGGCGAGCAGGCCCGCACGGCCAAGTCCGTGGTGAACCTGCTGTCGTGCCTGCTGGGCCTGGCCATCGCCATCTTCCTGGTGTATTGGGTGCACCGCCAAAACGGCGTGGGCGCCATCGGGGTCTACCTGCCGTCGAACTGGCAGGTGCCCTTCGGCATCGTGCTGGCGGTGGACCGCCTGTCGGCGCTCATGCTGCTCATGACCTCCATCATCGGGCTGGGGTCGCTGATGTTCTCGGTCGCGGGCTGGGACCGGGCGGGTGTGCACTTCCACTCGCTGTTCCAGCTGCAGCTGATGGGCCTGAACGGCGCCTTCCTCACGGCCGACCTGTTCAACCTGTTCGTGTTCTTCGAGATCATGCTGACGGCTTCGTACGGCCTGCTGCTGCATGGCACCGGCTGGCCGCGCGTGCGCTCGGGCCTGCACTACATCACGATGAACCTGCTGGCCTCGTTCCTGTTCCTGCTCGGCATCGCCTTGCTGTATGGCGTGACCGGCACGCTGAACATGGCCGACATGGCGCTCAAGATCCCGCTGATTCCTGCCGGTGACCGTGGCCTGCTGCACGCGGGTGCGGCGGTGCTGGCCGTGGCCTTCCTGGCCAAGGCCGCAGCCTGGCCACTCAACTTCTGGCTACCGCCCGCCTATGCCGCAGCCTGCCCACCCGTGTCAGCCCTGTTCGCCATCATGACCAAGGTGGGGCTGTACGCCATCCTGCGGCTGTGGACCCTGCTGTTCCCACCCACCGCGGTCGGGTCGGCGCTGTTCGGCAGCGAGGTGCTGGTCTGGGGCGGCCTGGCCACCCTGGGCTTCGCCTCCATCGGGGTGCTGGCCTCCACCCACCTGCAACGCCTGGTCGGCTTCTCGGTCCTGGTGTCATCGGGCACCTTGCTGGCGGCCTTCGGCTTCAGCCACTCCGCGTTGACGGGCGGTGCGCTGTACTACCTGATGAGCTCCACGCTGGCCCTGGCTGCGCTGTTCCTGGTCACCGACCTGATCGAGCGCTCACGCCAGACCGAAGAAGCCGTGCCGGAAGAAAACTTCGACGACGAGCAGTTCCCCTTCCCCATCGACCTGGTGCCGCCCGAGCACACCAACCTCGACGAACAGGAACAGGCGCTGATCGGCAAGGCCATCCCGGCGGCCATGGCCTTCCTCGGCATGTCCTTCATGCTGTGCGCGCTGCTGGTCTCGGGCCTGCCGCCCATGTCGGGCTTCATCGGCAAGGCCGTCATGCTGACCGCCGTGCTCAACCCCGAGGGCCTGGCCGTCACCGATGCCGTGCCGCGCAGCGCGGCCTGGGTGATGCTGGCGCTGGTCATCGTCTCCGGCCTCATGGCCACCGTGTCCTTCTCCCGTGCCGGCATCCGCTTCTTCTGGGCCCCCCACGACCGCGCGGCACCGCGCCTGCGCGTCATCGAGTGCCTGCCCATCGTGGCCATGCTGGCGGTGTGCGTGCTGCTGGTCGCGCGCGCCGAGCCCGTGCTGCGCTACACCGACCTCGCCGCGCGCGCCCTGCATGACCCACGCGACTACATCCGCAGCGTGATGGCGGCCCAGACTGTGAAGGAAGGCCACAAGCTGCCAGCCGCCGGCACCCTGGAGGGCAAGCCATGAGCAAGCTGTTTCCCGCCCCGCTGCTGTCGTTGGCGCTGGCCGCCATGTGGCTGCTGCTCAACGACTCGCTGTCAGCCGGCCACCTGCTGCTGGCGCTGCTGTTCGGCTGGCTGCTGCCGCTGCTGTTCGCGCCGTTGCGGCCCCAACGCCCCACGATTCGCCACCCGCTGCGCATCGCGCGCTACATCGTGCGCATCGGCTGGGACGTGGTGCTCTCGAACTGGGAGGTGACCTGGGACCTGATCCGCTTTCGGGCCAAGCCCGTGCGCAGCGCCTTCGTCGCCGTGCCGCTGGACCTGCGCGACCCCAGCGCCCTGGGTGCGCTGGCCATGGTGACCACCGTGGTGCCTGGCACCGTGTGGTGCGAGCTGGCCCGCGATTCGCACGCGGTGCTGCTCCACGTCTGGAACCTGGAGGACGAAGCCACCTTCATCGCCCACTACAAGCGGGTCTATGAAGCGCCTTTGCTGGAGATCTTTGAATGAGCCCTGTCCTGCAACTGTGCCTGACCGCCACCCTCATCCTGTATGGCGTGGCGGCCCTGCTCGCGGTGTGGCGCCTCATGCGCGGCCCCAGCGCGCAAGACCGCGTGCTCGCCATCGACTTCATCTACCTGTTGGCCATGCTGGCCATCCTGGCGCTGGGCATCCGAAACAGCAGCAGCATGTACTTCGAAGCCGCGCTGCTGATCGCCATCACGGGCTTCGTCAGTTCGGCCGCCCTGGCCAAATTCCTGCTGCGCGGCGAGGTGATCGAATGAATGCACTGCCCCTCTGGGCCGAAATCGTGGTCGGCGTGCTGGCCCTGGCCAGCGGCATGTTTGCGCTGCTCGGTGCGCTGGGCATGACCCGGCTGCGCACCTTCTTCCAGCGCATGCACCCCACGGCCCTGGTCAGCACGGCGGCCGCGTGGTGCGTGTCGCTCGCCTGCGTGGTCTATTTCTCGGTCACCGAAGGCCGGCTGTCGCTGTCCTACTGGCTGATCGTGGTCATGCTGGCCATCACCGTGCCCATCACCACCACCTTGCTGGCCCGGGCCGCCCTGTTCCGCACCCGGCAAGAGAACATGCCCGGCGTGCCGCCACCGCTGCACACCGAGCACACGGATTTCGGCGCCCCGCATTGAGCGCGCGGCGCCGGTGCCCGTCCGCAGCGAATGGGCCGATCAGGTGCTACCGGGTTCTGCCCCTGAGCTGACGCTGGCGGGCATGCCCCGCGGGCACTGAGCTCAGCGGTCACTCACACGATGTTCATGATCGGGGATTGAGGCCCACCAATAGCAGTATCAGCGCATTCCCGTTGACTGGATAACGGCGATGACCGCATACTGCATGATTCAACGCACAACACCCAAGCGCCGAGCGGGTCGCTCTGGCGCTCGAACGCGCCGCCACCGCAGCGCGCATCCGGTGCCAGCATCCAGGCGCAACGCCTGACCACAGATGCCACCGAATGCCGCATCAGCCCGCGGCACGGTCGACCACGGCCCCATCACGCCTCGCTGGCGAAGGCTGCGGTCTGCGCCCCCAAGGTCACGCGTATGGGGACTGCCAGCGCGGCCTCAGACCACCAGGCCTGCCGGCGACACGTACTGCTGGCGGTAGGCCTCGAAGCCCATGGTGTCGGCCGCTTCGATGGCCTTCTGGTCGGCGAACGACTGCTGCGCCAGGCCCATGAAGCGGCCCACCTCGTCGGCGGTGAGCGGCTGGCTGCGGAACAGCTCGGCCGTTGCCGCCGCGCGGCCATCCACAAAGCCCACGAAGGACCGGTCGTCGCGGTCTTGCACCGCCTGCAGCACGCGGGCCGAGGGCAAGGTGTCCATGTTCGCCAGGCTTGCACGCGCCTGGGCCACCGCCTGCGCATGCAGGGCCGGCTCGCCCTGGGCCAGCGCATGCGCGTCCAGGCGTGCCGCCACGGGCGCCATCTCGTCGAGCAACTGGGCCGCCCAGGCCGTCAGCTCGATCTGCTGGCAGGTGCCGCAGCCTTCGGTGCGCGTGAGCATCAGGCCGGGCTCGCGTCCGCGCGAGGCCACGAGGTGCTGGTTGGCCTTCATGGCGTCGATTTCGGCCAGCGAATCGGGCGCGCTGGGCGACAGCAGGCAGTGCAGGAGGAACACGTCCAGGAAGCGCATGGTGTCGGCCGAGATGCCCGCGGGCTCGAACGGGTTCAGGTCCATGAGCCGCACCTCGACGTACTCGACCCCGCGCTCGCGCAGCGCGTGCAGCGGCCGCTCGCCCGAGCGGATGACGCGCTTGGGGCGGATGGTGCCGTAGAACTCGTTCTCGATCTGCAGCAGCGAGGTGTCGAGCTGGTTGTAGTCGCCGCCGGGGTTGCGGATGCCAATGGCCTCGTAGGCCGGGTAGGGTTCGGTCAACGCCTTCTCGAGTGACGCGGCATAGCCTTCCAGGCTGTTGTAGCTCACGTTCAGGGTGGACTGGGCATCGCTCTGGTAGCCCAGCCGGCCCATGCGCAGCGAGGTGGCGTGGGGCATGCCCATGCAACCCGGGCCCATCTCGCGCAGCTGATGCTCGCGCCCGGCCACAAAGCTCTTGCAAACCAGCGGCGAGGCCCCGAACAACACCAGCAGCAAGAAGGCATGGCGGCGGAAGTTGCGGATCAGCGCAAAGTACTGCTCGTTGTTCACCCCGGGCAGGGACCAGTTGTAGTGGATGCCCGAAATCGTCTGCATGCGCCGGCCATACCGGTGCGCCAGGCCCATGCGGTAGATGCTCTTGGCGCGGCCCACGTTCGAGGAGCCGTAGCGGCCCAGCGGAATCGTCTCGTCGGTGGGCAGGCGGCACGGCATGCTGGACGGCCACAGGCGCTCCTCGCCCGTGCGGCCCAGCACGTGGAACACCGCGCGGTGGATGTCCTGCAGCTCGGTCAGGCAGGCCTGCACCGACCCGTGGGTGCCGGTCACGAGTTCGATCTGGGATTCGCTGAAATCGGTGGTGACGGTGGGGTGCGTGAGCGGCGAGCCCAGGCCCTGCGGGTGCGGCGTCAAGGCCAGTTCTCCCCCGGGCAACACGCGCAGGCTTTCCTTTTCCAGACCGCGGCGCATGCCCTGCAAACGGGCGGTGGGCATCGCGGCAAGCTGATCCTGCAAACTGGTCATTGTGAGTGTGTGAAGCGAAGTGGCTGCGAAAGGTATCACAGCGGCCCGGGGGTGTGCGCAACGTGGGTTCCCGGCCCGCAGCGAGCGGCTGCACAGTGGGTCAGCGCCCCGTTTTGGCGCGCAGCGGACAGACCGGTACCGGGCCAACTGCTAAGGTTCGCGCCTGCCTCACAGGAGTCTTGGCATGGAACTCAACAAGGACGAAATCACCACCCCCCCACGCGACGCCGCCTCCGTGGTCTTGCTGCGCGACACCGACGAGGGCCTGGAGGTCTTCCTGCTGCGCCGCGCCAGCGCCTCGGCCGTGCTGGGCGGTGCCTACGTGTTTCCGGGGGGCAAGGTCGACGACGCCGACGCCGAGCCCGAGACCCTGAGCCACCTCACCCGCCCCGCCGATCAGCTGCAGCCCACGCTGAACCAGGCCGACCTGGCGGCCGCGCGCGCGGCCGGCCTGTATGTGGCGGCCCTGCGCGAGGCCTTCGAGGAGGCCGGCGTGCTGCTGGCGCAGTGGCAGCGGCGCACGCCCACGCTGCAGGAGCTGGCCGACGCCGCCAAGCGCCTGAACGCCGGCACCGCGCTGCCCGAGCTGCTGGTCGAGCTGGGTGCCCGGCTCGATGCCGACGCCATCGTGCCCTGGTCGCGCTGGATCACGCCCAAGCGGGCCGCCGTGATGACCAAGCGCTTCGACACGCGCTTTTTCGTCGCCGGCCTGCCGCCGGGCCAGCACGCCCAGCACGACAACCACGAAACCGACGAAAGCGTCTGGCTGTCGCCCCACCGCGCGCTGCAGCAGTACTACGACAGCCAGATCGATCTGGCGCCGCCGCAGATCATGAGCCTGGCCCACCTGGCCCAGCACACCACCGTGGCCAGCGTGATGGCCGAGGCGCGCGCCAAGCGGCCGCCGCTGGTCGAGCCGCAAACGGTGGAGGCCACCGACGACACGCGCATCCTGTGCTACCCCGGCGACCCGGCCCACACCGTGGCCGAACGCGCCCTGCCCGGCCCCACGCGCCTGCACTTCATCAACAAGCGTTTTGCCCCACCCGACGGCCAGGCCGACTGGTGGCGCGCACTGGTCTGAGCGCCTCGGTTTGCGGGCTTGCGCAGCAGATCGCGGAGCCATGCGGGTCACAGCCGCTGCTCCTAGGCCGTGTGCGTTCCGTACCCCAGGGTCATGCATGCGGCTGACCAGGATCACGCGCTGGCCTGCTCCGGCCACTCCGCTTGGCAGTGACCAGCGCCCAGGCCACCAACTCACCCCATCCCCCAGACGTGGCGGTGACATCGGTGAAGGCGTGGCGCCGAACGTCCGCACCATCGGCCAGCTTTCGTGACGCCCGCTGGGCGAGAACGTGCTGTGCGGCTTCCGCCCCGTTCTGCGGTCTTCGAACGCATTCCTCACTCCCGGTCAGCGCCATCGACCGAACCACCAGGTCAAGCCTGATCCGGCGGGGAGCGGCGCCAGCCTGAAGCGCGTTGCATCCGCCGCACTGCACCAGGCGGCAACTTCGCCTTCATGGTCCAGGGAACCGACGCCGATGGGCAACAGGCCCGCGAGAACATCAAGGCCAAAAACAAAGCCCTCTAGCCTCAAGGCCACGTCTCCCGCCCCCGTGTCCGGCCGACGGCAAGAAGCGCCGGTCACCGTGGCCTGGCCGTCGTGACTCGTCAGTGAGCCTGTGGGGCACGCTTCATGCGGTGAGCACGTTCGGCCAGGCCAGCTCGGCATCTGGTCTTTCTGAGGGGTATGAACCCACTGCCGTTTCTTATGAATCGACAGTCAGCCCATACCCCACACCCTTAAGGACTGATGACGTAGCTGATGGCCGCCGGTACGCCACCCGTCAGGTCACCGGGCTTGACGCCGCGGAAGTCGTTCTCCGCCTGCACGCCGGCCGCCACGGCCGCCGTCAGCGCCTGGCGGCCCGCCACGGCATCGCCCTTGAGGTCGACCTTGAACACCGCATCGCTGGCGATGCTGTTGACCGAGTTGCCGCCCCCAAAGCCGGAGACGGTGTAGCTCGCCGCATCCATGGTTTCTGCCATCTTGGTGATGGCGCGCGCCGCCGCATGCACGGCGCTGGTGCGCCCGTAGTTGCCGTTGCTGTGGCCACCCGGCCCCTGAAAGCTCACCGTGACGCTCTCGGCCAGCGCCAGCGGCGCCGTCAACAGGCTGGCGAGCATGGCACCCGCCGCAATCCATCGTTTGCTCATGATGTGCTCCTGATCAGTATTGGTCTTCGGTGGTGCGGGCGCCCAGCGGGCCTGCGGCGGGTGCGATGCGCTTGCCATCGCTGGTGTGCACACCGGCGGCAATGAGCGCCGCCATCATCACGCGGTACAGGCGCAGGCCTTCGGTGTTGGCGTTGCCGGGCACCCCCCATTCGTAGAACGCGTGGGTGCCGCCCCCTGCGGCGTTGGTCGAGATGTTGAGGTTGATGGTGGGCACGCCGATGGCGGCGGGCACGTTGTCGTTCAGGCTCGAGGCCGCGAGCGACAGCTCGGTGCGCTTGTCCACGCCCACGGTTTCGGCAGCCTGCCAAGCCGACTGGATGGACACGTCGCTGAGGTCGGTGCGCTCATGCGGCGGGCGGTCGCCAAACCACACCAGCTCCATGCTCACGGCCTGGGCCGAGCCCTCGGCCGCGCCGAAGCGGGCGTTCTCCTGCGCCATGCCGGCGGCAAACAGCGGCTCGATCCGCGAGCGGATCTCGTTGAGCGGCTCCAGGCGCGGCGAGCGCATGTCCACCTGCATGGTGCAGCTGGGCGTCACGCCGTTCGGCAGCGGGGCCTCGCACGCCATGGTGCCCACGGTGTACGTGGTCTTGAGCGCCTTGGCGTCGCTGTCCCACGGCGTCTTGATGTCGGCGATGCGTGCCGCCGCCATCGCCGCCGCGTTCAGCGCGCTGGGCGCGGTGGCCCCGCCCTGGGCGGCTTCGGCGGGCGCCTTGAACTTCATCTCGAAGCGGTAGCTGCCGATGAAGTTGATGGTGCCCGAGCCACCGTCGATGCTGAAGTTGGTGACGAAGTTGAGCGCGTTGTTGCCCTTGCCCGTGTCCTGGTTGTAGCCATAGAGCTGCTTCATGCCGGCCAGGTTGCCCTTGCCCTCTTCGCCCGCCGTGCCGCACACCCAGATGTCGTACACCGGCTGGATGTTGTACTTTTTCAGCATGCGGGCGATGTGGAAAGCCCCCACGGCATTGCCCATGGCATCGCTGTAGCCGGGCACGTAGTGGCGCAGCGCGCCGGCGGCCGTGGCGGCATCGGCGGTGTCGAAGCGGCGGTAGGCCTGCGTGTAGAACGCATCGCGCACGATGCGGCCGTTGCCGTCGAAGCTCAGCGCATTGGGCAGGGCCGCCAGCGCTTCCGGCGTGCCCACGATGGCCTCGGCCATCGACTGCAGCTTGATGGGCTCGAAGGGGTTGCTCTCGGGCGGCAGCTCGGCGGGGTAGACGGTGTCGATGTGGCCTTCGATCAGCACCTTGGGGTACTGGCCCTTGTAGGCCTGCGCGCCCTGCGACCCGGCATAGCTGCCCTTGATCTGCGCGCACACGTTGTAGACCGGCAGGCCATCGACGAGCTGCAGCCCCGCACCGGGCAGCTGCCCATCCTCGCGCGTGACGACCTCGGCCTCGTCAAAGCCCCACTCGTCGATGAGGCGCTGGCGGATGGCCTGCGCGCGGCGGAACTCGTAGCGCGACGGGCTCGCGATGCGCACCAGCTCCATGTGCGAGTCGTAGCGGTATTGCGCGTCGGCGTCCGTCTGCCATTCGGCCACCAGCTGGCGGATCTTGGGGTCGGCGCTGATGGCGGCCGCCGCATCCTTCACCGATTGGCTGATGGTGGGCACATTCCCGCTCGCCGGGGGCGGCGGAGGCGGCGGCACCGGCGTGTCGTCGTCCCCCCCGCCTCCGCACGCAGACAGCAACACCGTCATCGCGCTGACGGCAAGCAGCCGTTTCCTGGTGGTCATCGTGGTTCTCCTGATTGGACATGGATGGCAACGCGGACCGCGCATGCAGGCTGCAACCTGCGCCTCGACGTCCGCGCAGGCCACCGGCAAGCCACGTGCCCACGGTGGGTACATCTGACCGGCATCAGCGCGGCACCCGACCAAAGTCCGGTGCTGCGTGTGCAGGCGGATTCACCATAGGCCGGCGCCCGCAGCGGACGCGTCACCTAGGCGCTTGTCGCCCAGCGCGGATCGGTGCCATCTGCATAGCCTGAATCGTCCGAGATCATGAACAGGTATTCGGCCATGCTCGATGACTCACCATCGGAAGGATCACCATACTGGTGGTGGGCGTGATCTATCGGCTCACCCGAGCAGGCCTCACGGCCCCTCACGCGATACCCTCAGACACAACTTTTGCCACGTGCTGCAGGCGCCGTGCCTGCACGAGGCCATGCGCCTGCCACCGC
Source organism: Comamonas serinivorans (assembly GCF_002158865.1). Lineage (NCBI taxonomy): Bacteria > Pseudomonadati > Pseudomonadota > Betaproteobacteria > Burkholderiales > Comamonadaceae > Comamonas > Comamonas serinivorans. The sequence continues at coordinate 1,405,190 of NZ_CP021455.1, read as the reverse complement.
GTCCGCAGGGCTTACACAGGTTCACGGACGTCGCCACGGCACGGCGCAGCCCGTAGGCGGCGACGGGTTGCCGGTTCGATGCATGCGGCTCGGCCATGGCACAGGTCGCGCTCCGGGTGCGAAGCGTGGACCCATCGTTCACCCACGAGTCGGGCGCAAGGCGTTCACCCCATTCGCGGGCTCAGGCCGGCGGCGCACGCTTGATCTGCAGTATGCAGCCACTTCCGATTCAAATGAATCGGAAATTCGACCATACTGCCCTCAATCCAGCTGGATGCCGAGCGGCGCGATGAGCTTGCCCCAGCGCACGTTCTCGTCGCGCAGCCACTGGCCGTAGGCCTGGCGCGAGGCCGAGGGGGCGGGCTCTTCCCCCACATCGGCCATCTGCGCCACGAACTGCTTGTCGCGCGTGGCCTGCACCGCCGCCTGGTAGAGCTTGTCCAGCACGGCATCGGGCGTGCCTGCGGGCGCCAGCAGGCCAAAGGTGACGTAGGCCACCAGCTCGGGATGGCCCAGCTCGGCAAAGGTCGGCACCTTGGGCAGGATGGGCGAGCGCTTGGTGTCCATCACCGCCACCACGTGGGCCTTGCCGCCCTTGTCCAGCTGCAGGCCGCTGGCGATGGCCTCGACCTGGCTGTCCAGCCGGCCGCCCACCAGGTCGGCCACCGAGGCGGCCGAGCCCTTGTAGGGCACGTTCTGCATGTTCCACGCCAGCACCTTGCCCATCCAGTCGCCCAGGATGTGGGTGAAGCTGCCGACGCCCGTGGTGCCAAAGCTCACGCCCTCGGTCTTGGCCTTGGCGTAGCGGTTGAAGCCGGCGAAGTCGGTCACGCGCGTCACGGGCCCGGCCGTCAGCACGAAGGGCTGGCGCGACACCAGCGTGATCGGCGCAAAGTCCTCCATCCGGTAGTTGAGCTTTTTGTACAGGTGCGGGTTCATCGAGGTGGTAGTGCCGGGCGCAAACAGCAGCGTGTAGCCATCCTTGGGCGCGCGGGCCACGTACTCGGCCGCCACGATGGTGGCGGCGCCGGTCCGGTTCTCGACCAGCACCGTGGCGTTGAACGCCTTGCCCATGAGCTCGGCCAGGCGGCGCGCCGTCACGTCGGTGGGCCCGCCCGCCGCATACGGCACGACGAGCGTGATGGGCTTGGCGGGGAACGAGGCCGCGCCACCCTGCGCCACGGCCGGCAGGCTGATGCCGGTCAGCGCCACGGCCAGCCCCAGCGTGGTGGCGGTTTGGCGGGCAACGGCGGAAACGATCAGGGTGTGCATGGGACGGTTCTCCAGGGTCGACAGGCGTCGGGCCAAGGCCAGGCGGACGCGAGCGGCACAAGCGGCTTGTGCCGGCAAGCCGGCATTCAACGCCGGCCACCCCGGGGCGTCACCTGGGAAAACGCGCAGCCGCTGTCATCTGGGCGTCTGGCGTGCGCCCCGAGGCGCGCGATCGCGGTGCGCGCCACGGTGCAAGATCGGCGTTTTCACATTGGAAGGATTGACCATGCCGCTCAGCGCCACCGCCCACAGCACCGCCACCGCCTACCGCGTGCGCCTGCAAGACCCCGCGGGCCACGAATGGTGGGCCGACGAGCCCGTCAGCAACGGCGGCGGCGACACCGCCCCCGACCCGGTGCAACTGGTGCTGTCCGGCCTGTGCGCCTGCACCACCATCACCGTGCAGATGTATGCGCAGCGCAAGGGTTGGCCGTTGAGCGGCGTGCGCGTGCACGCCACGCTGAACCCCGCGGGCGACCCGCCGCGGGGCGAGGCCAACCACATCGCGCGCGAGCTGCACCTGGAGGGCGCGCTCGACGCCGAGCAGCGCGAGCGCCTGCTGCAGATCGCCAACGCCTGCCCCGTGCACAAGCTGCTCTCGGGCAGCCTGGTGGTCGACACCACCGTGCACGCCTGACCGGCGCGGGGGCAGTGTCATCGCCCGCGGAGCCCCGTACCGGGCTGCGGCGCAGAAGCGACATGACCTGCACACCCGACCGGGCTGCGGCGCAGAAGCGGCATGACCTGCGCACCTGACCGGGCTGACGCCGCAGGCCGCCAGGTTGAGGCGCCAGAGAATCGACAACCGATCGATGGCATGACCGCCCGCAGGCCGGGCTGGCCATCTGCGCCATCGCGGCCAGCGGCGGCGGCGGCAGCGCGGCTCAGTGGCTTGACGGCGCGAGCGGCAGACTGATTCATCCGGGCTCCAGCCGTTCGCACAACGACGGGAACCGACTGGGGGCGCTGGTCGGCCCGGTGAGTCACCGTTGGACCTCCCGCCGTCAACAGGTGGTGCATGGGCGAGCAAGTCCTGTGTTCAGCAACGCGGGCAAGACCCACCTGGGCGCCGCACCACGATGGCCAGGTGGGGACAGCACGATGCAAGACCGGACGGTGCCGCGCTGGCCGGCAAGGATCGAGCGCCTCCATCGCATCGAAGACAGCGCGCATCGGACCGGCAATGACACAGGCTTGCTTCGTCTTTGATCAATTCATGCAGTATGGCCTGATTGTCGTCATTTCATCATCGGCCATTCACCCATACTCCAAAATCCTCAACCCCCTACCCGGCCCCCGCGCAGCCAGGCAGCAGCCCGCGTTCAGCCCACGCGCTTGACCAGCGCCAGGCTGGCCCCCATCAGCATGAGCACCGAGCCGAACACGCGGTTCTGGTTGCGGCGCGCGCGCACCGAGCGCAGCAGCGTCTGCAGGCGCGAGGCCAGCCACGCATAGCCGTGCATCACGGTCACGTCCACGGCCAGCGTGGTCACCAGCAGGATCAGCAGCTGCAGCGCCAACGGCCGCTTGGGGTCGATGAACTGCGGCAGCACGGCCACCATGAACACGATGCCCTTGGGGTTGGTGACGTTGGTCAGGAAGCCGCGCAACACGCGCTGGCCCACGCTCAGGCTGGCCTCGGCGGCCAGTGGCCCCGTGGCATCGGCCGCCGCCACGGGCGCGCGCCATTGGCGCCAGCCCAGCCAGATCAGGTAGGCGGCCCCCAGCAGCTTGACGATGAGGAAGGCCGTGCTCGACGCCAGCAGCACCGCGCCCACACCCAGGCCCGCCACCAGCAAGACCACGGCCAGGCCCAGCTGCAGGCCCAGGATGGTGGGCGAGGTGCGGCGCACGCCGTACGACAGGCCATGGCTCATGCTCAGCACCGCTCCCGAGCCAGGCGACAGCGCAATCAGCCACATGGCTGCGAAATAGGCCATCCACAGGTGCAAGTCCACGGTTTCGTCCTCTGTTCAACACACAACAAGGCGCGACGAGGCTCGCCGTGAGGCCACCGCGCCAAACCGGCGATTGTCGCGCAGCGGACGTTTTGGCGCTCGTCAGGTCGACAGCCGGTCATGCAGGTGCGCGCTGCAGGACCAGGCCGGCGTTGACGCCATGCCGGACCTTGGTGGGCCTGCGGGCAGGCGGTTGCGCCCGCCGCGCGTGGGCGCAGCGGGCCGATGCGCACCGCGTCAAGCGAAGCGGATGCGCGTCAGGCGCAGCGCTTGGTGCGGATGGCCTTGGACACGCGCGAGTTCGGCTCGCGCCCCAGGGCCTGGCTGACGAACACGCCCGCGTCGATCAGCGCATCGAGGTCGATGCCCGTGTGGATGCCCAGGCCATGCAGCAGGTAGACCACGTCTTCGGTCGCCACGTTGCCCGTCGCGCCCTTGGCGTAGGGGCAGCCGCCCAGGCCGGCGACCGAGGTGTCGAACTGCCACACGCCCATCTCCAGCGCCGCCAGCGTGTTCGACAAGGCTTGGCCGTAGGTGTCGTGGAAGTGGCCCGACACCTCGTCCAGGCCGTAGTGCGCCAGCGTGGCCTCGAAGGCCGCGCGCACCTTGCCCGGCGTGCCCACGCCGATGGTGTCGGCCACGCCCACGTGCTGCACGCCGATGTCCTTCATCAGCCGGGCCAGGTGGCCCACCTTCTCGGGCGCGACCTCGCCCTCGTAGGGGCAGCCCACGGTGCAGCTCATGGCCCCGCGCACGTGGATGCCCTGCTCGCGCGCCATCTGCACCACGGGCGCAAAGCGCTCGATGCTCTCGGCAATCGAGCAGTTGATGTTCTTCTGGCTGAAGGCCTCGGTGGCCGAGCCGAACACCACGATCTCCTGCGGCCATTCCTCGCGCGGCGCCGACAGGCAGGCCTCCAGGCCCTTGACGTTGGGCGTCAGCACCGAATACACCACGTCGCTGCGGCGCTTCAGGCCGTGCATGACCTCGGCGTTGTCCGCCATCTGCGGCACCCACTTGGGGCTGACGTAGCTGGTCACCTCGATGTGGCGCAGACCCGCGGCCTGCAGGCGCTCGACGAGCTCGATCTTCACGGCCGCCGGCACCGGCTGCTTCTCGTTCTGCAGCCCGTCGCGCGGGCCCACGTCCACCAACTTCACACGTGAGGGGTAAGTCACTCGCATCTCCTGAATGTTCTGGCCCGGCTGCGCGCGCCGTCGCGGCCCTCTGCCCGAGCGCCAACACCCGGCAGCCGGCGCCTGCACGCCACGCAGCCCGGCGCGCAAGCCCGCGACGGGACCGGGCCAGGGTGCGCCACGCACCCGCCGAGCCCGCAGGGCCTGCCATTGTGCCGTGCAGTGGCGCCACCAGCCGATTCGCCGCCGCGTGCCGTTGGCGGCCAGGGGCGCCACGCCGATCCCGGGCCCATCACCGTTCCAAGTGGCGCGTGCTGGCAATCGCCTTCGACAACGGCGCACGTCGTCGAGCGCGTTGCGGCGCCCACGCCACCACACCGGTGCTCGGCAAGGCCTGTCAGCCTGCGCGGTGCCCGCGCCGCATCAGATGGACCGGCGACGCAGCCACCAGCGCAACGCCCAGCCCAGCGCCACGAGCGCCAGCCCCCACGGCAGCACCAGCGCCACCACGCGCACCAGCGCATGGGTGCTTTCGGCGGCCAGGTTCACCGCATCGCGCAGCACCTCGCGCCAGGGGTTGTAGTGGGTGGCGGTTTGCAGGCCGCGCTCGGCGCGGAACTGCATCTGCACGAACTGCTTGGCCGTCTGCTGCTCGAGCAATTGGCGCTGGGTCAGCGCGCTGTCGATCTCGGCCTGCACCTGGGCCAGCGTGTCGCGGATCTGGAACAACTCGGCCAGGGTGCGCTTGACGCTCTTGTCGGCCAGCAGCTCGCGCAGGCTGTCGCGGTACTCGCTGCGGTTCTTCAGGTGCGCCTCCACGTCCACGACCTGCGCCGTCAGGTCCTCGCTGCTGGAGGCGTCGCTCACCACCTTCGCCCCGCCACTCAGGGCGCCCGTCAGGCGCGCGTAATCCTGCGGCGCCACGCGCAGGCTCAGCGCGGCGCTGACCGGGGTCTGCGCCGTCTCGCGCTGCAACTGGGCCGAGACCAGGTCGCAGTCGAGCCGGCCACAGGCCTCGCGCACGGCCGCCCACACCTCGGCCACCTGATCGGCAGGCGCCTCGACCTGCAGCTGGTGCCGCACCGCCAGAAAACGCCGCGGGGCCAGGGGCGTGTCGCCCGCTCCTGCACCGCCGGAGGCGTCACGGGCGGCCACCTTGGCCTCATCCATCGCGGTCCCCGCCTCGGCCTGGACCGCCCGCGCAGTGGGTTCGGCCTGAACCGCCAGCGCAGCGGGTTCGTCCAGGCTGGCCTCGGCGGTCGCGGCCGGCGCCTCGCTGCGCGAACAGCCGGCCAGGCCCACCAGCAGCGCCACCGCCAACGCGCCGGCGGCCCGCCGCCACATCGGCTGCAGGCCCTGGTCAGGCCGCAGCCCGTGCCCGTGCAGGGGCGCATTCCCACCAACGGTTTTCGATCGCATCGACACACTCCATCATCAACAAGGGTGCTGCTTGAACGGCGCAGCGCCGCTGCCGGGGTTAAACCCGGCGCATGGGGCGACCTGGCCTCGCCCGCGTCAAGCTTGGCCGACACACCTGCCCGCCGATGACACGCTGATTCGTGAGCTGGCTGAGCCACGTGTTTCCTCGCTCAGTCTGGGACATGGCCGATGCCGCAGCCCACGGCACCACTCTCAGGCGGCTGTTCGCCCCGGCCTGTGCGGCCACAATGGCCCACTCCGCCACCCACACCCGCCCACCATGCTGACCCTGCTTGGCAAACCCAGCTCCATCAACGTGCGCAAAGTGCTCTGGCTGCTCGACGAGCTGGCCCTGCCCTTCACGCTGCAGCCCCACGGCAGCGGCTTTGCCCCACCGACACCCCGGCCTTCAAGGCCTTGAACCCCAACGCGCTGGTGCCCGTGCTGATCGACGACGGCGCCGTGGACGCGGCGGGCCAGCCCTTGCCGCAGCCGCTGGTGCTGTGGGAGTCGAACACCCTCTGCCGCTACCTGGCCGGTCGGGCCCAGCGCCACGACCTGCTGCCCGCGAGCCCCACCGAACGGGCGCGCGTGGAGCAATGGATGGACTGGCAGGCCACCGAGCTCAACACCGCCTGGCGCTACGCCTTCATGGCGCTGGTGCGGCGCAGCCCGCTGCATCAGGACCCCGCGCAGCTCGCCGCCAGCGTGGCCGACTGGAACGGCCGCATGCGCATCCTGGAGGCGCAACTGGCCAAGACCGGCGCCTTCGTGGCGGGCGCCACGTTCACCCTGGCCGATGTGGTGCTGGGCCTGTCGGCCGAACGCTGGCGCATGTGCCCCATGGACCGCGAGGCGCTGCCGGCCGTCGACGCCTGGCATGCGCGGCTGTGCGAGCGGCCCGCGTTCCTGCGCCATGGACACAACGGCATGCCTTGACCTAAAGACTGAAGACTGAAGGCTGAAGGCTGAAGGCTGAAGGCTGAAGGAAAAAATACCTGGAGTATGACCCAATTGCCGATGATCTTTCATCGGCAATCCAGCCATACTGCCTCAATCCTCGCGCAGGAACACCGTCAGCACGCCTGAAAACCCGTGCACGGCGTCGTGCGCGATCTCGCCACCGGCCATCAGGCCCACCACGGGCACGCGGCCCAGCGCGTGGCGCAACAGCTGCAGCTCGGCACCCGGCGCGCCGAAATAGCCCCCGCCACGGCTGACGCAGCTCATGTAGACCGCCCCCGCGATGCGCTCGCTCTCGAGGCCGGCATGCAGCCAGCGGGACTCGCGGTCGGGTGCCTCGGCCTGGGCCAGCAGGCGCTGGGCCTGCACGGCGTCGAGGGCCTCGGGCTCGAGCGACTCGCGCAAGGCGGTGCACACACGCGTCAGGTCGGCACGCGCAAAAGCGCGGTCGCGCTGGCAGAAGGTGACGGTGGCGCCCTCGTCCACCGCTTCGGCCAGGGCCAGGCCGCTGCGCGACGGATCCACCCCCACCACGCTGCGCACATGCGCCTTGGCCGGCAGTTGCCCGGCGTAGCGGCGCTCGGCCTCGGGCCGACCGTTGATGGCCAGCAGCGTGTCGCGCACGGCATGCAAGGCCTGGCGCGGCTGGTCCAGGCTGACGTTCAGGTCGCCCAGCATCTGATCCAGCGCGGGCTCGCCGTCCAGGGCCAACAGCAGGTTGCCCTCGGCCTCGGTCAACACGCGTTCGCGCCCGATGGGCTTGCAGCCGTGGATCAGCCGCATCTGCACGCCGATGCGGTGCGTGAAGGCAACGCCCGACAGCCCGCCTTCGAGCACCGACTCCTCGGCGTCCTGCCCCGGCTGGTGGGCCACCTGCACCACGCGGGACCGCGTGGTGCTGAGCGCGCCGAACACGCTGCCGCTGACCATGCGCGACGCCAGCTCGCGCACGTTCTCGCCCAGCTCGGTCATGTCGGCATCGGCATGCACCAGGGCGGTGTGGGCGTCGAAATGGCTGGGCAGGGGCGCGATGCCGCTGAAGACGCAGAACTCGGACTCGGGCAGGTCGAGCAGCATGACGGCCAGCGCGGGCTCGTCCAGGTACTCCGCCTCGTCGGCCAGCACGCCGATGCTGACGGCCCCCGACCAGCTGCTCACGCTGGGCACCGCCTGCCGCAGCCCGGCCAGCAAGGCCTCGGCCTGCGCGGCGAAGTGGTCGGTCAGGTAGACCAGGCCCAGGGGGGGCGGGCTGCTCACGCCGGCCAAGGCGGCTTTGAGCTGGGCCACCACCAGGCCCAGGGCCATGTTCCAGTCGGGATGGGTGGCGTGGGCCACCGGAAAACGCATCATGGGCAGGCTCGTGACCGATTCAACGGCAAAGGATCAACGGCGGATGGCGGATGGCGGATGGCGGAGGCGGATGGCGGATCGGGTCGCCGGACGTCAGCGCCCGCCTCCCGCCGAGGTTGGCGGGCGCTTGCGGGCCGGCTTGGCCGCGGTTCCGGCCTGGGCACGCGGGCTCGCCGCCTTGGCGGATGCCTTGCGCGACGCAGGCTGGGCGGCCGGCTTGGCCGTGGGCTTGGACTTGGCGGCCGGCTGCTTGACCGGCTTGGCCGCCGCAGACGCCGGCTTGCGCGCCGCTCGCTGCGTGGCGGGCGCGTCATCGGCCGCCGCGGTGGCACGGCCGGCCTGCCGCACCGCCTGGGCCGTGGCCTCGCGCATGGCGGCGGCCTGCTCGGTCACGGCCGTGGCGCCGGCCAGGGCCGAGGCCTGCGCCGCCTTCAGCATGTCCTGCGCCGCCTGCCCCATGCCGGCCACGGCCGGCATCGCGGTTTCGCTGCCCTGCAGGGCCGCGCCCGCCAGGGTCTGGAACTGACGGGTCAAGGTGCCCCACCAGTTCATGGGATCGGCCAGCGGAGGGGTTGCATCGGTCTGCGGCGCATCCGCCTCGGAGGCATCCGCGTGGGGCCCACCTGCCTGGGGCGCATCCGCGGCGGGTGGTGCCGGGACCGGCTCTGCAGCCGGCGCCGTGGCAGCAACCGGGGGCACCGGCACGGGCGTCTCGGCCGAGCTCGCGTCGGTGCCGGCCGGCTCGCCCCCGGCGCCCATCAGCGGCCAGCTGAAGGCCTTGGCCGCCTCAGCGAACGGGGCAAACGCGCTGGCCAGGGCCTGCTGGCCCGCGGCGGGCAGCCCGGCATCCGGGGCCTCGGCCGCGGCGTCTGCCGCCTCGGCGGTCGCCCCCAGGGTGGGCATGCGAAACGCCTTGGCCATGTCGCTCAGGTTCACGTTCATGGACGAAAGCGCCGCCACCGTGAGGCGCTGCACCTCCAGCGCCTGAATGGTGGCTTTGACGGCATGGGCGTTCTGCTCGAGCCAATACAGCACCGTCTTGAGCTCGGACACCCGGCGGTCCAGCTCCTCCACGCTCAGCGTGGGGGCAATCCAGTTGCCCAGCGGCGCGGCGTGGCCGGCATCTTTTTGCGCCTGCATCGCCCCCTTCATGAGGTTCTGCAGAAAGTCCAGGCCAGGCACCAGTTGCTGGAAATGAAAAGGTGTCGCTTGTGTCATGGTCTCCTCCAACGCGCAACCCGTGTGCGCAAGGCCACCCCATTGTGCCGCCCAGCGCCGCATCCCTCGCGTCCCCTGGGGCATCGCCGCAGTCTTGGGCTGGCGATCACGCATCGGCGCAGGGTCGCCTTGTGGCGGATGCGGTTGGTCTCGGTCCGTGTGGCGCGAGCCGCCGGTGGGAAAGCCATACGGCGCCTTGTCGAGCTGCCCGGTTTCGGTGCTGATCGCGCCGCGGCCGCCTCTGCCGGCGCCCGTCCAGTGCACAGAGGCGTGTTTGCCCATGCTTGGCTCGGCTTCACGACGCCCAACCGCCATGGCCGACCTCATCGACGTGTCGTGGATCGGCTCCATGGCACGCCGCGCCGCGCACCGGCGGTGTCGCGGCCTCAGCGCGCGCCACGGCGTGAGGGTCGGGGTGCAGGGGAATCTGCGACGCAAACGCCGCATTCACCGCAGTATCACGCCATTTCTGATCAATCAACAACGCGTGTGACCCGATACCCGCGTTGGCTCAGTTCGGCCGCCACACCTTGCGGCCCCACCATGTGCAGGGCGCCCACGGCCAACAGCACCGACTGGCCCTCGCGCAACAGCCGCTCGAAGGCATCGGCCATGGGCCCGTTGCGCGCGGTGAGCACGCGGTCCTGCGCCTGCCGGTCGGCCTCGCTGTGGATGCAGTCGCACCACTCGTGGTAGCGCGTCAGCGTGTCCACGTCGCCCGCGGCCCAGGCCACGCCAAGCCGGCGCAGCTGCTGCAGGCCGCGTCCCGACTCGAGTTCATCGAGCGCGTCGTCCAGCTGGGCCGCATCGGCCTGCGCGTCTTCGCCCTTGAGCAGCGCGGTCTGGCTGCGCACGTCCTCGACGGCCACCACGCGCTTGCCCTGGGCCTTGGCCAACAGGGCCAGCACACGCTCGGAACCGTACTCGGCATGCAGGCCTTCGCTGCGCGCCGCCAGCACCATCAAGGCCGCGGCCTGCAAGTGGCTGGCCGCCCCCGCCAGCGCCTGCGGCGGCAGGCACACGCGCTGCAGCTGCGCCGCCATGCGCTGTTGCTGACGCGCATCAGGCGGCGCCGCATCCGCCGCGGCCGGGTCCGGCTGCGCCGCGCCAGCGCGCCCCGCGGCCTGCGCGTCAGCCTGCGCGCCCACGGGTTTGCCGGCCGTGGCCCGGCTGGTGGCGGCCATCTCTTGCTGGGTGCGCGGGTCGGTCAGGTCGACCTCCAGTGCCAGCACATCGACGCGGGCCAGGGCCTGCTGCAAACGCGGGCCCAGCTGCAGCCAGGGCTTGCGGCCCAGGTGCATGGTGCCGTAGAGCCAGCCGCGCTGACCGTTCTTCTCGACCTGCCAGAGCAGGCCGCGATCGGGCGCGGCGGGCTGCGCCCGCTGCAGCGCACGCAGCTCGGCCGTGCCCAGGAGCTGCGGCGTCTCGGGACACAGCGCGGGTGCGGTGGCGGCCGAGGCTGCGCGCGCCGGGACCGCCGTCGCACTGGCCTTGGCGGCGGGCGCGCTGGCTGCCGCTGCGGACCCGGCGGGACTGGCGGCAGCCCCGGCCGCACCGGTCGACACGGCCCAGCTCAAGGCCGCACAGCGCGCCAGCCAACCTGCGGCGCGGGTCAGTTTGCGGGCTGTGCTGGACACATGCATCATGGGGTATTCCGCTTCACCGTTCAATTTCAGATCGGCAACCTGACCATACTGGCCACCACACAGCTTCATGACGCACCGTCCAGCGGCATCAGGGTGTGCTCCAGCGCCCCGAACAGCGATTGGCCATCGCGGCCCTTGGCCTCGACGCGCAGCGTGTCGCCAAAGCACAGGAAACCGGTGCTCACCAGCTGGTCCTGCATCTGCTCCATGGCCTGCCGCTCCAGCGCGCTGCAAAAGCCTTTGGGCCAGCTCAGCCGGCCGGTGTCGCTGGCCACGCCCGCGTTGCTGACGGGCCCGGTGGTCACCACCGTGCCCGTGCGCAGGCGGCGCGTCTTCGCGGCATGGGCCAGCAGGTCGCCAAAGCCGAAGCGCATGTCGCTGGCGGCGTCGCACAGGCCGAACTTGCGCCCGTTCCAGCTGCACTGCAGCGTGGCCTGCACGCGGCCCTGCTGCCAGGCGGGGCCCAGCTCGTCGGGCGTGATGAGCACCGGCGCGCAGGCCGTGGCGACCCGGGCCTGCACGTCGCCCCCGGGCTCGGCCTGCAGGCGACGCAGGGCGAAGGCGTTGGCCAGGCCCAGCAGGCGCACGGCGTCCAGCGCCTGCTCGGGCGAGGCGCCCTGGCGCAGGTCGCCGCACACGGCCCACAGTTCGGCGCCGAAGTCCGGCTCCAGCACCTCGCTGGCGACGTGCACCGTGGCCAGCGGGGGCAGAAAGTCATCCGACGGCACTTGCGCCATGGCGGGCTCGGCGCGCCGCGGCTCGGGCCAGGTCTGCGGCCAGGCCTGGTGCAGCAGCTGCCCATGGCTGGGGTAGGCGCCCCCGCGCAGGCACTGGGTGGCACGCGGCAGCGGCGCCAGGCAACGCTCGGCCTGAAAGGCAAAGGCGTGGCGCAGGCGCCCGGCATTGAGCTCGTCGTAGAGGTCCTGCAGCTGGGGCGCGAGGAAGTTCCAGTCGTCGAACACCGCCAGCAGCCGGCTGGCCGTGCCCGTGGCGTAGTGCGCCTGGCGCAGATCGCGTGAGACGACGACCAACTGGCCGTCGCGCGAGCCATCCTGGTAGGTGGCGAGCTTCATCCAAATGGGAGGGGTATGCGGTGAAAGGTCGCAACCCCTGAGGGGTGCGGCGAAGAAGGCCCGGTATTCTAGGGCGCCGCCTTCGGACGCGGGTGGGCCTGCTGGAATCACCGGCCCGGCCCACGGCCCCGTGATGAGGCCGTGCTGGGGCCCCTGAACTCGCCTGCGCGGGCGGCCGACGCACGGGGATCGCGGCCCGCAGCGCCGCTGCGCAGCAGGCCGGCCAGGCGCAACGCGTGCCGGGACGGCTGCGAGGGCAAGGCCAGGGCGTTCCGCTTGGCGGCAGACCCAGCACCCACGAACGCTCAGACGCCGGCCACCGGGGCCCGCCCCTTGCCAGCCCCCTCGCCGCTTCCCCGGGCCCTCGGCGCTCAGCTCGGGCGAGCCAGCCAGCGCCATCTCCTCGTCGACGCTCATCCGCTCACGGTCCAGCCCTGGCCGCCCCAGGCCACCAGCTGCTCGCGCGCTGGGCCCCACAGGCCAAGGTCGCGCAAGGCCGGGGGCAGGTGCTGCTGCACAAAGCCACGGATCGCGACGCGCAACGCATCGTCCGGGGTGTCCTGGGCATGGGGACGTCAGGGTCTGAGGTCATGGCGGAACGCGCGCTTGGCGATGGCCGAGCGGTGCACTTCCGAGGCGCCGTCGTAAATGCGGAACGGCCGCAGCATGCGCAGGATCATGGACAGCGGCAGATCTTCGGACACGCCCAGCGCGCCGCAGATCTGCACCGCCGAGTCGGCCACCTGGTAGACGGCCTCCGACACGAACACCTTGGCCATGGAGGAGCTGTGGCGAATGGACTCGCCGCGGTCGAGCTGCCGCGCCACCTCGCGCGTCATGACACGCGCGGCAAACAGCTGGATGTGGGCGTCGGCCACCAGGGCCTGCACCATCTGGTGCTCGGCCAGGCGGGCGCCATGCGATTCGCGCTGCTGCACATGGCGCTGCGCCAGGTGCATGGCCCGCGAGGCCAGCCCGATGAAGCGCATGCAGTGGAACAGGCGCGCGCCCTCCAGCCGCAGCTGCGCATGGTCCAGGCCCTTGCCGGCCTCGCCCACCAGGGCGTCGGCACCGACCCGGCAATTCGTCAGGCGGATCTCGGCGTGGCCGCCCATGTCGAAGGGCTCCATGGTGGGCACGTCGCGCACGATCTCGAAGCCCGGCGTGTCGGCATCGACGAGGAACCAGCTCACCCCGTCGTCGGTCCGCGCCACGACGATGGCGAAATCGGCCTGGTGCGCCCCGGTGATGAACCACTTGTGGCCGTTGATGACCCACTGGCCGCCTTCCTGGCGCGCCTCGGTCTTGAGCATGCGCGGGTCAGAGCCCGCGCCGGGCGCCGGCTCGGTCATGGCAAAGCACGACTTGCGCGTGCCCGCTTTCAGGGGATCGAGGTATGCCCGCCTTTGCGATGGCGTGGCCAACACATCCAAGGCATACACATCGGGCTGCGTGGGGGGCGCGCACTGCAGCACGGCCGGCCCCAGAAAGCTGCGCCCGGCCTGCTCCAGGTAGTCGCAGCACGCCTCCCAGCTCAGCCCCAGGCCGCCGTCGGTCACCGCGCGACGCGGCGAACCCAGGCCCAGCGCCAACGCCTGGCCTTGCAGGCGGGCCACCACCGCGGCCTGCGCCGCGTGGTCGTGCGCGAGCTTGAGGTCTTCAGCCGGAATCACCGCCTCGTCGATGAAGCGCTGCAGCGTCTGCAGCAGCTCGGGGGCCAGGTCCTGGCCGCGGGTCAGGGGGTCACGGGACGCCGCGCTCATGACTTCACCTTGCTCGCAAGCTGCTTCCAGCGCACCTCGTCCTGCGCCAGGAAGCGCTTGAACGCCGCTGTGTCCAGGTAAGCCTCTTCGCCGCCGGCCGACACGAAGCGCTCTTTCACGGCGGGCAGCGCGCAGGCGGCTTTCATGGCCGTGGACAGGCGCTCGACCACGGCGGCCGGCGTGCCGGCCGGCGCGTGCAGGCCGTACCACGACAGCGTGGTCACCTCGGGGAAGCCTGCCTCGGCCATCGTGGGCACGTCGGGCAGCTGCAGCGAACGCTGGTGGCTCATGTTGGCCAGGGCCCGCAGCTTGCCGGCCTTGACCTGCGGGATGGCCACCGTGGCCGGCAGGATGGCCATCACCACCAGGCCCTGCAGCAGATCGGGCACGCTGGGCGGCGCGCCCTTGTACAGCACCGCATCCATCTGCACGCCCGCCACCTGCTGGAACAGCAGGGTGGCCATGGACTGCGGCGTGCCCGTGCCCCCGTCGGCGTACTGCAGCGGCTGCTTGGCCGCCTTGGCCACCTGCACAAACTCGCGCACGGTCTTGGCCGGCACGTCGTTGTTGACGACGAAATAGCTGGGCGAATTGGCGAAGCGTGCAATCGGCACAAAGCGCTGCGGGCTCCAGCGCAGCCCGGTTTCCAGCAAGGGGTTGTTGATCAGGAAGCTCGCCGACACCAGCAGCGTGTGGCCATCCGGGGTGGCATTGGCGACGGACTCGGCGGCGATGTTGCCGTTCGCGCCGGGCTTGGCCTCGACCACGAAGGGCTGGCCCAGCATGTCCTGCAAGGTGGTGGTGATGGCGCGGGCGTTGATGTCCACCACCCCGCCGGCCGCATAGGGCACGACCACGCGCACCGGCTTGCTGGGCCAGGCACCCGTGCTGGCCCTGGCCGACTCCATGCCCAGGCCCAAGCCCAGGCCACCCGCGAGCGCACCGAGCGCCTGCCGTCTGTCCATGTTCGTCTCCTTCTGGTTGAGCGGGGCCGCCGCGGCGACCTTCACAACCTATCATGATAGGTACAAGACAGGCAGCACGCAATGCCTGATATAACAGCCGAAATTTCCTGCCGCTTTTCTTCCATGCCACCACGCTCACGCGCTGCCAGCAGCCCGCCTCCCACCCCGCTTGACGGCGACGGCCCCTTGTTCACCCAGCTCAAGGCCAGGCTGCGGCAGGACATCCTCGATCAGCGGCTGCAGCCGGGTCAGAAGCTGCCGTCCGAATCGCAGCTGCAGGCCGGCTACGGCGTCAGCCGCATCACCGTGCGCCAGGCGCTGGCCGACCTGCAGGCCGAAGGGCTGATCGAGACCTTCAATGGCAAGGGCAGCTTTGTGACACGCCCGGGCGGCAACCCCAACCTGGGCATGCTCACGGGCTTTTACGAGCACATGCGCGCGCGCGGCCTGAACGCGCGCGGCGAAATCCTCAGCGTGAAGCAGGTGGCCGCGTCGCCGCAGGCGGCCAAGGCGCTGGGGCTGCCGGCCAAGACGCGCCTGACCCGCATCACCATCGTGCGTTTCGCCAACGACGAACCCGTGGTGGCCGGCCTGTTCGAGCTGCCGCACGCGCTGGCCGAGCAGATGCTGGCGCTGGACATGGAAACCGAGGATGCGATGACGCTGCTGGAGACGCGGCTGGGCCATCGGCTCGACGCCACCCACATCGAGGCCAGCGCCCTGCCCGCCAAGGCCACCGAGGCGAAACTGCTGCAGGTGCCGCAGGGCACGGCCCTGCTCAAGATCACGTTTGTGCCGCACGACATCGACGGCCAGCCGCTGGCCTACTCGGTCATGCATTTCCGCGCCGACCGTTTCACCTACCGGGCGGTGATCCGGCGTTGACGCACTGCCGGCGGTCAGCAGCGCCGGCAGCCGCAGCAGGCGCCATGGGGGCCAGGGGCGCCAAGTCGGCATGATGGTTTCACGCAGTATGGCCAGATTTCCGCTTTCATTGAAACGGTGGCCTGGCCATACTGCCTCCATTGATCACCGCCTCATTGCTTGGGGATGTCGAGGCTGGTGACCAGGTCGCCCCAGGTCTTCAGGTCTTGCTGGATGGTGGCGGCGAACTGCGCCGGCGAGGACGGCGGCAGATCGGCCAGGTTGAGCTCATACAGGCGCTTGCGCACCTCCGGGTCCGCCATCACCTTGTTCATCGCCTGGTTCAGCTGATCGACGATGGGACGCGGTGTTTTCGCGGGTGCCAGGAGTCCATACCAGGCGTAAGCCTTGAAGGGGTAACCCAGCTCATTCAGGCTTTGCACGTCTGGAATCTGTGGGTACCGCTTGTCGCCACTGTGCGCCAACACGCGCAGCCGGCCTGCCTTGATCATGGGCAGGGTGGATGAGGTGTCGGCAAACGCCGCCTGCACCTGGCCACCGACGAGGTCTTGCACGCAGGGCGCACTGCCCTTGTAGGGCACGTGCGTCATCTTCATGCCGGTCTGTTTCATCAGGTTTTCCATGGCCAGGTGTCCGCCCGATCCCGTGCCCCACGAGCAGTAGCTCACCTTGTTCGGATGGGCCTTCACGTAGGCCACGAATTCCTTCACGGTCTTGACCGGCAAGTTGTTGTTGACCAGCAGCAGGTTGCCGCCCTGCCCCAGCTGGACCACGGGCTCGAAGTCTTTCACCGGATCAAACGGCAGCTTCTTGAACAGGAAAGGATTGGCCACCATCGACGCGGCATACGTGAACAGCAGGTGGTAGCCGTCTGGCGCCGCGCGCGCGCCGGCATCCACGCCCACGATGCCATTGGCCCCGGGTTTGTTGTCGATGATCACCGTGGCCTTGAGCTCTTTGCCCAAGGCATCGGCAAAGATGCGGGCGATCGTATCGGTGCCCCCCGCCGCCGCCGTGGGCACGATGAAGGTGATGGGCTTGTCCGGGTAGGCGGCCTGCGCCGCCAGGCCGAGAGCGAGCAGGCTGGTGCCCAGGCTCAGGCGTGTCCACAGGGTGGTTTGGGTCATGACGGTCTCCGTCGTGGTGGTTCGGCAGGCACGGGCACTGAGGCCCGAAACGGTGGTGATCAGCGGATGCCGAAGGCCTGGGCCTGGCCGCCCTCGATGCGGTCGGCGCACACCTGGTAGAGGCTGCGCGAGACGTAGCTGCGCACCTGGCGCGCGCGTTCGCGCAGCCATTGCGCCTTGAGGCGCCGCGCTTCGGCCAGGGCCGAGTCGTCGCCCTGCGCGGTGGCCAGCAGGTCGATGACGTGCAGCGCCAGCTGGTGCTCGCCGCGCTCGGCCAGCGCCTGGGCCTGCGCGATGACGGCGGCCTTGTCGGTGATGGCGGCGGCCTGGGCCTCGGCCACCGCCTGCGGGCTGGCCGGGTGCAGGCTGGTGGGGTTGCGGTCCCACCAGCCGTTCTCCGAGCGGTAGATGTCGCGCACGATGTAGCTGGGGTCGCCGTAGGTGGGCTTCATCCAGTCCACGTCAAACAGCTCGGGCGGGTAGGCCATGCTGGCCAGCACCTCGCGTTCACCCATGCCGTCGTTCATGCGCTGCACCACCTCGGCGCGCAGCCAGCGCAGGGCCTGGGCCGTGTGGCCCAGCACCTGCCGCACCTGTTCAGCGCCGACGATGGGCGGGCCAAACTCGCGCAAGGCCAGCTCGGCGCCCAGGCCAGCCAGGCGCTCCAGCGTGTCGGCCCAGCGCACCGCATCGCGCATCGTGCGAAACGGCGTCCCCACGTTGGGGATGGAGTCGATCAGCGCCGGGCCGCCATACAGCACCTTCTGCTCGGGCAGCCAGACCGCGATGGCGTCGTCCGTCTCGGACGGCGCCCACAGCAGCTCGGCCCGCCGCACGCCCTGCCCCAGGGTCAGGCGGTGCTCGAAGGTCTCGGTCGGCCGCGTGTTGTGCAGGTGGCGGTCGAAGAAGCCGTGCGGCTGGCGGAACTGGATCTCGGCCATGCGCCGTTGCAGCGCGCCGGTTTCGTCGTAGCGCGCATAGCGGCGCGGCACGTTGGCGTGCGCGATGAGGCGCGGCGCGGGCTCGCCGCGCGCCTGGGCGTGCGCGAGCCACTGGGGCACGCCGGCGTTGTAGCCCAGGTGGCCATGGCTGTAGCAGATGGCGTGCACGGGCGCATCGCTGATGTGGCGCACGGCCTCGATCATGCCGGCCGTGACCTTGCCGCCGGGGCCGGCGTCCACGATGACCAGGCCCTCGTCCAGCTCGATGACGAAGGAGTTGCCCTGGCCGCGCAGCACGTGCAGGCCGGTGTCCACCGCTTCGATGCGCGGGCCCTTGCCCACCAGGGGCGAATCCTCGCGCGGCTCGCGCACGGGCGTCTCTTGCAGGGCCGGTTGGGCGGCCGTCGTCGGCGCAGCAGCGTAGGGCGAGCGTTGCGGCGGCTGGCTGGTTGGCGGGTGGCTTGCGGTGGTCATGCCAGGGCCTCGGCGGCTGCGGTGATGCGCTGCACGGCGGGCAGCTGGTAGCGGCCGGTCGTCATCTCGGGCTTGGGCAGGTAGGCCCGCAGGCACAGGTAGAAGTCGCCCGCGGGGGCCGGCAGCCAGTTGGCGCGGGCATGCGGGTCGGTGGGCTCGCGCTGCGCGATGTGGAGGCTGAGGCCGCCGTCCTCGTCTGGCACCAGGCCAGGGGTGCGGTCGCCGATGGCGTAGCGGTCGATGGCGTTGGGCACCAGCATGCAGTCGCGGCTGTCGTACATCGTCAGCGACCAGAAGGCGTGCACCGGCGGCAGCTGGCCGGGCGCGAACCGCAAGCGGTACGCGTGGGCGCCATTCAGCGGCCGCCCCCGCCGTCGCGACGCGACATGGGGTACATGGCTTCGGCGCTCTCCAGCATGCCGATGTACTGCAAGGCCACGCGGGCTCGCAGCAGGTGGTTGCGCCCGAAACTGCCCTGCACCAGCGGCATGGACGACCAGGCCCCGCCCGCGCCATCGGTCGGCGCCGCATTAGCGTCGGCGCTGGCATCGCCGGCTTGGCGCAGCAAGGCCAGGACACGGGGCAGCGCCTCGTCCACCCCCGCGCACTGCGCCGGCGTGGGCGCCGCGCCGGCGGCCACGCCCAGCGCGGCCCAGGGCGCCAGCAGCGCGGCGTCCTCGGGCGGCGGCGGGTTGTCGGCCAGGGCGGCGTTGACCTGTGTCAGCACCTGCTGGCCGGTGGCCGGCGCCTTGGGGTCGATGCCGGGGGTGAAGGGCCGGCGCGCCGGCCGGCCATCGGGCAGCGTCAGCGCAAAGCCGTCCTGCAGCGCATTCACATGGGGTATGTCGTCATTCCCGTTGACATAGATTCGGCCAATGATCCATACCCAATCTGTGGGCGACTGGATGTGCGCGCCGGGCGCGCGGAACTCGGCCGGCACCTCGCCCTGCCAGCCGGGCCCGGTGACGAAGAAGCGCCGAGCCGCGGTGCCGGTCAGCCGCTGCCCGACGTGGGCAAACGGGTTGGTGAAGAAGTCGAGAAAGCCCAGCACGTAGTAGCGCCCCGCGGTGTCGGGCACCTGCAGGACGAGCGGGCCGGCACTCAGGTCCAGCCAGGCGTTGGTGTAGAGCGTGTCGTTGTTGGGCGTGACCACCCGGCTTTCGCCGGCGCGCAGCAATTTGCGCGCGTGGGTGAACACGTTGCACCAGCGCTGGCCTTCGGGCGCGGCCCCGGCGTCGGCCACGCGCAGCGGCGAGGTGGCCGCGCGCATGCGGCGCATTTCATACAGCGGCCACGTGTAGACCAGGGCTTGGTCGATGGCGAGCGGAGCAGTGTTGGCGGGTGAGCTCATGCGGCCTCCACGGGTTCGAGTGCGGGCACCTGCCAGCTGTGCAGGGCTTCGCGCGGGTGGTAGATCCGCACGATCAGGTAAAAGCGCCCCGGGGGCGTGGGCAGCCAGTTGCGGGTGTCGCGCGGCGGCTCGTGGCTGAAGTCGATCTGCAGCGCGCCATCGGGTTCGTAGCGCAGGCCGGGCGTGCGGTCGCCGATCGAATGCCGGCCCAGGCTGTTGCCGTAGAGGAAGCGGTCCTGGGCGTCGTACAGCGTCACCGACCAGAACGCGTCGGCCGGTGGCAGGCCATCGGCGGCAAAGCGCATGCGGTAGCTGCGCGCGCCATCCAGGGGCTGGCGCGCCACGTCGAAGTGGCCGGCGCCATAGATGGCTTCGTCGGTCGCCAGCGCCCCCAGGCCGATGTAGGCCGTGAGCGCGCGCATGAGGTAGTCGCTGCCATAGCGGCCGGCGCGCGACGCCAACGCCCAGGGCCGCGCGCTGCGCGAGCGTGCCGACACGCCGATGAGGTGCAGCGCCTGCGCGAAGCCCTCGGTCAGCCCCCGCCTGACCGGCTCGTCCAGCGCCGCCCAGTCGAAGGCTTCGCCCAGTCGCAGCCCGTTCTGTGACAGCCAGGCCACCATGCCCTGGTCCTGCACGCGGCCCGGCGCATCCTCCAGCGCCAGGGCCAGGTGGCGGTAGAACACCGGCGCCACCGCGGCCGGATCGGCCCCCTGCTCCACGACCTGGGCCATCACGTCCACCGGCGGGCCGGACCACTGCGCCACCGCCTGCGGTGCGCGGCGCGAAGCCGCCCCGCGCAGGCCCTCCAGCCGGATCTCGGCCTGCAGCGCTTGGGCCGCCGGCCAGTCGGCCTCGTCGCCGGCGACGATGCGGCCGATGAGCCACACCAGGTGCGTCGGGCAGGCGATGACGCGCTGGCCGGCGACATCGCCCGCGTGCTCGCCCAGGCCATCGGGGCCGACGAGCACCACGGTTTCTCCGGCCGCGGCGCTGTTGCGCGGCCCCACGTTGTCGAAGTTCTCGGTGTAGGCGTCGTACAGCGCCAGCACGAAGTAGCGGCCCGCGTGCCGCTGCGCCGACGGCACCGTCAGGCGCACCGGACCGTCGGCCAGGTTGATCCAGGCCGTGGTGTAAAGCAGGTCGTTGGCCGGCGTCACCACGTCGCGGTCTCGGTCGGTGGACGGGTGACGGATGTGGTGCACGGTGTTGATGGGCGCGCGCAGCGCCTCGCCCTGCGTCTGCAGGCAGCAGGTGCGCATGGACTCGATCAAGGGGTATCCATACACAGTCGCTGAAACGCCAACGGCGCGGGCCAGATCCTGGCGGGCAAGGTCCATGGGGGAAACGGTCATGTCGGGTCTCGGTGTCAATCCAGGGTCACGCCGGTGTCGCGCACCAGCTTCATCGAAATGGGCAAGAAGGCCGCATAGGCCGCAGCCGCCTGCTGGGGGCTGTTGCCCACGGGCTCGGCGCCCAGCGCTTCGATGCGCTGCGCCACCGCTGGCGTGGCCACGATGGC
The DNA here is from genome assembly GCF_002158865.1 of Comamonas serinivorans. NCBI lineage: Bacteria > Pseudomonadati > Pseudomonadota > Betaproteobacteria > Burkholderiales > Comamonadaceae > Comamonas > Comamonas serinivorans. The sequence continues at coordinate 1,384,130 of NZ_CP021455.1, read as the reverse complement.
CTGCACCTCTTGGCCCAGGCGTTCCACGATGGCATCCGGGGTTTTGGTCGGCAGCATCAGCGACAGCGGCCCCACCGAGGCATAGACCTCGTCGGTGAAGCCCTGCTCGGCAAAGGTCGGCACCTGGGGCAAGCCCTTGGCCCGCGTGCGGCCCACCACGGCCAGCGCACGCAGCTTGCCGGCCGCGATGTGCGGTGCCAGCGTGGTGACGGAGCCCACCGTCATCTGCACCGTGCCGCCCACCAGGTCAGCCGCCATGGGGCCTTCGCCCTTGTAGGCCACGTGCATGGTCTCCAGGCCGTATTGCTTGCCCATGAAGACCTGAATCTGGTGCGGCTGCGTGCCCGCCCCCCAGGAGCCCATGGCGAAGGTGCCCGGCGCCGCCTTGATCAGCGCGATCAGGCTGGCGAAGTCCTTGGCCGGCACCTTGGGGTTCACGGCCAGCACCGTGCGCGCGGTGCACAGGTCGGACAGCATGCGCAAGTCCTTGCGCGGGTCGTACGGCAGCTTGCTGTAGAGCACGAGGTTGGCCGCGATGGGCGCCGGCGTGGTCAGCAGCAGCGTGTGGCCGTCGGGGTCGGACTTGGCCACATGGTCGGTGCCGATGATGCCGCCCGCGCCGGGCCGGTTTTCGACGATCACCGGCTGGCCCAGGCGCTTAGACAGCGGCTCGGCCACGATGCGCGCCAGCGTGTCGGTCATGCCGCCGGCCTGGTACTGCACGATGATGCGCAAGGGCCGCTGCGGGAAGCGGGCGCTTGCCGAGGGGTCGGCCGCCGCACGGGCCCAGGGCGCGCCCAAGGCGCCGCATGCGGGCACCACGGCCCCGAACTGTCTGCGATTCAACATGGCAATGTCTCCAGGTTCATGTCAGGGTCAACAGCGCGTCGACGGCCACACAGCCGCCCGCCGCCCTGGGCCGCGCGATCAAGGGGTTCACCTCCACCGCCGACAGGCGATCGCCGGCCGCCAGCGCCAGGTCGGCCAGGGCCAGCAGGGCATCGACCAGCCCGTCGTCGTCCACGGGCGGTCGGCCCCGCGCGCCCGCCAGGATGGGCCAGCCCTTGAGCTCGCGCACCATGGCGTGCACCTCGGCCCGCGTGGTGGGCAACAGGCGCAGCGCCACGTCCTGCAGCGTTTCGACGTGCACGCCACCCATGCCCACCATGAGCACCGGCCCGAACACGGGATCGCGGTGCACGCCGGCAATGCACTCGACGCCGCCGGTCACGCACGGGGCCACCAGCACGCCGTCGCAGCGCGCCTGCGGCGCGGCCTGCTGCACCGCCGCCATCACCTGGCGGTAGGCCTGTTCCGCGCGGTCCGGCGTGACCCGCAGGACCACGCCGCCCACATCGGACTTGTGCGGCAAGTCGGCGCTGACGACCTTGAGCACGGCGTCCTGGCCCTGCTCGGCCAGCGCGCGAACGGCGTTGGTGGCCTCAGCGGCGGACCGCACCACCACCGCGTCCACCACCGGCACGCCCGCCTGGCGCAGCACAGCCAGGGCCTCGGGCTCGGCCACGGGACCGGCCGGCAAGGCCACGGCCCGCCCCACGCGGGCAGGTTGTGGCACACCAGGCTCCTTGCTCGCCCCCGCGTGCATCAAAGCCGCCAAGGCGCGAATGCCTTCGCACGGGTCGTCGAAGCTCAGGCAGTTGAGCTGGGCCAGTTCCTCGCGCTTGTCGTCGCTCAGCAAGGTGCTGATGGCCAATACCGTCTCGGGATACGCCGCGCGCAGGCTGACCACCAGCGACTTGAGCACGGGCCAGAAGCCATCGGACGCCCCCGCGGCAGCGAAAAACCCCATCCAGCAGGCCAGGGGTTGGTCAGCCAGCATCCGGTGGGCGGCCCGCTCGATCAGCGAAGGGTCGTTGGTCACCTGGCCGGTGATGTCCACCGGGTTGCGCGGCGCCGCAAACGGCACCCATTCGCGGATGGTCTGCTGCGCGGCGGGCGACAGCTCGGGCACCGTCAGGCCCTGCTGCGCCGCCTCGTCGGCCATCAGCGCGCCCACGCCACCCGACACGGTGAACAGCCCGATGGACTGGCCCTGGGGTCGGCCCGCCACGCTGGCCACGTACGCCAGGTCGAAAAACTCGGTGAGGTTGCGCGCCCGCATCACGCCGTACTGACGGAACAGGGCGTCGTAGACCCGGTCATCGCCCGCGATGGCAGCCGTGTGGGACGCCGCGGCCTGCGCGCCCAGTGCCGTGGTGCCGACCTTGACCATGACCACCGGCTTGCCGGCCTGCTGCGCCGTGGCCAGGGCCTGGCGCAGGCGCTCGCCGTCGCGGCAGCCCTCCATGTAGGCCATGATGACGTCGGTGCCGGGGTCCTGCGCCAGCCACTGCAGGCAGTCGGCCACCTGCACGTCGGCCTCGTTGCCCGTGGTGGCCCAGATCGACAGCCCCACCCGGCGCTCGCGCGCCATCGAGTACGCGTAGGCCCCGAAGGCCCCCGACTGGCTGACCAAACCGATGCGCCCCGCCTGGGCCCGGCCCACGCCGGGCGCCGGCGAGAACGTGGCGTACACGTTCTCGTGGAGGTTCATGACGCCCAGGCAGTTGGGTCCGATGAGGCGGATGCCGGCCTCGCGGGCCTGCGCGGCCACACGCGCCTGCGCGGCGGCGCCCTGCTCACCCGTCTCGGCAAAGCCGGACGAGAACATCACCGCGGCCTTGACACCGGCTTCGGCCGCATCGGTGAGCGCCTGCGGCACCTGAGGGGCCGGCAGCGACAGGATGGCCAGGTCCACCGGCCGGCCAATCTCGGCCAGGCTGGGAAACGCCTGGAGGCCCTGCACCTCGTCGGTCGTGGGGTTGACCGGGTAGAGGTCACCGCCATAGCCGAAGCGCTGCAAGTAATCGACGGGGATGCCCCCGATCTTGCGGGCGTTGGACGAGGCGCCCACCACGGCGATGGCGCGTGGCGAGAACAAGGCGCCCAGCGAAGCAACGGAGTCGAGCATGCCCACCCCTCAGAACATGTGGCGGATGCCCAGACCCACCAAGCGCACGTTGTCGCCGCTGTTGGGCGTGACCACGGCACCGCCCAGGGTGGCCGAGGCATTGGCCGCGTTCGACAGGTACAGCAGGCGCCCGTAGAGGGCCGTGCGCTTGCTCAGGTTGTGGTCGAAGCCCAGCGCCAGCACGTTCTGCGACCGCGCACTGCCGTTCACTTTGCGCCGAACGGCCTCGGCCATCACGGTCAAGGTGGGCGAGTAGGCGTACGACGCCGACAGGCTGAACAGCTGGCCCGTGGGCACACCATCGAGGTTGCTGGTCTTGCGGATGTAGTTGCCCGACACCCGCAGCTGGGTCCACTGGTAGGCGGCGCTCAGCGTCTGGTAGGTCGAGCGGCCCAGCGGCCCGGTGATGGCGGCCTCGGCCCCCTCATTGAAACGCTGGAAGGCGTAACCCAGGAACAATCCGCCCTGGGTCCAGCCCACATTCCCGCCCATGAAGGCGCTGCGCTTGACGGTGTTGCTGGTGGTGTCACCCGGCGCATAGGCCAGGCTGGCCGCCACCGGCCAGCTGGCGGGCAGGTGGTAGCGGAACATGTTGCTCGACCGGGCGGCGAAGGCGCGCAAACCGGGCTGCGCATCGGTGCCCGACACCGCGTTGAGCGGTGAGAACACGGCGTTCATGCCGAAGGGGTCGGTCCTGAACAGCGTGAAGAACATGGGCGTGTACATGCGCCCCATCTCCAGCTTGCCCCAGTGGCCTTCGGCGCTGAGGTAGGACTGGCGCGTCCAGGCCATGCCCGGTCCTGGGATGGTGCCCTGCCCGTTCTGCACGAACAGGCCCGACTCCAGCACGAAGCCCACCTTGTTGCCGCCACCGAGGTCTTCGGTGCCGCGAAAGCCGATGCGCGAGGCCGCGTTGCCGCCGTCTCCCATGGCGGTGACGCTTTTGTCCCCCACACGGACGTTGCCCACGTAAGCGTCCACCACGCCGTAGAGGGTGACGCTGCTCTGCGCCCATGCCGCGCCACATGCCATGCCCGAAACCGCCAGCGTGGCGGCTGCCCAGATGCCTGTCTTCATGCCGTTTGTCTCCAAGAGGATGCGCTGATCGTGGTTCAACCTGTCATGTCAGCTTGGGGACGAACCATAGGTTTTCGCGGCCCTGCAAATCTGTCAAACTTTTGACAAAGTTCACGTTTTAGGACTTGGGGTATGCCATGACTCAGGTGGTGAAAGCGGGCACCCATGCCCGTGTCCCGGCCCGCGATCAGGCGGCGCTGATCGCGCGCGCTCTCACGTGGTGTGAGCTGTTTTCGCAATGGCCCGACGCGCAGCGCCAGGTCCTGCAGCAGCAGGCCCGCGTGGTGCGGTACAGCCGCCGCACGCTGGTGCTGTCGCACGACGCGCACTGCCGCGAGTTGCTGTGCGTGGTGAACGGCTGCATCGAGGTCAGCTGCGTGAACGCGGATGGCAACAAGTACGTGAACGCGCTGGTGGGCCCCAGCTCCACCCTGCCCATGGTGCGCCTGCTGCGCGACCGGCCCCTCACCTACAGCTATTACGCGCTGCTCGACTCCACCATCGTGCACCTGCCGGCCGACACCGTGCGCGACCAGCTCGACGCCCACCCCATCCTCTGGCGCCATGTGGCCGAACTCGTCATGCACCGCCAGCGCAACAGCCTGGCGGCGCTGCGCAAGCAGCTGCTGTCCAGCAACCGGCAGCGGCTGGCCGGCATCCTGGCGGACCTGGCCCACATCCACGGCCGCAACGCCAAGGGCGACGACGAGGGGCATGTGAGCATCGAGATCAACCAGTCCGACCTGGCCGCCATGCTGGGCGCCACGCGCCAGACCGTGAACAAGGAACTGCACCGGCTCATGCAGCTGGGCATCGTCGACATCGCGTACGGCCGCATCGTGGTGCGGGACATGGACCAACTCAGGCAACAGGCGGGCTGAGCCGGGTGGCCAGGTTGGCAACGGGCCGCAAGCCGATGTCGGGGAGAAATTCAGGGGTATGACCGTGATGCCGATGTTCAGAAAACGGCAACCAACCCATACCCCAATCCCGAGAAGACAGCGCCGCCGTCGAGATCAGCGGGGACTTCAAAGACACCGAGTCGCAGCAGCGCGCCCGTCGATGCCGTGCAGCAGTGCGTCGGGCTGTCGTGCCCGCTCGGCCCAGCGCGCCGACGATGAACGCGCGCAGACGGTTTTCAGGGCAGCGGTCACGACTGGGCGTCTGTCGCCGACGTTGGAGGGCGTGGTGGACGCGGCCTGGAAAGCGGCCACCGTGACCTTGTGCCGGTGTGTCTGCGGCGCGCCGACGTCGGCCAGCATGGCCTCGATCTCGTCCAGTTCGGTCCGGTGAGTCAGCACATGGCAGCCAAGGGTATGCCTCAAATCCCGTTCACTCACAAACGACGGGTAGCGGTTACTGCCAACCGGATGCGTACCGACGACGGCGCGCGTTGCGCATATCGACCGAGCCGCGGCGCGGCGTTCGGCGTCGGGCGCGGGCCCGACGCCTCTCGGTCCCCAGCCGATCAATCGGCGTAGGTGATCAGCAGGTCCTTGGCGCTGACGCGGTCGCCGGGCTTGACCAGCACGCGGGCGATGAGGCCGTCGCGCTCGGCCTGCACATGGGTTTCCATCTTCATGGCCTCCAGCGACAGCAAGGTGGCGCCGGCCTTCACGCGCTGCCCTTCGGTCACCGCCACGTGCACGATGGAGCCCGGCATGGGCGCCCCGACCTGCTGCGGGTTGCCGGCCTGGGCCACCTCGCGTGCCTGGGCGCCCACCATGCCGGCCTTGGGCACCGTCACCATGCGCGACTGGCCGTTCAGCTCGAACTGCACCTTGGCCGTGCCCGAGGCCTCGTCCTCCTGCACCGACTGCAGCACCACGAGCAGGGTCTTGCCCGACTCGATGCTCAAGGCCACCTCGTCGCCCACCTGCATGCCATAGAAGAACGTCGGCGTGGGCACGACGGACACGTCGCTGTAGGTCTGGCCGAACTTCAGGAAGTCGCTGGTCACCTTGGGGTACATCAGCGCGCTGGCCAGTTGCTGGTCGGTGATGGGCTGGCCCACGTCGGCCTCGACCTTCGCGCGCTCGGCCCGCAGGTCGGCCGGTGGCAGCTGGTCACCGGGCCGGTACGGCGCCGGCGGCGCCTCGCCGTCGGCCAGGCGCAGCACCTTGCGCGTCATCTCGGCCGGAAAGCCGTCGGGCGGGAAGCCCAGCTCGCCCTTGAACAGCGACACCACGGATTCGGGGAAGGCCGTGTCCTGCGCCGGGTCGGCCACCTGCGCCGGCGTCAGGTCGTTGGCGACCATGACCAGCGCCATGTCGCCCACCACCTTGGAGGTGGGCGTGACCTTGACGATGTCGCCGAACAGGCGGTTCACGTCGGCATAGGCCTGCGAGACTTCGCTCCAGCGTGACTCCAGCCCCATGGCGCGTGCCTGCTCGCGCAGGTTGGTGTACTGCCCGCCCGGCATGGCGTGGCGGTAGACGTCGGCCGTGCCCGAGCGGATGTCGCTCTCGAACGGCGCATAGAAGCGGCGCACGCCTTCGAAGTAGGTGGAGGCCTGGTTCAGCGCCTGTTGCGACACGCCGGGATCGCGCGCCGTGTCGGCCAGCGCGGCGGCCATGGCCGACAGGTTGGGCTGGGCCGTCAAGCCGCTCATGGCGTCGAGCGCACCGTCGACGGCATCGCAGCCTGCTTCGGCCGCCGCGATGACCGAGGCGGCCGCGATGCCACTGGTGTCGTGGGTGTGGAAGTGGATGGGCAGGCCGGTTTCGTCCTTCAAGGCCTTGACCAGCGTGGCCACCGCCTGCGGACGGCACACGCCGGCCATGTCCTTGATGGCCAGGATGTGGACCCCGGCGCGCTGCAGCTGGCGCGCGATGTTCAGGTAATACGACAGGTTGTATTTGCTGGTCTTGTCGAACAGGTTGCCGCTGTAGCAGATGGTGCCTTCGCACAGCGCGCCGGTGTCGAGCACGGCGTCGATGGAGACGCGCATGTTGTCCACCCAGTTCAACGCATCGAAGACGCGGAACAGGTCCACGCCGGCCTGCGCCGACTGCTGCACGAAGAACTTGACCACGTTGTCGGGGTAGCTGGTGTAGCCCACGCCGTTGGCGCCGCGCAGCAGCATCTGGAACAGGATGTTGGGGATGCGCTCGCGCAGCTGTGCCAGGCGCTCCCAGGGGTCTTCCTTCAAGAAGCGCATGGCCACGTCGAAGGTGGCGCCGCCCCAGCATTCGAGCGAGAACAGCTGCGACAGCTCACGCGCGTAGAACGGGGCGATGGGCAGCATGTCGGCCGTGCGCATGCGCGTGGCCAGCAGCGACTGGTGGGCGTCGCGCAGCGTGGTGTCGGTCAGCAGCACGCGCTGCTGCTCGAGCATCCACTTGGAGAACCCGGGCGCACCCAGCGCACGCAGCAGGTCGCGCGTGCCTTCGGGCGGCGCATCGTGCCGGTTGACCTTGGGCAGCACGGGCTTGGGGAACGGCAGCTCTGGCCATTTGCGCCCGGCCATTTCGGGGTTGCCGTTGACGATGACGTCCCCCACGAAGGCCAGCAGCTTGCTCGCGCGGTCCTTGCGCTTGGTGAACTCGAGCAGCTCGGGCGTGTTGTCGATGAAGCGCGTGGTGACCGTGCCGTTCAGGAAGTCGTCGTGGCGGATGACGTTCTCGAGGAACTGCAGGTTGGAGGCCACGCCGCGGATGCGGAACTCGCGCAGCGCACGGTCCATGCGCGCCACGGCTTCGCGTGCCGTGGGCGCCCAGGCCGTGACCTTCACCAGCAGCGAGTCGTAGTACGGCGTGATCACGGCGCCACCATAGGCCGTGCCGGCATCGAGCCGGATGCCGAAGCCCGCTGCGCTGCGGTAGGCCGACAAGCGGCCGTAATCGGGCAAAAAGCCCTGCTCGGGGTCTTCGGTGGTGATGCGGCACTGCAACGCCGCGCCGTTGAGGCGCACGTCGCCCTGCACCGGCACGCCGGCCGCCAGCTCGCCAGCGCTGTCCTCGATCAGGCCGATGCGCCCGCCCTGGCTGATGCGCAGCTGCGCCTTGACGATGTCCACGCCGGTGATGAGTTCGGTCACCGTGTGCTCGACCTGGATGCGCGGGTTCACCTCGATGAAGTAGAACGCGCCCGTGTCGGCATCCATCAGGAACTCGACGGTGCCGGCGTGCGTGTAGTTCACGGCCTGCATCAGTTTCAGCGCGGCGTTGCACAGGTCCTGGCGCTGCGCCTCACTGAGGTAGGGCGCGGGCGCGCGCTCGACCACCTTCTGGTTGCGGCGCTGCACCGTGCAGTCGCGCTCGAACAGGTGCACCACCTGCCCGTGCAGGTCGCCCAGGATCTGCACCTCGACATGGCGGGCGCGCTGCACCAGTTTCTCGAAATAGACCTCGTCGTTGCCAAAGGCCGCCAGCGCTTCGCGGCGCGCGGCCGCCAGCGCGTCGGGCAGCTCGGCTTCGCTGGCGATGATGCGCATGCCGCGCCCGCCGCCGCCCCAGCTGGCCTTGAGCATCACGGGATAGCCCACCGCCGCCGCCTCGCGCTTGCACGCCTCCAGGTCCTGCGGCAGCGGGGCCGAGGCCGGCATCACCGGCACGCCGGCCGCCACGGCCGCGTTGCGCGCCGCCACCTTGTTGCCCAGCATGCGCATGACCTCGGGCGGGGGGCCTACCCAGGCCAGCCCGGCGTCCATCACGGCCTGGGCGAACTCGGGGTTTTCAGACAGGAAGCCGTAGCCGGGGTGCACCGCATCGACCTGGGCATCGCGCGCCACGCGCAGGATGTCGGCGATGTCCAGGTAGGCATCGAGCGGCTTCTTGCCCTCGCCCACCAGGTAGCTTTCGTCGGCCTTGAAACGGTGCAGGGCCAGGCGATCCTCCCGCGAGTAGATGGCCACCGTGCGCATGTTCAACTCGGACGCCGCGCGCATGACGCGGATGGCAATCTCGGAGCGGTTGGCGATCAGGACGGAGCGGATGGGGGCAGCGCGATCGAGGCTCATGGCGAAGTCGGGGTAAAAGGTTGAGGCAAAGCAGCCGCAGGCATCTTCGCCGCATGCCTGCTTGCGAGCAAGGGCCGTGCCGGCTTTTTCAACGGCCCCATCGGCCTTTCGCCCACGCCCTGCCCGGGCGGGCTTGCGGCACGCATGCTTTCGAGGTACTTGTGTCTGCCCGCGCGGTTCGCAGCCCTGCCATCGCCGCCACCCCGGACGGGGCTAAGCCAGCCGGGCGGGGCGACACCACCGCATGGCGACCACCATGGCGCAGCCCAGCCACAGGGCGGCGCAGCCGATGGCGAACAGGGGCCGGTACGCCCCCAGCTGGGTGTACAGCCAGGCCATCAAGGCGCCAGACGCGGCCTGCGTCAACGAGAACCCGGCCGTGGACAGGCCCCACATGCGCTTGTGCTGCGCCGGGCCAATGAGCTGCATCAGATAGCCCGACACCACCGCCGACATGCCGGGCGACAAGGCCCCCACCAGCAGGCCGGACACGGCATGCACGGCCGCGCTGGCCCCCCACAGCGGCAGGCCGATCGCCAGCGCCTTGAGGGCAAAGGCCGCCACGCCCACGCGCCACCACCCCCAGCGGCTGGCGGCCAGCCCCAGGGTCAAGGGCCCGACGATGGCGCCCAGGCCAAAGAACGCCCACTGGGCCGACGCATAGCCCGTGCCCAGGTTGAGTTCGCGCGCCAGGTAATCGGCCCAGAACACCGTGTGCGGCACGAAGCCGAAGCCATCGGTCATGTAGGCCAGCAGCAGCAACACCACGGCCAACGTCCAGGTCGAGGCCATCGCAGCTGCCTGAAGATGGGGGGTAATGACCGATACCGTTTGTCCTGCAGACGCAGATTCCCCCTTACTGCCTTCACCCCCTGCAACCACCACGGGCGCGACCGCCTCGTCCAGCCGCTGCAGCGCGCGCCAGCCCACCCAGGTGGCCAGGCCACAGACGGCGGCCAGGGCCAGCCAGGCCGCCGACAGGCTGAGGCTGGCCAGCGCCGGCACCAGGCTGGCCGAAATCAGGGCACCAAAGCCGATGCCGCAGAACATCATGGGCCCCAGCGTGGCGCGCCGGGCCACGGGCGTGGCCGCCATCGCCAGTGAGGGGCCCAGCACCATGAGCACGCCCCCCGCCACACCCGCTGCGCAGCGCCAGAAGAAGAACACCGACATGGGCTGGGCCACGCATTCGGCCAGGAAGCTGACCGTCACCACCAGCCAGGCCGCCAGCAACACGCGCTTGGCGGGCCAGCGATCGGCCAGCGGCGCGGCCGCCAGCGCGCCGACGAGGTAGCCCAGCAGGTTGGCCGCGCCGATGTAAGCCGCCTGCTCGCCCGTGAACCAGCCGGCGTGCACCACCTGGGGCAGCAAAGCGGTGTAGGCGAATCGGCTCAGGCCGACGCCGCTGAGGGTGGCCATGAAGCCCGCCAGCAAAGCCGGCCAATCTGTGGTGCGAATCACGGTGGTGCGTCAGGGTTGGGCAGGCCGCGCACCGGATCGGGGCGCGGTCCCACAGCGCGCACTGTATCCCGCAGACGCGCATGCGAAACACCGGCAAACGTTGCAAAGCCGTCACCGCAGCGGCGCAGCGTGCACACCTGGGGCCTGCTCCTGCACGGGCAGCGGCACAAGGCTGGCATGATGTCGGCCTCGCGCGCGGTCAGCGGCCCCCTGGGCAACCTGACCGCCGCGCGCCATTTCCGACCCGCATTGCTCCCCCCGCAGATGCCGATGCCCAGGCATCGGCCCAGCTCATGAACGACACACCAGCCCCGCAGCCCGTGGATGCCCACGCCCCCGCCAACGCACCCACACCTGCCGTGACCAGCCCTGCCCCTGCCAACGCACGGCCACGCCCCGCGTCGCGCGGCGCGACCCTGGGCGATGCAGCCGGCGCCGACGCGCTGCGCGCCCTGAGCCGCGAACTGCGCCAGGCACGCGGCGACGCCCCGTCGGATGACGCCGACGCGGCGGCTGCCAGCGAATTCGCCCAGCCCGGCACCCCCGGCCGCAAGCCGCAGCATGCCCGCCGCAACGCAGGTGGCCAGCGCCCCCGCGGCTCGCAGGGCCCACGCGGCAACCGCGCGCCACGAGGCGAGGCCCCCCGTGGTGACGGCCAGCGTGGCTCCGGCCCTCGCAACGAACGCCGTGCACCGGCCGTCGCCGAAGCCAAGCCCGCCCGCCCCCTGCACCCGGTGCTGGTGCAGCTGCGCGAGCTCTACCCGCAGCTGTTCGGCGAACAGCCGCTGCCCCTCAAGCGCGGCATCTACCAGGACCTGGTGGCTGCCCACCCCGAGGGCCTGGACCACGCCGGCCTCAAGGTCGCGCTGGGCCTGCACACACGCTCGTACCGCTACCTGAACGCCGTCTCGCAGGGCATGCCCCGCCACAGCCTGCAGGGTGAGGTGGTCGAGGCCATGGCCCCCGAACACGTGCACCACGCCCTGCTCGAGGTCTTCCGCCGTCGCAAGCCCCGCGACGGCGAAGACCAGGGTCAGAAGCTGCGCCGCCGCATCGTCATCGCCTTCGAAGCCAGCGGCCTCACGCGCGAGTCCTACGACCTGCTGGTGCGCGGCCGCAACGCCGAGGCGAACGCGGCGCTCGACGACGCGTTTGCCGAAGTGGCCGAACTCGACGCCAAGGCCGAAGCCCTGCGCCGCACATTCGAAGCCAGCGGCCAGTCGCCCGAAGCCTTTGGCGAGATGTACGGCATGCGCCCCCAGGCCGTGCAACGGGCGCTGACGCGCTGCGCCCAGATCGCCCAGCGCCGGGAACGCACGCCCGCCGAGCCGGTGGCCGTGGCCGCCGAGGCCGGGTCTGCCGACACTGCGCCCGCCGACACCGCAGCTGAAGCCCCCGCCGCACCGCCCGACACCCCGGATCAGGCTCAGGCCTGACGCGGCGCACGCCGCCAATGCCGGCCCTGGGTCGGCGTCCTCGCGGCGCCATTCGGCCCGGCCGCGTCCCGGCAGGGTGGCCTCGCCACTCGGGCATGCGGCAGCCCCGAACGCCGTGCCAGACCCAGGCCATCCAGGCGACAAGCGTCACGGGATGCCAAAACCGAGCCCCCACAGGGTGCTGACCAGGTGCGCCACGCCCGTGTCGCGAAACACCTGCAACACCTGTCGCGCGGGATGAACCTGGGCACCGTGCTGTGAACCGCGCCTCGGTCGGGTGCAACGCCAGCGGACGCACGGTCCAGCGCCCGTGCCAGGTCATGCCCCAACGCGGCGTCACCCAGGCGGCCCTGGCCTGGCCCTGCGGACCCCTGTTCAGCGCCACGCGCACGGTGACCTCGGCTGGCTTGCGCACGCGCCGGCCACCGGCCTCGACGTGATCGGGGGTCGCGCCCGCCCCGCCGAACACCCCTCGCCCAAACTCGCGTCCTGCAGCCGACGCCCCCGGCACACCGCGTTGCGAGGCCGTGCAGGGCGCCGCCATGGGCCGCCCACCCCCAACCTGCAGGCTGCCCCCTGGATGGACGAGCCCACAAGACTCGGCACCATGCATTTCAACAACCGCCCGGCAATGTGGGGGGCGCAGGCGCCCGCTGTCCTGCACGCGACTCGGACGCAGGCGCGCCGCTTCTATAACCAAAACCATAAATTCGGTTCTGGTTATCAGGAGACGCCATGTTGGTCACCCCCGAGGTCGTCAGCAAGGTGCGCAGACAAGCCCAGCAGGCACGCAGCCAGGCCACGGAGTCGGCCTTGCTGGATGCGGGCTTGGCGCATTTCGAAGAACACGGTTTTGAGGGCCTGTCCATGCAGGCCGTGGCCGAGCGGGCCGGCACCTCGATTGGGGCGCTCTACTTCCGCTTCGGCGATCGCGAGAGCTTTGTGCAGGCGGTGCTCGCGCGCGGGTTCGACCGCATCCGCGAAGACACCGATCGCCTGCTGGCCAAGGCCACGGCCGAGCACGCCTCGCCCCATGCGGTGATCCGCGCCTTCGTCGACCTGGCCGTGCGCGTGCAGCAAAACGGCCACGGCGTATTCCGGGCCGTGCTGCGGCGGGCCCTGGTCGACCCCAGCGCCTGGGAGCCCGTGGGCCGCCTGGGCAACGACGCCACGCGACGCCTGGTGGCGGCACTGGCGCGCCACCCCGAGGTCACCGCCATCCCCGATTGGGAGCAGCGCGTGATGTTCGGCATCTACGCCGCGCGCGGCGCACACTTCAACGGCATGTACAACGCCCAGGCCCCCATGCCACGGGAGCATGAGGCCCTGGTCGACATGCTGTATGGCCTGGTGACGCGATACCTGGGCCTGCCTGAACCCACACCAGCCGCGGAAGCCGCTCAGTCCGCCACGCCATCCACCGGCGCCGCTGCACCCGCTTCGCCCCATTCCCCCGCTGCCACGTCACCCGCTGCGCCACCGGCGCGACGGCGTGCGGCCCCGCGCGCAAGCTCGGGCTGAGCGCAGTCCCTGTGGTCTTCCCCGCTGTCTTTCCCCGCTGTCCTTCCTCAACGCCTTTTCGCCACTTTTCAAGGAACGCCATGCCTCGTGTGACCGTCAACGTCCCCTCCGTCCAGACCAGCGTCCTCGACGACGGCCAGGGCCGGCCCACCCTGCTCATCCACGGCACCTCGTCCAGCGCCGAAATGGGCTGGGCGGCGCTGCTGCCCCGCCTGTCGGCCAAACGCCGTTGCCTGGCTTTCGACATGCTGGGCTCGGGCGAGACGGAGGACCACGGCCAGGCGATTTCGCTGGACGTGCTGGTGGCCCAGGCCGTGGCCACGGCGGGCCTGGCCCCGGACGGCGAGATCGACATCGTGGGCTACTCGCTGGGCGCCGTGGTGGCCGCAGGGGCCGCCGCCGCCATGCCGGACCGCGTGCGCCGGCTGGTGCTGCTGGGCGGCTGGGCGCAGACCGACGCGCGCATGCGGCTGCAGTTCGACCTGTGGGCCGGGCTGTCGCGCACCGACAAGCGCCAGCTGGCGCGGCTGCTGCTGGTCAACGGGCTCTCCGAGCAGTTCTTCCAGCTCAGCCCGCCCGAGGTGATTGCCGTGTCGCTGGACCGCTTCACCGGCCTGCTGGCCGAGGGCGGCGCCCGCCAGGCCGAGCTGGACGCCACCGTGAACATCCGCGCCCTGCTGCCCAAGATCCAGGCCCAGACCCTGGTGATCGCCATGCAGCAGGACCGCCTGGTGCCGCCCGAGCATTGCCGCGAGCTGGCCGACGGCATCGCCGGTGCGCGCTTCGAAAGCCTGGACTGCGGCCACCTGGTGATGCTGGAGCAGCCCGAAGCCCTGCTCGACCTCATCGAGCGGCACCTGGACGCCTGAATCACTGTTGACAGTATTCATCCATTTCCGTTCAATCATGAACTGCAACTGACCCATACCCCATAACAACCAATCCCTGGAGACCCGTGCATGAAAGCCGCTGTTCTGGAGCAATTCGACGCCCCACTCGCCATCCGCGACGTGGATGTGGCCCAACCCGGCGCGAACGAGGTGCTGGTGCGCACCGCGGCCGTGGGCCTGTGCCACAGCGACCTGCACATGATGCAGGGCCTGCGTGACGTGCCCCTGCCCATGGTGCTGGGCCACGAGGTGGCCGGCGTGGTCGAGGCCGTGGGTTCGCAGGTGACCGGCCTGAAGCCGGGCGACCACGTGGTGGGCTGCCTCTCGGTGTTCTGCGGCCATTGCCCGGTCTGCGTGTCGGGCCGCCAGGTGCTGTGCGCCAACCCCGAGGTGAAGATGGCGCCCGGCGTGGCCAAGCGCCTGTCCATGGGCGGCAAGCCCGTGGCGCAGAACTACAACCTCTCGGGCTTCGCCGAAAAAATCCTGGTGCACCCCAATGCGCTGGTGAAGGTGCGGCCCGAGATTCCGCTGGACCGTGCGGCCCTGCTGGGCTGTGCCGTCATCACGGGCACGGGCGCCGTCTTCCGCAGCGCCCGCGTCGAGCCGGGCGCCACGGTGGCCGTGGTGGGCTGCGGCGGCGTGGGCCTGGCGGCGATCAACGGCGCGGCCATTGCCGGCGCAGCGCGCATCATCGCCATCGACCTGCTGGCCGACAAGCTGACCCTGGCCCAGACTTTTGGCGCCACCGATGTGATCGACGCCTCCCAGGTCGATCCGGTGTCAGCGGTCAAGGCCCTCACCGGCGGCGGGGTGGAGTACGCCTTCGAGTGCATTGGCAACAAGACGGCCACCGAGCAATGCTGGGCCATGCTGACGCCGGGTGGCACGGCCACGGTGATCGGCCTGTTCCGCCCGCAGGTCAAGGTCGAGCTGCCGGGCACCGAGTTCATCACCGAAAAGCGCCTGCAGGGCTCGTTGATGGGCTCGAACCGCCTGACGCAGGACATCCCGCGCCTGGTCGAGCTGTACCTGCAGGGCAAGCTCAAACTGGACGAGCTGATTTCGCAGCGCATCCCGCTCGAAGCCATCAACGAAGGTTTCGACGCCATGAAGGCCGGCACCGTGGCGCGCAGCGTCGTCGTGTTCCCCGGCGTGGGCGGCCTGTAAGCACCCCAACGACACACACCAACAGGAGACAGACATGAACGCAGCGACACAGGCCCAGGACCTGGCCCAGCCCGCCACCAACGCCGGCCATTTCGACGTGCTCATCGTGGGCGCGGGCATTTCGGGCGTGGGCTCGGCCTACCACATGAAAACCCAGTGCCCGACCAAGAGCTACGTGGTGCTGGAGTGCAAGGAGAGCTTTGGCGGCACCTGGCACACCCACCGTTACCCCGGCGTGCGCTCGGACAGCGACCTCTACACCTTCGGCTACCGCTTCAAGCCCTGGATGGGCAAGCCCATCGCCACAGCCGAGGAAATCCTCAGCTACATGGGCGAAGTGATCGAGGAGAACGACCTGGGCCAGCACATCCGCTACCGGCACCAGATCACGGGCGCCGCCTGGTCCACCGCCGACAACCAGTGGACCGTGAGCGCCACGCGGCTGGACACGGGTGAGCGGCTGCGCTTCACCACCAACTTCCTGTGGATGTGCCAGGGCTACTACAACCACGACCAGGGTTACCTGCCGGAATGGCCCGGCATGCAGGACTACCAGGGCCAGCTGATCCATGCCCAGACCTGGCCCGAGGACCTGAAGGTCGAGGGCAAGCGCGTGGTGGTCATCGGCTCGGGAGCCACGGCGGCCACCGTGGTGCCCGGGCTGGCGCGCCTGGGCGCGCAGGTCACCATGCTGCAGCGCTCGCCCACCTTCTTCGTCTCGGGCCGCAACTCGAACGACCTGGCCAACGAACTGCGCCGGCTCGAGATCGACCCGATGTGGATCCACACCATCATCCGCAAGAAGGTGCTCATGGACGGCGCCATCTTCGACCGCCGCTCGCGCGAGGAGCCCGACCGCGTCCGCAACGAGTTGCTGGCCGGCGTGCGCGCCCAGCTCGGCGATGACTTCCCGATCGAGCCGCACTTCACGCCCCGCTACCGCCCCTGGCAGCAGCGCGTGGCCTTCATCCCCGACGGCGACATGTTCGAGGAAATCCGCAAGGGCAACGCCACCGTGGTCACCGATGAAATCGACCACTTCACGGCCGACGGCATCGCGCTCAAGTCGGGCGAGACGCTGCAGGCCGACATCGTGGTCGCGGCCACGGGCTTCCGCCTCAGCGTGTTGGGCGAGATCCCGTTCAGCATCGACGGCCAGCCCCTGGACTTTGCCCAGTCGGTGACCTACCGCGGCATGATGTTCACCGGCGTTCCCAACATGGCCTGGGTGTTCGGCTACTTCCGCGCCAGCTGGACCCTGCGCACCGACATGGTGGCCGACTTCGTCTGCCGCCTGCTCAACCACATGGATGAAGTTGGCGCCCAACGCGTGGTGCCGCGCCTGCGCCCGCAAGAGCAGGACATGCCGCTGGGCAACTGGATCGAGGGCGACAACTTCAACCCCGGCTACCTGATGCGCGACCTGCACCTGCTGCCCAAGAGCGGCAACACGCGCGAGTGGCAGCACACGCAGGACTACTGGGGCGAAAAGGACGAGTTCCCGGCCATCGACCTGCGCGACGAGGTGTTCGACTACAACTTCCGCAAGCCCTGAGCTGCACGCGCCCGCCTGGGGCGCATCGGTCCGCCGTTGGGGCCGCCACCGCTCGGATCGGGCCACCGAGGTCGCCCTCCAACATGCGCAGTATCCACCCTTAACCGTTGAATGAACAACGGCAAAGGATTGATACTCCCTAGACCATCAAGGCGCCTGTGCCGCCCGAGCCTTCTCCTGGCGGCCGGCGCGCCAGGCGCCGAAGATGGCCAGCAGGCCCGGAATCAGGATCAGGCCCCAGATGATTTTTTCGAGGTTGGCCTGCACCCAGGGCAGGTTGCCGAAGAAGTAGCCCGCCGTGCAGATGCCCACCACCCACAGCACGGCCCCCAGCACGTTGTAGGCCGTGAACCGCGCACGGCTCATGTGCGCCACGCCGGCCACAAAGGGCGCAAAGGTGCGGATGAACGGCATGAAGCGCGCCAGCACGATGGTGATGCCGCCATAGCGCTCGTAGAAGGCGTGGGCCTGGTTGAAGGCCCGCTTGTTGAACAGCCGCGAATCCTCCCACTGGAAGACCTTGGGCCCCAGGTAGCGGCCGATGGAGTAGTTGCACTGATCGCCCAGGATGGCCGCCACGAGCAGCAGCGGAATCGCGATGTGGTAGTCCATGAGGCCCACGCCGCACATGGCGCCCACCACGAACATGAGCGAGTCGCCCGGCAGAAAAGGCATGACGACGACGCCGGTTTCGACGAAGACGATGACGAACAGCAACACGTACACCCACATGCCGTAGGTGGTGACGAAGGCCTCCAGGTGCTTGTCCACGTGGAGGATGAAATCGATCAAGAAATGCAGCAGTTCCAAGCCAGCCGTCCTTTGGAAGGGCAAAACAAAGGCGCGTTCCCGGGACGAGTCACCGCCCAGCCGCGCCGGGCGTAAGTTTAGTGGCCCCGTTGCAGCCGCTGGCCGCCCCGCGCGCCGCTTGTCCGGTCCGTCATGGGGAGATGAGCCAGCCTCACTAGAATCGGCGCCTCTCCTCTTCGCGCCATGTCATGTCAGACCCCGCCCACCCCTCCCGCGCCGCTGTTCGTCCCCGCCACGGCCCCATCCGCCAACTTCATGCCCTGATCTTCGCCAGCCGCTGGCTGCAGCTGCCGCTGTACCTGGGCCTGATCATTGCGCAGGGCGTGTACGTCTACCACTTCCTGGTCGAGCTGCTGCACCTGGTAGAGGCCGTGTTCGGCAACCAGCAGGCCCTGCAGGCGCTGATCACCAGCATCGGCTACAAGACCGATGCCCCCATCACCACGCTGAACGAGACCGTGATCATGCTGGTGGTGCTGGCGCTGATCGACGTGGTGATGATCTCCAACCTGCTCATCATGGTCATCGTCGGCGGCTACGAAACCTTCGTCAGCCGGCTGGACTTGGACGGCCACCCCGACCAGCCCGAATGGCTGAGCCACGTGAACGCGTCGGTGCTGAAGGTCAAGCTGGCCATGTCCATCATCGGCATCAGCTCCATCCACCTGCTCAAGACCTTCATCAACGCCGACAACTACACCGACAAGGTGCTGATCGCGCAGACGGCCATCCACATCGCCTTCCTGCTGTCGGCCATGGCCATCGCCTACACCGACCGCATCATGGCCAGCAACCATGCCGACCACTGAGTCGACGCCATGAACTCGCCACTCCGCCCCCTCTCACACCCAAGCCCGGCTTCTGAGCACGCAGGCGCGGGGCGCCCACGCGCGAAGCGCCTGGCCGCGGGCCTCGCGGCGGGCGCCACGGCGTTGGCGCTGGCCGGCTGCCAGAGCGCCGGCGCCGAGCGCTTTGAAGGCAGCACCTGGCACCTGAGCTACGACACCCCGGGCTACAAGGGGTCGTACGACATCACCTTCGCGGCGGACGGCGTGCTGCGCAGCAACAACCCGCACGACAACACGCCCGACAACGACCGCTGGACCCGCAACGGCGAACAGGTGCAGATCACCTTCAACGACGGCTTTGCCACCTTCGACGGCCGCCTGGTGACCCCCGGCCAGATCCAGGGCACGGCCCAGAGCGCCAGCGCCGGCACCTGGACCTGGCAAGCCGTGCGCAAGCACAATTGAGGTCGCGGCGTCCCCGG
The DNA here is from genome assembly GCF_002158865.1 of Comamonas serinivorans. Taxonomy (NCBI): domain Bacteria; kingdom Pseudomonadati; phylum Pseudomonadota; class Betaproteobacteria; order Burkholderiales; family Comamonadaceae; genus Comamonas; species Comamonas serinivorans. The sequence continues at coordinate 1,365,012 of NZ_CP021455.1, read as the reverse complement.
GCGCGGAGCGACCTCCAGCCAACATCCCAAGGGGTATGGCCTGATTTCCGTCATTGAGTAAACGGAAACAACCCCATACTGCTGCATCGCATTCACAGCGCCAGCATGAGGTCTGAGTCATGCATGACCGAATCCGCAGGCGCCGGCGAAGATGGAACCATGGCGGGACCGTCTGCGGCGCAACGTCCTGAAGGTGCCGCTGGAGGCTCGCTGAGCGCCGCCTCGTGCTGCGCCCCGGCACCTGGCCGGCCGAGCGACTGGGCTGCACCTGAAGCACCCACGGCAGATCGGCTGCGCCGATGAGGACTCCACTCGCCGCCTTGACGCTGGGGTGCACAACGCCCTGAGGAATCCCCCCGGCCGTCCGATCCTTCCCGTGTGGCCTGGCCCCCATGCCGGTCCCCATGCGGCCGCCTGCTGCCCTGCGCGTCCCGTGCTTCATAGGCAGTAGGTCCTGTTGCCGTTGTGGCCCGGTGCACCGTTCGCCGCGTGGCATGCGTTGGCGCCGTGGCTGGACACGGGACTTGATGACGGGCCAGGCGCCCCCATGCGGGCCCGTCATGAACACTGGCGCCGCCAGGTCGCCCGACCACTCGATGGTCAAGCGGCCACCGCGCACCTGCACGTCCACGCGTGCATCCAGCAGCCCCAGGCGAATGCCCGCCACCACGGCAGCGCAGGCCCTGCTTTGTGCAATGAAGCGCATAGAATTCATGCAACCATCGTTTCACTGAAAACCATCCATGGATTCACCCATCCGCTGGTTGCTGATGACCTACAAGGTCCCCGCCGACCCGACCACCAAGCGCATTGCGCTGTGGCGCAAGCTCAAGGGCATGGGCGCCGTCTACCTGCAAAACGGCGTGTGCCTGCTGCCGCGCACCGACGATCACACGCGCCGCCTCAAGATGCTGGAGCACGATGTGACGGCGATGGGCGGCCATTGCGTGATCCTGGCAACCGCGGGCCTGGACCAGGCCCAGGAGACCAAGGTCATCGAGCGCTTCAAGGCCGACCGCGACGAGCAGTACCAGGAGTTCCTGGGCCGCTGCCAGGATTTCGAGGCCGAGATCGCCCAGGAAATCGCCAAGCAGAAGTTCACCTACGCCGAGCTGGAGGAAGAGGACACCGACCTCAAGAAGCTGCAGATTTGGCTGGCCCGCATCCGCAAGCTCGACTTCTATGGCGCCGCACTGGCCGAGCAGGCCGAGCAGCGCCTGCGCCACTGCGAGGCCCTGCTCGACAGCTACGCCCGGCAAGTCTTCGAGGCCAACGATGGCGACCACTGACCCCACCCCGGCGCCAGGCGCCAAGCCGCGCATCCACCCCAGTGTCTGGGCACTGGGCTTTGTGTCCATGCTGATGGACATCTCGTCCGAGATGATCCACGCCCTGCTGCCCATCTACATGGTGGCCGTGCTCGGCACCTCGGTGCTGGCCGTGGGCGTCATCGAAGGCATGGCGGAAGCGACGGCCGCCGTCACCAAGGTGTTTTCGGGCGCCTGGAGCGACCGCATGGGCAAGCGCAAGCCCCTGGCGCTGCTGGGCTACGGGCTGGCGGCGCTGACCAAACCGGTGTTTCCGCTCGCGCCCGGCCTGGAATGGCTGATCGGCGCGCGCTTCATCGACCGCGTGGGCAAAGGCATACGCGGCGCGCCCCGGGACGCCCTGGTGGCCGACGTCACGCCGCCCGAGCAGCGCGGCGCCGCCTACGGCCTGCGCCAGACGCTGGACACCATCGGCGCGTTCCTCGGGCCCTTGCTCGCCATTGGGCTGATGTGGCTGACGGCCAGCCATTTCCAGACCGTGTTCTGGGTAGCCGTGATCCCCGCGATGCTGGCCCTGCTGGTGCTGGCGCTGTTCGTGCGCGAACCCGAACGACCGCCGACGGCCGCCGCGCCGCCGCGCTCGCCCCTGAGCCGGCAACAGCTGGCCCAGCTGGACCGCCGCTACTGGTGGGTGGTGGCGCTGGCCATGGTCTTCACGCTGGCCCGCTTCAGCGAGGCCTTCCTGATCCTGCGCAGCCAGTCGCTGGGCCTGCCCGCGCTGTGGGCGCCGGCCGTGCTGGTCGTCATGGCGCTGGCGTTCTCGGTGTCGGCCTACCCGGCTGGCGTGCTGTCTGACCGCCTGGGACGGACCGGCGTGCTCCAGATCGGGCTGGTGCTGCTGATCGCGGCCGACCTGGTGCTGGCGTTCGCGCCGGGCTGGGTGGGCCTGGCCGCTGGCGTGGTGCTGTGGGGCCTGCACATGGGGTTCACGCAAGGGGTGTTCGGTGCGCTGGTGGCCGACAGCGCGCCGGCCCAGCTGCGCGGCACGGCGTTCGGCCTGTTTCACCTGCTGACCGGCATCGCCCTGCTGCTGGCGAGCGTCATCGCCGGTGCGCTGTGGGATGTCTTCGGCCACAGCGCCACCTTCCTCGCCGGCGCGGCCTTCGCCACGCTGGCACTGGCCGGCATGCTGCCGCAGACGGGCCTGCGCGCGCGTTGAGCATGCGGGGCCAGGTGGTCTGGGCGCTGGCCTCGCGCCCGCTGCGCTCGTGCATCCTGACAGGGCACCGGGCGCCACGCCTCGGGGTCGTGACACCCGCGCCGCGCCCCTGGCAAACACGCCGTTCCCTGGCGCGAGTCCAGACCACCTCACCGCGACCCAAGCGCCTGGCAAGCGGTGAATGGGCTGAGCGGCTTGGCGGCCATGCGGGGCGGCCCGTGCATCGCACATCGACCGGCCTGACCCGAAGGCGGGGCACTCGCCTCAACGCGTTCGGACCGCTGCGCGCCAAGCCCGATGCCTTCGTCGGCGGCAACATGCGATGCCGTGGGTGCCGGGCCGGTCCGGTCAGCCGCTCGTGCGGCGCGTTCACGCCGGGCGCACGGGCCCGACGCCCCATTGCGGAACATTTACAGCCCCCTACAACTTCAGGGGCCCCGCTGGGGCGTTGCGCCCTGTTTTTCTTGTTAGCATGCTCGCCTTGTTGTGCGCCCCGGCAGGCCGAGTTGGGCTGCAAGCGGCGCGCAGGTTGGGTTTGCCGGCAAACCCGTTGGATTTACACAAGGGAAAATTTCATCCATGGCTACTGCGAAGAAAACTGCTGCGAAAACGGCCGCCCCCGCCAAGCGCGCCCCCAGTGCGGCGTTCATGAAGCCCATGACCCCCAGCGCCGACTTGGCAGCCGTGATCGGCAGCACGCCCGTGCCGCGCACCGAAGTGACCAAGAAGGTCTGGGACTACATCAAGGCCAACAACCTGCAAGACGCCGCCAACAAGCGCAACATCAACGCCGACGCCAAGCTCAAGCCCATCTTCGGCAAGGATCAGGTCACGATGTTCGAGATGACCAAGCTGATCAGCGCTCACCTGTCGTGATCGCCCACGCGCTTGACACCAACCGGCTTCGGCCGGTTTTTTCATGGGCGCTGTTTGATCATTGAATGGGGTATGGACCGGTTACCGTTATTCCTTCATCGGCAATCAGGCCATACTGCCATCATTCAATCCGCACTCGCACTCAGCGAGGCCAGCGCCCAGCGGGCCAACCGCGTCGCCGAGCCAGGGCGCTCACGCCTCACAGCGTGAAGATCGTCGACCCCGTGGTGTGGCGTGCTTCCAGGGCGCGGTGGGCCTCGGCCGCATCCTTCAGGGCAAAGCGCTGGTCGATGTGGATCTGGACCTGGCCCGAGCCCACCATCTGGAACAGGTCGTCGGCCATGGCCTGCACCGATTCGCGCGTGCGCAGGTGCGTGAACAGCGTGCCGCGCGTCACGTACAGGCCTTTGGCGCCCAGCTCGGCCGGCGCGAAGGGCGGCACCGGGCCCGAGGCGTTGCCGAAGCTGGCCATGAGGCCGAACACGCCCAGGCTGGCCAGCGACCCGGCCCAGGTGTCCTTGCCCACCGAGTCGTACACGGCGCGCACGCCCGCCCCGCCCGTCAAGTCCTTGACGCGGGCGGCGAAGTCCTCGGTGCGGTAGTTGATGGCCTCGGCGGCGCCATTGGCCAGGGCCAGCCGGCACTTGTCATCGGTGCCGGCCGTGGCGATCAGGCGCAAGCCCATGGCCTTGGCCCACTGGCAGGCGATCAGGCCCACCCCGCCCGCGGCCGCGTGCCAAAGGATGGTGTCGCCTGCCTGCAGCCCGCCCACGGGCTGGGTCTTGCGCAGCAGGTACTGCACCGTGAGGCCCTTGAGCATCATGGCCGCGGCCGTGTCGAACGCAATCGCGTCGGGCAGCTTGCAGACGGTGCGGGCGTCCAGCACGCGCAGCTCGCAGTACGAGCCCTGCGCTTGCGTCGCATAGGCCGCCCGGTCGCCCACGCGCAGGTGGGTCACCCCGTCGCCCACGGCCTCGATCACACCGGCGCCCTCGCCGCCCAGCGTGATCGGCAGGTTGCCCTTGTACAGGCCGGTGCGGTAGTAGACATCGATGAAGTTCAGGCCCACCGCGTGATGGCGGATGCGCACCTGGCCAGGGCCGGGCTCGCCGACCGGGAGGTCAACCAACTCGAGCTTCTCGGGACCGCCGACTTCGCGGATTTGAACGTGCAATGCCATGTCTCAACCTTTCACCACGGGGGCGGCCCCTTGCCGCTTGCGAAATGGTCCATCTTGCCATGCCCGCACCCCGGCCACGCCGTGAGCGGGCCGCTCAGGACCGCTCGGCTGTCCGCCATCCGACAGACCCGGGATCGGCTGCCACCCGGAAAGACTTTGAGGTGACGGTGCAGCCGGCTGCCGCGGCGACCCTGGGCCAACGCCCCGGGCGCGGCGGCCCGGAATGGCCCCCGGAATGACCAAACGGGGGGACACCTGCGTGATCGTGCGCCTGCGCCAGGCTGGCTAGACTGGGTCCGAGCGGCGCCAGGCCCCTGCAGTCCATGAACGGCAGCCTGGCCGCCCTCCCATGCCCCCAGGAGACACCATGATCGACGTTCACTACTGGCCGACGCCCAACGGCTGGAAGGTTTCCATCATGCTCGAGGAAATCGGCCTGCCCTACCGCATCGTGCCGGTCAACATCGGGCGCGGGCAGCAGTTCGAGCCCGACTTCCTCGCCATTTCACCGAACAACCGCATCCCGGCCATCGTGGACACGGCGCCCGCCTCCGGCGCGGGACCGGTGTCCGTGTTCGAAACCGGCGCCATCCTGATGTACCTGGCCGAGAAAACCGGCCAGCTGCTGCCCACCGAGCTGGCGGCGCGCTACCGCGTCATCCAGTGGGTGATGTGGCAGATGAGCGGGCTGGGGCCGATGGCCGGACAGAACGGCCACTTCCTGCTCTACGCCAAGGAAAAAATCCCCTACGCCATCGAGCGCTACAGCACCGAGGTGCGTCGGCTCTACGGCGTGCTGAACACCGCGCTGGCCCAGGGCGAGTACGTGGCGGGCGACTACTCCATCGCCGACATCGCCTGCTTCCCCTGGATCATGACGCACAAGGCCCAGGGCCTGACGCTGGACGACTACCCCCACATCAAGCGCTGGTTTGCCACCGTGCGGGCCCGGCCGCAGGTGCAGGCCGGTCTGGCGGTCGGAGCCGAGCTGAAAGCCGGCAAAACCATGGACGAGGAAACCCGCCGCAACCTGTTCGGCAACCTGGCTGGAGGCACGCCATGATCGAGTTCTTTTTCGACTGTTCCAGCCCCTGGACCTACCTGGGCTTTCACAGCATGCGCCAGCTCTCGCGCGAGATGAACGTGCCCGTGCGCTGGCGCCCCATCCTCGTGGGGGGCATCTTCAACACCATCAACCCCAGCGTCTACGCCTCGCGCGAGCGGCCGGTGCCGGCCAAGGCGGCCTACCAGCGCAAGGACATCAAGGACTGGGCCCATCACCTCGGCATCGCCATGCACTTCCGGCCGGACGTGTTCCCCGTCAACAGCGTCAAGGCCATGCGCGCCTGCATCGCGCTTGAACCCGAGGGCAAGCTGGTCGACTTCGCGCAGGCCGCCTTCGAGGTGTACTGGGGCGAGAACCAGGACATTTCGCAGGACGCGGTGATGGTCCGCGTCTGCGAGCGCGCCGGCGTCGATGCCGGCCGCGTGTTCGACGCCATCGCCCAGCCGGCCGTCAAGGACCAGTTGCGCGCCAACACCGAAGAGGTCATGCAGCGCGGCGGCTTCGGCTCCCCCACGGTCTTCGTCGGGGGCGATGACATGTACTTCGGCAACGACCGCATGCCGCTGATCCGCGCGGCCGTCGAGCGCCTGCAGGCGCGCGCCTGAGGCCGAGTCCGCCCGCAGCCTGGGCGGCACGAGCCGGGAAGCCGTCTCGCGGTGGCCTGCGCCTACACGACCGACGTGTGCGACATCGCGTCAAGCCCAGCCCACATCAGGCGCGCGGGGCCGGCGGGCGCAGCCGTGCCCGTTCGCGCGGCTTGTGGCGCAAGGGGTCCAGCAGCGGGCGCAGGCCGTTGTGGTCGATGGTTTGCATCAGCGCCAGCAGACGGCCGATCTCGCCCGGCGGGAAGCCGGTGCGCGCGAACCAGTTGAGGTAGTGGCCCGGCAGGTCCGCCAGCAGCGTGCCCTGGTGCTTGCCGAACGGCATGGTGCGCGTGACCAGCTGCTCCAGCAGCCGCGCGTCCAGGCCGGCGATGCCCGGCGCGTCGTGTGCCCTGTCTGTCATGCGCTTTCACCAAGTCATTCTTGAGGCAGTATGCATCAATTGCCGTTTCTCATGAAACGGCAATCAGGCCATACTCCATCATCTCAACCCCACACCGCCCCAGCGGAAGGCCACGCCCAGCACCACCATGGCCACCGCCAGCAGGCTGCTGGCAGCCACCTGCCAGGCAAACCCGGGCAGGCGATCGGCCCGCAAGCGCGACAGCTGCGAGCGCTGGTGCAGCGCCAGGGCCACGCTGAGCACCAGCAGGCCGAGCTTCCAGGCGATGGCCGTGGCCAGAGGGCCGTCCAGGCTCAGCCAGCGTTGCGCATCGGGCACCAGCACCTGCGCCATCCACACCCCACTGGCGACCAGCGCCACCAGGGCCGCCCAGACCACGCGACCGGTGCCGTGCTCGTGCGCCAGCACCAGCTCGGGCGCCCGTTGCCGCAGCGCCCGCGGCAACACCGCCAGGGCCAGCAACAGCTGCCCCCCGCCCACACGGCGGCCGCCAGGACATGCAGGCTCAGGGCAAAGGCGTACATGCCGGCATTGTGACGACACGGCACGCCCCGCAGCGCCCGTTCAGGACACACACGGCCGGAGCCGGCAGGAGGTGAGCGCGGCGTCAACCGATGCGCCGCCGCCGCTGGGCGCCGCACTCCAAACGACGCCGTCGGCGACCTGCCTGGTCGTCGGGCCGCGTCACCGCAACAGTTGCGCCAGGTCTTTGGCCAGGGCCTCTGCCCCGACGTTGTATTGCTCGTAGAGGCGCACCTGGCCTTGGGGGTCAAACACAAAGCTGGCCGAGGTGTGGCTCACGGTGTAGCTCTCGGGCGTGCGGCCGGGCTCTTTGCTGTAGACGATCTTGAAGGCCTTGGCGAGCTGCCTGAGCTGCTCGTCGCCCGTGGGGCGCAGGCCGATGAAGCTGGGGTCGAACGCGGCGGCATAGGCCTTGACCACCTCGGGCGTGTCGCGCTCCGGGTCCACGGTGACGAACACCGCTTGCACGCGCTCGCCATCCCGGCCCAGCAGCTGCTTGGCCTTGGCGACCTCAACCAGCGTCGTCGGGCACACGTCGGGGCATTGCGTGTAGCCGAAGAACAGCACCACGGCCTTGCCGGCAAAGTCGGCCAGGCGCCAGGTCTTGCCATCGCCGTCGGCCAGCTCGAAACTCTGGGCATACGGCGCGCCGGTGATGTCCACGCCGGTGAACCGCACGGTCTGGCCGTCGGGCCGCTGGTCGCAGCCGCTCAGGCCCAGCAGGCCCAGCACACCGACAGAAGCCGCAGCCAGGCCGCTGCGGCGGGAGATTGCACGCATGCGGCTCACCTCAGGTAATGGTCGATCAGCAGCGCGGCAAACAGCAGCGACAGGTGGATCAGGGAGAAGCGGAAGGTCTTGCGGGCCAGCGCGTCCGAGTAGTTGCGCCAGAGCGCCACCGCATACGCCACAAAGCCGCCGTTCAGCACGATGGCCGCGACCAGGTAGAACCAGCCGCTCATCTGGAACACGAAGGGCATCAGGCAGGCGGCAAACAGCGTCAGCGTGTAGAGCAGGATCTGCAGCCGCGTGTAGGCGTTGCCATGCGTGACCGGCAGCATGGGCAGGCCCGACTTGCGGTAATCCTCGACCCGGTAGAGCGCCAGGGCCCAGAAATGCGGCGGCGTCCACAGGAAGATGATCAGGAACAGGATCAGCGAATGCGGTGCGATGTCGCCCGTCATGGCCGACCAGCCCAGCACCGGCGGCATGGCGCCCGATGCGCCGCCAATGACGATGTTCTGCGGCGTGGCCGGCTTGAGCAGCACGGTGTAGATCAGCGCATAGCCGATGAAGGTGGCAAAGGTGAGCCACATGGTGATGGCATTCACCCACAGCACCAGGATGGCGGAACCGGCCAGGCACAGCGCCGCCGAGAACGCCAGCGCCTGACGGTCGCTGAGCTCGCCGCGCGCAGTCGGACGCCAGGCCGTGCGCTTCATCTTGGCGTCGATGTGCTTCTCCACCAGGCAGTTGAAGGCGGCTGCGGCCGCGGCCACCAGCCAGATGCCGAAGCAGGCGATGGCCATGCGGCCCAGCTCGCGCCCATCGGGCACGCCGGGCACGGCCAGCACCATGCCGATCAGGGCGCAAAAGACGATGAGCTGCACCACGTTGGGCTTGGTCAGCGCATAGAACTGGCGCCAGGTGCTGGCGCGCGCGCCGGGTTGGGCCGGCACGGGCGCGGCGGTGGCCGCGCCCTGCAGGGCTTCGGCGTCGTGTGAAACGGGCTGACTCATGCGCGCACCTCCTGCGTGCCGTGGGCCTGCAAGGCCCGATCCTGTGACGCGACCTGCGCGGTGGCATCGCTGGCACACAAAGCCCAGGTCAGCACCGTGGTCAGGGCCGCGGCGCCACCGGTGTGCATGACGGCGGCCAGCAGGGGCCAGTCCAGCACCACGTTGGACAAGCCCGTGAGCAACTGCAGCAGCAGCAGTGCCGCCGCCCAGCGCACCTGCACCTGCAGGTGCCCGCCGCGGTGCAGGCGCCACAGGGTCCAGCCCAGCAACGCCGTCACCACGATGGCGAACAGGCGATGCACGAAATGGATGCCCACCAGGGCATCGAAGGTGATGGCCTGGCCCTCACCGGTCTGGCCCAGGTGGCGCCAGATTTCAAACCCTTCGCGCAGGTCCATGGGCGGCCACCAGCTGCCCTGGCACTGTGGAAAGCCGTTGCAGGCCAGCACCGCGTAGTTGGTGCTGACCCAACCGCCCAGCGCCAGCTGCACCACGAGCGTCACCAAGCTCAGCCACAACCACCCGTGCAGGCGGCCCACCCCCTCAGGTGCCACCTGGCCGGGCCCATGGCCCACGCGATAGCGCACGGCCTGCGCACACAGCACCGCCAGCAGGCCAATGCCCAGCAACAGGTGGGTGGTGACCATGGCCGGAAACAGCTTCATGGTGACCGTCCAGGCGCCGAATGCTCCTTGCACCAGCACCCACAGGAGAGTAACCGTCGCCCACCAAGGACTGATGAACGAGGAATACCCCATACTGGCATCCGATTCGCGCTGCTGACGCAGGTACACGCGCCAGCTCCAGACCGTCAGCACCAGGATGAGACCACCCACACCCGTGGCCAGGTAGCGATGGATCATCTCGATCCAGGCCTTCTGGTGCGTCACCGGGCCATCGGGCAGCACGGCCTGTTCGGCGGCGATCTCGTGGCGCGCCCCCAAGGGCGTGGCGTTGCCATAGCAGCCCGGCCAGTCCGGGCAGCCCAGGCCGGAATCGGTCAGGCGCGTGAAGGCGCCAAACAGCACCAGGTCAAAGGTGAGGAACAGCGTCATCAGCGTGAGCGCCTGCAGGCGGCGATGGCCCGTGGCGCCCCGGGTGCGCCACAGCAGCCAGGCCATGGGCAAGGCGGCCAGCACGGCGCCGCCGGCCAGCATGTGCAGCACCGGGCTCAGGTCGTACAACGGCACGCTCATGCCGCCCTCCAAGGGGCGCCTTGCCCTGCCCCGGCGTCACGCCAAGGCCTGTTCACCACCACCATCCACATCTCAAACAACCTTCATCACTTCTCTTGGGCCACGGGCGAGTCGCGCCCGGGTTGGTCCCAGGACGACGAGCCGCGCATCAGCCGGTCCAAGTCGCGCTTGGCCCGCGTGGCCGATTCCACGTCCATGTTGGCGGGAAACCGCATCATCCAGTGGCCCATGGGATCGACCACGTACAGGTGCTCGTTCAAGGCATGGCCGGCCGCGGGCGCCAGCCACCGCGTCAGCTCGGCTTGTGGCACCCGCAGAACCGTGGCGTGCGTCAGCGCAGGCTGCAGCGCAGCCGCCACGGGCGCATCGTCCGACACCAGCCAGACGCGATCCATCCGCTCCTTCTCACGCCCCAGGCTCTCCCGCAACTGACGCTGCAGGTAGAGGTTGCCCTGGCACGCCGTGTCGCAGGCCCCTGGGCCCACACTCACCAGCAGCCACTGCCCGGCCAGGCTGGACAGCGGCACGGTGCGCCCGTCCAGTGTGCGCGCCACGCCCTCGGGCAGGGCACGCTGCGGCTGGATGAGTTCACCGAAATTGCGCCGGCCCTCGGGCCGCAGCACGTAGTAGGTGAAGTAGGACGCGATGACCGGGGTCGCGCACACCAGCAACACCAGCAGCATCTTGATGCGGCCAGACGCCCGGTGGGTGTCTGGCGGCGCCACGGCATCTGCCCCTGGCAAGCCATGCACCGTCATGCCCAGAGGCGACTCCAGCGTCAGGTCAGGCGCGGCGGTTGCGGAGCGGTCGAACGAGTTGGAACCAGACATACAACACCCAAATCAAGGCCGCCATGCCAAACCACTGCACGGCATAGCCACGATTCTTGTCCGCCCCGAATTCGGGCGGCGGCCAGTTGCGAAGCAGGCCATCCGATGGCGCATCGGTTTGCACCACCACCATGCTCAGCACAGGCTGTTGAACAAGCGCCTGCATCTGCGGCGCGGCGAGATTTTGCCTGATTGGCCCCACACCGTCCGCGCCGAGGACATAGCGGCGCGAGGGCTGGTCAGCCAGGCGACCCGACACCAGCACCACGTCATCGGGTGGCGTGGTCACGGGCGGTAAACGTTCTCGATCGGTGGCATGACGCGGTGCCCAACCACGCTGCACCCAGATCACGGGGGCCGGGCGTGCCGTTGCCCCGGTCGGGCGATCTGAGCCCTCCGCAGGTTCGTGTCGGGGTGCCTGGCTCGGGTCTGCGGCGCCGGATGCGGCATCGCCCGGCCCGCTGCTGCGCACGTCGGTGCCGCGGGCGGGGGCCAGCACCAAGGGCGTCAGCACGAAGAAGCCCGCTCGCCCATCCATGCTGCGGTTGTCGAGGTACACGGTGTGTTCGGCCAACCATCGGCCGCGCACCTGCACGGTGCGGTCGAGGAGGTCGTCCTGATGCGGGTCCTGGTGCGGAGCTGGGGTGCTGCGCGCCAACGCCTGAATGACACCCGCGGTGTCCAGCGGGCCGTGTCTGGCCTGCGCGGCCCGGTTCGCCTGGGCCGCCACCTTCTGCTGCGCGCGATCCATTTGCCAAAAGCCGGCTCGCAAGGTGACGCCAAAGGCCAGCGCGGCCACCATGGCGATCACGATGCGGCGGCCATTCATGCGGCTGCCCTGGCGGGTGCGCGGCATGGCACACGGGCCGCACCTCTCGGCAGACGCACGCAGGTCAGCCGGAACCGGGTCCGTGGTTGCACAATGGTCGGCATGAAACTCCTCGTGGTCCTGGGATTGGTGGCGGTGCTGGCGTGCCTGGCAACAGCCGGGTACTTCATGCTCCAGCGCAACAAAAACGACCGCGTCGACGACGGCCAGCGCAGCCGCCGCATGGCGCGCGCGCTGGCGTTTCGCATCGGTCTGTCGATCCTGCTCTTCATCGTCATCCTGGTGGCCTACAAGCTGGGCTACATCCAGCCCACAGGATTGCCCGCGGGCGGCTGAGTCCCCCTTTCAGCGCCGCTCCAAACAACAAGGCGCCTCCTCGCGGCCGGCGCCTTGATGGGGTGAGCACCGATCCGCGCTTACATCCAGTACACCAGGATGTACAGGCCCAGCCACACCACGTCCACGAAGTGCCAGTACCAAGCAGCCCCTTCGAAGCCGAAATGCTGCTGGGGTGAGAAATGGCCCTTCATCAGGCGCAGGGTGATGACCAACAGCATCAGCATGCCCACGAGCACGTGGAAACCGTGGAAGCCCGTCAGCAGGTAGAAGGTCGAACCATAGACGCCCGAGCTGAGCTTGAGGTTCAGGTCGCTGTAGGCGTGGAAGTACTCATAGCCCTGCACGCCCAGGAAGATCACCCCCAGCAGCACGGTGGCCCACATGAAGGCGATGGTGCGCGCACGTTGGCCGGCCAGCAGGGCATGGTGCGCGATCGTGAGGGTAACGCCCGAGGTCAGCAACAAGGCGGTGTTGATGGTGGGCAACCAGAACGGCCCCACGGTCTGGAACGGCTCGATGGTGCCGGCGGGCGAGGCGGTTGCCCCGGGGGCGTGGCTGCCGGGCCATTCGCCCAGGAAGCCCGGCCAGATCAGGCTGGCGTTGTCCAGGTTGGCCAGGGTAGGCACCGAGTGCACACGGGCCCACCACAGCGCGGTGAAGAAGGCGCCGAAGAACATCACCTCCGAGAAGATGAACCAGCTCATGCTCCAGCGGTAGGACAGGTCGATCTTGCGCCCATAGAGCCCGCCCTCGCTTTCGCGGATGGCATCGCCAAACCAGCGGAACAGCACCACCAGCCACCAGATCAGGCCGATGAACAGGCACCACTTGCCCCACATGGCCCCGTTGATCCATTGGCTGGCCCCCAGGATGACGAAAAACAAACCAATGGCGGCCATCACCGGGTGCGATGACTCGGCGGGCACGTAGTAGTACGGCGCGCGGCCGTTGGGGTTGCGGGGGTCATGCGGGGTCTCCAGAAAGGGTTCTCAGGCTTGGCCAGACAGACGCAAACGACACGTTCATGCCACCACCGCCTTCACGATGAGCAGCAGCACGCCAATGAACAGGAGCAGCAACACCAACCCCACGGCGATGATGTGCAGGGGGTTGACGCTTTGCAGGTCACGCTGGAATTCGCTGTTCTTGCGAATGCCGAGAAACGACCAGGCCACGGTTTGAAATGCACGCAGTATCGATGGCTTGGCATTATCTGGTGGACGACCATCGCCCGATACTGCGTCTGAATTGGATTTCCGGGGATCGCTCATGATCCCTCCACACCCGAAGGCACCACACTCAGGTGCGCCGTGGGGGCCGCCGGCGTGCTCGCCCCGACCTCGAAGAAGGTGTAGGACAAGGTGATGGTGGTCACGTCCTTGGGCAGTTTGGGATCGATCACGAACGCCACCGGCCAGGATTTTTTCTCACCGGGTGCCAGCGTGTACTGGCTGAAGCAAAAACACTGCAGCTTGTTGAAGTGCGCCGCGGCCTGGCGCGGCGCATAGCTGGGAATGGCCTGCGCCGACATCGTGCGGTCCTGCACGTTCTGGAACTCGTACATCACCGTGGCCAGCTCGCCCGGGTGCACCGTCATCGAACGCAGCTCGGGCTTGAACTCCCACGGGCCTCGGGCGTTGGCGTCGAACTCGACGGTGATGGTGCGGGACACGTCCACCTGGCTGTTCGGCTTGGCCTTGGAACTGGCGCCGGGCACCTGGGTTTCGCCCAGCGCCAGGATGTTGATGCCGGTGATCTCGCAGATGTGCTTGTACAGCGGGATCATCGCGTAACCGAACGAGAACATGCCCACGGTGATCACCACAAGCTTGCCCAGCATGCGTGCGTTCTCACTCCAGCGCCTGGCCATGCCCTGCTCCTTCACTGGCCCGACAGCCAGAGCATCTTGACCACGAACCCCAGCAGAAACACCAGGGCCACCGACGCCAGGATCAGCGCCAGGCGCAGGTTGCTTTTGCGTTGCTCGGTGTTGAGGGCCATGGTGTGGGCTCCCGGTCAGCCGATCACGCGGGTTGCCGTGGCATCCAGCTTGGGCGGCGTTTCATAGGTGTGGAACGGCGCCGGCGACGGCACCTCCCACTCCAGGCCCTCGGCCCCTTCCCAGGGACGCTGGCCGGCCTTTTCGCCCTTGCCGCGCATCACGGGCACCACGATGAACAGGAAGAAGTAGACCTGGGCAATGCCGAAGGCGAAGGCGCCGATCGACGCAATCATGTTGAAGTCGGCGAACTGCATGGGGTAGTCGGCATAGCGACGCGGCATGCCGGCCAGCCCCAGGAAGTGCATGGGGAAGAAGGTCACGTTGAACGCGATCAGCGACCACCAGAAGTGGATCTTGCCGCGCGTTTCGTTGTACATCACGCCGGTCCACTTGGGCGACCAGTAATAGAAGCCCGCGAACAACGCGAACAGCGAACCCGCCACCAGCACGTAGTGGAAGTGCGCCACCACGTAGTAGGTGTCCTGCACCTGGATGTCGAACGGTGCCACCGACAGGATCAGCCCCGTGAAGCCGCCCATGGTGAACACGAAGATGAAGCCCACGGCAAACAGCATGGGGGTCTCGAAGGTCATGGAGCCCCGCCACATGGTGGCGACCCAGTTGAAGACCTTCACGCCCGTGGGCACCGAGATCAGCATGGTCGCGTACATGAAGAACAGCTGGCCGGTGACCGGCATGCCGGTGGTGAACATGTGGTGCGCCCACACGATGAAGGACAGGATCGCGATGGCCGCCACGGCGTAGACCATGGAGGTGTAGCCAAACAGGCGCTTGCGGCTGAAGGCGGTGACGATCTGGCTGATGATGCCGAACGCCGGCAAGATCATGATGTAGACCTCGGGGTGGCCGAAGAACCAGAAGATGTGCTGGTACATCACCGGGTCACCACCGCCCGCCGGGTTGAAGAAGGTGGTGCCGAAGTGACGGTCCGTCAGCGTCATGGTGATGGCACCAGCCAGCACGGGCATGACCGCGATCAGCAGGTAAGCGGTGATCAGCCAGGTCCACACGAACATGGGCATCTTCATGAGCGTCATGCCCGGCGCCCGCATGTTCAGGATGGTGACGATGATGTTGATCGCCCCCATGATGGACGAGGCGCCCATGATGTGCATGGCGAAAATGCCGGCATCCATCGAGGGGCCCATCTGCAGGGTCAGCGGCGCATACAGCGTCCAGCCCGCAGCGGGTGCACCGCCCGGCATGAAGAACGAGCCCACCAGCATGATGCCGGCCGGAATCAGCAGCCAGAAGCTGAAATTGTTCATGCGCGCGAAGGCCATGTCGGAGGCGCCGATCTGCAGCGGCAGCATCCAGTTCGCGAAGCCCACGAAGGCCGGCATGATGGCGCCGAACACCATGATCAGGCCGTGCATGGTGGTGAGCTGGTTGAACAGCTCGGGGTTGACCACCTGCAGGCCGGGCTGGAACAGCTCGGCGCGGATCAGCAAGGCCAGGATGCCGCCCACGATGAACATCGCGAACGAGAACAGCATGTACAGCGTGCCGATGTCCTTGTGGTTGGTCGCATACACCCAGCGCCGCCAACCCGTGGGCTGGTGGTGCGCATGGTCATCGTGGTGGTCATGGGCGTCATGACCGTGCAAATCCTGGCTGGGCAAAACGGCGCTCATGAATGTCTCTCCGTCGGTCTGTGTTGTGCCGTTCTCACTGCGCAGCGATGTCGACGCGGCGCGCTTGGCTGTCCGGGCCTTGGCCCGCCGTGATCACCTGCGGCTTGCGCAGTTCGATGCGGTCGGCGGTCACACCCCCTTGCGTCAAAGCATCGCGCACGGCCTCGGCCCGGCGCTTGGCCAGTTCCTCGTTGGCCGCGGCATCGCCGGTCGAATCCACAAAACCCGCGAGGGCAACCTTGGCATCCTTGTGTTCGCTCAGGTAAGCCACTGCAGCCTTGACCGTGTTGACGGCCTCGGCATCCAGCGCGCGCTGGCCCGTGGCAAAAAAGACCTGGAAGGGCAAGCCGGACGGCGCTGCCGCGGCGGGGCTGGTTGCGGCGGATGCGGCATCAGCAGGGCTGGCTGCCGCCGCAGGCGCTGGGCTGGCCGCTGGCGCTGGGCTGGCGGCAGGGGCTGCACCGGCTGCCGGGGCTGCGCCCCCTTCGGGGAACTTGCCCGCCCGGGCGTCGACGAACTGAGCCGGCTGAATGACTTCGTTGGTGGCGTTGCTCCAGTGGTTCTTGGCGAAGGTGACCACAGCAGCCAGGTCGGTGTCGCTCAGCTGTTTCCAGGCCGGCATGGCCCCATTGGCCCGGCCTTCAAGCACCACGTGCATCATCTCGGCAGCCGGTCCGCGCACGATGGCGCTGCCATCGAGTGGCTTGATGGCGCCGCTGCCCTTGCCATTGGCCAGGTGGCACACGGCGCAGTTCGCGTCGTACACCTTCTGGCCACGGGCAATCAGGTCGTCCTTGACCCAAACCTTCTTGGGATCGTCAGCCAGCGCGGCCATGGCCTTCTTCTGGGCATCCACCCAGGCGACGTAGTCCTCTTCCGAGACCACCTTCACGTGGATGGGCATGTAGGCGTGCTCCTTGCCGCACAGCTCAGCGCACTGCCCGTAGAAATCGCCCACCTTCTCGGCGCGGAACCAGGTGTCGCGCACAAAGCCCGGGATCGCATCCTGCTTGATGCCGAAGGCCGGCACCATGAACGAGTGGATCACGTCGTTGGCGGTGGTGATGACGCGCACCTTCTTGTTCACCGGCACGACCAGGGGCTTGTCCACCTTGAGCAGGTAATCGTTGCCTTGCGGGGTGCCGGCGCTGGACAGCGCACGCTGGGACGCATCGAGCGTGGACAGGAACTGGATGCCCTCGGCGGGACCGGTCAGGTACTCGTAGCCCCACTTCCACTGATAGCCCGTGGCCTTCACCGTCAGGTCGGCGCTCGACGTGTCTTTCTGGGCCACCAGCACCTTGGTGGCCGGCAGCGCCATGATGATGACGATGATGAAGGGGATGATGGTCCAGGCCAGTTCCACCTTCACCGATTCGTGGAAGTTGGCGGGCTTGACCCCCTTGGATTTGCGATGCTTCCAGATGGAATAGAACATCACCGCAAACACGCCGATGAAGATCAGCGTGCAGATGATGAGCATCATCCAGTGCAGGTCATGCTGGGCCTGCGCGATCCGGGTCACGGGCGGATGAAGGTTGAGCTGATTGACCGCTGGCCCTCCCGGCAGATCCTCCACCGCCCAGGCCTTGGCCCCAACCCCCAGAAACAGCAGCGGCAAAGGATTGCAGGCGCGACGCCAAGCGGATGTTGGCCGAACAGTCTTGCTCTTCATCGTTGTCATCAATGTGTGTCGGTTGTTGTGCAACTGCTGTCCTTGCACGTCAGCAAGGAAGTGGGCCTTCCAACGCATGTTGCATGAGCTTGCCTGGACTCGCTATCCACCAGATGACAGGACAACACCCTCGCAAACCCTGACTGCATTGGCTTGCCACAGTGATGCCCCCGACATCTGGCAACGCGATCAGCGGCACATCTTAGCCTGAAACTCCGTGGGGTTTTTGCCACCCCGGGCAAGCGATCAGTCCGGCGCCTTGCCCCGCAAGGCCTGCCGCATGGCGTCCAGCGAGATGTTGGTTTCAGCCGCCAGTTTCATGCGCGGCGCGGGCTTGACCGCGTGGCCATAGATCACTTCAAAGCTCAACCGCAGGGCGCCGTCGCCTTCGGTCTCGCCATGCTGCGCCAAGGCTTGCAGCAGCGCGGCGCGCCAAGCCCGTCCGTGCAGCCCGGGTGCACGTCCGGGCGCCAGGTTGCGGCCCAGCTCACGCAACTCCTGCAGCAGGCGCTCAGGGCTCGCGAAGCTCAGCGTGATGCGCTCCATGTCCATGACCGGCTCGGCAAAGCCAGCTTCGATCAGCATGTCCCCCCAGTCGTGCATGTCGGTGAAGGCTTGTGTGGGCGTGGGCCAGCCCATCGCCTGGTACACGCGGCGCAACTCGGCGCCGGTGTCCGGCCCCAGGCAGGAGAACATCACGAACCCGTCGACGGCGAGCGCCGCATGCCAGTGGCGCAGCACCGCCTGGGGATCGGGTTCGACCTGCAGGCCCAGGTTGGCCCACACCATCTGCGTGGCGCCGGCAGGCGTGCCGCCCAGCCCCACCACGGTGGTGCGCGGCTTGCGCCACATGGCGCCCAGCTTGTCGCCCAGCCGCCCCAGGGCGCCGTGCCCCGCTTCGGTCGCGCTGCGCAACACAGCCTCGGTCTTGGCCGGATGCCGCGTCTCCACCCAGGCCTGGCCCTTGCCATAGCGCAGCAGCAGGTCCTGATGGGCCTGCTGCCCGCCACGCAGCGGCTCCCAGACCATCCATTGGCTGGGCTGCAGGCGGATCCAGTCCAGGCGCTCACCCATGCGCCGAGCCACCTCTTCATGCAACCAGGGCGACTGCGCCGCCATCAAGGCGGGGCTGCGAAGCCAGCGCTGAGCGGCAACGACGTCGAGGGGGGCAGGTGTTCGGAAGGCATGGCACAGGGCACCGGCGCTTTCCCCAATGGGAAAGACGTCGGCGGGGAAACACAGTGGGGGCGCAATTGTCGCGTACACCCGCCGATGCGCCCACCCAAGGCCACTGCGCCCTTTGCCATGCCGCTGCTGCACCCCGCCACCGCCTTCACCGGAGCCCGCCAAGTCCTGGAACGGGCGCTGCACGCCGTGCCCAGCCAATGCGCGATCTGCGAGCGCTGGCCCACGCGGCGCCTGTGCGCGGCCTGCATCCACCAGCATGCGCAGCCCGAGCCGCGCTGCATCCAGTGCGCCTTGCACTTGGCCGACGCCGGGCGCCTCCACCCCCACGCCCATGAACCGGGTAGCGCGACCCCCGGGTGGCGTTGCGGCGAGTGCCTGCTGCATCCCCCACCCTGGCAGCGTGGCCTGGCAGCCGTCAGCTACGCGCCACCATGGACCGCCCTCATCGCCGCCTTCAAGTTCCGTGGCGATGCCGGGCTGGCCCGCCCCCTGGCGCAGCTCATGCGGCAGGTCCCCGGCGCGGCCGAGTGCATCGCCCACGCCGACGTCGTGGTCCCCGTTCCGCTCACGCCCCAAGGCCTGCTGGAGCGGGGCTACAACCAGACCGCCCTGCTCGCCCGCCAGCTGGCACCGCGCAAGCTGCGCCACGGCCTGTTGCGCCTTCAGGACGGCGCACCACAGCACCGGCTGAACCGCCGCGAGCGCCTGGCCAGCATGCGCAGCGCGTTCGCGCCTGCGCCCCACACCCGGTTGACCGGGTTGCGCGTCCTGCTCGTCGACGACGTGCTGACCACGGGCGCCACCGCCACGGCCGCCAGCCAATGCCTGCTGGATGCGGGCGCGGCCAGCGTGAACGTGCTGGTCCTGGCGCGCACGGGCCGACACGGCCCTGCCGCGACTGCCGCGCCATGAGTCGGTGCGCGCCCCAGCCGTCGTTCAGGGTTCAGCTTCCAATCCCGCACAGCCCACCCCTGGCGCCCGGCACCCACCGGCCAACACGCCGCCGTGACAAACAGGGCCAAGCAGGCTGCAGGCTGTCGCACAATCCCCGAGCCGCCCTGCAGGGGCCCCAGAAATTCACCATGTTCCACATCGTCCTCGTCGAGCCCGAAATCCCGCCCAACACCGGCAACGTCATCCGCCTGTCGGCCAACACCGGCAGCCAGCTGCACCTGATCGAACCCTTGGGCTTTTCCATGGAAGACCGCCACATGCGACGCGCCGGCCTCGACTACCACGAGTACGCCGACCTGCGCCGCCACGCCAGCTGGGCCGATTTCCTGCGCACCCAGGCGCCCGACCCCACACGCATGTTTGCCCTCACCACCCGGGGCACGCGCTGGGTGCATCAGGTGGCGTTCCAGCGGGGCGACTGGCTGGTGTTCGGCTCGGAAACGCGCGGTCTCGCGCCCGAGCGGCGCGAGTCGTTCGCACCCGACAACCGCCTGCGCCTGCCCATGTGCGCCAACCAGCGCAGCCTGAACCTGTCCAACGCCGTCGCCGTCACCACCTACGAAGCCTGGCGCCAGATCGGCTTCCCGAACGCAATCTGATCAAGAGGTATACCACCTCATCCGATCACCTTTCATGGACAACAGCCTCATACTCCACCAAACTACCATGAAGCTGGATGCCTTCACCCTGAACGACCTCTACACCTGGGGCGCCCAGCTGCGCCTGCTGGTCGAAGCCCTGGCCACGCTGGCCTTTGCGCTCTCCGGGGTGTTGGCCGGCGCCCGCAAGCGGCTCGATGTGGTCGGCGTGTGCGTGGTGGCTTGCCTGGCTGCCTTTGGCGGCGGCACCGTGCGCGATCTGCTGCTGGACCGACGGCCCTTCTTCTGGGTGGCCCAGCACGAGTTGCTGTGGCTGGTGCTCATCGTGAGCGTGCTGAGCATGCGGCTGCTGCGGCTGCGCGGCCGGCACCATGGCCTCACCGAGCGTGCCATCCTCTGGCCCGACGCCGTGGGTTTGGGCCTGTTCACCGCCAGCGGCGTGCACTACGCGCTGGTGGCCCAGATGCCGCTGCTGGTGGCGGCGCTGATGGGGGTCATCACCGGCATGTTCGGCGGCGTGCTGCGCGACATGGTCTGCAACGAAGTGCCGGTGAGCCTGCGCGACCACCGCCCCTATGCGCTGTTGAGCTTTCTGGGCGGCTGGATCTACATCGCCTGCCAATACCTCACCGATTGGGCGGCCTGGGTCGCCATCTTCGCCTGCGTGTTCACCACCGTCGGCCTGCGCATGCTGGCACTGTGGCGCGACTGGCGACTGCCAGACTGGCGCGCTTGATCGGCGCCGGCGTTCAACCCGGTTGCGAGGGCTTGTCGCGGCCGATGACACCCAGGTGGGTGAAGCGAAATCCCTGCCCATACTTGAGGCCGTACCCCAGCATGCGGTCGAAGCCGATGTGAGCCGCCCAGATCAAGCCAACGGCCAGCGCCCCGGGCGCGGCCAGCGCCAAGCCGATGCCCAGCACGACCACCGGCCCCACCAGGGCATGCGTCAGGTTGTAGGCCCACGCCCCCAGGCGCGGCCCCGCCAGGTAGGCGATGAGCGCCAGATCGGGCACCAGGAACCACAGGGCGAACTGGCCCCATCCCTGCCCCAGGCGGGCATAGCCCAGCAGGCAGAGCCCCAACAGGCCCAAGCCCTCGAACCGCAACACCCAACGCACCGCGCCCGTCACCTGCATGGCTGCCTCCCGAAATGGGAGAGCAGTCTGCCACAGAGGCTGGGCTGGGCAGTGGGTTGGAATTGGCGGGGCCGGGCGGGTCAGTCCGCCGTGGCGCCCGAATCGCGCACCACCTTGCCCCACTTGGCCGTCTCGGCCTTGATGAAGGCGTCAAACGCGGCGGGGGTTTCGGGGTGGGCGATGGCGCCCTGTTCCTTCATCTGCGCCACCACCTCGGGCTTGGCCAGCACCTTCACGATGGCCGCGTTCAGCTGGGCGACGATGGGTGCGGGCACGGCGCGGTTGGTGAACAGGCCGAACCACGACGTGGCCTCGTAGCCCGGCACGCCAGCTTCGGCGATGGTGGGCACCTTGGGCAGCTCGGGGTAACGCTGGGCCGAGGTCACGGCGATCGGCACCAGCTTGCCGGCTTTGACGTGCTGCATGGCCGACGGCAGGTTGTCGAACATGATGTTCACCTGGTTGGCCAGCAGGTCGTTCATGGCCGGCGCGCTGCCCTTGTAGGGCACGTGCAGCAGCTCGGTCTTGGTCAGGCTCTCGAACAGCTCACCCGAGACATGGGGCGAGCTGCCGTTGCCGGGCGAGCCATAGGTCAGGCGACCGGGGTTCTTCTGCGCGTAGGCGATCATCTCCTTGACCGTCTTGAAGGGCTGGCTGGGGTGGGCGACCAGGATGTTGGGCACCATGGCCACGCGCGTCAGCGGCGCGAAATCGCCCAGCGGCTTGAAGGGCAGCTTCTTGTACAGCGTTTCGTTGATGGCGTGCGTGCCCACCGTGCCCATGAACAGCGTGTAGCCGTCGGCCTTGGCGCGCGAGGCCACCTGCGCACCGATGTTGCCGCCG
The DNA here is from genome assembly GCF_002158865.1 of Comamonas serinivorans. Taxonomy (NCBI): domain Bacteria; kingdom Pseudomonadati; phylum Pseudomonadota; class Betaproteobacteria; order Burkholderiales; family Comamonadaceae; genus Comamonas; species Comamonas serinivorans. Next base: position 1,342,888 of record NZ_CP021455.1, on the reverse strand, counting down.
GCGCCGGCGCGGTTGTCGATGATGACGGCCTGGCCCAGCTCGTCGCCCAGCGACTTGCCGACGATGCGCGCCAGGATGTCGGTCGTGCCGCCGGCCGAGAACGGCACCACGATGGTCAGCGATTTGTTGGGGTATGCGTCGGCGGCGCTGGCCAGGCCAGGCGCGGCCAGGGTCGCTGCTGCGACAGCCAGGGTGGCGACCGCCGCGCGACGCGACGTGAGAATGACAGACTTCTGCATGGGGGACTCCAGGGTTTGCGGTCGCTCCTGCACGCAAGGGTCCAAGCTGGCGTGCGTGAGCGATCCAAATATGCCCGCTGCGGAACGCCCGTGCGGTCCTTCCTAGGGGACCTGCACGGGCACCTCGTTGGGCGATCCACACCGGCTCGCGCCCTCGCGCTCGAGGGCCGGCTCGCCGGCATGCGTTTCAAGGCCATGGCAGCGCCACGGCCGCGCACCGCTGACAGGCGTCAGCGGAGGCTGCTCAGGTTCGGGATGGCGTTTGCCCGGCCTCAGACCGGCGCCACGCCCACGGTCATGCCGCCGCAGACGTACAGCACCTGGCCGGTGACGAAGCCACTGTCGGCGCCGAGGAAGAAGCGCACGGCGCTCGCCACGTCGTCGGGCGTGCCCAGGCGCTTGACCGGTACGCCATCGATGATGGCCTGCGTGCGCGGCGAATCGGGCGGGTTGGCGCGGTCGAACAGTTCGGTGCGGATGGGGCCCGGGCCGATCGCGTTGGCCGTGATGCCGAACTCGCCGAGCTCCAGCGCCCACACACGCGTCATGCCGATGAGGCCGGCCTTGGTCATGCTGTAGGCGGTGCGCAGCTCCTTGCCCAGGGCCGCGCGCGACGACATGTTGACGATGCGGCCAAAGCCGGCCGCCTGCATGCCCGGCAGCAGGGCCTGCATGCACTGAAAGCTGCAGCGCAGGTTGACCGACACGGCCAGCTCGAACTCCGCCAGGGTCTGGTCCTGCGCCAGCGCCGGCACCACCACCCCCACGTTGTTGACCAGGCGCGTGATGGGGCCGCCGGCCAGTGCCTCGCGCAGCGCGCGGGCCGTCTGTTCGGGGTCGGAGAGGTCGGCCCGGATGCCGTCCCCCTCGCGGTCGATGATCACGGCCTCCCAGCCCTGCGCACGGCAGGCGTCGGCCGTGGCCTTGCCGATGCCGTTGGCACCGCCGGTGATGAGCACGCGCTCGCGCGTGCCGGTGTGGGGTTCACTCATGTCGATTCACTACTCAGGAGTATGACCGGCTTCTCGTTCTCAATTCAACGAGAACCAGGCCATACTGGTCAAAACACAGTCACAGGAAACACGCACCGTCCAGGTAGGCCTTGCGCCAGCGCGTGATGCGCACGTCCGAGAACAGCTGCACGCGGGAGAACGGGTCGCGGTCTATGAAGTCCTGCGCGGCCTCGCGCGTCTCCAGGTCCACGATGTAGAAGCCACCCAGCGCGGCGCTGCCGTCGTCGCTGAGCTTGGCGCCGCAGGCGAGCAGCAGGCGGGCCTCTTGCGCGAGGAAGGCCAGGTGCTCCTCGCGGGCGGCCTGGCGCACGGCTGCAGCGCCGGGCTTGTCAAAGGTCTCGATCAGGTAAGGCATGCGGTGCTCCTCAAACGGTGGCGACGGGCGTGGCCGGCGAACCCACGGCGCCGGGCAGGCGCAGCGGCGGCGCCGTCAGCAAGAAGCGGTGACGGCCATTGGCGGCCAGCCAGTCGGCCAGCTCGCGCAGGTACCACAGCTCGCCCAGGTGCACGCCCAGCTTGAACAGGCAGTGCTCGTGCAACGGCAGCTGGGCGCAGCAAGCCACGGCGGCCTGGCGTGCGGGGTAGGCTTCCACGGCGTAGTTGTCGGCGATCAGCACGGCCAGCTGGCTGTCGGTGATCCACTGCAGCAGGCGCTCGTCGCGGCCGTCCAGCACCGCGCAGGCGTTGTGCAGGGCCTCGCTGTCGGGCTGGCGGTTCATGCCCAGCACCACGTCCGAGAACCCCGTGTACAGACAGACCATGTCGCCCGGCTCGACCACCACGCCGTCGGCCTGCATGGCCTGCATGAGTTGCTCGTACCCGATCAGCGTGCGGCCATCGCCAAAGTGCTTGCGCAGGTTGATGAGCACGCCGCGCCCCTGCACGCTGGTGGCGGCCATGTGCTCGATGCCGAGCTGGCGCGCGCCGCAGGTGCTGACGCCGCGCATGGCCTCGGCCGTGGCCTGCGGGTTGGTGGCCGGCACGCCGACATCCGCGGCGCTGCTGGGGCCCACCACGGCCTCACCGGCGGCAAAGCCGTTGTAGTAGACGGCTTCGGCCACGCCATCGCCGTTCACGTCGAACAGGCCGCCGGCGTGCGCGAACGAATCCCACTGGGTCGAGTACTGCAGGTGCAGGATGGCCAGGTCGTCCGACAGCACATCGGTCGCCCCCTCGATCAGGCGCCGGAACAGGAAGTTGTAGTTCACGCCCCCCGAGCGCGTGGTCGGCCGCAGCACCGGCGGATGGCGGTTGGGGTTGAGGCCGTTGCCGCCGGGGTAGTCCAGCGGCAGGCTCAGGCAGAACGCCTTGCCGGTCTGGACCTCGGCCACGCCCTGCAGGCGCTTGGCATCGGTCAGCAGGTTCAGGCGGCCCAGTTGGTCGTCCGGCCCGAAATCGCCCCAGGTCGACCCCTCGGGTCGCTGCGTCCAGCGCGGGTTGCTCATGGTGTCTCCTGATGGTTCTTGTTGGAAATCGGTCCGCGCCGGCTCAGCCCGCCGCGCCCGGCTGCACGAAGTCGGCCAGCGCCTGCGTGAAGGCCTCGGCGGCCTCCACGTTCGACAGGTGCGCCGTGGGCAACACGCGCAGCTGCGCGCCGTCGATCGCCGCCTGCATGAACTGCGCATCGGCCACCGTGGTGGTCGGGTCGACCTCGCCGGCGATCAGCAGCGTGGGCGTGCGGATGGCGGCGATGGGCTCGCGCAGGTCGGCCTCGCCCAGCGCATCGCAGCAGGCGGCATAGCCTTCGGGCGCGGTGTTGGCGATCCAGGCCTGGGTGCGCTGCACAACCTCGGGGTGGGCGGCCGTGAAGGCCGGCGTGAACCAGCGGCCCGGCGCCGTCTCGGCCAGTTGCGACATGGCCTTGGCGCCCTCGCGGCGCACCAGGTCCGCGCGTTCACGCCACATGGCCGCATCGCCGATCTTGGCGGCGCTGTTGGCCACCACCACGTGCGTCAGGCGTTCGGGCGCCGCCAAAGCCAGTGCCAGGCCGGTGATGCCGCCCATGGAGATGCCGCAGAAGGCCGCCCGCTCGACGCCCAGGGCATCGAGGATCTGCAGCACGTCGCGCGCCAGCTCGGACACGCTGTAGGGGCCGGAGCTGACCACACTGCCCCCGTGGCCGCGGGTGTCGTAGCGGATCACGCGCAGCCGCTGGCTGAGCACCTCGGCCTGCGCGTCCCACATCTCCAGCGTCGTGCCCAGCGAGTTGGACAGCACCAGCACGGGCGCCTCCCGGGGGCCCTCATCAGCCACCCGAAACGCGCCGGTTTCGACTTCCAGGGTTTGCACATTCGACGGCATGGGACTCTCCTCGTTGGCTGCACGCTGGCGGACCATAGACCAGCTCGTGGCGGCCTGCTGCCGCACAGCAGACAACCGGCCTGGCAGGCCACGCGAAGGGGGTCTGCCAGGCCGGACGCCGCCGCGCAGGGCGCGCTGGGGATCAGACGCGTTCGATCACCAGGGCGATGCCCTGGCCCACGCCGATGCACATGGTGCACAGCGCGTACTTGCCACCGGTGTGCTCCAGGCGGTTGATGGCCGTGGTCACCAGGCGGGCACCCGAGGCGCCCAGGGGGTGGCCCAGGGCAATCGCACCGCCCCAGGCGTTGACGCGCGGGTCTTCGTCCTGCAGGCCCAGGCTGCGCAGCACGGCCAGGCCTTGCGCGGCAAAGGCTTCGTTCAGCTCGATGACGTCGAGCTGGTCGAGCTGGATGCCGGTCTGGGCCAGCACCTTCTCGGTCGCCGGCGCCGGGCCGATGCCCATGATGCGCGGTGCCACGCCGGCCGTGGCCATGCCCACGATGCGGGCACGCGGCGTCAGGCCGTTCTTGGCGGCCGTGGCTTCATCGGCCATCAGCACGGCGCACGAGCCATCGTTCACGCCGCTGGCGTTGCCGGCCGTCACCGTGCCATCGGGGCGCACCACGCCCTTGAGCTTGGCCAGCGCTTCCAGGCTGGTTTCGCGCGGGTGCTCGTCGGTGTCCACGACCTTGGGGTCGCCCTTCTTTTGCGGGATGGTGACGGGCGTGATCTCGCGCGCCAGGTGACCCGCCTTTTGCGCGGCCACGGCACGCAACTGGCTGTTCAGCGCCATCTTGTCCTGCGCTTCACGCTCGATCTTGTAATCGGTGGCCACGTTCTCGGCCGTCTCGGGCATGGAATCGACGCCGAACTGCGCCTTCATCAGCTTGTTGACGAAGCGCCAGCCGATGGTCGTGTCGTACACGGCGTTGTTGCGGCTGAAGGCCGACTCGGCCTTGGGCATGACGAAGGGGGCGCGGCTCATGGATTCGACGCCGCCGGCGATCATCAGGTTGGTTTCACCGGACTTGATGGCGCGCGCGGCCGTGCCGATGGCGTCCAGGCTGGAGCCGCACAGGCGGTTGATGGTGGCGCCGGGCACCTCCACGGGCAGGCCCGCCAGCAGGCCGGCCATGCGGGCCACGTTGCGGTTGTCTTCGCCGGCCTGGTTGGCGCAGCCAAAGATCACGTCGTTCACGCTGGCCCAGTCCACCTTGGCGTTGCGCGCCATCAGGGCCTGGATGACGATGGCGGCCAGGTCGTCGGTGCGCACCGAGGACAGGGCGCCGCCGTAGCGGCCGAAGGGGGTGCGAATGGCGTCGCAGATGAAAGCTTGGGTCATGACAGTCTCCGGGTGAAAGGGGTGGCAACAGAAAATCGAAAGCGGGGGTATGCGGCCACTGCCGTTTATTTCAAAACGGGCGTGGCACGATACCCCATCAACACATCAGGCCGCGTGCAGCGGCTGGCCGACGAGCTGCTGCAGCTCGGCCAGGCTCAGGCCATCGACCATGCTGAGCACCTGCATGCCCTGGTCGGTGACGGCGAAGGTCGCCAGGTCGGTGTAGACGCGCTTGACGCAGCCGATGCCGGTCAGCGGGTAGCTGCAGCGGTCCACGATCTTGGACACGCCCTGCTTGGTCAGCAGGTCCATCATCACCCAGGTCTGCTTAGCGCCCACGGCGAGGTCCATGGCACCGCCCACGGCCGGGATGGCGCCGGGCTCACCCGTGCTCCAGTTGGCCAGGTCGCCGTTGGTGGCGACCTGAAACGCGCCCAGCACGCAGACGTCCAGGTGGCCGCCGCGCATCATGCCGAAGCTGTCGGCATGGTGGAAAAAGCTGCCGCCCGCCAGCAGCGTGACGGGCTGCTTGCCGGCGTTGATGAGGTCGTAGTCTTCCTCGCCCTTGGCCGGCGCCGGGCCCATGCCCAGGATGCCGTTCTCGGACTGCAGCACGACCTCGCGGCCGGCCGGGATGTGGTTGGCCACCAGCGTGGGCTGGCCAATGCCCAGGTTGACGTAGGCGCCGTCCGGGATGTCTTGGGCAACCAGGGCGGCGAGTTGATCTTTGCTGCGTTTTTGATAGCTCATGGTCGTCTCCTGATCAAGCCTTGATGCCGCCGGCCTTGGTCTCGGTGCGCGTGACCTTGACCACCTTGCTGACGAAGATGCCGGGCGTGACCACGGTTTCGGGGTCCAGCGTACCCAGCTCGACGACCTCGTGCACCGAGGCCACGGTGAACTTGGCCGCCATGGCCATCACGGGGCCGAAGTTGCGCGCCGCCTTGCGGTACATCAGGTTGCCCCAGCGGTCGCCGGTTTCGGCCTTGACCAGCGCCACATCGCCGTAGATGGGCAACTCGAACACGTACTGCTTGCCGTTGATCTCGCGCGTTTCCTTCAGGCTGCCATCGGGGTTCTTGGCCAGCTCGGTGCCAAAACCCGTGGGCGTGAAGAAGCCGCCGATGCCGGCGCCGGCGGCGCGGCAGCGCTCGGCCAGGTTGCCTTGCGGCACCAGCTCCAGCTCCACCTTGCCGGCGCGGTACAGCTCGTCGAACACGTAGCTGTCGGCCTGGCGCGGGAAGCTGCAGATCACCTTGCGCACCCGGCCCGACTTGAGCAGTGCCGCCACGCCCTCGTCGCCATTGCCGGCGTTGTTGCAGACCAGGGTCAGGTCCTTGGCGCCCTGCTCAATGAGGCCGTCGATGAGCTCGTTCGGGATGCCAGCGGTGCCGAAGCCGCCGATCAGCACGGTCGAACCGTCTTGCACGCCAGCCAGCGCGTCGGCCACCGAGGCCGCGATCTTGTCAATCATGAGGGATGTCTCCAAAGGAAAACGGGCGGGGCCGCAGCACAGGCCGGGCCTGCCCATTGGAACACTGCGGAACACTTGCCAAGCCGGCTATGGGCGGCCGATAATTTGTTCGTCATGCGAACTCTTGTTCGCCTAAAGAATTTTATCCGCAAGCCGAGCGCTTGTGTCCACTTTGTGAGCCGCCCGCTTGTCCATGCCGCCTAAACCGCCTGCCCTGCCGCCCGCGTCATCCCCGCCTCGCCGCCCGCGTGCGACCGCCACGTTGCCCGGGGGGGCCCGGCCTGACCTCGGTGTTGAAGCTGCGGGCGCCCTGGCCGGGTCGGCCGATTCAGCCGGCGAGCAGCGCCCCTCGGATTCCTACGTGCAGTCGTTCGCACGCGGCCTGGCGGTCATCCGCGCCTTCACGGCGCAGGCGCCGGCCCACAGCCTGACCAGCATGGCCGCCGCCACGGGCCTCACGCGGGCCGGCGCGCGCCGCATCCTGCTGACGCTGCAGGCCCTGGGCTATGTGGACAGCGACGGCCGGCTGTTCCGGCTCACGCCGCGCATCCTGGACCTGGGCTTCGCCTACCTGTCCACCCTGCCGCTGTGGAACCTGGCCGAGCCGGTGATGGAGGACCTGTCCGAAGCCATGGGCGAATCCAGCTCGGCCAGCGTGCTGGACGGCGCCGACATCGTCTACGTGCTGCGCGTGTCCACGCGCAAGATCATGCGCGTGAGCCTGGGCACGGGCTCGCGCCTGCCGGCCTACTGCACCTCCATGGGCCGCGTGCTGCTGGCCGGCCTGCCCCCCGACGCGGCGCGCGAGCTGCTGCAGGCCACGCCCCGCCCCCAGCACACGGCCAGCACCGTGACCGAGGTCGAGGCCATCCTGGCACGCGTGGACGAGGCGCGCCGGCAGGGCTGGTGCCTGGTCGACCAGGAGCTGGAAGAAGGCCTGATCTCGCTGGCCGCCCCCATCGTCAACCGCAGCGGCCAGACCATCGCCGCCATCAACCTCTCGGGCCAGGCCAACCGCACCCGGGCCGATGCGATGCGCGAGCGCATGGTGCAGCCGCTGCTGGCCGCGGCCCGGCACATCTCCAGCCTGCTGCAGAACCGCCCCGCCTGAGCTGGCGGGTCATCGGTTTATCAATTTGGGGTATGCATCGATTTCCGATGCATCAACAACGAGGATTGAGCAATACTGCTTGATCAGTCTATACCTCGACAGCCCTCCTCGGCCCCAGAGTCACTGCGCTTCCAAAGCCTTGCAGATCGTGCCAAAGTCCGGCCATGCAGTGGCGCATTGACGCCGGGAGACGACATGACCGACCTGTTCGACAACCCCATGGGCCTGTGTGGCTTCGAGTTCGTGGAATTTGCCTCGCCGCAAGCCAACGTGTTGGAGCCCTTGTTCGAGAAGATGGGCTTCACGCGCGTGGCCGAGCACCGCTCGAAAGACGTGCTGCTGTACCGCCAGGGCGGCATCAACTTCATCGTCAACCGCGAGCCCCACAGCCTGGCCGGCTACTTCGCCGCCGAGCACGGGCCCAGCGCCTGCGGGCTGGCGTTTCGCGTGCGCGATTCGCACCTGGCCTACCGACGCGCGCTCGAGCTGGGCGCCCAGCCCATCGAGCTGCCGACCGGCCCCATGGAGCTGCGGCTGCCCGCCGTCAAAGGCATCGGCGGCATGCCGCTGTACCTGATCGACCGCTTCGAGGACGGCGAATCCATCTACGACATCGACTTCAAGTGGCTGCCCGGCGTGGACCGTCACCCCGTGGGCCACGGCCTCAAGGTCGTCGACCACCTCACGCACAACGTCTACCGCGGCCGCATGGCGCACTGGGCCGCGTTCTACGAACGGCTGTTCAACTTCCGCGAGATCCGCTACTTCGACATCCAGGGCGAATACACCGGCCTCACGTCCAAGGCCATGACGGCGCCCGACGGCCTCATCCGCATCCCGCTGAACGAGGAATCGTCCAAGGGCGGCACCGGACAAATCGAGGAGTTCCTGCTGCAGTTCAACGGCGAGGGCATCCAGCACGTGGCGCTGCTGTGCGACGACCTGACCGCAACGGTCGATGCGCTGCAAATGGCTGGCATCCCACTCATGCCCTCGCCCAACGACGTCTACTACGAGATGCTGGGCGAGCGCCTGCCGGGCCACGGCGTGTCCGTGCCGGCGCTGCAGGCGCGCGGCATCCTGCTCGACGGCAGCACCGAGGGCGGCCAGCCGCGCCTGCTGCTGCAGATCTTCTCGCAGACGCTGCTGGGCCCGGTGTTCTTCGAGTTCATCGAGCGGCGCGGCGACAGCGGCTTTGGCGAAGGCAACTTCAAGGCGCTGTTCCAGTCCATCGAGCGCGACCAGGTGCGCCGCGGCGTGCTGGGCCAGGCGGGCTGAACCATGGCCGCCGCCGCTCGCCCGCTGCGCGAGGCCGGTGCCGCGGCCAGCCCGGCGCCCGCCAAACACGGTCTGGCCGGCAACCAGCCGCCCGAGCGGCCGGACTGGACCATCGCGCAGGACTGGGCCCGCTACAGCGCCGCCGACCACGCCATCTGGCAGACGCTGTTCGAGCGGCAGAGCCGGCTGCTGCCGGGCCGCGCCTGCGCCGCGTTCGTGCAGGGCATGCGCGAGCTGCCGATCCGGCACGACCAGATCCCCGACTTCGAGCGCCTGTCCGAGGTGCTGATGCGCCGCACCGGCTGGCAGGTGGTGGCCGTGCCCGGCCTGGTGCCCGATGCGGTGTTCTTCGAGCACCTGGCCAACCGCCGCTTTCCGGCCGGCCAGTTCATCCGCCGCGCCGACCAGCTGGATTACCTCGAAGAGCCCGACGTGTTCCACGACGTGTTCGGCCACGTGCCCATGCTGATGAACCCGCTCATGGCCGACTACATCCAGGCCTACGGCCGCGGCGGCCTGCATGCCCAGCGGCTGGGCGTGCTCGATCAGCTGGCCCGGGTCTACTGGTACACGGTGGAATTCGGCCTGGTGCGCGAAGACGGCGCGCTGCGCATCTATGGCGCGGGCATCGTGTCATCGGCCACCGAAACGCGCTTTGCGCTGGACGATGCCTCGCCCCACCGCATCGCCTTCGACCTGAGCCGCGTCATGCGCACGCGCTACCGCATCGACGACTTTCAGGAAAGCTACTTCGTCCTCGACAGCCTGGATGCGCTGCTGGAGCTGGCGCGCATCGACTTTGCGCCCCACTACGCCGAGGCGGCCGCGGCCGGCGAGCTGGAGCCCGGGGCGCTGACACCCGGCGACACCGTGCTGCAGGCCGGCACCGGGGCCTACCACCGCGCCCGGCGCGGCGGCTGAACGCCCGGGGTCTGACGCCTCGGACCCGGCCAACAGGCCTCGAGGGACGTCGGCACAGCTGGCAGCAAGCCAGAAGCAGTATGGGCCAATTGCCGTTCAATTTTGAACGGCAACTGGCCCATACTCCGCTTCACCATTGACTTGGGCAGAGGCAGTGGGCCCCTGCCCGCACGCGGTCCGCGGGCATGGGCCCAGCGTGCCGCGGCGCCGCCCTCAGTTCGCGAAGGCGGGGATGCCGGTCTGGGCGCGGCCCAGGATCAGCGCGTGCACGTCGTGCGTGCCTTCGTAGGTGTTCACCACCTCCAGGTTCACCAGGTGGCGGGCCACACCGAACTCGTCGCTGATGCCGTTGCCGCCCATCATGTCGCGCGCCAGGCGGGCGATGTCCAGCGACTTGCCGCAGTTGTTGCGCTTGATCAGCGAGGTGATCTCGATCACGTTCTGGTGCTCGTCCTTCATGCGGCCCACGCGCAGCGCGGCTTGCAGGCCCAGCGTGATTTCGGTCTGCATGTCGGCCAGCTTTTTCTGGATCAGCTGGTTGGCGGCCAGCGGGCGGCCAAACTGCTTGCGGTCCAGCGTGTACTGGCGAGCGGTGTGCCAGCAGAACTCGGCCGCCCCCATGGCGCCCCAGGCGATGCCGAAGCGGGCGCTGTTCAGGCAGGTGAACGGGCCCTTCAGACCGCGCACTTCGGGGAAGGCGTTTTCTTCGGGCACGAACACATCGTCCATGACGATTTCGCCGGTGATGGAGGCACGCAGGCCGACCTTGCCGTGGATGGCCGGCGCCGACAGGCCCTTCATGCCTTTTTCCAGCACAAAGCCGCGGATGGGGCCCACGGTGCCGTTGGTCTCGACCTCCTTGGCCCAGACCACGAACACGTCGGCGATCGGCGAGTTGGTGATCCACATCTTGCTGCCCTTGAGCTTGTAGCCGCCGTCGACCTTGTAGGCGCGGGTGGCCATGGAGCCGGGGTCGGAGCCGTGGTCGGGCTCGGTCAGGCCGAAGCAGCCGATGAACTCGCCCGAGGCCAGCTTGGGCAGGTACTTCTGCTTTTGCGCTTCCGTGCCGAATTCGTTGATCGGCACCATCACCAGCGAGGACTGCACCGAGGCCATGGAGCGGTAGCCCGAGTCGATGTACTCGATCTCGCGCGCCACCAGGCCGTAGCTCACGTAATTGAGGCCGGCGCCGCCGTACTCGGTCGGGATGGTGGGGCCGAGCAGGCCCAGCTCGCCCATCTCGCGGAAGATGCTGGTGTCGACCGACTCGTTGCGGAACATGGCCTGCACGCGCGTGGCCAGCTTGTCGCGGCAGTAGGCGCGGGCGGCGTCGCGGATCATGCGCTCGTCTTCGGTGAGCTGCTGATCGAGGTGAAAGGGGTCATCCCACTGAAAACCGGCGTCCGACATGTGAATCTCCTTGAATGAACGTGCTGCTGAGTCAGCGACGGTGCGGATTGTCCAGCCGCGAAGAAACTTTGACAATTGCATAATTCATGAACACAACGTCATATTATTTTTGACAATCACACATGGCACGCACCGCTTCGTCCAGCCCCGCCGCCGCCGACGCGCTGCCCCAGGTCGAGCTGGCCGGCCTCACGCTGCTGGTCGACATCCTCGATGCAGGCAACCTCAGCCAAGCCGCCCAGCGCCTCAAGACCAGCCGCGCCAACGTCAGCTACCACCTGAACCAGCTGGAAAAAGCCGCGGGCGTGCAGCTGGTGCGCCGCACCACGCGGCGTGTCGAGCCCACCGAAATCGGCCAGCGCCTGTACGAGCACGCCCAGGTCATCCGCAACGAGATGCTGGCCGCGCGCGAGACCATCGCCACCCTGGGCCAGGGCCTGCAGGGCCGCGTCGGCCTGGCCGTGCCCAGCGGCTATGGGCAGATGGTGATGAGCGACTGGCTGATCGCCTTCAAGCGCGCCTACCCGGCCATCGTGCTCGACGTGCTGTTCGAAAACCGCGTCGATGACCTCATCCGCGACGACGTGGACGTGGCCGTGCGCATCCTGCACGAGCCGCCGCCCAACGTGGTCGCGCGCGACATGGGCCGCGTGCGCTACCTGGTCTGCGCCACGCGCCGCTGGATCGCCCAGCACGGCGCGCCGACCACGCCCCAGGCGCTGCGCAGCGTGCCCCTGATCACGGCCAGCGTGCCGGGGCGCCACGTGCGCCTGCGCGCCTGGCAAGGCGAGCGCGGCAAGGCCGAGCAGCACGAGGTCATGCTGGAGGCCTCGCTGATCTCGGAGCACTTCCCCTTCCTGCGCCAGGCCATCCTGGCCGACCTGGGCGTGGGCCTGGTGCCCGACTACGTGGTGGCCAGCGAAATGGCCAGCGGCGAGGTCGTGCACCTGCTGGCCGACTGGCAGCTGTCCATCTTCGGCCAGCGCATTGCCCTGTGCTGGCTGCCCGGCCGCCACCAGACGCGGGCCGTGCGCACCTGCATCGACTTCCTGCTGGCGCACCGCGAGGCTTGAGCAGCCGGCGGCGCGTGTTGGCATCGCATGGATGAAGGCAGTATCACCCCATGGCCGTTTCTCTGAAAACGAGAAGGGATGCATACCCATGCAGATGCCAAACACCTCCGTCCCGCGAGCCGTGACCTGCATCGCCCCTGCACAGAACGCGGCGCCTGGTCTCGTGGAGCCGCTCGCCCGCGCACGTGGCCGGATCGACCAGCAGGCCTCACCCGCGCATGCCGTGCACCCGCACACACCGCAGCGCCCGCTGGGTGGTGGATCGGGGCGGACCGGCACAGGCGGCTGACGCGGTGGATGGGTGCCGTCCCCTGCACCGCTTCAAGCCCTGGAGCGGGTGGACCCCCATGCCCAGCATCCGCTGATGCTCGAACCCTGCGGCTCATGCCCTGCTGTGAGATCGGAGGGCTTGCTCTTTTAAATTTCTGTATTGACTGAAATGACAGACCAGATAAACTGCGCCGCATGGAACTGAGCGAGATTCAACAGCGATTCATCACCCACTGGGGCGAAATGGGCACGGCCTGGGGCGTGAACCGCACGGTGGCGCAAATCCATGCGCTGCTGTTCATCCATGGCAAGCCCCTGCATGCCGAGGCCCTGGCCGAGACCCTGAAGGTGGCGCGCTCCAACGTCAGCACCAGCCTGCGCGAGCTGCAGAGCTGGAACCTGGTGCGCACTTCGCAGGTGCTGGGTGACCGGCGCGATTACTTCGAGACCACGTCCGACGTGTGGGAGCTGTTCCGCGTCGTGGTCAAGGGCCGCAAGGAGCGCGAGTTCACCCCCACCACCCAGCTGCTGCAGGCCTTGTGCGACCGCCCCGATTTCGCCAACGAGCCGCCCGATGCGCAAGACCGCCTGCGCGCCACCTGCGAACTCATGGACCAGCTCAACCGCTGGTCCGACGAAATGCTGCGGCTGTCGCCCGGCACGCTGGTCAAGGTCTTGAGCCTGGGGGCCAGCATCCAGAAGTTCGTGCGCGGGGGAGACGCCTCGTGAGCCGCGCCGCGCGCTGCCCTGTCGATCCCGCTGGCCTGGCTCACCCGTGGGCAGGCCATGCCGGCATCATCCCGGCTCGGCTTTTTTGGGTCATTAATTTCTGTTTTGACTGAAATTACACAAATGAATCACACACACGCTGCCCCGCTCGTCCTGGCCTCGCTGCAGTGGCCGGTTCAGGTGTACTACGACGCCAGCTGCCGCCTGTGCGCGGCCGAGATGACCAACCTGCGGGTGCGCGACCTGCAACAGCGCCTGCGGTTCGTCGACTGCAGCGCGCCCGACTTCGCCAGCGGGCCCGTGGGCCGCGCCGACCTGATGCAGGCCATGCATTGCCAGGACGCGGGCGGGCGCGTGTTCAGCGGCGTCGATGCGTTTCGCGTGCTCTACCACGCGGTCGGGCTGGACCCCGTTCAGCGGGCGCTGGCCCACCCGCTGCTGGGCGGCCTGAGCCGGCGCCTCTACCCCTGGGTGGCCCGGTACCGACAGCGGCTGCCGGCCTGGCTGATCGCCCCGCTGTTCGAGCGCGCGGCGCGCCGGGCGGCCCTGGCCGCAGCCCAGCGCAGCCAGACCTGCTCCGCCGGCCGGTGCGAGCTGCCCCCGCACACACCAGACCCGGCCCAGACCACCGCCCTGGCCAGCCTGGCGCCGGAGCCCGCCTCACCGGGCGTCACCGCCAGCGCCACACCGCCTGACGGCCACGGCGCCGATCACCCGCGAACCATCCTCGTGACCGGTGCCAGCGGCTTCATCGGCCGCCACATCGCCGCCGCCTTGCGCGCGCGCGGCCACCACGTCATCGGCGCCAGCCGCAGCAGCCGGCCCGCCTGCCCCTTCAGCCAGATGACGCAGCCCCAGGCCTGGCGGCCGTGGCTCAGCGACCCCGCCAGCGGCCAGCCCGTGGACCTCGTCATCAACGCCGTGGGCGCGCTGCGCGACCGGCCCGGCCGTTCGCTGCAGGCCTTGCACGCCGACGCGCCGCGCGCCCTGTTCACGGCCTGCGCCCAGGCCGGCGTGCGGCGCGTGGTGCAGGTGTCGGCACTGGGCATCGCCGACAACGACACCGCCTATGCGCGCACCAAGCGCGACGCCGATGCGCACCTGCTGGGCTTGACCGCGGCCGGCCAGCTCGACGGCCTGGTGCTGCGCCCCAGCCTGGTGTTCGGTCGCGGAGGGCAGTCCAGCGCGCTCTTCATGGCGCTGGCCCGCCTGCCGGTGCTGCCCCTGCCGCGGGCCGCGCACACCCAGCCGATTCAGCCGCTGGCCGTGGCAGAGCTGGCCGAGGCCGTGGTTCGGCTGGCGCTGGGCGAGGCCTGGCCAGCCCCGTTCGCCGCACCGGGGTCGCCCGCCACCGGCCTGTTGGCGCTGGGCGGCGCCCGGGCGCTGAGCATGGCCGACTTCATCGCCAGCCTGCGCGCCCAGCTGGGCTTGCCGCCGGCACGGCAGCTGGTGCAACCCGAATGGTTCAGCCAGGTCACCGCGTGGCTGGGCGACGTGGTGCCGGTGTCGCCCTGGTGCAGCGCCTCGTGGACGCTGATGCGCACGCCCAACGCCACCGCGTCCGGTGCCCTGCAGGCCGCGCTGGGGCGCGCCCCCACGCCGCCCGAGGCGCTGCTGCCGAGCTGGCGCACGCCCGTGGCCCCCGTTGACCAAGGCGCCACGCGCTGAAAGCCCGCCATGCCCCAAGTCCGTCCGTCCACTGCCGCCCACCACACCGCCCACGCGGCGGACCTGCGCCCAGGCTGGCGCGCCCTGCGGGCCAGCCTGGTGCTGGTGTGGTGGTGGACCGCAGCCGTCAGCCTGTGGGGGTTTCATGGCATCAGCGTTGACCTGCTATCGGGTTTGGGCCAATACCCGCTGTGGATCAGCCACACCTTGATCGCAGGCGGCGCTGCCGTGGACCTGGCCATCGGCCTGTGGCTGGGGTGGCGGCCCAGCCGCGCCGCCTATGCCAGCGCCGGCCTGGCCATGGCCGCGATGACGCTGCTGGCCACCGTGCTGCAGCCCGCGTTGTGGCTGCACCCGCTGGGGCCGCTGCTGAAGAACCTGCCCCTGGCCGCCGCACTGTACCTGCTCTGGCTGCACGCCGGCGGCCACCATGCGCCGACCACGGCGGTCGATGCCGATGCCGATGCCGATGCAGATGTCAATGCCGCAGCCGGCCCCGCAAGCGCCGCGGCACACACGGCCGCGACACGGAGGTCCGCATGACCGGCCGCCGGACACCCAGGCCACGCCCACCTGATCGTGCGCCTGACGCCGTCCAGCCCGCTGCGGCTGAGTCGTGCCCCGCGCCCCGTACGGCAAGAAGATCGGCTACGCGCCCATCGACACCGGAGCCTGTTCATGCCCCTGGGACCGCGCCCCCCTGGCTGGTCAACGCCTTGTGAACCATCACGCCGCGTCTTGTCTCCGCCCCCGCACCTGAAAGCCCGCCATGACCACTTACCTGCTGCTCAAAACCCTGCACATCCTGTCCAGCGTGCTGCTGGTCGGCACGGGCTTCGGCTCGGCCTTCTACCTGTTCTTCGCCAACCGCAGCCACAGCGTGGCGGCCCAGGCCACGGTGGCGCGGCTGGTGGTGCGCGCCGACACGTGGTTCACCGCGCCCGCCGGCGTGGTGCAGCTGGCGTCCGGCGTGGCCTTGGCCCATTGGGCGGGATGGCCGCTGAGCACCCCGTGGCTGACGCTGGCGCTGGCCCTGTACGCCGTGGCCGGCCTGTGCTGGTTGCCCGTGGTGGTCATGCAGATCGAGATGCAGCGCATCGCCGCGCTGGCGGTCATCGACGGCCGCGGCGAGTTGCCGCCCCGCTACTGGCAACTCGCCCGCCGCTGGGAAGCCCTGGGCTACCCCGCTTTCGTCGCCATGCTGGCCATCTACGGGTTGATGGTGATGAAGCCCACGTTGTGGGGCTGACCGTGCGCGCCATGCTGGCCACGCCTTGCCGACCGGGCCTTGCTCGCCGCGCGAAGAACACCATGCCGCACCGCAGCCAGCCGATGCCGCCTCACACCACGTCCACCGCCAGCCTGCATGAGGGCGGGCATCCTCCTTCCACACCCACTGGGACGCACCGCACACCATGACCATCCCCACACGCCCCCACGACGCCACGCCGTCCACCCCCACCGTGCCGGTTGTGACGAGCCCTGCCCTGGCGGCCGATGCGGCCGCCCCACCGTCACCGCGCGGCGATGCAGCCCTGGCGCCCGACTGGCCTTTCGCCGCCTGGTGGCCGCCGCTGATCGGCGCCTTGATCGGCCTGGCGCTGCGGCTGGCCTTTTTTGGGGAACCCGGCGATGCCTTCTCGGCCATGCTGGCCGCCTGCATCTACGGTGCGCCCATCGTCTGCGGCGCCGCCACCGTCTACCTGGCCGAGCGCCAGCGTCGCCGCAGCTGGCTGTTCTACGTGTTCGCCCCCATGGGCGCCACGGCGCTGATGGTGCTGGGCAGCATGGCCATCCTCATCGAGGGCCTGGTGTGCGCCGTCTTCATCGTGCCGCTGTTTGCCCTGCTGGGCGCGGTGGCCGGTCTGGTGATGGGCGTCATCTGCCGCCTGACCCACTGGCCCCGGCATGCGCTGGGTTGCGTCATCGCCCTGCCGCTGCTGCTGGGTGGCGTGGAGCACCGCCTGCCGCTGCCCGACACCTATGCCCAGGCCGAGCAGAGCGTGTGGATCGCGGCGCCGCCCGCCCGCATCTGGCACGACATCTTCCACATCCAGGACATCGGTCCCGACGAAGGCGGCACCGCCCTGGCCTGGCTGGCCGGTGTGCCGCGCCCGCTCGGCGTGGTCACCACGGGCACTGACCAGCCCGTGCGCGAGGTGCAGTGGCACCAAGGCATCCGCTTCAAGGAGTACATCACCGACCTGCGCGAGAACGAGCACGTGCACTGGCGCTTCGACTTCCAGCCCGGCGACATCCCGCAGGGCGCGCTGGACGACCACGTCACCATCGGCGGCGACTACTTCGACATGCTGGACGCCGGCTACCGGCTCACGCCAGAAGCCGGGGGCACGCGCCTGACGCTGAGCATCCGCTGGCGTGTGAGCACGCGCTTCAACTGGTACGCCACGCCGCTGTCGCGCTTGCTGACCAACGACTTCGCGCAGCATGTGCTCGCAATCTACAAGGCACGCGCCGAAGCAGACCCTGCGTCAGCTCCGGCTGGGTCCCCCGCGTCGGTCCCGGCCACGGGGACAAACACCCTGGCCGCCGCCGTGTCCCCAGCCAGGCCCTGAACCGATGCACCCGGACCTTGGACTGCGCGGCGCGCACGTCGCCTGCCCCCAGGGGAGCATGCTAGGCTGCGACGTCGCCCCGAACTCCTCCCAACCCGATGCAGATCTTCATCGCTTTGCCAAACGGCACCACGATCACGCTGGACGTCGAAGGCAGCGATGCCATCCAGCAGGTCAAGCAAAAAATCGAGGACCAGACAGGCATCGCCGCCGATCAGCAGCTGCTGAGCTTCGCGGGGCGGGCGCTGCTGGATGGACGCACCCTGGCGGACTACAACATTCAGCGTGACAGCACCTTGACGCTGCGCCTGGTCACGGTGGCGCCGGTGCCGTCGCTCCAAGGTCCTGGCATGCTGGCGACAGCGATGTTGCTGGGGCTGGCTGCGGTGCTCAGGCGCAGACGGCGGCTGCGCTGAGCCGCCCGGTGCGCCTCGGTGCCTCAACGCCAGCGTGTTCAGTGCGGCGCAGCCCGTCAGGATGGGGATGAACCGGTCCAGCGGCGCAGTCGCCACGGCCGCTGCCAGCCTGCGTCTGGCGACAGGGACCCAATCCGCTTGGCACAATGCGGTCCCTTTGCTCGGCCCATCTTGGCCAGGACCACACCCATTCGACCCTGCCCACGGGCGCACCCGCCAGCCAGCACCCCAGCGGCTTGCGGGGTCACGCCAATGCGCTGCGGCACACCATCCTCGATGCATGGCGCTTGGCGGGTCTGGGCGACTCAGCCGTCACGTCCCCGACACCGACATGCGCTTGCCGGGCACCGGCGCCGCAGCCCCACGTCGGGCGCCCTCACCTGCCGGCCGTCCTTCGGCCGCTCTGACACCATGACCGACCCCACCCCTTCCCTTGGCCCGGCCAACACCTGCCCGGCCTGCCAGGCCCACATCGGCTGGCGCGGCCTGACCGCCAAAGCCACGCATCACCAGGGCAAGGCACGCACTCAGCGCTGCTGCCCGCACTGCCAAACCCCGCTGCGCATCGTGCGACGCGGCGGACGTGTGGCGCAGTTCGGCCTCGCCGGCATCGCCTGGGTCTGCCTGATGGTCGCCGGCGCCCAGGGCCAATCGGCCACCAGCGCCCTGGCCTGGCTGGGCTACCTCGGCGTGCTGGCCGCCGTGGTCCTGCAGTGGGCTTCGCCCCGCTGGTACGCCCACGCCCCCCTGTGATGGCCGCTTGGCACAGTCACTCCTTGAAAAGCAGTATCAGCCCTTTGCCGATCACCAAGCAACGGCGCTGATTGCATACTGCACAATCCCAAAACCCTCACCTTGGGCTGTGCACCACGCTGGCGATCTCCCCACGGGTTCGATCACGGTCCGGCGAGAGGTCCATCGGCGTCAAGCCGGTCCAACGTCAACTTCCCCCGAGTGGGCATGAGCCTCTGCAGCCCACCGGCAGGCGTCGCTTGACCGATTCCCGTCACCGTGCCGGCGCGCCCGGCAACGACAGCCGCTGCACGCGCCTCACGCGAACTCGGCCTGCAGGCGCGCCAGCGGCAAGGCGCCGCGCACCACGTGCAGGGCCTCGCCCTTGAGGCCCACGCTCTGAGGCACGGCGCGCGAGCTGCCAGGTAAGCCCTCCATGGCTTTGAGGTTCGCGTCCAGCACCGCGCCCAGCGCGGCGTCGACGGGCGCAGGCGCCGTGGGCCGACGCTGCATGTGGGCCTGCAGCCAGGCCTGGGGCTCGGGGCTGGAGAGCAAGGCCAGCGCCTCGTCGCGGCTGGCCGGCGCCAGGATGGCCACCGGCACCCACAGCGTCTGCCAGCTCGCCATCGCCGGCTGCAGGTTGTGCCAGAGCTGGGTGCAGAACCCGCAACGGGTGTCGAAGAACACCAGCAGGCGCTGGCCCGGCGTGCTGCCGGCGCCACCAGACGCGCCCTGGGGCACACCGCGCACCTGGGACCACAGGCGGTCGAAGTCTTCGGCCGTGCGTGCCCCGCACGCGCTCAAGGCGGCGCCGGCCAGGCCGGCGCCCAGCCACGGGGCGAGCACACGCGCCCCCGTCAGGCTCAGGGCCAGGCCTGCTTGGCGGCGCGTGCAGCGGGCAGGCGATTCGGGGTCAGGCGCAGCAAGGCGGGTGGGCTCGGTCATGGCGGTGCAGCAGGCGGCAAAGGTGCTGAGCATAGCGCCATGGCGTCGGTTGCATCGCGCTGGGGTATGCGCCTGTTTCCGATTTGGATGAATCGCCCATCGATGCATACCTCTTTGCTGATGCAACGCTAAGGGGCTGTTGGCGGTTGTGCGTCCAGGCCAGCGCGCTGCACCGCGTGCAGTCCCGGCAGCGTCGGCACCGACCGGCCACGCGCTGAACGGCCAACGCGGCACGGCGACACCGTCGCCACAGCCACAGCATGGTGGACTGGCGAAGGGGCATGCGCCTGCTGCGGCAGCCCGCGCCCTCCGCGGGTTGAGGCCGGCATCCAACGCCGCCGGCCTGCGGCAGAAGCCGGCCGGCCCTCCAGGGCCACGGGCAGCAGGCGCACGGTGCGCGGTTCAGGCAGCTCGGCCGGCCGTACCCAGCCAGCAGAGGCGGCGGTGCTGGGCGTGCGGTTGAACGGGCGGGAGCAATCCCGCCATCGGTCGCCCCAAAGCCTTGCAGGACGGCGCATGCCAGGACCAGCCCCCCGCCGGCCTGCCCTGCGCTCAGAGGCGAAACACGCTGAACCCGAGCGCCGCCAGCGCATGGCGGTCGTACAGGCTTTTCACATCGGCCAGCACGGGCTGCGGGCCCCGCACCAGCGCCTTGAGCTGCGCCGGCGTCAGGGCGCGGTAGGCGCTGTGGCCCACGGCCACGACGAGCACATCCACGGGGTGGTCGGCGTCGATGGCCTGCAGCGGGATGCCGTAGGCGGCCTGCACCTCGGCCGGGTCGGCCACGGGGTCGCTGACCACCACCTGCATGCCCCAGCCCTCGAACTCGCGCACCATGTCCACGACCTTGCTGTTGCGCACGTCGGGGCAGTTCTCCTTGAAGGTGATGCCCAGCACGCCCACGCGGCAGCGCGGGGCGTCCAGGCCGCCCTGCAGCATCAGCCGGATGACGTTGCGCGCCACGTAGCGCGCCATGTTGTCGTTGATGCGCCGGCCGGCCAGGATCACCTGCGGGTTGTAGCCCACGGCCTGCGCCTTGTGCGTGAGGTAGTACGGGTCAACGCCGATGCAGTGCCCGCCCACCAGTCCCGGCTTGAACGGCAGGAAGTTCCATTTGCTGCCCGCCGCCTCCAGTACCTCCAGCGTGTCCAATTCCAGGCGGGCGAACAGCACCGACAGCTCGTTGACGAACGCGATGTTCAGGTCGCGCTGCGTGTTTTCGATGACCTTGGCCGCCTCGGCCACGCGGATGGAGCTGGCCCGGTAGGTGCCGGCCGTGACGATGCTGGCGTACAGCTGGTCCACATACGCCGCGGCCGCCGGGGTCGAGCCGCTCGTGATCTTGGTGATGGTCTCCAGCGTGTTGACCTTGTCCCCGGGGTTGATGCGTTCGGGGGAGTAGCCGCAGTGGAAGAACTGGCCCCCACGCTCCCCGGCGCACGCGCCTGGTCCGCTGCCCCCCAAGGGGGCTGGCTTTGCTCGGGGCGGCCCTTCGCTGCAGCCTTGGCCCCCACGCTCCCCGGCGCTCGCGTCTGGTCCGCTGCCTCCCAGGGGGACTGGCTTTGCTCGGGACGGCCCTTCGCTGCAACCTTGGCCCTCGCCCTGCTCGGCGCATGCGTCTGGCGCGTTGCCGATGGCGGGGTCGGCAGGTCCGGGCGGGCACGCGCCGTCGCAGAGGTACCGCAGGCCGCTGACCTGCTCGAGGATGGGCACGCACACCTCTTCGGTTGCGCCGGGGTACACGGTGGACTCGTAGATCACCACGTCGCCGGCCTTGAGCACGCGACCCACCGTGGCGCTGGCGCTTTCCAGCGGCCTCAGGTCGGGCTGCAGCGCCTCGTCCACGGGCGTGGGCACGGTCACGATGAAGGTGCGGCAGGCGGCCAGATCGGCCACGTCGCTGGTGAAGCGCAACTGGGTGGCCGCGGCCAGTTGCGCCGGCGTGGTTTCCTGCGTGGCGTCCTCACCGGCGTTCAACTGGGCGATGCGGTCGGTGTTGATGTCGAAGCCGATCACGGGCCGCTGTTTGCCGAAGGCCACCGCCAGCGGCAGGCCCACATAGCCCAGACCGATGATGGCCACGGGGGAGGATTGCAGGAGGTCGGAATTCAGGCTCATCGGGTGCTTTCAACGGGGCCGGGCCACCGGCTGCAGACGGCCACACGGCAGGGGCGTGCCGAGTATTCCACAGCTGCCGTCCCGAGTTCATCGGCCGCAGGTTCATACCCATCCGCCCCGAGAGCACGCGGTCGCGTCGGGACCCCCTGCGTTCACCCGACGCGCCCATCCGTGGCCAGACCGGCATCCCGCGCCCGGTCCGCCGCTCGGCTGGCGCGACCTCCTGCGTCCGCTGCGCGGGGGTGACGCAATGCTCCACCGGAGTCACCGAATCGCCGAGCTCCCTGCCCGTCAGGCAGCTGTGCTCGCCAGACCTTGCCGCCTGAGCCGCGTTTGGCCTGGCCCGACCCGCATGGCGCCGCGCCGCCTTGAGCCATTCAATCCATTCCAGATTTCATCGAAACACAACCGTGAAAATTGGCTTGAAATGGAATAATGATGTTTTCCACCCAGGAGGAGTTCATGAAACGATTGACCACGCTCGCATTGCTGGCCGGCTGCATCACCACGGGCGCGTGGGCACAGGCGGTCTACACCTACACCTCGCCCGCCTACACCTCGGCCACCGGCGACTTCACCACCGCCATGCAGCTCACGGGCAGCATCACGTCGGCCACCGCCCTGCCGCCCAACCTGAATGAAGAACCCGTGGGCCCCGGCACCAGCTACCCGGTCACCTGGTCGTTCAGCGATGGCGTGCGCACCTTCAACAACAGCAACTCGGCCAATGTCTTCGGAGCACCCGGCGATTTCTGGGTCAGCACCGACGCCAGCGGCACCCTGACCGCGGCACAGGTCTACCTGATGTCGCCCGGCCCCGCGCACACGGTGAACCAGCCCATCCACCTCATGCTGGCCGGATCCCTGACCACCTGGGTGCGGGACAACATGGTCTGCACAACGGTCATCGGCTCGCAGTGCACCGGCACGGGCGTCACGCCCACCACGGGCTACGCCACGCCGGGTGACAGCGTCGTCGGCACCTGGTCGCAAACCATCACGCCAGTGACCGCCGCGCCCAAGGCCGTGCCAACGCTGGCGTGGCCAGCCCTGGCACTGCTGACCACGCTGGTCGCAGGCGCGGCGGGCTACCGTCGCAAGGCTGTGGCCGCGCGCGCCTGAGCGCGCCTCACCGGTGCGTCCTCACGTGCCGGCCTTGGCCGGCACCAACACGGTCTGCACGATGCGCGTGCCCATGCCACCCAGCACCAGGCCGGTGAGCTTGTCCAGCACAAACGCCATCCGTGCAAAGCGGCGCCGCACCACCGGCTTGGCCAGCAGCAGCACGATGGCGGCGTCCCAGGCCAGTACCACGGCCGTCATCCAGACCCCCAACCCCAGTTGCACGCCCAGGCCCACACCGGGCGTGAGCACGACGGTGAACAGGCTCAGGTAGAACAGCAGGTTCTTGGGGTTGAGCAGGGCCGAGGCCAGGCCAGCGGCCCAGGCGCGCACGAAGGCGCCGCGCTCGGCTTGCACCGGCACGCTGTCGGACTGGGCCAGCGCCGCGTAGTCGGCCCGGCGCGCACGCAAGGCCTTCCAGCCCAGCCACATCAGGAACAGCCCGCCAGCCAGCTTGAGCCCGATCATCAAGGGCACCGAGCGGCTGAGCAAAGCACCTACGCCCACCAGGCACAAGCCGATGTAGACCGCATTGCCCATCGCAATGCCCAGGGCCGCACCCAGGCCCACACGGGCCGAGTGCCGCAGGCTGGTTTTGACGAGGAGGAAGAAATCAGGTCCCGGGCTCAGCAAAGCCAGGAAATGCGCCAGCGCGATCGGGACGAAGAGGTGAAGCCAATCCATGGCGGCGGATTGTCCCCGAAGCGGGCCACCATCGGGCTGGTGCACCCTCCCCGACTCAGCCGCATTGACCGCGGAGGAGTGCCCTGCCCCGTTGAGGCTTGGTGTGCACGGCTGCATGAGGCAGCTCCGCAGGTGACGCCCGGCCCGGAGGGCGCCGACCCTGTTCACGACTGCGTGGGCAGTTCAGACCTGCATCCGCGTGCCTGCGGTGGACGTGGTCGATCAAGCCAAAGGCGGTGATGGAGCGGGTGCCTGGTCTGCTCGGGCTCACTGCCGCACAGGCAGCTCAGAAACAGGCACCGCGTGAGCGGGACCTGCGCCTGCCCCAGGCCTGCGCCCTCAGACCGGCCTCGGCCCCTCATGGCGGGGCGCGTCATCGCCGATGTGGAACCAGCACACCTGCTCGCGCGTGAACGCGTGGCCGTCCACCGGCGCGGCCAGGGGGCCGTCGATCAGGCCCACGCGCAGCCGCACGGTCTGCGGCGCATCCAGCCGCTCGCTGTAGACGGGCGAGCCGCAATCGCGACAAAACACGCGCCGCTTGCCCGGGCTGGCGGAGTAGCTCGCCAGCTGGTCGGCGCCCCGCACCAGCCGCAGCGCGTCACGCGGCACGGGCGCCACGGCCACAAAGGCCCCGC
Source organism: Comamonas serinivorans (assembly GCF_002158865.1). Classification (NCBI taxonomy): domain Bacteria; kingdom Pseudomonadati; phylum Pseudomonadota; class Betaproteobacteria; order Burkholderiales; family Comamonadaceae; genus Comamonas; species Comamonas serinivorans. The sequence continues at coordinate 1,318,825 of NZ_CP021455.1, read as the reverse complement.
CCTGCGCCTTCTGGCATTCGCGGCAATGGCACAGCTGCACGGCGTCGATGGCGGCGTCGATCTCCAGGGCAATGGCGCCACACAGGCACGATGCGGTGTACATGGGCTGATCCTGAACGTGGGCCGCGCGGCCCCGCGGCGAAAAGGGATGCACCGGTCGGCGCCAGCCAGCGATGCGGGGTCATCCGGCGCAGCAAATGCCTGAGCCACGTGCCCCAAGGCGGGCGCCTAAAATCGCGGGTTTTGCGCCCACGGCGCGCCTCTCCATTGTGCGCTGGCCTCTGGCCCGCCTCTTCGCACCACGGCACCATGACCGACACCACCCCCGCACCCGCCCCTGCACCCGAGCAGGACGACAACCGCCTGATCGCCGAGCGCCGCGACAAACTCAAGGCCATCCGCGAGGTGCAAGCCGCTGGCGGCCAGGTCGCCTTCCCCAACGATTTCAAGCCTGACCACCGCGCCGCCGCGCTGATCGCGGCCCACGGCGAGACCGAAGCCGAGGCGCTGGAGGCGCAGGCCGTCACCGTCAGCGTGGCCGGCCGCCTGATGCTCAAGCGCGTGATGGGCAAGGCCAGCTTCGCCACCGTGCAGGACGCCACGGGCCGCATCCAGCTCTACGTCACGCGCGATGCCGTGGGCGAAGACGTCTACGCCGACTTCAAGAAGTGGGACCTGGGCGACATCCTGGGCGCCAAGGGCACGCTGATGAAAACCAAGACCGGCGAGCTGTCGATCAAGGTGACCCGCATCCGCCTGCTGACCAAGAGCCTGCGCCCGCTGCCCGACAAGTTCCACGGCATGCAGGACCAGGAGACCAAGTACCGTCAGCGCTACGTCGACCTCATCATGGATGGCGACGCGCGCGCACGCTTCACGGCCCGCAGCCGCACGCTCTCGGCCCTGCGCGAGTTCATGACCGCGCACGACTTCCTCGAAGTCGAGACGCCCATGCTGCACCCCATCCCGGGCGGCGCCAACGCCAAGCCCTTCATCACGCACCACAACGCGCTCGAGCAGGACATGTACCTGCGCATCGCGCCCGAGCTGTACCTCAAGCGCCTGATCGTGGGCGGCTTCGAGCGCGTGTTCGAAATCAACCGCAGCTTCCGCAACGAAGGCATCAGCGTTCGGCACAATCCCGAATTCACCATGATGGAGTTCTACGCGGCCTACTGGAACTACCAGGACCTGATGGACTACACCGAACAGCTGATGCGCGACCTGGCCCAGAAGACCACGGGCAGCCAGCAGCTGAGCTACGCCGGCAAGCCGGTGGACCTCGCCCAGCCCTTCAAGCGCATGACCATCCGCGAAGCCATCGCGGCCCACACCGAGGCCGGCGCCGGTGCCGACGACCGCGACTGGCTCATCGCAGCCCTGCGCAAGCTCGGCCTGACGGAAGAGAAGGACCGGCTGTCCACGCGCAGCTTGCCCTCGCTGCAGGTCATGTACTTCGAGGAAGAAGTCGAAGCCAAGCTGTGGGAACCCACCTTCATCATGGAGCACCCGACCGAGATCAGCCCGCTGGCCCGCGCCAACGACGCGCGCCCCGAGGTGACCGAGCGTTTCGAGCTCTACATGACCGGCCGCGAAATGGCCAACGGCTTCTCCGAGCTGAACGACGCCGAAGACCAGGCCGCGCGCTTCCAGGCGCAGGTCAATGCCAAGGACAGTGGCGACGACGAAGCCATGTTCTACGACGCCGACTTCGTGCGCGCGCTGGAATACGGCATGCCCCCCACCGGTGGCTGCGGCATCGGCATCGACCGTTTCATGATGCTGCTGACCGACAGCGCCAGCATCCGCGACGTGATCCTGTTCCCGGCGCTGCGGCATACGGGTGATTGAGGCACCTAATGGGCAGTATGCATGATTTCTCGTTTCATTCAAAACGCCAATCCATGCATACCCCATCACGCCAACATTCAGCCAGCCTGCGACGCGGATTGGCCTGGCTGGCCTGCACGGTGGTCTGGCTGGCCAGCCTGCCGGCGGATGCCGTCGAGCCCACCCGGGCCGACCCGCCGATCAACGTCACGCCCGCCGCCGAGCTTCGGGCCGCCGATGCGCGGCGCCAGCGCGCCATGCCGGCGCCGGCTGCGTTGGCCACGCACCCGCTGGCCGACACGCGCTGGCACCACCAGGACGACGACGGCGACACCCAGGTGCTGCACTTCGCACCACAGGGCCGCCTCACCACATCCAACCCCAATGACATCACACCGGACAACGACCGCTGGTCGGCCGATGCCCAGGGCGTGGTTTTCAGCTTCAACGACGGCTACGCCCGCTACGAAGGCCGGCTGCAGGGCCACGACCGCCTGACCGGCACCGCCCTCAACCGCCAGGGCCGACGCTGGTCGTGGTCGGCCACGCGCCTGGCCGCACCCTCGGCCGCCGCCGTGTTGGCGCCGTCAACGGATCCCGCGCCGGTGCCCAAGCCCGTGCCGGCGCCAGGGGCAACACCGGCACCCGCACGCTGACGAGTCAGGCGCCGTCTGCACGGGCGGCCGACGCCCGCTCCCTGGGCCACTGGGCCACTGGGCCACTGGGCCACTGGGCACGACAACTCCCATGCCCCACCCGGCGCAAGGCCCGCCCACCTCGACAGCCTCCGTCCTCCACGACAATCGCCGCCATGGTTCACCACGTTCTGCTCGACGGCGCCGACTGCTTTGCGCCCGACGCGATTCCCCCGCTGCCCCGGCTGCAACGCGCCCTGCAAGGCTGGCAGGCCCTGCCGCCGGCCACGCAGGATGCGCACGCCCCCACCACCCCGGCCGAAGTCCTGCAGGCCACCCTGCTGCAGCTGCCCGGCGACCCCGCCCAGCCGCCGCTGGCCGCCCTGTCGCGCGGCTTGGCCGGCGTGGGCTGCGCCTGGTTCACGCCCTGCCACGTGCAGCTGAACATGGACCACGCCGAGCTGAACGACCCGGCGCAGCTGCAGCTGTCGGACGACGAATCGCGCGCGCTGCTGGCCACGCTGGCGCCGCTGTTCGCCGAAGACGGCATCGCCCTCTGCTACGAGTCGCCACTGCGCTGGTTCGCCCAGGGCGATGCGCTGCGCCATGCCGCCTGGGTGAGCCTGGCCCAGGGCACGCGCCACACGCTGCGCGCCGACCTGCTGGCGCCGCGCAACGCCGCGCAGGACGCCGCCGACCGCCGCCTGCTGCAGCGGCTGAACCACGAGGTGCAGATGCTGCTCTACACCCACCCGGTCACCGACGCCCGGGCCGCGCGCCGCCTCCCTGCCGTCAACGCCGTCTGGCTGCATGGTGCCGGCATGCTGAGCAGTTTGCCCCCCTCTCCGTCCAACCTGCAAAGCCTCCCCATCGATACCCGCCTGTTGCAAGCCGCTGCCGATGGCCAGGCCGCCTGGGCCCAGGCCTGGCTGACGCTCGATGACGAGCTGCCCGAGCAACTGGCCGCCCTGCAGGCCGCGGCAGGCAGCATGCCCACCGCCCAGCCCCCCAGCCTCGGCTTCTGCGGCGCCACGCAGGCCCTGCGCCTGGTGCCCGCCGCCACCGGCCTGGGCCCGCGCCTGGCCCGCTGGCTCAAGCCCCTGCGCGTGGCGCAGCTGTTGGCCCCGCTCTCGGCCGATCACCCCACCGGAGGCGGCCATGCGCTTTGAACCCCGCGACGCGCCACCCCGCGCCACCTGGGCCCTCACCCAGGCCGGCCTGCACCCCTTGCTGGCCCAGCTCTATGCCGCGCGCGGCGTGCAGGCGGCCGACCTCGACGACAAGCTGACCCGGCTGCTGCCGCCCGACACCCTCCAAGGCACCCGCGAGGCCGCGCGCCTGCTGGCCGACGCCATCGCCGCCGACCAGCGCCTGGTCATCGTGGCCGACTACGACTGCGACGGTGCCACCGCCTGCGCCGTGGCCCTGCGCGGCCTGCGCATGCTGGGCGCGCGGCAGGTCGACTTCGTCGTGCCCGACCGCGTCGTCGACGGCTACGGGCTGACGCCCGCGATTGCCGACCGCGTCAAGGCCAAGGGGGCTGACCTGCTCATCACCGTGGACAACGGCATCGCCAGCGCCGACGGCGTGGCCCACGCGCAGGCGCTGGGCCTGCAAGTGCTGGTCACCGACCACCACCTGCCCGGCCCCGAGCTGCCCGCGGCCGAGGTCATCGTCAACCCCAACCAGCCTGGCTGCACCTTTGCCAGCAAACACCTGGCGGGCGTGGGCGTGATGTTCTACGTGCTGATGGCCTTGCGTGCCGAGCTGCGCGCGCGGGGCGTGTTCACCGGCGCAGCCGATTCCCAGGCGGTATCCGGCCAGTTGCTTTCTCCCTTGAACGGCAGCCTGGCCATACCCCAACCCAAGCTGGACGCCCTGCTGCCGCTGGTCGCGCTGGGCACCGTGGCCGACGTGGTCAGGCTGGACGCCAACAACCGCCGCCTCGTCGCCCAGGGGCTCAAGCGCATCCGCGCCGGCCACATGCCGCCCGGCCTGGCGGCGCTGTTCCAGGTGGCCGGGCGCGAGGCCTGGCGCGCCAGCACCTTCGATTTCGGCTTTGCGCTGGGGCCGCGCATCAACGCCGCCGGCCGGCTGTCGGACATGACGCTGGGCATCACGCTGCTGAGCACCGACGACCCCCAGCAGGCGCACGAGCTGGCCACCAAACTGGACGCGATCAACCGTGAGCGACGCGTCATCGAGGCCGACATGCGCGAGCAGGCCGAGGCCGCCGCCGCCGCGCTGTTCGACCCCGAAGAAGCGCCGCCGCCTGCGGTGACCGTGTTCGACCCCGACTTCCACGAAGGCGTGATCGGCATCGTCGCCTCGCGCCTCAAGGAACAGCTGCACCGCCCCTGCTTCGTGTTCGCGCCCAGCGGCGCACCCGGGCACGAACACGAGCTCAAGGGCTCGGGCCGCTCCATCGAGGGCTTTCACCTGCGCGACGCGCTGGACCTGGTCGCCAAGCGCGCGCCCGGCGTGCTCAAACGCTTTGGCGGCCACGCCATGGCCGCGGGCTGCACCATCGCCGAGGACCAGTACGACCGCTTCGAGCGCACCCTGGCCGAGATCGCCGCCGAGTGGCTGGACGACGCCACGCTGACGCGGCGCCTGGCCACCGACGGGCCGCTGCCGCCCGAGTTCCGGCAGGCCGACATCGCCGAGCTGCTCGACCAGGCCATCTGGGGCCAGGGCTTTGCCGCCCCGGTGTTCAGCGAAGCGCTGGAGCTGGTCAGCCAGCGCATCGTGGGCGAGCGGCACCTGGCGCTCAAGCTGCGCCACCAGGGCCAGGTCGTCGACGCCATCTGGTTCGGCCGGCAAGAGCCCGTGCCCGCCCAGGCCACGCTGGCCTACCGCCTGGAAAGCGACGACTGGAAAGGCCAGCGCCGCGTGCGCTTCGTGGTCCAGGGCATGGCCGACGCGTGAGCGCAGGCCGCGCGCAGCGCAGCTTTTCACCGACTTTGATTTTCTGATCAGTATCAAGCCATCACCGTTTCTCTTTAAACGGCAATCACCTCATACTGCCTTTTGATCGAGTACTGCTTCAGGCCCGCCCACCCATGCGCTGTGGCGTGGGCCTGTGGCCATCATGGGCATATTGATCTAACCCAAATGCATATCACTTTTGGGTAGACTCGCGCTTCTTGAATAACAACTCTCGGGGAAATCCCGCGGTGACGGCCCATCGCAGCCGCACCGAATCTGCACTTTTTGGAGCTTTCATGGCCGCATTCGATGAAGAGAAGGTGTTGTCCGTGCACCACTGGACCGACCGTCTGTTCAGCTTCACCACCACCCGCAGTCAAAGCCTGCGCTTTGCCAACGGCCACTTCACCATGATTGGTCTGCGGGTCAACAACAAGCCTTTGCTGCGCGCCTACTCCATCGCCAGCGCCAACTACGAAGAAGCGCTGGAATTCCTGTCGATCAAGGTGCCCGACGGCCCGCTGACGTCCAGGCTGCAGAACATCCAGGTGGGCGATTCGGTCATCGTCGGCCACAAGCCCACGGGCACGCTGCTGTGCGACTACCTGCGCCCTGGCAAGCGCCTGTACATGTTCGCCACCGGCACCGGCCTGGCCCCGTTCCTGTCCATCATCCGCGACCCGGAAAGCTACGAGAAGTTTGAAGAGCTGGTGCTGGTGCACGGCGTGCGCCAGGTCAACGAGCTGGCCTACCACGACCAGATCAACGACGAGTGGAAGCGCCATGAGTTCTTGGGCGAGCTGATCACCGAGCAGCTCAAGTACTACCCCACGGTCACGCGCGAGCCCTTCCGCAACGAAGGCCGCATCACCGACCTCATCACCACCGGCAAGCTGTTCACCGACCTGGGCGTGCCCGAGCTGAACCCCGAAGAAGACCGCGCCATGATCTGCGGCAGCCCGCAAATGCTGCGCGACCTGAAGATCCTGCTGGAAAACCGCGGCTTCCACGAAGGCAACACCCAGACCCCGGGCGACTTCGTCATCGAACGCGCGTTCGCCGACCAGTGACAGCCCAGCCGCAGCCTGGCGCTGCGGCACCGGCGGTGCCGCTTCGGTTGCCCGCGCAACCAGCGCCCTGAGCCAGAACCCTGCTCACGGGCAGAATCCCAGCAGCCGCCCTCGAGGCGGCTTTTGCGTGGGCAGGTCCCGGCGATACCGGAGACTCACTTCATCGGGCAAAAAAAAGCGCCACAGGGCGTGGCGCTTCAGCTCGGCGGACCGTCGAGGCGGTCCGATCAGTCCAGCGTCAGCTTTTGCTTGGCCACCACTTCCTTGTAGATGGCGTACTCGGCTTCGATCTGCTTGGCGAACTGCTCGGGGGTGTTGCCCACGACGATGGAGCCTGTGTCTTCGATGCGCTTGCGCACGGCGGGGTCCTTGAGGGCGGTGACCACGGCGGCATGCAGCTTGTCCACCACGTCCTTGGGCGTGCCCTTGGGCGCCAGGATGCCGTAGTACGCCATGCGGTTCACGGGCTCAAGGCCGACTTCCTTGAAGGTCGGCGTGTCGGGGATGGCCTTCACGCGTTCGGACGACGCCACGACGATGGGCACCAGCTGACCCTGCTTGATGAAGGGCAGTGCCGACGGCAGGTTGTCGAACATGATGGGCACCTGGCCGGCGACCACGTCGTTCAACGCCGGGCCGGCGCCCTTGTAGCCGATGTGCTGCATGTCCAGGCCGGTCAGGCTCTTGAACAGCTCGGTCTGCATGTGGCCGATGCCGCCCGTGCCGGACGAGGCGTAGGAATACTTGCCCGGCTCTTTCTTGATCAGTTCCATGAAGGACTTGAAGTCCTTGGCGGCGAACTTGGGGTTGACCACGACGATGTTGGGCGTGGCGGCGATGTTGCTGACGGCCACGAAATCCTTGATGGGGTCGTAGCCGGTCTTCTTGTTGATGGCAGGGTTGGCCGCCGTGGTGGACACCGTCGCGATGCTGATGGTGTAGCCGTCAGGCTGGGCGCGCGCGGCTTCCTGGGCGCCAATGATGCCGCCCGCGCCGCCCTTGTTGTCGACGACCACCTGCTGGCCCAGGGCCCGGCTCATGGGTTCGGACATGACGCGCGCGATGATGTCGGTGGTCCCGCCGGCCGCAAACGGCACGATGAGGCGAATCGGTTTGCTGGGAAAAGCGGCCTGGGCAAAGGCCTGACCGGACACGCAGGCCAGAACAGCCAGGGCCAAACAATGACGTCGTTGCATGAACATCTCCAGAACAAGGGCGCGTGGATTTGCGCGGGTGACCAACGCGCGTGGGTGAACGCGCGACGCTGCCAAGAACGCCCCGCCTGCACCTCGCACACAGGGGATTCCAAGTGCCGGGATGCTAGCAGTCAAGCCAACAGATCAACACCGTGAATCCCCCGTGATAACCCTAGGTCAATCCTCGTTGGCATGGCGAATTTCACGCCCCGTGCCGGCGCTGCACCGGTTTCGCCGGCAGTCGACTGCCCCCATCTGCGGGTCAGCCTGGCGCAGCGCCAGCGCCAGCGCCGGCACAGGCAACACCGGCACGCCCACACCAAGCCCGCCACCCCGGCTGCGCACGCCGACACCACAGCGCCGCTGAATCCGGCCCGATCAGCAGCCCCCGCGCGCTGCGCCTGACAGCGGATCGCCCACGGTGCCGGCCCCGGTGGCTGGGCGACACGCGGGTCGGGCGCCTGCTCAGGCAGCGGCTATGCTGCGCGGGTGAACTACCCCGCCCTGCTGTTCCCCGATTTCTCGCTCATCGCGCTGGGCTACCTGCTGTGCCGCTACACGGCCTTGAACCGCCCCATCTGGCAGGCCGCCGAGACCCTGGTGTATTACCTGCTGTTTCCGGTGCTGCTGTTTCATTCGGTGGTCAAAAGCCCGATCGACCTGCAGGCGGCCGCCAACCTCATCGCGGCCGGCGTAGCCCTGGCCGTGATCGGCACGGCGCTGGCCTACGCGGTGCCGCACCTGCCGGGGCTGAAACCGCACATCGACCGGCACGACTGGGCGGGCACGGCGCAGGTGGCGTTCCGCTTCAACTCCTTCATCGCGCTGGCCATCAGCGGCCCCATCGCGGGGGCGGAGGGCCAGCTCATGATGGCCATCCTCGTCGGCATCTACGTGCCGCTGGTGAACATCTCGGCCGTGTGGCCCATGGCGCGGGGGCGCAACACCGGCTTTGTGCGCGAGCTGGTGCGCAACCCGCTCATCATCGCCACGGCCCTGGGCTTGGCGGCCAACCTGGCCGGCTTTCGCATGCCGGCCCTGCTCGAGCCCACGGTGACGCGCATCGGCGCCGCCTCGCTGGCGCTGGGGCTGATGGCCGCGGGCGCGGGCATGCAGTTCGCGTCCCTGGCCAAGGCCAAGGCGCTGGCCGTGTCCATGCTGCTGATTCGCCACCTGTTGCTGCCCGTGACGGCCTGGTTGCTGGCCTGGGCCTTGCAGCTGGACACCACGCAGACCACGGTGCTGCTGGCCTTTTCAGCCGTGCCCACGGCGTCGAGCTGCTATGTGCTGGCGGTGAAGATGGGCTACAACGGCCCCTTCGTGGCCGGCCTGGTGACGCTGTCCACCCTGCTGGGCATGCTGAGCCTGCCGTTTGCGTTGGGGGTGCTGGGACAGCTGCCCCGTTGACGGTGGATGGCTGGTTCAAGCCCAGCCATGAATTCTGGAGTATGGGCTCGTCTTCGTTTTTTAAAAAACGGGAATTCGGTCGTACTCCATCAACATCATCCACCTTACCTGTGACGCACATCCGCTGGCGGCGGACGGTCGCTGAACGCCTTGCGGCCGTCGCTGCCGACCCATTGCCATTGAGCAAAGGCTTGCGCAGAGACCAGACACAGGCTCGCAAGCACCAGGGGCGAAAAAACGTTACCCGCGGGGACCGGGACCTGACCGCTTGACGAGAAGCGGGCCATCGCCCGCCCCCTTCCATGCCGTCATCACCCTCAGCCGAGTCGAGGAAGGCATCCTCGACCTGGCTGCGCCCGATGCCGTGGCCCTTGAACGTCGAGCCGCCGCGCAGGTGCGCCGCTCGATGCGCAGCCCTGCGGATCAGCGGTCGCCCGGGCCGGCATCCGCACCATGCCGCGCCAGCGACCAGGCCACCTGCTCGCGCACCACGGGGTCGGCGTGGTCCTGCCAGCGCGCCAGGGCCTGCACGACATCGCGCCGCTGGGTGGTCGTCAGCGGCGCCGAGGCGGCGTTGCCCATCACCAGCGCCACGTTGCGCAGCCAGCGGGCATGGCCGATGCGGCGGATGGGGCTGCCCTCGGTTAGGCGCAGGAACTCGGCTTCGTCCCACTGCATCCAGCGCACCAGCTGGCCGGCTTGCAGGTCGGGTCGGGCGTCGAAGTCGGGCAGGTCGCTGGCCTGGGCGAACTTGTTCCAGGGGCAGGCCAGCTGGCAGTCGTCGCAACCGTAGACATGGTTGCCCACCAGTGGCCGCAGGGCGGGGTCTATCGGGCCCGCGTGCTCGATGGTCAGGTAGGAGATGCAGCGCCGGGCATCGACCCGGTACGGCGCGACGATGGCGCCCGTGGGGCAGGACGTGATGCAGGACGTGCACTGCCCGCAATGGCCAGCTTGTGCCGACGTGGCCGGCAGCGCCAGGTCGACGAACAGCTCGCCGAGGAAAAACAGCGAGCCGGCATCGCGGCTGAGCACCAGCGAGTGCTTGCCGCGCCAGCCCAGCCCGGCCCGCGTGGCCAGCTCGGCCTCGAGCACCGGGGCCGAGTCGCAGAACACGCGGTGGCCGAAGGGCCCCAGCTGCTCGGCCATGCGGCGCTGCAGCTGCTGCAGGCGGTTGCGCACCACCTTGTGGTAGTCGCGCCCCCGGGCATAGAGCGAGACCACGCCGTCGCCCGGCGCCTGCAGGCTCTGCCATTCGCGCTGGCGCCAGCCGGTCGTCGCGCCTGCGGCAGCGGTGGCGGCAGGCATGGCCACGGTTGACGGCACAGCGGCCAGGTCATTCGCCTCGGCCACCGGCGACGTGGGTTGGCCGGCCAGCGCGGCCCCATCTGCCGCTTGCAGCGCTGCGCGCGGCAGGTAGTTCATGCGCACGCTGATGACGCTCACCGTGCCGGGCACCAGCTCCGCCGGCCGCGCGCGCTTCAGGCCATGGGCCGCCATGTAGGCCATGTCGCCGTGAAATCCTTGGGCCAGCCAGGCCTGCAAGCCCGCCTCGGCGGTGTGCAGATCAATGCCGGCCACGCCGATTTGCGAGAATCCAAGGTCTTTCGCCCAGCCGGCCACCTGATCCACGAAGCGATGCGGGTCAAACGGCGGGACAGCAAGGTGTGAAACGTGAGTGTCAACCACCCCCCGATTGTAAAAAGCAGCCCCAGCGCTTCGGCCGACGCGTCGCTGTCGCTCGCCTGGCGCACCGAGGCCGACACGCAGGCCTTCGCCAGCCGGCTGGCCGCCACCGCCGCCGTGCGCAACGCCTTCATCGCCCTGCATGGCGACCTGGGGGCCGGCAAGACCACGTTCGTGCGCCTGCTGCTGCGCGCCCTGGGCGTGCAAGGCCGCATCAAAAGCCCGACCTATGCCGTGGTGGAGCCGCACGAAGCGGGCGATCTGGCCATCTGGCACTTTGATTTCTACCGCTTCACCGACCCGCGCGAGTGGGAAGATGCCGGTTTTCGTGAACTGTTTGCCACCCCGGGCCTCAAAGTCGCGGAATGGCCAGAACATGCGGCTGGCGCCCTGCCCACCGCCGACCTCGACATGCACATCCTGACCCTAGACGACGACACCCGCCAGGTGCATTTGCGTGCCGGCACCCCCACCGGACTCGCCATGCTTGAGCAGGTGCGCGCATGAGCAGCCGGCCCCAAGACCACGCCCCCGCCGCCCGGCTCCAGGCCGCCGACCAACCCACCAGTACGCAGCGGCGCCGACTGCTGCAGCAAGGCGGCAGCCTGGTGCTGCTGCTGGGTGCCGGCCAGCTGGCCTGGGGCGCCAGCATCGTGGCCGTGCGCATCTGGCCGGCCGAGGACTACACCCGCGTCACCATCGAGTCGGACACCAAGCTGCAGGCCTCGCACCAGGTGATCGAATCGCCGAACCGGCTGGCGGTGGACATCCACGGCCTGCAGCTCAGCCCCGAGCTGCGCGAGCTGGTGGGCAAGGTCCAGGCCGACGACCCCAACATCAGCGGCATCCGCGTGGGCCAGAACGCCCCCGAGGTCGTGCGCATGGTGATCGACCTCAAGCAGTCCATCAAACCCCAGGTGTTCACCCTGCAGCCGGTGGCGGCCTACAAGCACCGCCTGGTGTTCGACCTGTACCCCAGCCGGCCGGCCGACCCGCTGGAGCAGCTGATCGCCGACCGCATGCGCGACCCGCTGGCCCCGAGCGCCAACGTCACCGAAACGGCCAACCTGCGGCCGGGCACCGGCGCGGGGCTGCAGGCCCCCGGCGCCTCGGCGGGCGAAGACCCGCTGGGCGAGCTGATCGCCAAGCAGACCGGCAGCGCCGCCGTCGTGGTGGCGGGCACGGCCCCCTCCCCTGCGCCGAGGCCGCGGCCGCCGGCACCGGCGCCGCGCCCGCCCGCGCCCAGCAAACGCCCCCCCTCGCCCATCGAGCTGGCGGCCGGCGAATCCAGCGCCACCGGCCTGCAGTCCTCGCGCGGCAAATCGCGCACCGACCGGCTGATCATCGTCGCCATCGACCCCGGCCATGGCGGCGAAGACCCGGGCGCCATCGGGCCCAATGGCACGCGCGAAAAAGACATCGTGCTGCAGATTGCGCACCGCCTGCGCCAGCGCATCAACGCCGCCACCATCAACGGCAACCCCATGCGCGCCTTCATGACGCGCGACGCCGACTTCTTCGTGCCCCTGAACACGCGGGTGTCCAAGGCGCGCTCGGTGCAGGCCGACCTGTTCATCAGCATCCACGCCGACGCCTTCACCAACCCACAGGCCAACGGCGCCAGCGTGTTCGCGCTGAGCCAGCGCGGCGCCACCAGCTCGGCCGCACGCTGGCTGGCCAACAAGGAAAACGAGGCCGACCTGATCGGCGGCGTCAACGTCAACTCGCAAGACCGCCACGTGCAAAGCGCGTTGCTGGACATGAGCACCACCGCGCAGATCCGCGACAGCCTGCAGCTGGGCAGCCATGTGCTGAACGAGATCGGCGGCTTCGCACGCCTGCACAAACCCCGCGTCGAACAGGCCGGGTTTGCCGTGCTCAAGTCGCCCGACATCCCCAGCATCCTGGTCGAGACGGCCTTCATCAGCAACCCGGGCGAAGAAGCCAAGCTGCGCACGGCGGCATACCAGGACCAGATCGCCGACGGCATCATGAAGGGCTTGCGCACCTACTTCGCCAAAAACCCGCCGCTGGCACGCAGCCGCAGTGTTTGAGCGGTCTGCGCCGGCGTCCGGCGCTACCCTCAATGGAGTATCCACCCCTTGCCGATGTATTTGAAACGGCAGTGGCACCATACTCCATGACACATCACCTGATCTGGAGTGAACAGGCTGCCCAGGCGGGGCGCTGACGGCCGCCGCGCCTGAGCGAGGTCGCCCGCCTCGTCATGAGGCCCGCCGAATCGCAAACGCGCCTCGACCTACGGCCGCTTGCCCCTCCTGCGCCTGCGGCTCGCCAACTTCGCCACGCGCCGTCAGCGGTGGGCCGTGCCCTCCCCGAGGCATCTCGCGGGCCATCCCGTGGTTCGAGGGGCCGCAGGTGCTCGATACGCGTCATGGGGCGGGCACGCGCTCGCTGATCGGCTGACGGTTTCGGCCGCGGTGCGCGCATGCCGCAGCCAAGGCAGGAGCCAGCTCGCACACCCGGCCAGTCCAGCCCCAGGGGCATCGACGACATCGCCTCGCTCAGTGCCCTCCAGGCCGCGACCTGAGTCCTCCCCGTTCACCCGAAAGCAGTCATATCTGTCTTCTGCATATGGGTGGGTGTTTTTATTCGTTCTTCATCGCTGGTGCGCTTTCTACATTGTGGGTGTGTCCTCCTGAACACCACACCACAACACCATGAGCACCACCACCCTCACCGAGATCCCCGAACTGCAGGCCGCCCGCGAGTCGGCCCAGGCCCAGCAACTGCCGCATGCCGGCAGCGTCGAGCCCACCGTGGCCTGGCAGCTCGTCCAACGCGGCCACGCGCTGCTGGTGGACGTGCGCTCGGCCGAAGAACGCAAGTTCGTCGGCCACGTGCCCGGCAGCCTGCACCTGCCCTGGGCCACCGGCACCTCACTGACGCGCAACCCGCGCTTTGCCCGCGAGCTGGCGGCGCTGGCCGCCAAGCACGCCGACCAGGGCGCGCTGCTGCTGCTGTGCCGCAGCGGCAAACGCTCAGCCCTGGCGGCCGAGGTCGCCGCGCAGGCTGGCCTGACCCACGTGTTCAACGTGAGCGAAGGCTTTGAAGGCGATCTGGACGATGCGCAGCAGCGTGGCCACTTCAACGGCTGGCGCTACTACGGCCTGCCCTGGACCCAGGACTGACCCCCACCCCGCAGGGAGCCCACGATGTTTGAGATGACCATTGCCGATGTCGTTGACGAGCTGCGCGGCGTGCGCGAGTCCTGGCGCGAGCGCCAGGAGCGGCACGATTTCGCCAACCGCGAATTCCCCTCGCGCGACGCCATCGCGCAGGTGGCGGCGCAGTTGCGCGGCGTGCTGTTCCCGCTGCGCCTGGGTCCGCCCGACCTGCGCCAGGAAAACGAAGACTTCTACGTCGGCCACACGCTGAGCCAGGCCTTGCAGACCCTGGCCGCGCAGGCCGGCAACGAGTTGCGCTTTCGCAACCGGCTGTTCGCCCAGAACACGCCCGACATCGACGCCCAGGCGGGCGAAGCCATCCGCCGCTTTGCCGGCACCCTGCCCGGGCTGCGGCGCTTGCTGGACACCGATGTGCTGGCGGCCTACCACGGTGACCCGGCCGCGCGCAGCGTGGACGAGGTGGTGCTGAGCTATCCCGGCGTGCTGGCGCTGATCCACCACCGGCTGGCGCACGAGCTGTATGTGCAGGGCCTGCCGCTGCTGGCGCGCATCCTGGCCGAGCTGGCGCACGGCGAAACCGGCATCGACATCCACCCCGGCGCGCAGATCGGCTCGGGCTGCTTCATCGACCATGGCACGGGGGTGGTGATCGGCGAGACCGCCATCATCGGCAAGAACGTGCGCATCTACCAGGCCGTCACGCTGGGCGCCAAGCGTTTTCCCAAGGACGCGCAGGGCCACCTGCAAAAGTCCTGGCCGCGCCACCCGATGGTGGAAGACGACGTCGTCATCTACGCCGGCGCCACCATCCTGGGCCGCGTCACCATCGGGGCGGGCGCCGTCATCGGCGGCAACGTCTGGATCACGCACGACGTGCCCGCCGGCAGCCACGTGCACCAGGCCTCGGTGCAGCACGAACGCAACACCCGCGGCAACCCCTCGGCAGCGCCGGCAGACGTGGTGGTCTGAGCCATGGCCGTGCAGTTCCTGCTCGACTTTGGCCTGGCCGTGCGGCAGCAGCGGGAAGCCCGCGGCTGGTCGCAGGAGCTGCTGGCCGAGCACGCCGGCCTCAACCGCTGCTACATCGGCGAGATCGAGCGCGGCCAGGTCGTGCCCTCGCTGCTCACGCTGCAGAAGCTGGCGCACGCCATGCAGCTGCGGCCCACCGAACTCATGGCCTGCGGCGAAACCATCGCCAGCCGGCGCCATGCCAACCAGGCGCGCTTGATGGCGATAGCCGGTTGAAGCCGTGCTCCCCGGCCGCGAGACTGCTCGCGCCGTTCCATCCCTTCACAGAGAGTTTTCATGACCGCAACCGTTGGCGGAACCACCGCCCTGGGCGACAACGCAGCCCGTCAGTTGGCCAATGCCACCAAGACCGCCCCGCAACTCGCCACCATCACGCCGCGCTGGCTCACGCACCTGCTGCAGTGGGCCCCGGTCGAGGCCGGCATCTACCGCGTGAACCAGGTGAAGAACCCCGAGGCGATCAAGGTCACCTGCACCGCCCGGGAAGAAGAAAACCAGCTGCCACGCACCTTTGTGGACTACGAAGAGCGCCCGCGCGAGTACTTCCTGAATGCCGTGTCCACCGTGCTGGACGTGCACACGCGCATCTCCGACCTCTACAGCAGCCCGCACGACCAGATCAAGGAGCAACTGCGCCTGACGATCGAGACGATCAAGGAGAACCAGGAGAGTGAGCTCATCAACAACCCCGACTACGGCCTGCTGGCCCAGGTCGCGGACGAGCAGCGCATCTTCCCGCTGACCGGCGCGCCCACGCCGGACGACCTGGACGAGCTGCTGACCAAGGTCTGGAAAGAGCCTGCCTTCTTCCTGGCGCACCCGCTGACCATCGCCGCCTTTGGCCGCGAAGCCACGCGCCGCGGCACGCCGCCGCCCACCGTGAGCCTGTTCGGCTCGCAGTTCATCACCTGGCGCGGTGTGCCGCTGATCCCCTCGGACAAGGTGCCCGTGGCCGACGGCAAGAGCAAGATCCTGCTGCTGCGCGTGGGCGACCGGCGCCAGGGCGTGGTCGGCCTGTTCCAGCCCGGCCTGCCCGGCGAACAAAGCCCCGGCCTGTCGGTGCGCTTCATGGGCATCAACAACCACGCCATCGCCAGCTACCTGATCTCGCTGTACTGCTCGCTGGCCGTGCTGACGCCCGACGCGCTGGCCGTGCTCGACGACGTCGAAATCGGCAAGTACCACGACTACTCGGTGCTGGACACCTACAAGTAAGCGACGGAGTCGGACTTGAGTTTCACCCCTCCTCAGCCGACCAGCCCGCACGGGCTGGCGCTGCCCGGCACCGGCTGGCAGCCGCCTGGCGACCCCGGCCCGCTGGACGCGGCGGCCCTTGCGCAACTGGCCTCGTCCCTGTTCCGGGCGCTGCCCGGCGAATCACCTGCGGGCGCGCCCGCACCGGGCAGCCTGCAGGCGGCGCCGTCCGCCACCTCGCACGCCTCGCCGCCCGCCAAGCCGTTCGGCGTCCAGCCGGCCAGCAACCCCGCCCCGCCGGGCTCCCCGCTGGCCAGCCCTGTGGGCCTGTCGCCCAACCTGCCCGGCACACCCCTGCCGCAAGGCCAGCTGCCCGGCACCAACCTGTTGCCCAGCAACCCCGCCCAGGTGTTGACGCTGGTCAACCGCGCGCCGGCCCTGCTGCCCCACGCCCCGGCGGGCAACGGCGTGCCCGACCTGCCTTTTGCCGCCCTGCCCGGCTACGAGCCCCGGCTGGCCAGCGCCACCGATGGCGTGCCGCAGGCGGTCGGTGCCGCGGGCCCCGCGCCTGCACTGGCCTCGCACGCGTCGGCGGGCGACGCCAACTCGGCCTCGCCGTACTACTTCGTGAACCCGGCCTTCGGCCAGCCCGGCGTGGCGCAGCCCGTGCCCGCGACACCCACCGCGCCCGCCGATGGGCTGGAGGCCCTGGCCCACGCCGCCACGGCAGCCCTGGCGCCCACGGCCACCGTGCCGCTGGTCCAGCCGCCCACCCCGGCAGCGCCGGCCGCAGCCACGGCCAGCCCCGAGCCCCGGTTCTACTTCGTGGACGTCACGCTGCCCAACGGCTTTGTCACGCCGGCCAAGCCCCATCCGCAGGGCACGGCGCCAACCGACCTGCCCCAGGCCCAGGCCGACCGCCACCCGGGTTTCGACGTGAACGCCGTGCGGCGCGACTTCCCCATCCTGGCTGAGCGCGTGAACGGCAAGCCCCTGGTGTGGCTGGACAACGCCGCCACCACGCACAAGCCGCGGCAGGTGATCGAGCGCATCGCCCACTTCTACGCCCACGAGAACTCCAACATCCACCGCGCGGCCCACACGCTGGCCGGCCGCGCCACCGACGCCTATGAGCACGCGCGCGAGGTCGTGCGCCGCTTCATCCATGCGCCCGAGGTGAGCGAGGTGATCTTCGTGCGCGGCACCACCGAGGCCATCAACCTGGTGGCCAAGGCCTGGGGCGGGCAGAACGTGGGCGAAGGCGACGAGATCATCGTCAGCCACCTGGAGCACCACGCCAACATCGTGCCCTGGCAGCAGCTCGCTCAGGCCAAGGGCGCGAAGCTGCGCGTCATCCCCGTGGACGAGCAGGGCCAGATCCGCCTGGACGAGTACCAGAAGCTGCTCAACGCCCGCACCAAGCTCGTGGCCATCGGCCACGTGTCGAACGTGCTGGGCACGGTGGTGCCGGTGAAGGACGTGGTGCAGCTGGCACGCCAGCGCGGCATCACCACGCTGGTCGACGGGGCGCAATCCATCGCCCACACGCCGGTCGACGTGCAGGACATCGGCGCCGACTTCTTCGTCTTCTCGGGCCACAAGATCTTCGCGCCCACCGGCATCGGGGTGCTCTGGGGCCGGCGCGAGGTGCTGGAGGCCATGCCCCCCTGGCAAGGCGGCGGCAACATGATTGCCGACGTCACCTTCGAGAAAACGGTGTTCCAGCCGCTGCCCAACACCTTCGAAGCCGGCACCGGCAACATCGCCGACGCCGTGGGCCTGGGCGCCGCCCTGGAGTACGTGGAGCGCATCGGCATCGCGACCATCAGCCGCTACGAACACGCGCTGGTCGACTACGGCATGCAGCAGCTGGGCAGCATCCCGGGCCTGCGCCTGATCGGCACCGTGCCGGGCAAAGCCAGCGTGCTGTCCTTCACCCTGGCGGGCTACACCACGGATGAAGTCGGCCAGGCCCTGAACGCCGAGGGCATTGCCGTGCGCACGGGTCACCACTGCGCCCAGCCCATCCTGCGCCGCTTTGGCGTGGAAACGGCCGTCCGGCCCTCGCTGGCCTTCTACAACACGTTCGACGAAATCGACCAGCTGGTGACCGTGGTGCGCCGCCTGGCCGGCCAGCGCCGCTGAGGTTGAACACCAGATCAACGGGCGTGCCGCCGAAAGCGGCACGCCCGTTGGCGTTGGAGGGGGTCACGCGAAGGCGGTGCGCGCCGGTGGGGGCGGCCGCCCATCGCCGGTCAGGCCAGCGCGTGCACGCCGGGCTGCTGCCCTGGCACTGTGGCTGTCAGCATTCAGACACCAGAGTATGCAGCCCTCACCGTTTCTGAATCAACGGCAAACAGGTCATACCCCACGCCTCAAAAACAGCGCCTGGGTGCAGCGGACCGACAGGATCACCGCCCTGCAGCGGTCTGCGCAGAGCCGGTTGCCCACGCACCTTCCACTGCAGGCCCGCCACCGCGCCATCCCGGACCGGGTCGGCGCCGGGCGCGGCACCGCCAACGCCCCTGGGCGATGTGACCGGCCGGCACACACCTCGGCTTTTGCACGCCGGTGGCGGCGCAGTGACCATGGGCGGCGCGCTGACCCTGCAGCAGGCCACCCACGCCACCGATCAGCGCAGCAGGTTCACGGTCCCGCTGACCGACACCGACACCTCGGTCTTGCCGGGCTCCAGGGTCAGCGGCTCAGCCGGTGCGCCATCGGCTTCGGCGCGTGCGCCCTTGAACATGCGCGTCGACATGGGCTGCGCCATCTGCGGCTGCTGCAGGGCCACGTTCTTGTACGAGGTGCTGGCAAAGCCCAGGGCCTTGGCCGTGGTCTGGGCCTTGAGCTGGAACTCCTGCACGGCCGCACCGATGAGCTCGCGCTCGGCCTCCTGGCGCTTGGCCGTCGACAGGAAAAAGCCCGCGCCCTGCAGCCGCGCCTTGTCCATCAAGGCGCTGGCGGTCTGCGCGACCTGGCCGGTCTGCGTCGATTCGATGCGCAGCTCGAGGTGCGAGCGCCAGCCCGTGACCTTGTCGCCCTTGGGCGCGTAGATGGGCGAGGTGTACATGCCCTCGGTGCGCACATCGAGCTGGCCAGCCTTGCGGGCCAGCGCCACAACTTCGGCCAGTGCGGCCTGGGCCTGCTGCTGCGCCGTGGCCTGGTCCTTGGCCTCGCGCTCGACGGCGAACAGCGCCCAGGCGGTGTCCTCGGGCACCTGGCGGCTGGCGCTGGCTTCGAGTTGCAGGGTGGGATGAGCCGATCGCTCGGTGCTCGAGGTGGGTTCCATGGTGGTCTGGGCAAAACTGGTGGTGGCAGCGCCCGACAGCGCAAGGGCCAGCAACAAAGGGGTGAGGCGAATCATGGGCACGTCATGCAAATGAAAAGCTGCGAGTGTGCGTCAGGACGCCCGGCGATGTGTGACACGCCGTCATGACCTGACGCGACGCCTGGCTGCGCGTGGCGCCGGCTGCAAGGTGGCGCCGACTGCAGCGGGACGCCCGGCAGTCACAACGCCAGGCTGCAACGCGCGGTCGGCCGATCGCCCATCGCACGGGCTGCGCGACAAGCGCATCAGGAACAAACCCCGCGCGGGCGTCGGCGTTCAGCCCGTTCGGCGCCCACGCCAGAGCACGGCCTGGGCCGCAGCGCGCCGGGCCACTGCCGGGCCGCAAGCACCGCGACGCCGTCGTGGGCGATCCGGCCTCGTTCAAGCGGCCGGGTGGCATCCAAAAACAATGCCAGTATGCAGGGTCCACCGTTCATTCCAAAACGGCAACTTCTGCATACTGGCATCGGACCTCGACTCAAGGCGGTGCACCTGAAGCGCATCACGCGCCCACCGAAGGGACGCGTGGGCACTCAGGCGCAGGCCGGCTTCAGAGCACCTCGAACACGCCGGCGGCGCCCATGCCACCGCCGATGCACATGGTCACCAGCACGCGCTTGGCGCCACGGCGCTTGCCTTCGATCAGCGCATGGCCGGTCAGGCGCTGGCCCGACACGCCATAGGGGTGGCCCACGGCGATGGCGCCGCCGTTCACGTTCAGGCGGTCGGCCGGAATGCCCAGCTTGTCGCGGCAGTAGATGACCTGCACGGCGAAGGCTTCGTTCAGCTCCCACAGGTCGATGTCGTTCACCGTGAGGCCGAGTTTCTTGAGCACCTTGGGCACGGCGAACACGGGGCCGATGCCCATTTCGTCGGGCTCGCAACCGGCGACGGCAAAGCCCAGGAAGCGGCCCAGCGGCTTGAGGTTCTTCTGGCTGGCGTAGCTTTCGCTGACCAGCACGCAGGCGCCTGCGCCGTCCGAGAACTGGCTGGCGTTGCCCGCCGCCACCACGCCACCGGGAATGGCGGGGCGGATGCCGCGGATGCCTTCCACGGTGGTGCCCGCGCGGATGCCTTCGTCGTGCTCGACCGTGACCTGCTTGGTGATCAGGCCCAGGTTCTTGTCCACCACGCCGGCGGTCACGGTGATGGGCGCGATCTCGGCCTTGAACAGGCCGGCCTTGAGCGCGGCGTCCGCCTTTTGCTGGCTGCCGGCGCCGTACTCGTCCATGGCCTCGCGGCCGATGTTGTAGCGCTTGGCCACCTGCTCGGCCGTTTGCAGCATGTTCCAGTAGATCTCAGGCTTCATGGCCTTGAGCTCGGGGTCGACGATCATGTGCTTGTTGGCATGGGGCGCCACGCACGAGATGCTTTCGACGCCGCCGGCCACATAGACGTCGGCCTCGCCGGCGATGATGCGCTGCGCGGCCAGGGCGATGGTCTGCAGGCCCGACGAGCAGAAGCGGTTCACGGTCTGGCCCGACACGGTCACCGGCAGGCCGGCGCGCAGGGCGATCTGGCGCGCGATGTTGGAGCCGGTCGCGCCCTCGGGCGTGGCACAGCCCATGATCACGTCGTCGACCTCGGCGCCGTCGATGCCGGCACGCTGCACGGCGTGCTGCACGGCATGGCCGCCCAGCGTGGCGCCGTGCGTCATGTTGAAGGCGCCCTTCCAGCTCTTGGCCAACGGGGTGCGCGCGGTTGAGACGATCAATGCGGATGTCATGAATGTTCCTTGAATGCGTTGCGCTGCGTGTCCGCGGCATCACCACGGGGTATCAACCAGTTGCCGTTCACTGCTGAACGGCAACACACGCATACTGCGTTTGATGGGAGGCCGTCGATCAGGAGAAGGTCTTGCCTTCGGCCACCAGCTTCTGGATCAGCGGTGCGGGCTCCCAGAACTTCGGATCGGCCTTGGGGTTGCGTGCGAAACGCTTCATGGCCTCTTGCACGTTGTACAGGCCCACCTCGCCGGCATAGTGCATGGGGCCACCGCGGAACATCGGGAAGCCGTAGCCCGTCAGGTAGATCATGTCGATGTCGCTGGACTTGCTGGCGATGCCCTCTTCGAGGATGCGGGCGCCTTCGTTGACCAGGGCGAACACCAGGCGCTGCACGATCTCGTCGTCGCTGATCTTGCGCGGCGTGATGCCGTGCTCCTTGCGGTAGTCGTCGATGATTTGGCCCACCACCGCGCTCGGGATGGGGTCGCGCTGGCCCGGTGCGTAGTCGTAGAAGCCGGCGCTGGTCTTTTGACCAAAGCGGCCGAGCTCGCACACCTTGTCGGCGATGCTGGGCACGTTGGGCAGCAGGCCCTCGGCGATGCGGCGCTTGCGGATCGCCCAGCCGATGTCGCCACCGGCCAGGTCACCCATGCGGAACGGGCCCATGGCGAAACCGAACTTCTCGATCGCCTTGTCGACCTGCTGCGGCGTGGCGCCCTCTTCCATCATGAGGTGGGCTTGCGCGCTGTACTTGGCCACCATGCGGTTGCCGATGAAGCCGTCGCACACGCCCGAGACCACGGCCGTCTTCTTGATGGTCTTGCCCAGCTTCATGACCGTGGCGAGCACGTCCTTGCCGGTCTTGTCGCCGCGCACCACCTCGAGCAGCTTCATCACGTTGGCGGGGCTGAAGAAGTGCAGGCCCACCACGTCCTGGGGACGCTTCGTGAAGTCGGCGATCTTGTTCACGTCCAGCGTGGAGGTGTTGGAGGCCAGGATGGCACCGGGCTTGCAGACCTCGTCCAGCTTCTTGAACACCGTTTCCTTGACGCCCAGGTCTTCGAACACGGCCTCGATGACCAGGTCCACGTCCTTCAGCGCGGCGTAGTCCAGCGTGGGCGTGAGCAAGGCCATGCGCTGCTCGTACACCTCGGGCTTGAGCTTGCCCTTCTTGACCTGCGCCTCGTAGTTCTTGCGGATGGTGGCCAGGCCCTTGTCCAGCGCTTCCTGCTTGGTTTCGAGGATGCTGACCGGGATGCCCACGTTGAGGAAGTTCATCGTGATGCCGCCGCCCATGGTGCCGGCACCGATGACGCCCACCGACTTGATCTCGCGCACGGGCGTGTCGCTCGGCACGTCGGGGATCTTGGCGGCCGCGCGCTCGGCGAAGAACAGGTGGCGCAGGGCACGCGATTCGGGCGAGGCCATCAGCTGCTCGAACAGCTCGCGCTCGCGGCGCATGCCTTCGTCGAACGTGGCGCTGGTGGTGGCCGCCTTCACGGCCAACAGGTTGTTCATGGGGGCCGGCAGGTTCTTGGCCATGCCGCCCACCATCTGTTCGGCAAAGCCGAAATAGGCCTCGCCCTGGGGGTGCTTGCAGGGCAGGTCACGCACCATCGGGTAGGGGCCGGGCTTGGCCGCGGCTTCACGCGCAAACGCAGTGGCCTCGTCCATCAGCGACGCGGCCGTGGCGGTCAACTTGTCGAACAGCTTCTGGCCAGGCGCCTTGGCCAGCACCTCGCTGGGCACGATGGAGCCGTTGACGATCATGTTGACGGCGGCCTCCACGCCCAGCACGCGCGGCAGGCGCTGCGTGCCGCCGGCGCCGGGCAGCAGACCCAGCTTGACTTCAGGCAGGGCCACCTGGGTGCCTGGCGCCACCACGCGGTAGTGACAGCTCAACGCCAGCTCCAGACCACCGCCCATCACCACGGAGTGGATGGCGGCCACCACGGGCTTGGGAAACAGCTCGATGGTCCGCATGATGGGGTGCAACCCGGGCTGCTTGCCCGCGTTGGCGGTGCCGAACTCGGTGATGTCGGCGCCGCCGCAGAAGGCCTTGCCCTCACCGGTGATGACGACGGCCTTGACGTTGGCGTCTTCCAGGGCCTGGTCCAGCCCCTTCGAGATGCCCAGCCGCGTGGCGTAGCTCAGCCCGTTGACGGGCGGATTCTTCAGCGTGATCACGGCCACATCGCCGTTCACCTTGTACTCTGCGGTCATCCATTGCTCCTGTGGTTGGATGGTGGGCCTGGCCGTTGCCAGGCGAAGGAAAAAAAGTCACCGGCGCGCGCCAACCGGCGCCCGCGGGGGTGGCGTCGGGCAATCGTCGGCGCTCAGGTGCAGCCGCTGCCAGCACTTCGGCGACAGCAAACTGCATGGTGGAATGTCATGCAAACCTGTTCACAGTATGCCCGGATTTGCGTTTCTTACTCAACGGGAAGCACACCATACCCCATGCAGCATGAGGTTGATGTGGATCAAGCCCGCGGCGAGTTCGGGCCGTGCCGTCAGGCTCGCCATCAGGCCGTGCCGTCACGGCTCGCCGTCAGGCCTCGTTGCGAGGCCGCGCCCTCAGGCCAGCTCGGGCAACTTGTAGCCGGCCAGCTGCTTGCGCAGCTCGGTCTTGAGCATCTTGCCGGTGGCGCCCAGCGGGATGGCGTCGACGAACACCACGTCATCCGGGCATTGCCACTTGGCCAGCTTGCCCTCGTAGAAGGCCAGCAGCTCCTCGCGGCTGACCTGAGCGTCGGGCTTCTTCACCACCACCACGATGGGGCGCTCATCCCACTTGGGGTGCTTCACGCCGATGGCGGCGGCCATGGCCACGGCCGGGTGGCCCATGGCGATGTTCTCGATGTCGATGGTGGACAGCCACTCGCCGCCGGACTTCACCACGTCCTTGCTGCGGTCGGTGATGTGCATGTAGCCCTCAGCGTCGATGGTGGCGACGTCGCCCGTGGGGAACCAGCCATCGTCGACCAACGCCGACTCGCCCGCCTTGTAGTACTCGCGGATGATCCAGGGACCGCGCACGTGCAGGTCGCCAAAGGCCTTGCCATCCCAGGGCAAGGCCTTGCCGCCATCGCCCACGATGCGCATCTCGACGCCAAAGATGGCGCGACCCTGTGTGGTCTTGATCGCCAGCTGCTCGGCATCGCTCAGCGCGGCCTGGCGCCGGCCCAGCGAGGCGGCCGTGCCCAGCGGCGACATCTCGGTCATGCCCCAGGCGTGGCGCACCTCCACGCCGTAGTCCTTCTCGAAGGTCTGGATCATGGCGGCCGGCGCGGCCGCCCCGCCGATGACCGTGAGCTTGAGCGTGGAGAAGCGCTGCTTGTGCTTGGCCACGTGGCCCAGCAGCATCTGCCACACCGTGGGCACGCCCAGCGCAATGCTCACGCCCTCGGCTTCGATCAGGTTGAAGACCGATTCGCCGTCGAGCGCAGGCCCGGGCAACACCAGCTTGGCGCCGACCATGGCGGTGGAGTACGGGATGCCCCAGGCGTTGACGTGGAACATGGGCACCACGGGCAGCACGGCATCGCGCGAGCTCAGGTTCAGCCCGTCGGGCATGACCGAGGCGTAGGTGTGCAGCACCGTGGAGCGGTGCGAGTACAACGCGGCCTTGGGGTTGCCCGTGGTGCCGCTGGTGTAGCACATGCTGGAGGCGGCGTTTTCGTCGAGCTTGGGCCAGGCGTAGGTGGTCGCCTGCCCAGCGATCCAGGCCTCGTACGACACCAGACCGGGAATGCCGGTGTCGGCCGGCAGCTTGTCGGCCTCGCACAGCAGCACCCAGCGCTTGACCGTGGGGCACTTCTGCCAGACGGCCTGCACCAGCGGCAGGAACGAGGCCTCGAAGCACAGCACCTCGTCCTCGGCGTGGTTCATGATCCAGGCGATCTGCTCAGGGTGCAGGCGGGGGTTGATGGTGTGCAGCACCCGGCCCGAGCCACTGACGCCGAAGTACAGCTCGAGGTGGCGGTAGCCGTTCCAGGCCAGCGTGGCCACGCGTGAACCCTGGCCGATCCGCCAGCCGTCGAGGGCGTGGGCCACCTGCCGCGCGCGCGCCGCCACCTGGGCCCAGGTCGAGCGGTGGATGTCGCCCTCGACCCGGCGCGAAATCACCTCGGTGCCGCCGTGGTACTGGGCAGCGAACTCGATGAGGTCGGAAATCAACAGCGGCTTGTCCTGCATCAGGCCAGAAATCATCAGTATCTCCTTGTCTCCGTTGAATCTAGATCGGCAATACAACCATACTACAGCTTAAAAAGCACTTCGCCTGGCCCGGATTGCACCCGACATTGTGCCCAGGCCAGGCCATCAATCGCCATTCGCAGAAACCATCAGCCGCGTCAATCGCCTGCGCGTCCGGCGTACAGGCGCAAAAAGGCCTTGCGATGAACATCGCAAGGCCTTCTGCCACCGGGACACATCATCCCGGTGCTGTCTCCCCCTCAGGAAACGCGGTACGGATCGATCAGTGGAACTGTTCTTCTTCGGTCGAGCCGGTCAGGGCCTTCACGCTGGACGAACCACCCTGGATCACGGTGGTCACGTCGTCGAAGTAGCCTGCGCCCACTTCTTGCTGGTGCGACACGAAGGTGTAGCCCTTTTCGCGCGCGGCGAATTCGGGTTCCTGGATCATTTCCACGTAGTGCTTCATGCCTTCGCCGCGGGCGTATTCGTGGGCGAACTTGAAGGTGTTGTACCAGTTGCTGTGGATGCCGGCCAGCGTGATGAACTGGTACTTGTAGCCCAGGGCCGAGAGCTCGTCCTGGAACGACGCGATCTGGCTGTCCGACAGGTTCTTCTTCCAGTTGAACGACGGCGAGCAGTTGTAGCTCAGCAGCTTGCCCGGGCACTTGGCCAGCACGGCCTGGGCGAATTCGCGGGCAAAGCCGATGTCGGGCGTGCCGGTCTCGCACCACACCAGGTCGGCGTAGGGGGCGTAGGCGATGCCGCGGCTGATGGCTTGCTCCAGGCCGTTCTTCACGCGGTAGAAGCCTTCTTGCGTGCGCTCACCGGTCAGGAACGGCTTGTCGTTGTCGTCGTGGTCGCTGGTGATCAGGTTGGCGGCTTCGGCGTCGGTGCGGGCCAGCACGATGGTGGGCACGCCCATCACGTCGGCGGCAAAGCGCGCAGCGATCAGCTTTTCGCAGGCTTCACGCGTCGGCACCAGCACCTTGCCACCCATGTGGCCGCACTTCTTCACGGCAGCCAGCTGGTCTTCGAAGTGCACGCCGGCAGCGCCTGCGGCAATCATGTTCTTCATCAGCTCGAAAGCGTTCAGCACGCCGCCGAAACCGGCTTCAGCATCGGCCACGATGGGCAGGAAGTAATCCAGGTAGTCCTTGTCGCCAGGGCCCACGCCGCGGCCCCACTGGATTTCATCGGCACGCTTGAAGGTGTTGTTGATGCGGCGCACCATGGTGGGCACCGAGTCATAGGCGTACAGCGATTGGTCGGGGTACATCGTTTCGCTGGTGTTGCCGTCGGCGGCCACTTGCCAGCCCGACAGGTAGACCGCTTCCAGGCCAGCCTTGGCCTGTTGCATGGCCTGGCCGGCCGAGATGGCACCAAACGCGTTCACGTAGCCCTTCTTGGCCTCACCGTTCACCAGCGCCCACAGCTTTTCGGCACCGCGCTGCGCCAGCGTGTGCTCGATGTTCACGCTGCCACGCAGGCGAACCACGTCGGCGGCGCTGTAGCCGCGCTTGACGCCCTTCCAGCGGGCGTTGGTGGCCCAGTCCTTCTCCAGCGCGGCGATCTGCTGTTCGCGGCTCAATTGCTCTTTGACGTTCTGAGGCATGTGATTACTCCTGGTGGCCGCTAGGCCAATGACACAGTGGGTTGCAAACGGTCGACAGACCTTCGGAGAACGGTTGCTGCAATGCACAAACCGTGCCGAGGTGGGGCGCCGGAAACCGCCTGTTTGTGGTGCGGTTCCTGTCGCTGTCGGTGCCGTTAGTCTAACTCTTATATAAGACATAAAACCACTCTTATGTCTTATATAAGAATTTTTTTCCATCTTTCAAAACAACAACTTGAATTCAATATTTTGCAATGCGGAAGGAAAATTTGATCAATGAAAACTCAATGTCGCAGACACCCTGTCTACATTCCGCAATGTGAAACGAAACTCGATTCAATGAAATGCACGAGGGTGGCGCCCTCTCGCTGCGTTTTCTGCTGCCCCACACACCCGCAGGACGCCGCTCCCGCATCCCCTCTGTTCCTCCGAGCACCGGCGTCCGACTCCTCATCGCCCTGACGAGGCACGACCGCTCAGCATCTGACGGGTCAGTGCCGCTCGATTTGGCTTCCGATGCCGTTCAGGGTAGGTGCCCGCCATTCCGGGCGGCGATCTCTCGCCCCGACGACCGCCGCCGCCGCAAGCATCGGCCTCCATGATCCGCACCAGCAACGCCTGTCGCGTGACAGCCTGCACCACAGGCTGCACTGCAGAACAACACGCCGGTGGAGCGACCCCGGATTCGCCTCCCATCAGGCCCTGCTCCTTCGCGTGGTGCATGTGCACTCGACCCTTGGCACCAACCGCGTCTGCCCGCCCGCCGCAGTCGCTTGCGGGCGCACGATGTGACTTGCCACATTGCAGACCCCTGTTGGCGAGACAACAATGTCCGGAGTTCACCCAACCGGATTCCTGCATGTCCCTCACGCGCCGTCAAACGCTTCGATCCACCGCTCTGCTGGGCGCTGGCCTGGCCCCCAGCCTGCTGCCCGGCTTGCTGACCCCTGCCCACGCGCAATCTGGCGACTTTCCGAACCGCGCCGTGCGCTTCATCGTGCCGTTCCCGCCGGGCGGCCCGGTCGACACCACGGGCCGTGGCATGGCGGTGCCGCTGGGCGAGATGTGGAAGCAACCCACGGTGATCGACAACCGCGCCGGCGCCGGTGGCGTGGTCGGCGCCGAAATGGCCGCCAAGCAGCCGGCCGATGGCTACAACCTGTTCGTGGCGGCGATTCACCATGCGGTGATGCCCAGCCTGCGCTCCAAGCTGCCCTACGACATCGAGAACGACTTCGTGGCCGTCAGCTTCGCGGCCAGCTTCCCCGTGGTGCTGGTGGCCCACCCCTCGGTGCCGGCCAAGAACATCGCCGAGTTGATCGCCCTGGACAAGAAGTCGCCCGGCACGCTGACTTTCGGCTCCTCGGGCAACGGCGGCGGCACGCACCTCGCGGGCGAGCTGTTCAACATGCACGCGGGCACCAAGCTGCGCCACATCCCCTACAAGGGCAGCGCGCCGGCCATGAACGACGTGCTCGGCGGCCAGGTGCAGCTGATGTTCAGCGATGCGCCCACCGCCATCCCGCAGCTCAAGGGCAACCGCGTGCGGGCGCTGGGCGTGGCCAGCCTCACGCGCTCGGCGCTGTTTCCCGGCGTGCCCACGGTGGCCGAACAGGGCGTGGCCGGCTACGAGGCCTATTCGTGGGCGGCCCTGTTCGCCCCCAAGGGCACACCGCCCGACATCGTCAAGAAGATCAACGCCGACGTGAACAAGGCCCTGAACCAGCCCGCCATCAAGCAGCGCCTGTTCGAAGCCGGCGCCGAGGCCAAGCCCGGCACGTCGCAGCAGATGGCCACCTTCCTGCGCAGCGAAATGACCAAGTGGGCCCAGGTCGTCAAGGCTGCCAACATCCAGATGGATTGATGGCATGAAGGAGTATGAATCAATTGCCGTTTATTGGCGAACGGTAACAGCCTCATACTCCTCATCACACAGCCAACACCGCATTGCACCAGCCTTGCCGCCGCGCGCGGATGGAGGATGACCCCGCCGCACGGCCCGGCCGGTGGCGCACGACACCCGCATGGGCATGTGGCGGCCCCGCAGCCCGCCGCAGGCAACGCGGGCACAATCGGGCGCTTTTCCGTCCCCCTTTCTCGGTGGCCGCGTCTGGCGCCACCGCTCACGCGCATGAAGTCCTACCTCGACCTCGTTCAATCCGTCCTGACCGAAGGCAGCTGGCAGGACAACCGCACCGGCACGCGCACCATCAGCCTGCCGGGCGCCATGCTGCGCTTTGACCTGCAGCAGGGCTTCCCCGCCGTCACCACCAAGAAGCTGGCCTTCAAGACGGCTGTGGGCGAGCTGGTCGGCTTTCTGCGCGGCAGCCGCAGCGCGGCCGAGTTCCGCGAGCTGGGCTGCAAGGTGTGGGACCAGAACGCGAACGACAACGCCGCCTGGCTGGCCAACCCCTACCGCGAGGGGCCCGACGACCTCGGCCCTGTCTACGGCGCCCAGTGGCGCCACTGGCCCGCCTACAAGGTGCTGCCGGCCGAGAACACGGCGCAGATCGCCGATGCGCAGGGCCGCGGCTACCGCCAGGTGACCGAGTTCATCGATTGCAACCTGGGCCCGGCCGTGCTGCTGTACAAGGCCGTCGACCAGCTGCGCCAGTGCCTGGACACCATCGAGTCCAACCCCACCGACCGCCGCATCCTCTTCCACGGCTGGAACTGGGCGCAGATCGAGGAGATGGCGCTGCCCCCCTGCCACCTGCTCTACCAGTTCCACCCCAGCGTGGCGCGGCGCGAAATCTCGCTGTCGCTCTACATCCGCAGCAACGACCTGGGCCTGGGCACGCCCTTCAACCTGGCCGAGGGTGCCGCCCTGCTGCACCTGGTCGGCCGGCTGACGGGCTACACGCCCAAGTGGTTCACCTACTTCATCGGTGACGCCCACATCTACGAAAACCACGTGCCCATGCTGCAGGAGCAGCTCACGCGCGAGCCCCACCCGCTGCCGCAGCTGCTGCTGTCCGACCGCATCCCCGATCGTGCGCAGACCGGCCGCTACGAGCCCGAGTGGCTGGAGCAGGTCGAGCCCGGCGACTTCTCGCTCGTCGGCTACCAGCACCATGCCCCGCTGACCGCGCCCATGGCGGTCTGACGATCCGGCCTGCGGCACGCCGCGCGTGATGCCCGCGTTGCCCAGCTCGAGCACGAGGTGGTGCGACAGGCGACGCGCCATCCAGGCGATGCGCGCGTGCTGGGACAAGCCCCATTGCGGGTCGGTCGACCCGCCAGGAGGATGGCTGCCACCGTCCACTTCCTGGAGATCCGCATGACCATGACCTTCCCGCTGCTGACCCGCCGCCGACTGGCCCAGGGTACGGCCGCCTGCTTGGCCGCCTGCGCGCTGGGCGCCAGCGCCCAAGGCAGCTACCCCACCAAACCCGTGCGCATCGTCGTCGGCTTCTCGGCCGGCGGCAGCACCGACGTGGTGGCGCGCATCATGGCCCGCGAGCTGACCGAAGCCCTGGGTCAGTCCTTCATCGTCGAGAACAAGCCCGGCGGCGGCAGCAACATCGCCACCGAGTACGTGGCCCAGGCGCCCGCCGACGGCTACACGCTGCTGTTCGTGGCCGTCACCAGCACCATCAACCAGACGCTCTACCCCAACATCAAGTTCGACCTGAACCGCGATTTCGACGCCATCGCGCTGGGCGCCAAGGTGCCCAACGTGCTGGTCGTGCACCCCAGCGTGCCGGCCAAGAACGTCAAGGAGCTGATCGCCTGGGCCAAGGCCAACAGCGACAAGGTCTCATACGCCTCCTCGGGCAGCGGCACCTCCATCCACATGGCCGGCGAGCTGTTCAAGGTGCGCACGGGCTTGACGACCCAGCACGTGCCCTACAAGGGCAGCGCACCGGCCCTGGCCGACCTCATGGGCGGCCAGGTGCAGTTCAGCTTCGACAACATGCCCGCCGCGTGGCCGCAAGTACAGGCCGGCAAACTGCGTGCGCTGGCCGTCACCACCAAAAAGCGCTCGCCCACCGCGCCCGACCTGCCCACCATGGAGGAAAGCGGCGTGGCGCCGTTTGACGTCACCTCGTGGTTCGGCATGGTGGCCCCCAAAGGCACGCCCAAAGAGGTGATCGACAAGGTCAACAAGGCCATGAACGCCGCCTTCGACAAGCCCGAGGTCAAGGCTTCGTACGCCAAGCTGGGCGCCGTGGCCGAGCCCACCACACCGGCCCAGTTCAGCCAGTTCATCCGCAGCGAGGTGAACAACTGGGCACCCGTGGTCAAGGCGTCGGGCGCCAAGGTCGACTGAGCCTCGCCGGCTCCCGACCGGGCTCTTGCGCAGCCGGGTTCCTGGACCTGGCGGCCGGGTCCCCCGGGGCATCGAGCCAGGCGCACATCGAGCCAGCTCACCCAACGTGCGCCGGGCCGGGGACGGCGTTGGTGACGATGCACCGGGCATGCGCGGCCATCCACACCGCCATCGGTCACGCCGCCGTCACGATCACGTCATACGCTTCGTCCCAGTCTGATTTGACTGGACATGACGATGACAACACCCCTTCTGCGAGGCCTCGCGCTGACCGCTGCGTTGGCGCTGACGACGACGCCCGCTTCCGCCCTCAACATCCTGCTCTCCAACGATGATGGCCTGACCAGCAACGTCAAGGCGCTCTACGACAGCCTGAAAGCCGCCGGCCACGACGTGCTGGTCTCCGTCCCCTGCAGCCCCCAAAGCGGACGCGGTGCCGGCATCGTGATGTACAGCAGCACCGTCATCCAAGCCGACAACGACTCCCAGATCACCAAGGAAAACGGTTGCCACAACGGGGCTGCACCGATTGGCGCACCCGCCGCAGGCGCCTTCACCAAGGACGGCTACACCAACGGCGACTGGTACTACACCCACGGCACCCCCGTGATGGCCACGCTGTATGGCCTGGACATCGTGGGCCAGTCGCGCTGGGGGAAGCTTCCCGATCTGGTGATCTCGGGCCCCAACGAGGGCCAGAACATCGGCAGCGTCATCATCGCGTCCGGCACCGTCAGCAACGCTCAAATTGCCCTGAGCCGCGGCGTCCCCTCGATTGCCCTGAGCGCAGACAGCAACACGGTCGACGACGCCGGGCTGGCCAATGCCAACTCCAAAGTGGTGGCCAACCTCAGCGTGCAGCTGCTGAACAAGCTCATCGCCCAACAAGGCCAGGGCGCCCTGCTGCCCGCAGGCATCGCCCTGAACGTGAATTTTCCCAAGGCCGTCACCGCCAGCACGCCTTTTGCGTTTTCACGCGTGGGCACCTACAACGGCTACGCGCTGACCATCCGCAACAACAACGGCACCTTCAGCATGAGTGCCAACGTCAACACCCAAACCCCCACCGCCGCACAGCGCGAGGACGAATCCGTCGTCGTCAGCAACAAGGTGGCCGTCACCGCGATGCAATTCGGCTACGAATCGCGGCCCGTTGCCCAGGAATGGCTGCGCCTTCGCCTCAAATCGGTCAACGGCCAATGAAAGCGCGCACCATGAACCCCGCTCTTCGGGTTGCCCGCAGGACCTGGCTGCCTGTGGCCACCAGCCTGGCGCTGGCCCTGACCGCGTGTGGCGGAGGCGGTGACGACGACACCGCACCACCCCCGTCTCCTCGGCCCACCGTGACCATCACGCCCACGGCCGGTGCTGGCGCATACCGCGTGGCCGTGGATCGTGGCGAGCGCGTGCAGGTCGGCACCTACCTGCAAGCCAGCGACGGCCAGGGCCTCGTGGTCCTCGTTGGCGAAGATGACAAAGCCCAGGCGGTGTATCGCCACTCAGCCGGCAACACCGCGGGCTGGCTGGCTGCCGGCCACTCGCCCACCGCGCCGATCACGTTCGCCAACCAAACGGCCTGGACGCCCGAAGCCACCTCGCTGAGCCAGCTTGCCGGGGTCTACCGCACCCTGCTGGCCAATCAGGACGAGGCCGTGCTGCGTCTCGATGCTTCGGGCACCCTGTCGGCCACGGGCGGTGATTGCCAGCTCAGCGGCCGGCTCAGCGCCAGCACCCTGCCTCAGGCCTTCGAGGCTGAGATTCGCACCCAGGGCTGCAGCGGCCTGCCGAGCCAATTCACCGGGGTGGCGCTGATCGATGCCGACTACGCCCCCGCCCAACTGCGGCTGATCAACACGGACGCCAACGCCGTGCTGGAGCTGTGGCTACAGGGCGAGTGACCGTCCCTCGCGGTGGCCGGCACGGCGTGCCAGCCACCGCTGCCGACAGCCACCGGGTGAGTGGCTTCATCCCCTCCCAGCGTCCTGACGGGCGCGCGGGCCAGCAACTTGTCCGAAAATCGAGGTTTTGAACGCGCTGTGCGCGGCTCTCCGGAGCGCCCACGGCCATTGCGCATGCCATCCCCCTCCCTTCCCCGCATCGGCCTCATCTACGCCCAGGCGCACGACCGCGTCATCGGCATGGCAGGCCAGATGCCCTGGCACCTGGCCGAAGACTTGGCGCACTTCAAGCGCACCACGCTGAACCACCCCGTGTTGATGGGCCGCAAGACCTGGGACTCGCTGCCCGAGCGCTTTCGCCCGCTGCCGGGCCGGCGCAACGTGGTCATCACCCGCCAGCCGGACTGGCAGGCGCCCGGCGCCGAAGTCGCCCATTCGCTGGAGCAGGCGCTGCAGCAGTGCGCCGACACGCCCCAGGTCTGGGTCATCGGCGGTGGCGAGCTGTACACGCTGGCCCTGCCGCTCGCCGACGAGGTGCAGGTCACCGAGATCGACCTGAACGTCGCCGGCGACACGCGCGCGCCGGACCTCAGCGCCTGGCGCACCCCCGCCGTGCACACCGAGACCGGCGACTGGCAAACCAGCCACAAGAGCCAGCCGCCCGCCCTGCGCCACCGCTTCGTGCGGCACGTTCGCAGCCCCGCCTGAGCCGTCGCGCCATCGTCTGCGGGTTGCGCGCCGCCCAGCATGCGGCCGGCGCTGGCGCGGGCTGACGAGGCCCGCATGCCGCGGGTCGGGCTCATCGTTGCCCTGGCGAATGCGGCTCGGCACCAGAACACCCTGGCACGAACCACGGGCACAGTTCAACGTGTCGGGTTCAAAGCGGTGCAAGCGCCATCGCGCAGCGGTTGAGCTGCTGCATCAGCGTACCGCTGGTGGTCATGCGACTTGGCCATGAGTATGATTCCTTTGTCGTTCAACATCAAACGTCAATACACCCATACTCCCGCCAGCCAACAAGCAGTCCGCCTCACGGTCTGCGCTCCCGCGGTCATGCCACAGCGCAGAAGGGCCACCATCTGCAGACGTGCTCGGTCCTGTGCCCGCCCCCTGCCTGTGCTGTGCCCGTGATCTCGTGGTGCCGCGCTGAGCCAGGTGCGTTCCGGTGGCGTGCCGGGCCGGCCATTGCGCATGCCCTCCTACACGCCCGCACCCACCGTTGTGGTGTCATGGCGGATTGCACCACCCTCAAGGAGATCCCCATGGGCAAACACGCCTCTGTGCACTGGACGGGCGCCGGCAAGGACGGCCGCGGCGAGATCAGCACCGAAACCGGGCAGCTCGACAAGGCGCCGTATGGCTTTGCCACGCGCTTTGGCGACGACAAGCTCGGCACCAACCCCGAGGAGCTGCTGGGCGCCGCGCACGCGGCTTGCCTGACCATGGCCTTTTCGTTCGCGGCCAAGGCGGCTGGCTTCGACACCGAGACCGTGGACACCCACGCCGACGTCCGCCTGGCCAAGGATGGCGACGGCTTCGTCATCGACCGCATCCAGCTCACGCTCAAGGCCAAGGTGCCCGGGCTGTCGGCCGAGCAGTTTCAGGCCCTGGCCAACGGCGCCAAGCAAAACTGCCCCTTGTCCAAGGCGCTGGCCAGCGTGCCCGAGATCACGCTGCAGGCCGAGCTGTTGTGAGCTGAAGCGGGCTTGGGCAACCAGCACCTGCTGCGCCCTGGCCAAGCGCTGTGTCACTGCTTGAGCAGTATCCGCAAAATCTCGTTTCCTCTGCATCGGCAGCATCCGGTACTCCGGCTGCCTGCGGCAGGTCACGCCTGCGGAGGCGCGCCGGGCGCCTGCATCAGTCAGCCGGCGTCCACTCAGCCATCCGGCATCCGCGCGGCGGCTGGCGCTCCGCGCACCATCGCGCCCCGCCCACGGCTCACACCAGGTCGATGATGACCTTGCCCACGGCCTGACGCGTCATGGTCGTGGCCACGCCCTCGCGCCACTGTGCGAACGGCACGTGCTGGGTCAAAGGCCGCGCCACCGCGCCCTGGCCCACGGCGGCAAACAGCCTGGCCATCAGCGCCTGCACGGTGGCCGCATGGCGGCGGCGCTCGTCGCTCAGCCCCCAGCCGATGTAGAGGCCGTAGTTGAAACCGATGACCGAGATGTTTTTGACCAGCAGCAGGTTGGTCGCCACCTGGGGAATGGTGCCGCTCGCGAAGCCGATGCTGAGCATGCGGCCCTCGGGCGCGGTGCAGCGCAGCGAGGCATCGAACAGGGCGCCGCCCACGGGGTCGAACACCACGTCCACCCCGCGTCCGCCGGTCAGCCGCTTGACCTCGCTGGACAGGGCCTCGGCCTCGCTGCCCAGCACGTGGTGGGCCCCGTTGGCCAGCGCAGCGGCGCGCTTTTCGGGCGTGCTCGCGGTGGCGATGACGGTGGCACCCATGAAGCGGCCGATCTGCACCGCGGCCATGCCCAGCGCCCCGCTGGCGCCGTGCACCAGCAGCACCTCGCCGGGCTGCAGCTTGGCGCGCCACTCGAACGCCGCCCAGGTCGTGCCATAGGTCAGCGGCAGGGCCGCCGCCAGGCCCAGCGGCAGCTCATCGGGCACGGGGTACACGGTTTCGGCTGTCACCACGGCCTCTTGCGCCAGGCCGCCCCAGTCCAGCGCGGCCGCCACACGCTGGCCCACCTGCAGGCCGGTCACGCCCTCGCCCACTTCGATGACCACGCCCGAGCCTTCGGTGGCCGGCGTGAAGGGCAGCGGCGGCTTGCGCTGGTACTTGCCCGAGACGAACAGCTTGAGCGCGAAGCCGATGCCCGCGTGGTGCATGGCCAGGCGCACCTGGCCGGGCTGCAGCGGCGGGCGGGCCAAGGTCTTGACCTGCAGGTCCTGCCAATCGCACCACTGCTCGCACAGCACGCCCTCGAAGGTGTGCGCATCGGCCGAAGTGGCCAGGCGGGCCGCAGGCGGCCAGGCCGTGGGCACGGCCACGGCGTCGGACACGGCGGGGAACAGCGGGGCTTGGGCAACAGTCATGGCGAAGGGATTCAGGAGAGGCGCCCGAGCAGGAGCCGCGGGCTGAGAAGGGTTGAACGAACTGAAGTATGCCGCCTTGGCCGATGCCGGACTGACGCCAAGGTGAAGATACTCGGGTCGCGTCAAGCCCGTGCACCGGCATCCGCCAACCGGCACCCACCGTGGACCCCGGCGTTTGTCAGCGTCTGGCGTGTGCATGCGTGGCGCATGGGGATGCCGAGCATGGAGGGACCTTGGGTGCAGGTGGCTGTCCGGTCACCGCCACGACATCGCGGACGGCTGCCCATGTCATGCGCGGATGGCCCCGCGATGCAGGCGGATGCGGCAGACGGCCAGCCCGGACGCGCCAACACGCGCCCGAGCAGGCCACCGCCCGGTCACTCGGCCGTGATGTTCAGCTCGCGGATCAGGCCGGTCCAGTGCGCCAGGTCCGACGCCAGCTTGGCCTGGAACGCGGGCGCGGTGCTGCCCACGGGCACCAGGTTCAGCTCGCGCATGCGCTGGGCGACTTCGGGCTTGTGCACGATGCGCTGGATCTGCGCCGACAAGGCGTTGATGCGTTCGGCCGGCACGCCGGCGGGTGCCAGCAGGCCCATCCAGGCGTCGGGCTCGAAACCCTTGTAGCCGGCCTCAGCCAGGGTCGGCACCTCGGGCAGCAGGGCCGAGCGTTTCTCGCCCGCAAACGCCACCGGGCGCAGCTTGCCGGCCTTCACCAGCGCAATGGCCGTGCCCACCGGGGCCCAGCCGAACTTGACGTGGCCGGCCGCCAGGTCGTTGACCAGCGGCGCCCCGCCCTTGTAGGCCACGTGCATCAGGTCCAGCCCAGCGGCGCGCTTGAACTGCTCGCCCAGGATGTGGCCCGTGGTGCCCGTGCCGTACGAGCCGTAGGCCAGCTCGCCGGGCTTGGCCTTCGCCAGCTTGACGATGTCGGCCACGGTCTTGGCTTCGAACTGCGGGTGTGCCACCAGCATGACGCTGGACAGCGCCACCTCGCTGACGGCGGCGAAGTCCTTCACGGGGTCGTAGCCCGTGTTCTTGATCAGCGACGGGTTTTGCACGTGGGCGGTGAAGGTGAGCAGCAGCGTGTGCCCGTCCTTGGGTGCACCCAGCACGACCTTGGTGCCCGTCACCGCGCCGGCGCCCGGGCGGTTCTCGACGATGACCGGTTGGCCCCAGGCCGCCTGCAGCTCCTGCCCCAGGATGCGCGCCACGGCGTCGTTCACGTTGCCCGCCGTCGACGGCACGACCAGGGTGATGGGCTTGTTGGGAAAACCGTCGACCTTGCCCGGCGCAGCCTGGGCCCAGGCGCCGCTGCCGAACAGGCCCAGCGCCACGGCCAGACCCGCCAGCACCGGCCGGCGTGCGCGTGGCAGGCCTCGGTCAGGGGCAGGCCGCAGCGCGCGGCCCCCCGGACTGCGGGATGGGCGAAACAGGATGGGGAAGCGCGTCATGGTGTGTCTCCAAAGCGTTGTTGTGCGGGTGACTGAATCGCGGCCGGCCTGGGCGCTAAGCGAACAGCCAGGCCACGCGCGTGCCCGAACCAGAGGAAAAAGTCCGGGGCGCACGCGTCGCCGATGTGCACACAGTCTAGAAAGTGCGGCGCCGATAATGCATGCCATTTCGGCGCCCAGGCATTCCTCAGTGGAATACCGCAGACCTCGCGGCGCCACTCGCCCCAATCACCGCCCTGCCCATGCGCCTGGATGATCTGCACTGCCTGGTCGCGATTTGCGAGCATGGCCAACTCTCGGCAGCCGCCCGGGCCCTGGGCAGCACGCAATCGGCCCTGTCCAAGGCCATGGGCCGGCTCGAAGCCGAGTTTGGCCTGCCGCTGTTGGCGCGTGCGCCGCGCGGGGTCACGCCCACGGCCGCGGGTCGGCGCCTGCTGGCCCATGCCCAGACCGTGCTGCTGGACTGCCAGGCGCTGCAGGCCAGCATGGCCGAACAGCGCGCCGCGGTAACCGGCCAATTGCGCATCGGCGTGCTGCCCGCGCTCACGCACACCCTGCTGTCGCCACTCATCGCGCGCTTCCTGCCCACCCGGCCCATGGCGCGGTTCCGCTTCGACAGCCAGCTCAGCGCGCCCTTGCTCGACCGCCTGGCCACGGGTGAGCTGGACCTGGCCTTCCTCGCACTGCCCGATGTCCTGCCCCAGGGCATGGCGCAGCAGTCGCTGGGGCCGTTGGCCATGTGCCTGGTGGCCAGCGCCGACCACCCGCGCCTGGCCAGCCTGCGCAGCCTGGCCGATCTGGCCGGTGAACGCTGGGCCCTGCCCACGGCCGACCTGTTCCTGCGCCAGTGGCTGGATGCCAAACTGCGCGCCCAGAGCCTGCCCGAGGCCCGGGTGGCGGTGGAGAGCAACGCCTCGCCGGCCAGCTTTGCCAGCCTGTTGCGCCACAGCGACCTGCTGGGCCTGGCCACCCTCAGCATGCTGCGCCAGGCGCAGGGGCACGGCCTGGTGGCGCTGGATGGGCCCGACTTTCAATGGCAGCACGAGTTGGGCGTGGTGTGGCGCGCCAACGCCCAGGGCGACAGCCTGACGCCCCTGGGCCGCGAGTTCCGCGACGAGGCGATCCGCTGGTGCGTCGCCCGCACGTTCTGAACCCGCCACGCCGAACGGACGGACGCATGGAGCGCGCTGTGAGGGTGGGAGCGGACGGCCCACATCAGGCCTGCGGCCCCAGCGTTCGTCCAGCCCGTGGCCGATGCGCATGCCCCACGTCCCCGTCTTGCGTCAGCCCATGCCTGGAGCCAACCCGCTCGGGCCGCGCTGGCAAGAAGATCAAAGGCTTTGACCGCAGCGACGCCGTGTTGACGGGCGTGGAGGCGCGCACCTCGTCGCCCGTGCAGTTCGCGCGCGACGAGGCCTCGCAGTGTCTGCCACACAGAGGGTGAGAAGGGTGCCCTTCGAACGGCTTCTGGCCGCGCCAGTCCTGACGAAGGTGGAGCCGTCTGGCCAAGCCCTTGCCGGCCCAGCCACTTCGGGCGGGCTTTTTTTGGCCGAACCCTTTTGGGCCGTGTCTCTTCTGACAGGACCGGACAGGCCTGCTGTCAGCGCGGCTCGAAGTCCTGCAGCCGCAGCTGCAGGAACACCAGGTCCAGCCAGCGGCCAAACTTGCAGCCCACCTCGGGCATGCGGGCGGTTTCGACGAACCCGAAGTCTTGATGCAGCGCGATCGAGGCCTGGTTGCCGGCCTCGATGGCGGCCACCATGGTGTGCAGGCCGTCGTCGCGGGCGCGCTGGATCAGGGCCGCCATGAGCGCGCGCGCCACCCCGAGACGGCGCGCATCCGGGTGCACATAGACCGAATTTTCCACCGTGTACCGGTAGCCGTCGAAATTGCGCCAAGGCCCGTACGAGGCATACCCCAGGGCGCTGCGCTCATCGTCCGCCACGGCCACCAGCACCGGAAAGCCGCCGGCCTGACGCTGGGCCAGCCAAGCCTCGCGGTTCACGGCGTCGACGGTCACGTCGTTCCAGATCGCCGTGGTGTGGCGCACGGCGTCGTTGTAGATCTCGGCAATGGCCGGGGCATCGGCCGGCACGGCGGAGCGAATGCGCACGCGAGGCGCGGAGGTGAGCGAAGACATGGCCGCGATTGTGCGCCGGCCCGGCCCGCCGCTCAGGCGCCGGCACATCAACCGTGCAGGCGCCTGCTTCATGCGCCGACCTCTGCCCCCGGCGCCACGCGGGCGACTGGGAACGCCAAAGCGCCTGCGGTCTGGCCTGGCCGCGTCACGCCCGATGGCGGATCAGGCGCAGGGCATGTTCGCCATCAAACTGGCGGAGTATGCATGTGCTTCTGTTTCATGCTGAACGGCAGAACATGCATACTGCCATGGCATCAAACGGCTTCCAGGATGTGGATGACGCGGCTGGCCACCAGCTCCTTGGTCTTGGCGCTGTACTCGG
Organism: Comamonas serinivorans; assembly: GCF_002158865.1. Taxonomy (NCBI): domain Bacteria; kingdom Pseudomonadati; phylum Pseudomonadota; class Betaproteobacteria; order Burkholderiales; family Comamonadaceae; genus Comamonas; species Comamonas serinivorans. The sequence continues at coordinate 1,278,702 of NZ_CP021455.1, read as the reverse complement.
CCATGTGGGCCGAGGCGCCGTGGGCCTTGAGCGCCGCAGGGCTGGCCCAGCGCTCGAGCACGACGAAGGTGTCTTCGCCGAAGCTGCCGCGCGACGGCGGGAAAGCCGAGGCATCGACGGCGGCCTGGTACTCGATGCAACCGTCTTCGGCCAGCACGGCCGGGCGGTTGGCGTTGAAGGCTTCGAGCACTTGGGCACGCAGGCCGGGCTTGGCGGTGATGACGGCAACGACGCTGATCATGGATGGGTCTCCTGGGGTGATGAAACAAAAGGGGCGGCTTGCCGCTGGCAGGCGGCCAGCGCGGGCACCGCGCAAACCCATCAGGTCCGGCGATCCGGCGGCCTGACTGCCACGCCATGCGCTGGCACCAGCACCGCCCCTGGGCCGACTGCAATCTAGTCGGTTTGCCCCCGCACGACAGGCGCCAAGGCGTCAGCTTCGGCCTGCGCGCCCTCCACCACCACGCCACGGCTTCTCGGGCCGTGTTTCAGGCGCTGGGCTCGGGGACCTGGCGTCTGCGCCTGATTCCCGATGCAAGCCCGCCAGGCCCCAGCCGAGAGCGCTGCCGCTGCGTGTTGAGCCAGCGTGTTGATCGGGATGCCCGGCGTCAGCCCGCTCCATGAACCGACACCATGGCCAACGCCCGCTGCGTGGCCGCGGGCGTGGACCTCGACCCGGCCTGCAGGTCGCGGCCTCGCTGCAGCGGTGCTAAATCGGTTCGGGCCGCACGGCATGGGACGGCGACGCGCTCGTGGCCAAGGGCGAGACGACATGCGGTGGCCGGCGTGATGGAAGCCCTCATCCCGCCAGCGGTGGTCCTCACGCAGGCTCAAAATGGGGTATGCAGCCGTTCTCGTTATTCAACAAACGCAGCTTGCCGCATACTTCATCACACACTTCAAGCGTAATCGCGGGCACCGAACAGCGCCGAGCCCACGCGCACGTCGGTCGCACCTTCGGCAATCGCGAGCTCGAAATCACCGCTCATGCCCATGGACAGGCGCGTCATGCTCGCGAACCCGGCCCCCAGCAGGCCTTCGCGCAGGCGTGCAAGCTGAGCAAAGCAGCCGCGCACCACGGCCGGGTCGTCGGTGTGGTCGGCCAGGGTCATCAGGCCCTGCAGCTGCAGCGTGGGGCATTCGGCCTGCACGCGGGCGACGAAGTCGTGCAGGCGCTCGGGCGCCAGACCGAATTTGCTCTCTTCGTTCGCGGTCTTGACCTGCACCAGCGCGCGCAGGGTGCGCCCCTCCAGCGTCAGCCGCTTGTGCAGCGCCTCGGCCAACTCCCACCGGTCCAGGCTCTGGATTTCGTGCGCCACGCGCGCCACCTCCTTGGCCTTGTTGGTCTGCAGGTGACCGATCATCACCCACACGATGTCGCCCAGGTCGGCCAGTTGCGCCGCCTTCTCGCGCAACTCCTGCGCCTTGTTCTCGGCAAAGTGCGTCAGGCCCAGCGCGTGGGCCTCGCGGATGGCGTCGGCGTCGAAGGTCTTGCTCACGGCCAGCAGCTGCACGGACAGGGGGTCGCGGCCGGCGCGCTGCGCGGCCAGGTCCATGCGCACACGCAAGGCCTGCAGGCGCTGCGCCAGGGTAGAGGTACTCGTTGCATTCATGGCCTGCGGTTCTACACGAAACGCCGGCGCCATCCTGCCGCCAAGGGCGTTCCGGCGCCCCCAGCGCTCCCCGGGGCATGGCGCGCACGGCATAAGCTCATAACGAAAACGTCCGCCCACCCAGTTACCATCCCCAGGCTTTGCACTGCGGCCTGACCTGCCGGACCCTCTGCAGCGCGTGAGCGGCACGCCAGCGCCACGGCTCCCGATCCGCCGGAGCCGGCCGGCGCGCCCTGCCACCCGGTGCTGCCGAACGATCCCCCAGGACCCTGGCCCAGGACTTCATCCGCCTGATCAGGAGCTTCACGATGTCCTCCCTGCCCCTTCCCACTCTGGGCGCCACGCTGGTGGCCGCCACCTTGAGCCTGATGGCCGCCACCTCGGCCCACGCCGGCGCCACGCTGGACGCCGTGAAGAAACGCGGCACCGTCAAATGCGGTGTGACCAATGGCGTGGCCGGCTTCTCGGCCCCCGACACGCAAGGCAAGTGGACCGGCCTGGACGTGGACACCTGCCGCGCCATCGCCGCGGCCGTGCTGGGCGATGGCAACAAGGTCGAGTTCGTGCCGCTCAACTCCCAGCAGCGCTTCTCGGCCCTGCAGGCCGGCGAGGTGGATGTACTGGCACGCAACACGACGGCCAACCTCACGCGCGATGCGTCGCTGGGCCTGCACGCCACCACCATCAACTACTACGACGGCCAGGGCTTTCTGGTGCCCAAGAAGCTGAAGGTGAGCAGCGCCAAGCAGCTCAAGGGCGCCACCATCTGCACGCAGTCGGGCACGACGAACGAGAAGAACGCGACCGACTACTTCCGCGCCCAGGGCATCCCCGTCAAGACGGTGGTGTTCGAGAGCTTCGAGGCCTCGTTCAAGGCCTTCTTCTCGGGCCGCTGCCAGGCCTTCACGACCGATGTGTCGGCCCTGGCGGGCCTGCGCAACAAGGAAGCGCCCAACCCCGACGACTACCTGATCCTGCCCGAGCTGATCTCGAAAGAGCCGCTGGCGCCCTTCGTGCGCCGCGGCGACGACGACTGGTTCGCCATCGTCAAGTGGGTGCCCAATGCGCTGATCGAGGCCGAGGAAGTCGGCATCACGCAGGCCAACATCGACCAGCTGCGCGGCAGCAGCAAAGACCCCGCCCAGCAGCGCCTGCTGGGCACGGGCGATGACCTGGGCAAGCTGTTGGGCCTGAGCAAGGACTGGTCCTACCACGCCATCAAGGCCGTGGGCAACTACGGCGAGGTCTTCGAGCGCAACGTCGGCCCGAACTCGGTGCTGAAGCTGCCACGCGGCAACAACCGCCTGTGGAACAAGGGCGGCCTGCTGTACGCGCTGCCGGTGAAGTGAGGCGGGTGACCGCATGGGCCAGACCCTGCAGGCGTTGGCAGGCCGTGCCAACGCCCTGACGGCGTTCGACGCGCCGCGCTGCGTCAGCTCGGCCCGTGCAAGGGATGCTCACCGCGGCTGCGGCGTTCATCGCTCAGGGCGTTGTGTGCCGCGACGCCTTCGCCACCCACGCCTTGGTCTGGACGTCGGGCGGCGCCACGGGTTCACCCGGCCTGGATGTGCGGTGACGAAGGTGCCGGGTTGTGCAGGCGTCGGGGGCTCAGGGCCGTGCTGGGGGCCAACCAACAGACAGCCGGGGGGCCAATCCGTGGACACCCGATGTCTGGCACCTGCGCGTCGCGGCGGGTCAGCTTGGCCATCGCTGGCGGCGCGACAGGTGGCGCAACCCTTCATCGAGGCCAGCCGCCAACGCGGTGCTCGGGCATGCAGCCGTCTCCGGCCGAGCACCGCGAGCGCCGCACGGCCCATCGAGGCAGGCAGTGATGGAGGGCCAACCCGAACCGCAGCGAATGAACGCCCCTGCAAGCGCCCATCCCCTGCGCCACGGCCATGCGCCACACTCCGACATGACCAGTATCAAGCAATTGTTGATGCGAAATAAACGGCAATCACCGCATACCCTGACCAGACCATGACCCACCCCTCGCCCCCACCCGCTGCGCCGCCGCCCGCCCGCGGCGCAACGTCGTCGCGCATCGCCCTGGTGCTGCAGGTCGTGCTCATCCTGGCGCTGGTGGGGCTGGTCTGGTGGGCGGTGCAGCACGCGCTCGACGTGCTGCGCGCACGCGGCGTGCGCTCGGGCTTCGACTTCCTCGGCGATGCGGCCGGCATCCCGATCAGCGAAGGCTGGCCGTCCTACTCGCCCGAGCAGCCGTTCTGGCGCGCCTTTTTGACCGGTGTGGGCAACACCGTGCGCGCGGCCGTGCCCGCGGCCATCGTCGCCGTGGTGCTGGGCGTGCTGCTGGGCGTGGGCCGGCTGGTGCCGCACCGCCTGGTCAGCGGCCTGTGCGGGGGCTACATCCACCTGGTGCGCAACGTGCCGCTGCTGCTGCAGCTGCTGATGGTGGCGTTTGCCATCGGCGCCCTGCTGCCCGACCCCACCGAACCCCTGCACCTGCTGCCCGGGGTGTGGCTCAGCAAGGCCGGCCTGAGCATGCCCTGGCCGGCCCAGGGCGAGGCGGGCTGGTTCGTCGAATGGCCCGAGCCGGGCACCTTCGGCGTCACGGGCGGCGCCGCGCTCAGCCCCGAGTACGTGGCCATCGTCACCGCGCTGGCGCTGTACTCGGCCGCCTTCGTGGCCGAAATCGTGCGCGCCGGCATCCAGGCCGTGCCCGAGGGCCAATGGCTGGCCGCGCGGGCCCTGGGCCTTCAGCCCGGGCAGGAGATGCGCCTGGTCGTGCTGCCGCAGGCGCAGCGCGTCATCGTGCCGGCGCTGACCAACCAGCTGCTGAGCCTGACCAAGAACTCGTCGCTGGCCGTGGCCGTGGGCTACCCGGAGCTGGTCTCGGTGGCCAACATGACCATCGGCAACACCGGCCGCGCGTTCGAGTGCATCGCCATCGTCATGGCGGTGTACCTGGCGCTGTCGCTCGCGATTGCCGCCCTGATGAACACCTACAACCGCCGCGTGGCGCTGCGAGGCTGGTCATGATGCCCATGCGTGCTCCCCGAACCTGGGCCCAGGACCTGTGGGGCTCGCCGTGGCGCGCGGCCTTCAGCCTGGTCGTGCTGGCCCTGGCCGCCTGGGCCCTGGCGCACCTGCTGCCCTGGGCCGTGCTGCAGGCCACCTGGGCGCCCGACGCCGCCACCTGCCGCGCGCACCGCGAAGGCGCCTGCTGGGGCGTGGTGGCCGAGAAGTGGCGGCCGCTGCTGTTTGGCCGCTACCCGTTCGAGGCCCAGTGGCGACCCGCCGTGGCCGGCCTGCTGCTGATGGCCATGACCCTGGGCAGCGCCTGGCCGCGGGTCTGGCGCTGGTGGCTGGCACCGCTGTGGCTGGCCGTGCTGCTGACGGCTGGCCTGCTGATGGGCGGCGGCCTGGGGCTGCCCCATGTGCCCACAGGCCAGTGGGGCGGCCTGCCGCTGACCATCGTGCTGGCCGTGCTCGGCGTGGCGCTGGCGTTTCCGCTTGGCCTGGCGCTGGCCTTGGGGCGGCGTTCCGACTGGCCGGTGGTGCGCACGCTGTGCGCCAGCTACATCGAGCTGGTGCGCGGCGTGCCGCTGATCTCGGTGCTGTTCATGGCGACTTTTTTGCTGCCGCTGCTGTGGCCTGTGGGTGCCCAACCGGATGTGCTGCTGCGCGTGATCGTCGGCCTGTCGCTGTTCATCGCGGCCTACCTGGCCGAGGTGATCCGCGGCGGCCTGCAGGCCGTGCCGGGCGGCCAGGTCGACGCGGCCCGCGCGCTCGGCTTCACCCGCTGGGGCGTGCAGCGTCACATCGTGCTGCCGCAGGCCCTGCGCATGGTGGTGCCGGCGCTGACCAACAACGTGCTGGGGGCCTTGAAGGACACCTCGCTGGTCACCGTGGTCGGCCTGTTCGAGCTGACGGGTGCCCTGAGCCTGGCGCTGGGCGGCGACCCGGTCTGGCGGCCCTTCTACCTCGAGGCCTACCTCTTCATCGCACTGATCTACTGGGTGCTGTGCTTTGGCCTGGCGCGCTACAGCCTGTGGCTGGAGGGCTATCTGCGGCGCGAGCACGCGATCTGATGAAAAGGTGAAGTATCTCCCTACTTCCGATCAAAAACTATCAAAAACAGGTATATGTCCCAGGTCGTGATCCATCAAACACCTGGCTTGCACGGAAGACCCTGAACCATGGTTTTGAGCAAGTCGTCGGGCGGATTGCCAAACAGCTTATACGGCGCACAAACCGTGCAAAGGGCGCGCGTCAGCCACCTGATGCGTCCCCGCGCAGTCGGCCTCAGCGGCTGTCCCCGTGTAACCGCGTCAGCGTGACCACCGACGGCGCATCCTCCGCAGCGCCATCGCTGGCCTGCACCAGCCAGCGCTGGTGCGAGTCCCGGAGGACCAACGCACCCCCACCGGACGCCAGCAAGGGCTCGGTCATCAGGCCATCGCCACCCCAGGCCATGTTCAGCTGGCCCTGGGCCGTGAACCGCAGGCCAAGCGGCTTGGTGAGCTGCGCACCGTCGCCCTGCCATGCGTAGCGCCCTGTGTACAGCACGTCACCGGCCTCGCCAATGAACGCCGACGCGCTGTAGTTCCCGCCGGTGGCGTTCGCCGACGACGCGGCAAACGTCGCCACGCCTTGCTGGCCAAAGCCGTTGGTAGGCTGGCCATCGGGGCTGACGGACACGGCATACGCCAGGGCGCGCGTGTCGTCACGGCCCGTGCCGGCCACCAGCACGCGTCCATCGGACAACACCCGCACATCGCCAACGCTGAGGTTCAGGCCCATGGGCACCTGCAGCGGTTGCGGCATGCGAGCATGCGGTCCGCCGTCAGCGGTCAGGCGCTCCAAGCACAGCCCCACCTCAGCCGGCGGCTCGACGTAGCTCACCGAAACGCGCGCACCCACCACCCAGATGCCGCGGTCACCATCGGCGCGCACGGCGGCACCGTCGGTTTCGCAGCGCGAGACCACCGCACCGTTCTGGCCAAAACCAGCGTCCACCTGGCCGTTGAAGGCATGGCGCGACAGCACCCAGCTGAACAGCCCGCCGCGCGCGTAAGAGGCGGTGCTAAGCGCCAGCACCTGGCCATTGGCCTCGGTGAGTCGGCTGGTCGAGCCGGACAGCCTCACCGCCCCCGACGCTGCAGCCGAGCGGTCGATGCGGCCATCCGCCAGCAGGCGCTGCAGGTGCGGCACGCGGTACTCCCCTGTCTGGTTTTCCAGGTCGACGACGCAACCATAGGGGGTGGGCACGAAGAAGCAGGAGCGGGACACGAGCGCCACCAGCGCCACCGTGCCGTCGCTCAGCGCAATGGCATCGTCGATGACGTCTGCGCCTGCCACCTGCCACACCGCCATGCCCTGATCCCCGAAGCTGGTGTCAAGCTGCCCGTCGGCCAGCAAGCGTTGCGCAAACAACTGCGTGGCGGGGCGGCGACGGTTGTAGGGCCCCGGCGTGTCGGCCAAGTTTGTGTTCAGCTGACGGTGACCCAACAGCATCAGCTTGCCGTCGGGCAGCTCCAGCACGCGGCTCACGCTGCCGCCATGCGGGGCCAGCGTGAGCTTCACGCTGCCTTGCTCGCCGAACCGTTTGTCCACCGCCAGCGGCGCGTGGCCAGGCTCAGGGGACGGGTCAGGCGTGGCATCGCCGCCGCCACATGCACTTAACCCCAGGGCAAGCCCCAACAACGCGATCTTGACGGTGTGAATGCGGATGTGCATGCGGCTGGCTCCCTGAATACATGGATGTAGGGATGCGCGAAGACACGCAGCCCGTGGATGACGACGAGCTTAGCAAAGGCCCTTGGCCACGCTTCGCTCACCGTGCCAATCGTCGGCAGACCACTCGCAGGCTGCGTGCCGCGCGCATGAGGAACAATCAAAGTCTCGGCTCGCCCGTCCTCCTGCCTCCCCATCCCTGCTATGAACACCTCCTCCGCTCACATTCACCCCACAGCCATCGTCGACGAAGGCGCCCAGCTTGGCGTCGGCACGCGCATCTGGCACTGGGTGCACGTGTGCGGCGGCGCGCGCATCGGTGAGCGCTGCTCGCTCGGCCAGGGGGTGTTCGTGGGCAACGACGTGGTGCTGGGCCACGGCGTGAAGGTGCAGAACAACGTCAGCATCTACGACGCCGTGACGCTGGACGACGAGGTGTTCTGCGGCCCCAGCATGGTGTTCACCAACGTCGTCAACCCGCGCGCCGGCGTGGTGAAGAAGGACGAGTACCGCCGCACGCACGTCAAGCGGGGTGCGACCCTGGGGGCGAACTGCACCCTGGTCTGCGGGGCCACCGTGGGCGAATACGCCTTCATCGGTGCCGGGGCCGTGGTCACCCAGGACGTGCCCGCGCACGCGCTGATGGTGGGTGTGCCGGCCCGGCAGATCGGCTGGATGAGCCGGCACGGCGAGCGCCTGGACCTGCCGCTGACCGGCGAGGGCGAGGCGCGCTGCCCGGCCACCGGCACGCGGCATGTGCTGCAGGCGGGCCAGGTCCGCGCGCTGGACTGAGCGGGTTCGCGGGGCCAGGCTCAGCAGGCTGCGCAGCCGCAACAGCTGGCCCATCGACGCAGTGCGCTGGAGCAGACACCTGATTGCGTCACCGGCCCGATGGCGCCCGGCGCGGCTCGATCCGGCAGTGCACCGCGATACTTGCTGGCAGTATTGAAGCGCAGCGATTGCCTTTCAATCGGAAACATCCGATACCCCAGTGGCAGGACCCAGACCAACCCACGCTCGCGTGGGATGCTCGCCGCAGGCCCTCCGGCCTGCGGCCCGGATCGGGTCCGGCGCGGCGATCCTCGTTGCCATGCGCCTGAGCCAAAACCCCAAGGCGGTGCGCCACCCGGGTCGGTGCAAAAATACACTCCAAAGGATTACTTTGTTTGGACCATGAGCCTGCACCTGTGGGATTACCCGCCTGAAGCCCTGGAAGTGACGGTGAGCGAGCTGCTCATCGCCACCGCCTCCTCCAGCGACAAGCTGATCGACGACACCGTGCGCGAGGTCTTGCACGACCTGCGCGAGCACCTGAGCATGGACGTGATCTTCTTCTCCGAGATCCGCGACGGCCAGCGCATGTTCAAGCACGTGGACACCAAACCCGGCTGCGAGGTCATCGCCACCGGCGGTGGCTCGTCGCTGGAAGAGTCGTTTTGCCAGTGCGTGCTCGAGGGCAAGCTGCCGCAGCTGGTGCACGACGCCGCCGTGCACCCGGCCTTTCCGCAGCTGCCGCCCACGCCCTTCCGCGTCGGGGCCCACCTCAGCGCCCCCATCGTGCTGGGCGACGGACGCACCTACGGCACGCTGTGCTGCTTCAGCCACGAAGGCGATGAGACCCTGACCGAGCGCGACCTGCAGAAGCTCGAATGCGTGGCCCGCGTGGCCGCCAAGCGCATCGATGCCCGCCGGCAGCGCGTGCGCGACGACGAAATGCAGGCCTGGGCCCTCGAGCCCCTGGCCAGCCACCCACTGGGCAAGCCCACGCGCCGCATCTGAGGCGCCCTGGCGCGGCGCTCGCCTTGCCCCTGCGGCCCCGTGCGACCGTTGCCGCGATGTGCGGCGCCATGGTGGTCTCGGCCACCCGTGACCTGTCGCAACAAGCCGCCCATGGGCTGGGTCAAGCCGCCCCACCGCGGCGGCCGAACACGCGCGGCAAGCGTCACGCACCCGCCCTCCGCGAACGCTGGAAGCCGAGCGCGCCCGGCACATTGCCATGTCCGGTTCCGCCAGGCTGAAGCCGCAGGCGGTGCGCGGCAATCGTCGGGACGCCAGCGCCCGGCCTTTGACCCGGACCCGCACCAGGCGCGCACCACCGTGCACCAAGCTGGTCCCGCGCATCCCCCATGCAGCCGCACGCTGGTGCGTGACACGCGGCCGCGCACCCCGATTTGACGCACGCCACGGGCCACCCGCACCCGTCAACGCTGGCATGGGTTTTGCGTGAACCTGCGCAGTCCAGCTCGGCTGGCTCGCTGACGCGAACCGATCCGGGGCGCGCTCAGCAGGACAACGGCGTCCGCACATTCGACCCCTCGCCTCAACCGCGAAGGCCCCGAAGGTGCGGACGTTTTTGCGTGTGCAGGCGGCTGAACGGCGCGATCCGCGCCAGCCGCCCACCGAAGGAGCGTGGCCCATGACCCCCACTTACTTTGACTTTGAGGCAGCGTTCGTGAACACGCTGCGCTGCGTGCCCATGGTGGTCCGCTTCAAGCTGGATGCCTGCGGCATCAAGCTCTCGTTGCGCGCCTGGAGCCGCTTCAGCCTGGGCACCCGCAGCCGGCTGGCGTCCATGGGCGTGGCGCAGCCCGATGAGCTCGAACGCTACCGCGCCTTTCTCGCCAGCGCCATCGCGGACGTGGGCGAGCCGGTGGTCACGCTGGCGCTGCCGCCCGACCCGGCATGGGCGCAGACCGAGCGCCTGCCCGAGGTGGTCGCCACCCAAGCGCAGGCCCTGCACCAGCCCCTGGACGGCCCCCGGCGGTGGCACCAGCTGGATGCGCTGCAGCGCTTTGCGCTGGTCAAGCTCACGCGCGGCGGGCACGAGAACGAGAACTTCCTGCCCGCGCTGCGCGAGTTCGGCCTGGTGCAGCCCGCGCCCGCACCGCAGATGGCGGCGGCGCTTCCCACAGCCTGACGGCCTGCCCTCTTTTCCCCTTGGCGTCAGGCCGGGCCCCTCAAGCCCAGGCCACACGCCGTTTCCCCTTGAGCATGGAGATCCATCGATGTCGGGCTTTCGCACCTTCCTGCAGTCAGGACACGCGCCCACGCTGGGCGCTGCCTTCTTCTACTTCGCCTGCTCGTGCGGGATCTGGGTCATCAACGGCGCGATGGCGCCGTTCCTCAGCGAGCACTTCGAGCTGACACCGGCCCAGAAGGGCCTGATGCTGTCCATTCCCATCGTCGCGGGCTCGCTGATGCGCTTCCCGCTGGGCCTGCTGGCCCAGTACATCGGGCGCAAGAACGCCACCCTGGTCGAGATGGTGGGCATCGTGCTGGCCATGCTGTACGGCTACTTCGCCGTCGACTCGTTTGGCGACCTGCTGGCCATGGGCGTGCTGCTGGGCATCGCGGGCGCCAGCTTCGGCGTGGCGCTGTCGCTGGGATCCGGCTCGTTCCCGCCGCGCTACAAGGGGCTGGCCATGGGCCTGGTCGGCGCGGGCAACATCGGCACGGCCGTGGCCGCGCTGCTGGCGCCCCCGCTGGCCCAGGCCTACGGCTGGCAGGCGGTGTATGGCTTTGCGGCCATCGGCATCCTGGTGCCCATGGTGGTGATGGTTGTGTTCGCGCGCGAGCCGGACGACGTCGACGCCCACGCCAGCCTGCGCGACCACGTCGCCTGCCTGTTCGAAAAGGACGGCTGGGCCTTCAGCCTGATCTACGCCGTCACGTTTGGCGGCTTCATCGGCTTGGCGACGTTCCTGCCCAGCTACTTCCACGACCAGTTCGGCGTGAGCAAGGTGGAAGCCGGCCAGCTGACCATGCTGGCGGCCTTCATGGGCGCGGTCACGCGCATCTTCGGCGGCTGGTTGTCCGACCACTGGGGCGGCGTCAACACGCTGACGGCGGTGCTGGTGGTGATCAGCCTCAGCCTGCTGATGTGCGGGCTGAGCAACGGCTCGCTGGCGCTGACAGTGCTGTTCTTCCTGGTCTGCTTCGCGGCACTGGGGGCGGGCAACGGCGCGCTGTTTCAGCTCGTGCCGCTGCGCTGGCCGGCCTCGACCGCAGTGGCCGGCTCCATGATCGGCGAGCTGGGCGCCCTGGGCGGCGGGCTGATTCCCGCCAGCATGGGCCTGTCGCAGCAGCACACGGGCAGTTACTTCACGGGCTTTGCGGTGTTCGCAGCCTGCGCGCTGGCCATGCTCATCATGCTGCGCTTCATGCAGATCCGCTGGACGCGCACCTGGGCCGAGCGCGGCGGCCGCGCCCGCATGGTGGCCGCCTGAGCGGTTTCCCCCGCCCTGCGCCTCGTCCGCATGTCAGCGTCCAATTGGACGCATGGCGCAGTATGGCCAGATCGCCGATCACATCCAATCGGCGATGAGGCCATACTGCACAGGTCTTTCAACAGCCGTCAGCAGACTCATCGCGGCAGGAACAGCAGCCAGTAGACCAGCACGGCGTTGAGCAGCGCGCTGAACAGGCAGGCCAGCTTCCAGCCCAAGGCCGGATCGCGCACCGACAGCGGACTGGGCGCCGGCAGGGCCAACGGCCGCGCCGCACCACGTTCCAGGGCCAGCAACAGCTCCTCGGCCGTTTCAAACCGCTGCGCCGGCGAGCGCGCGACGGCCTTGAGCACGATGGCGTCCAGCCAGATCGGCACCTGCGGGTTGTGCCGGCTGGGCGGCACGGGGTCGCGCCAGTAGCGCCCGCGCTGGTAGGCGATGACCTCGCCATAGGGCAGGCGGCCCGTCAGCAGCTGGTACAGCGTCACCCCCAGGGCGAACAGGTCGCTGCCTGCGTCGGCCGGCGCGGGCGGGTCGTCCCACTGCTCGGGGTTGACGTAGCTGGCCGTGCCCGCGTGCAGGGCGCGCACGGCCGCCGGTTCGCGCCCGGTCAGCGCAACGCCCAGGTCCAGCAGCCGCAGCACGCCATCTGGGCCACACAGCAGGTTGGCGGGCTTCACGTCGCGGTGGACCACGCCCTGCCGGTGCAGGCTGCCCAGGATGCGGGCCGCCTGCTGCGCCAGGCTCACGACCTGGACCACCGCGGGCCGATGACGCCGCGCCAACCACTGCGCCAGCGTCTCGCCGTCCACCCAGTCGTACAGCAGGTAGAAGGCCGAGGGCGATGCCGATGCCGATGCCGATGCCGATGCCGATGCCGAGGGCGAAGGCACGGGCTGCGGCAACGCCGACTCCCCAGGCACCGCCGTCGCGGCCAGGGCGACCTCGGCCAGCGTGTGCACGCGCACCAGGTGCGGGGCGGCTGGCCCCGTCTGCAGGTGGCGGGCCACCCAGGCCTCGTGCGCCAGCGCGGCCCACTCCTCGCGGTCATGGGCGCGCTGAGTGTGCAGGGTCTTGAGCGCGTAACGTCGGCCGCTGCGCCCGTCGTGCACGCGGTAGACGCGGTAGACGCGGTAGACGCCACTGTCGGCCACCAGGGCCTCGACGTGCAGCCCGTCGATCACGCTGCCCGGCTGCAGCAGCGGCAAGGGCGGCAGGGCCTGGGCCTGGCGCGTGATGTCGTCCAGCGTGGCGTCCTGCACGCCCTGCACGCGCACCACCAGGGCCGTGAGGTTGTCGCGGCTGCCCTGCTGCCACGCGGCGTCGGCCAGGTGCTCGGCCAGGGATTGGGCACCGCCGGCCTCGCCCACCCGCCGCGCGATCTGGCGCGGCGTGAGCACGTTGTGCACGCCATCGGACAGCAGCACGAACACGTCGCCCGGCAGCACCTCGCCCTGGCGGTAGTCGATGGCGATGCGGTCTTCCAGCCCCAGCGCACGCGACAGCCGGTGCGCAAAGTCCGTGCCGCCCATCACGTGGTCGTCGGTGAGCTGCTCGAGCTGGCCCTGGCGCAGCAGGTAGGCCCGGGTGTCGCCCACGTGCGCGAGCGTGAAGCTCTGGCCGCTCAGCACCAGCGCCGTCAGCGTGGTGAGCCCGTAGGCCGGCTGGCGCCGCCGGTTGATGCCGTGCAGCCAGGCGTTCTGCGCGCCGATGAGGCGGTCGAGCGCCACCGTGGGCTCCCAGGTGGCGGGCGTGCAAAAGAAGTCGCGCACCAGGCTGGCCACGCTGGTCTGCGCGGCCTCGCGGCCCCGGCCGCCGGCGCTCACGCCATCGGCAATGGCGGCCACCACGCGGGTGTGGTCGTCCGCGGGCTGCACGGCGGCGAAGTCCTCGTTGTGGGGCGCGCGCCCGGCCCGGGAGACCAGGCCGATGTCGAGTTCAAACGGCATGAGGGTGATGAAGGTAATGCACCGCAAGGTCGCGACGTGCACGGGCTCGGTGCGGCATGCCCTGTTGCAGGGGGCAGCTGCCCAGAAAACGGCCCGCTCAGGGCACCTGGCACCCGCAAGCACGCACCGTGCCGGTGTGCGGCCGGGCGCCATGGCCTGGCACAAAACCTGCATCGGTTTGGGTGACGAAGCGGACCCACCCTGCCCTCGTCAACCTGGACAAAGGCGTCCGTGACCTGCCGGCCCCCATGAGGGCGGCACGCGTTGCGGGCGCCTTGTGTGTTTCACGACCCGCGAGCGGCCACCCGCTGCCCGCCCGCCCAAGGAGGCCGCATGCCACACGCTCACCCCACCCCCCCTGCGCGGCACTGCCGCGCGGCCCGGCCGGGCGCCTGAGGACCGGCCATGGCTTGCGAAGTCTCGTCCGTGTGCCCCTACTGCGGCGTGGGCTGTGGCATGACGCTGCACGTCGACCAGGAGCAGGTGGTGAAGGTGTCCGGCCTCAAGACACACCCGACCAACTTTGGCCGCCTGTGCACCAAGGGGGTCAGCAGCGCCCAGGTCCTGCGGCATTCCGGGCGCATGGAAACGGCGTTCACGCGCCTGGACCGCCAGCGCGAACCGGTGCAGGTGAGTGTGGATGCCGCCATCACGCAGACCGCCAGGCGCCTGAAGGCGCTGCTGGACCAGCACGGCCCCGACGCGATCTCGTTCTACGTCTCGGGCCAGATGTCGCTGGAGGCCCAGTACCTGGTCAACAAGCTGTGCAAGGGCTACATCGGCACCAACCAGATCGAGTCGAACTCACGCCTGTGCATGGCCAGCGCCGGCAGCGGCTACAAGCTCTCGCTCGGCGCCGATGGCCCGCCCGGCTCGTACCAGGACTTCGACCACGCCGATGTGTTCTTCGTCATCGGCGCCAACATGGCCGACTGCCACCCCATCCTGTTCCTGCGGCTCATGGACCGGGTGAAGGCCGGCGCCAAGCTCATCGTGGTGGACCCGCGCCGCAACACCACAGCCGACAAGGCCCACCTGTACCTGCCGATCCAGCCGGGCACCGACCTCGCCCTGCTGAACGGCCTGCTGCACCTGCTGCACGCCAACGGGCACACCGACCCCGACTTCATCGCCCAGTACACCGAAGGCTGGGATGCCATGCCAGCCTTCTTGGCCGACTACTCACCCGACAAGGTGAGTGCCATCACTGGCCTGCCCGAAGCCGACATCCGGCAGGCCGCGCAGTGGATCGGCGAGGCCGGCGCCTGGATGAGCTGCTGGACCATGGGCCTGAACCAGAGCACCCATGGCACCTGGCACACCAATGCCCTGTGCAACCTGCACCTGGCCACCGGCGCCATCTGCAAGCCCGGCAGCGGCCCGTTTTCGCTGACAGGCCAGCCCAACGCCATGGGCGGGCGCGAGATGGGCTACATGGGCCCCGGCCTGCCCGGCCAGCGCACGGTGCTGGCCGAGGACGACCGTCACTTTGTCGAAGACATCTGGCAGGTGCCGCGCGGCACGCTGCACACCCGCCAGGTGGGCGGCACGGTGGCCCTGTTCGAGCGCATGCAGGCCGGCGACATCAAGGCCTGCTGGGTGATCTGCACCAATCCGGTGGCCTCGGTTGCGAACCGCCAGAACGTGATCGCAGGCCTGCAGCGGGCCGAGCTGGTCATCACCCAGGACGCCTTCCTCGACACCGAAACCAACCGCTACGCCGACATCCTGCTGCCTGGCGCGCTGTGGGCCGAGGCCGAGGGCGTGATGATCAACTCCGAGCGCAACCTGACGCTGATGCAGCAGGCCGTGGCGCCGCCCGGCCAGGCCCTGCCGGACTGGCAGATCATCGCCCGCGTGGCCTGCAAAATGGGCTACGCCGAGGGTTTCAGCCACACCAGCGCCGACGAGGTGTTCGAGGAGATCAAGCGCTTCTGGAACCCCAAGACCGGCTACGACATCCGCGGCGCCAGCCATGCCCGCCTGCGCGAAACGCCGCTGCAATGGCCCTGCCCCCCCGATGACGGGGAGGACCGCCACCCCATCCGCTACCTGAACACCGGCATCAGCCAGGCCCTTCGGGCCGACGAAGCCGGCACGCCGCCGCGCCTGGCGTTTGCCACGCCCAGCGGCAAGGGCGTGTTCTTTGCGCGGCCGCACGGCGACCCGGCCGAGCTGCCGGATGCCGACTTCCCCATGGTGCTGAACACCGGGCGTCTGCAGCACCAGTGGCACACCCTGACCAAGACCGGCAAGGTGCCCAGCCTGAACAAGCTCAACCCCGGCCCCTTCGTCGAGCTGCACCCCGACGACGCGACCACGCTCGGCATCCAGGGCCGCGACCGCGTCGAAATCCGCTCGCGGCGCGGGCGCGCGGTGCTGCCGGCCGTGGTCACCGACCGCGTGCAGCCGGGCCAGTGCTTTGCACCGTTCCACTGGAACGACGTCCATGGCGAACACCTGGCCATCAACGCCGTGACCAGCGACGCCATCGACCCGCTGTCGCAACAGCCCGAATTCAAGTTCAGCGCCGTGGCACTGCGCCGCCTGCCGCCCGAGCCCGTGCAGGCGACCGAGGCCCGCGCCGCCGCGCCTCAGCCCAGGCCACAGGCCGCCACGGTCACCGCCCCACACCCGTCACGGGAGCACCACACCATGCAAACCCAAGCCCTGTCCCAATTGCTGGGCCTACCGACCGCGCCCATGCCCACGCTGGAGCCGCACGAGCAGCTCTACCTGCAAGGCTTCATCACCGGCCTGCACAGCGACGACGCCCGCGAGCGAGGCGGCGTGCCCTT
Source organism: Comamonas serinivorans (assembly GCF_002158865.1). NCBI lineage: Bacteria > Pseudomonadati > Pseudomonadota > Betaproteobacteria > Burkholderiales > Comamonadaceae > Comamonas > Comamonas serinivorans. The sequence goes on along the minus strand of NZ_CP021455.1, from coordinate 1,262,419 downwards.
GTTGCCGCCGACCGCCCCGCTGGCGCCCGGCAAGCGCGCGCTGGTGGACGGCATCCTGGCCGGCCTGTTCTCGCGCACCTGGCTGCCCGCCGGCGCTCTGGCACCGGCTGCCGACCTCCACCCCGCGCCGACCCTGCCCCCGGCGCCCATGCCGGCCACGCAGGTGACCGTGCTCTGGGCCTCGCAGACGGGCAACGCCGAAGGCATCGCCGCCGATTGCGCCCGGCAACTCGAGCAGCAGGGCTGCCAGGTCACGCTGGCCAGCATGGACGCCTGGGCGATCGACCAGCTGCCCGCCGGCGGCCACCTGCTGCTGATCACCAGCACCTTTGGCGACGGCGAGGCGCCCGACAACGGCGCGCCCCTCTGGCAGGCGCTGCAGGCGGACACAGCCGGTCGGCTGAGCGGCTACCGCTACGCGGTGCTCGCGTTCGGCGACCGCAGCTACGACCAGTTCTGCGGCTTTGGCCGCCAGCTGGACGACCGCCTGGCCGTGCTGGGCGCGCAGCGGCTGGTGGCCCGCGTCGATTGCGAAGCCGACGACACGGCAGCCACCGCCGGCTGGCTGGCCTCGGTGCGGCAGGCGCTGGGCGATTCGCAGCCCGGCGCCCAACCCTCACCCCCTGCCCCCGCCACGCCGGTCCATGCCCCCGCGCCCCTCGCCGCACAGCACGCACCCGCTGCACCCGCGTCAGGCACGGCTGGCGTCAACGCCCACACCGGCAACCGGACCCACCCGCTGCACGCCCGGCTGCTGGCCAACCGCGTGCTGAACGGCCCGGGGTCGGGCAAGGAGACCCGTCAGATCGTCTTCGACCTGGCCGACACCGGCCTGCAGTACGAAGCCGGCGATGCCCTGGGCGTGCGCCCCACCAACTGCCCCGAGCTAGTGGCCGACACGCTGGCCGCGCTCCGGCTGCCCGGCCACGCGCCCGTCGGCGTGACCGGCCTGGGCGAATTGCCGCTGTCCGAAGCGCTGCTGCGCCACCACGACATCACCAAGGTCACGCCCGCGCTGCTGGGCTTCATCCAGCAACGCTCGGGCAGCGCCATGCTTGCCGAGCTGCTGCAGCCCGAACGCGCCCGCGACCTGCGGTCCTGGCTCTGCGGGCGCCAGCTCATCGACCTGCTCGAGGCCTTCCCCATCGAGGTCGCGGCCCAGGACTGGGTCGCTGCGCTCGGGCGGCTGCAGCCCCGGCTGTACTCCATCTCGTCCAGCCCAAAGGCCCAGCGCAACGAGGTGCACCTCACCGTCTCGGCCGTGCGCTACGGCCAGTCCGGCAAGCCCCGGCGCGGCGTGTGCTCCACCTTCCTGGCCGATCGCGCCAGCGAGGCCGAGGTGCCGATCTTCGTGCAGCCGTCCACCCACTTCCGCCCGCCCGCGGCGTCCGACACGCCCGCCATCATGATCGGGCCCGGCACCGGCGTGGCGCCGTTCCGGGGCTTTTTGCACGAGCGCCGTGCGCGCGGCCACACCGGCCGCAACTGGCTGTTCTTTGGCGAGCAGCACGCGGCCACCGACTTCTACTACCAGGACGAACTGCAAGCCATGCACCACGACGGCCTGCTCACCCGGCTCAGCCTCGCCTTCTCGCGCGACCAGGCCGACAAGGTCTACGTGCAGGACCGCATGCGCGAGCACGGTGCGCAGCTGTGGGCCTGGCTGCAGGACGGCGCGCAGCTCTACGTCTGCGGCGACGCCTGCCGCATGGCCAAGGACGTCGATCAGGCGCTGCGCGACCTCATCCAGCAGCACGGCGGCCTGAGCGCCGAGCAGGCCCAGGCCCACGTGCAGGCACTGAGCCGCAACAAGCGCTACGTGCGCGATGTGTATTGAGACACAACTGCAGTATCCACCGCTTCTCGTTCACTAAAAAATATCAATGAACTCATACTGCCACCCATCGGTGTCAGCACGAGGGCCACGCGCACCAGTGTGCTCGCGGCAATCAGCCCTCGCCCAGCCCGTCATGCCCAGCGGCGCGTTGACGTGCAACGGGCGCAGCACGGCTGCCGCTGCTAGAATCGCGGCTTCGCTGATCGGGCCGGTGCCGGGTCGGCGAAACACCTTCAGCGGGTGTAGTTCAATGGTAGAACGGCAGCTTCCCAAGCTTCATACGAGGGTTCGATTCCCTTCACCCGCTCCAGTTCAGGCTTTCAGAAAGCCCCGGAACCTCTCAAAACCCGCATGGCACAAGGCTTTGCGGGTTTTTTGTTTCACGATGAGTCCCGCCATCGCTGTCCTGCCTTGACCCAGCCCCCCCTGTTTGACAGCAAGAAACGGAGTTCCGGGCAAGGTCAGGACCCATACGATGCCCACTTTCAATGGGATACGAAGGGAATCTCTCATGGCTTTGCTTGATGGAAAAGTGGCCGTCGTCACTGGTGCGTCCTCTGGTATCGGACGTGCGATCGCGTCGATGTTTGCCGCGCACGGGGCGGCGGTCATCCTCACCGCCAGACGCGAAGCCCTGCTCAACGACGTCGCTGACGTGATCCGGCAGAACGGTGGCCGCGCCGAGGTTGTGGCGGGGGATGTTGGGCGTCCTGAAACTCATGAGCAGGTGATCGAGGCAGCGATGAGCAAATTCGGTGGACTCGACATGGCGATCAACAATGCCGGCATCGTCGGTGCCCTCAAACCGCTGGCTGAGATGACGCCAGAGGAATGGCAGGTCACGTTGGAGACGAACCTCACGGCAGCCTTCCTGGGTGCTCGTAGCCAGATTCCGGCGATGCTCACTCGCGGTGGCGGCTCGATTGTTTTCACATCGAGCTTCGTGGGCACCAGTGCAGGCCTGCCCGGCATGGCGGCCTATGGCGCCTCGAAAGCGGGGCTGATGGGTTTGGTGAAGGGCATCACCGCCGACTATGCAACTCAAGGCATACGGGCGAATGCGCTGCTGCCGGGCGGAACCGATACCGAGATAGCAGGAGACCAAAGCACCAAAGACTGGGCTGCGGGGTTGCACGCCATGAAGCGACTCGCTCGGCCGGAAGAAATTGCGTCCTCTGCGCTCTTTCTTGCGAGTCCCATGTCGAGTTTCGTCACAGGATCAGCCTTGTACGCCGATGGTGGCAATGCTGCCGTGAAGTAACCGCAGGCGGCTCCCAAGGGAACGCGGCTTCCACGGCCTCAGTCGAAGCGCTGCACGTCGAGCCCGTGCCGGGCACTTTGACCAGGACGCAATCCCTGTTGCCTGGAGAGCATGTCGTTGTCACGCGGCGTGACCGAATAGCAGCGGATACAAGGACAGCACGAGCAGCACGGCCATCGCGATGTTGAAGATGCGCAGGTGCCGCCGGTCCGTGAGCCAGCGGCGCAGCGTCGTCCCAAAGACGGCCCAAACAGCGACGCTGGGCGCATTGACGGCGGCATAGAGGACCGCGATGGCGATCACCGCCACCCCCCCGCCCTCGGCGGGCGCATAGGTGGCGATGGCGCCAATGGCCATGATCCACGCCTTGGGGTTGACCCACTGGAAGGCGGCAGCCTTCCAGAAGCCGAACGGCCGGCCTGGCGCGGCCGTGTCCTGCAACGGCTGCGCGGTCGCAATCTGCCAGGCAAGCCAGAGCATGTAGATCGCACCGACCACGCGCAACGCGGTATACAAAGACGGCCAGGCAAGAAACAGGCGGCTAAATCCTGCCCCCACACCCAACACCATTGCCGCAAAGCCGATGCTGATGCCCAGGATGTGCGGCACGCTGCGGGCAAACCCATGGTTGAGCCCCGAAGCGAGCAACATGGTGTTGTTGGGACCGGGCGTGATGGAGGTCACGAACGCATAGGTCACGAAAGCCAGAAGCAGATCAGGTTGCATGGGCATGATCGCGGTGGACAAGGCCGATCGGCTCACGGTACGCCGATGCAGTGTGCGATGAATCCGCTGCGCCGTTCGATGCGCTGGTAATAGGTGTCCACCGCATCCAGGTGGGGATGCTCGAAGGGCGTCTGGTACCAGCGATGGACCGACAGTCCAATGGCGATGTCCGCCAGGCTGAAGTTTTCTCCCGCGACGTAGGCCCCCGTGTCAACCAGCCGGCCCTCCAACACGCGCATGAACCGATGCCAGTCGTCCAGGGATCGCTGCACCTGCCGGACGTCTGCGTGTTCTGGCGAGCGCCGAACCAATGCCATGAAAGCATGGCTCCACGCACGGTTGAGGTCCGACGCCTGCCAGTCCAGCCACTGGTCGACACGGGCGCGCGCCACGGCACCGTGTGGGTACAACGCACCGTCGTCGTGACGATTGGCAAGGTAGCGCAGGATGCTGTTCGATTCCCACAGCACGAAGTCTCCGTCGATCAGCACCGGCACCATCGCGTTCGGGTTGAGCGCCTTGAACGTGTCCGTGTTCACATCGTGGTAGCCGCTGCCCCAGTCTTCCCGCTGGAACGGCAGGCCGAGTTCGGCACAAGCCCACAGGACCTTGCGAACGTTGATGGAGGATCGTTTTCCCAGGATTTTGAGCATGTGCTGTTCCAACAGTGCGTCAGGCGGGTTCGAGCTCCTCGCGGCGCTGGATGACGCGCGACACGAGTCCGTAGGACAGCGCTTCTTCGGCGGGCATCCACAGGTCGCGCTCGATGTCCTTCAGCACGCGCTCAAGAGGCTGACCTGTCTCGCGTGCGATGACTTGGGCGATGCGTTCCCGGGCCTGGATGATCTCCCTGGCCTGGATCGCGATGTCGCTTGCGGGGCCGCCGGCACCGCCGCTCGGCTGGTGAATCAGAAAACGGGTCTGCGGCAGGCAGAAGCGCCGCTCGCGTGATGCCCCTAGGTAGAGGTGGGTCGCCGCGCTGCCCACCCACCCCGTGCCCACCATGTTGACGGGTGAAGCAACGAAGCGCACGACATCATGGATCGCATCACCCGATTCGAGATGGCCTCCCGGAGAAGACACGATCATGGTGATTGGCGCGCTGGATTCCGCATCCAGCGCCAGGAGCTTACGGACGGTTTCCGAGGCCAGCGCATCCGTCACGGTCCCGAACACGAGCACTGTCCGTGCGCGAAAGGCCTTCTCTTCAAGAAAGGTGCCGGCGCTTCCTGGTTGAGCGACCGGTGGTGATGCTGTATGGCTGGCGAACATGGATGGGAACTCCGGAAGTCATGGGCGGTGCACAAGTCGCGCGAAAGGCACAGCAGCAGGATAAGACCTCAGGTTAACTTGAGGTCAAGCGGCGTGTCGGACTACCCGGACACGCTGTTGGCAACAAGCCACGTTCTCGCAAGGTGAGCCAGCTGAATGACAGCGTCATGCTGGGGTCCTCATCGCGGGGTGAAGGGACCGCGTCGGCCGCATGAGTGCGCGCTGAAGCGCACCCTAGCCTTTCCGCAAGCGCTGCGCGAAAAAGCCCAGCATCTCGTCACGCGCCGCCACGGTCGGCTGGCCTGCCTCGTCGATCAGGTGCGCCGTCACCACGCTGTGCGGGCTGGCCACCACTTGCGCAAAGAAAGGCGGCGTCACCGTGTTGGCCGCACTGTCGGGCAGCACCCGCGCCACGAAGCGGTCACCCAGCGCCTGCGCGAAGGCGGCGAAGCGTTCGGCCCGGCAGTGGCGATCACCCTCGAAGCGGTAGGCCAGAACGGTCAGGTCTTCGCGCCGCAGGCGTTCGCCCACAACCGCCAGTTCCTCGGGGGCGATGTTCATCGCCGCCGGCTTGTCCATGGGCAGCGAAGGCTGGCACATCACCGGCGCCAGCATCGCGGGCTCCAGCATCATCGACAGCGCGAAATTGCCGGTGAAACACATGCCGATCGCGCCCACGCCCGGCCCACCGCATTCGGCATGCGCCTGCCGTGCCAGCGCGCGCAGCCATTGCGTGACCGGGTGCGACTCGTTGGCCGCGAAAGCGCGGAACTCGGCGCTCACGCAGGCGCGCCTGAACACCGCCACGCCTTCCTCGGCGTCCGGCACCGCGCCGTCACGCCCGAACAGCGAAGGCATGTAGACGGTGAATCCGGCATCGCGCACCCAGCGGGCAAAGCGCGCGACGTGCGGGCTGATGCCGGGCATCTCGGTCATCACGATCACGGCCGGACCGTTGCCGGCCACATGCACCACCTTCTCCACGCCGTCTAGCGTGATGCGGCGGGGCGTGAAATCGTCCAGCGAGTCGTCTTCGTCCAGCCTGCGGGCGGTGGCCATGGTGTGTCCTTTTTGGGCAGTGAAACGGGTATTGGAGCCCTGAGGCACGCAAAATGACAGTGTCTGTTCCGTCTCTTTCCGGGCCTTATCCGACAGCCTTTGACATGCACGACTTCACCATCCTGGCGCTGGACGACGCCTATGCCAGCAGCCTCGCCGCCACCCTCGACATCCTGGTCGCCGCGCGGGCCCTCGCGCCACGCCTGGGCGTGCCGGTGCCGCGCTGGCGACTGTGCGCCCCCGAACCTGGCCTGGTGCGGCTGCAGGGCGGGATGCAGGTCGAGGCGACGAGGCTACCTGTGCGTGCACGCGACGACCGCTCCACCTGGGTGCTGCCTGGCCTGGGCCTGAACACCACCGCCGCCATCACGCAGCGGCTGGCCCGACCCGACACCGCGGCGCTGGCGCGGCGCATCGCGCGCCATGTGCAGGGCGGGGGGCGGGTCGTCGCCTCATGCTCCTCGGTGTTCTTGCTGCAGCCGGCCGGGCTGCTGGCGGGGCGTCGCGCCACCACCTCGTGGTGGCATGCACCCTTGCTGCAGCGGCTGGCACCCGGCTGCACGGTCGATGCCGACCGCATGGTCTGCGCCGACGGCCCCATCACCACCGCTGGTGCCGCTTTCGCGCAGACCGACCTGATGCTGCACCTGCTGCGCGCGCACGGCGGCGCCGCGCTGGCCGATGCGGTGTCGCGCATGCTGCTGATCGACGGCCGCCAGGCGCAGGCGCCCTACATCGTGGCCGAGGTGCTGGCCAACGGCGACAGCCTGGTGGCACAGCTGGCTGCGCGTGTTGAGGCAGCGCTGCCCAACCCGCCCAGCGTGGCTGCCCTGGCCGAGGCCTTTTGCATGTCGGAGCGCACCCTGTCGCGCCGCATCCGCCAGGCCACTGGCAAGAGCACCCTGGCCCTGGTGCAAAGCGTGCGGCTGCGGCGCGCCCGCGCGCTGCTCGAAGGCAGCCGCATGACGGTGGACCAGGTGGCCGAGGCGGTCGGCTACCAGGATGCCACCGCGCTGCGACGGCTGATGAAGAAGGTTGCCGGCGCCAACCCCAGCCGCTACCGCCCCGCGACGATGGCCGCAGCTTGCGACGACGGCATCGCAGCACCTGCGCGCCAGCCGGGCTAGTGTGGGCACGCCCTGGTTCTCGGATTGCGCCTGACCATGGGTTTCAAGATCACGGTGCGCGGCGGGCGTCGTCCGAGTCGTCGAGTTGAGCGCGGATTGCGCCTCTCACCCCTCCACGGCCGACACGCTGCCCGAGTCCGCCGCCGAGCGCCGGCGCCGCACGCGCGATGCCATGGAGGCCGCCTTGTCCGACGTCATCCCTGCTGGGCACCGAGGAGCCAGTGTGCCTGGCCGCCACCGCCGCGCAGGACATGGTGGCCGGCCGCAGCGTGCAACTGGCGCCCCTGGTGCACGCCTTGCGCGCCGTCATCCGCAGCGCGCTGGACCTGGAGCCGGTGCCTGCCAATGTGGTCGTGCCCGACCCGGGACCGCTGCGCCCCAGCCCGGCAGGCGGCGGCGCGCGCAATGGCCGCAACACCGGCCCTGCAAGCGGTGCGGGTGGGCGCGGGGGCGGTGCGGGGGCGCGGACGGTGCCGGACTGGGCATGGGGGCCGGCCTGCACCTCGGCCATCGGCAGGCGGACGAGCAAGCCTGAGGCCGCGCACCCAGGCAAGCCGATCGACGTGGAGGTCGCCACGGGCCCTTCTGTCTGACCAACGCCGGCTGATGGTTTGGCCAACGCACGGGGAAACGCCATCAAGATGCGGTCGGCAATGGGTGCCGGCCAGCGGTCGGCCATGCCGGCCACCGCGTTCTGATGGGCTGATGGGCTGATGGGCTGATGGGCTGATGGGCTGATGGGCTGATGGGCTGATGGGTCAGGTCAGGTCAGGTCATCACTATGTTCAGCAGTATGGTTCAAATTCCGATGATTTGACATCGACAACCCATGTATACTGCATCGACCTGATGACAACATCGGCCCATGAAAGCCAGCACCCGGGCCAGCCACCGCGCCGCCGATCGCAGCCTGCCCGCTGAAGCGACCGGGCCTGCGGTGGCCAGCTTGCCCACTCGGCCGCTGGGACAGCCGCGGCCCTCGGCCAGGCTTGGTCAAGCACGCCAGGCGGTGCGGTACACGCGCTGCCCAACCCGCGCCGGCCGGCCGTCGGTGGCACAAGCGGCCTACTCGGCCCGCACGCCATCGCGACGAACCGGCTGGCCTTGGCCGCCCACAGGCGGACAGCTCATGCGGCCGGCAAGGCGAGGTAGCGCGCCTGCCAATGCTCGGCCAGCAGCCGCGCGCCTGGCAGCCGGCGGTGCGGCGGCGCCTGGTCCACATCGAGCACGTGGATCACGTCGCAACCTTGCGGCGCGGCGGGCCGCTCGTGCACGCGGCCATCGCTCAACAGCCACAGGCAGCACACCGCGGGGCGCGCCTGCTGCACCACGGCCTGCGCCAGATCGACGGCGGCCTGCAGCGGGGTGCCGCCACCACCGGTCAGGGGTTCCACCCAGTCGCCATTGAACCAGCCTGACTGCTGAGGCCATACTTCAACACCCGCATGTTGCCCGCCAAAGCGGATCAGGCCCACGTCGCGCCGCGCGCGATAGGCCTCGTCCATGAGCGCAATGCCCAGGCCCTTGGCCAGCGCCAGCGCACCGGACTGCACCATGGACGCCGAGCAATCGAGCAGCAACAGGTCCAGCACGCGCGGCGGCGGCCGGTCGTCGCGCCAGTGCAGCTGCCAGGGCTGGTACAAGGCCGCGTCGAGCGGGCGCTGCACCAGGCTGCGCGGCCAGTCGATGCGCGCGCCCGCGCCGGGCGTGCCGCGCTGGACAGACGCAGGCGTCGCCCGGCCCGCCGACGCGGCCCTGAGCGGCCCGGATGCCCGCCCCCGCCCTGCCCCGGCCCGCGCTGCGCGCGGGGGGCCAACGCGGGGGCTCAGGCTTTTTTTGGCGGGTCTTCGGCGACGGCCTGCGACAGCGTCTGCAGCCACCGCTGCAGCAAAGGATTGGCCGCGGTGGCGCTGGGGACGGGTTCAGCCGCCAGCCCGCCCCAATCGGCCTGACCGGACGACGGCCCCTGGCCCGCATCCGATGGTTCCACGCCTGACTCCCCGCCAGCGGGCGGTGCCGCATCGCGCTGGACGGCGCCTGGCTCACCCGCATCGGGTCCGCCCCCGGGCGTGGTCGGCTGAGGCTGGCTGGCCGGGGGCTGGCCAGCGTCGGATGGCGGTGGCGCGGGCGTCGGCGCCTGCGGCGCGGCGGGCGGCGGCGACGCCGGGCGTGCTGCAGCGGGCGCCGGCGCCTCGCCCGCCGCGCGGCGGTGGCGCAGCACCAGTTCGGCCACCTGCGCCACATGCGCGGGCGTGACCTGAAGGGCTTGCGCCTTGGCGGCAGTGTCAGCAGCGTCGGCCATGTCAACGGCCGCCGCCTCCCAGGCAGCCTGCGCGGTGGCGGCGCGCAGCATCACGATGTCGGCGCGCAGGCCATCCACCGCCGCCGCGATGCCGCGCTGGGCCACGTCGGCCCAGGCCGCGTCCAAGACCTCGACCGGGCCGGCCAACGCCGCGCGGGCGCGCGCCAGCCGCCGGGCCAGCGCCTGCTGGCGCTGCGCGTGCTGCTGAACAAACGACTGGGGGTCGTGGTCGAACGCGAGCCGCGCGCGCACGATGCGCTGGCGCTGGGCGGCATCGTGCACGTTGCCCACCACCACGCCAAGCCCCAGGCGGTCCAGCAGCTGCGGGCGCAGCCGGCCTTCCTGGGCGTTCATGGTGCCCACCAGCACCCAGCGCGCCGCGTGCTGGTGCGAAATGCCGTCGCGCTCCACGCGGTTGACGCCGCTGGCGGCCACATCGAGCAGCACGTCGACCAGGGCGTCGGGCAGCAGGTTGATTTCATCGACGTACAGCACACCGCCGTGCGCCTTGGCCAGCAGGCCGGGCGCAAAGGCCAGCTGCTGGTGGCTCAGGGCCTGGCCGATGTCCAGGCTGCCGACCAGGTGCTCGATGGTGCAGCCCAGCGGCAGGCTGACGAAAGGGGCCGGCGCCAGCAGCTCGGCCAGGCCGCGCGCGGCTGTGGTCTTGGCCGTGCCGCGCGGCCCCTCGACGACGACGCCGCCGATGCGCGGCTCGATGGCCGTCAGCAGCAAGGCCTGCTGAAGCTCGTCCTGCCCTTCGATGGCCGTGAACGGGAAATGCAGCGGCGGCTCGGCCGGCACCAGGACCGTCGGCGAGCGGCCATCGCGGGTGGGATCACGGGATTCAGGCATGGCGCCCCTCCTGTTCGCCTTCGGCGGCCAGCAACTGGGCCTGCAGCCGCGCCACGGTGTCGGCCTCGGCCGCCCACATGCCGCGCGAGATGGCTTCGAGCAGGCGCGCGTGCATGTCCACCAGCGCCTGGGGGTTGTGACCAGCGATGAAGTCATGCACGGTGGCATCGAACAGGTAGGCCTCGGCCAGGGCCTGGTAGTGGTGGGCGCCCACCACCCGGGCCGTGGCGTCGAAGCCGAACAGGTAGTCCACCGTGGCCGCCATCTCGAACGCGCCCTTGTAGCCATGGCGCATGGCGCCCGCAATCCACTTGGGGTTGGTGACGCGGGCCCGCACGATGCGGCCGATTTCCTCGCGCAGCGGGCGGATGCGGGCGGCCTCGGGGTTGCCGTGGTCGCCGTGGTAAAGCTCGGGCTGCTGCCCGCCGTAGTGGCGCGCCGCCGCCGCCATGCCGCCCTGAAACTGGCTGTATTCGCTCGAGTCGAGCAGGTCGTGCTCGCGGCTGTCCTGGTTCTGCAGCACGATGTGCAGCTGCGCCAGCCGGCGCTGCAGCTCGGGGCCGGCAGGCGCCCCGTGCACCTGCTGGCCATAGGCGTAGGCGCCGGCGCTGACAAAGGCCTGCGCCAGGTCGGCGTCGCCCTCCCACTGGCCCGATTGCAGCAGCGCATGGATGCCGGTGCCGTACCGCCCGGGCGCCGCGCTGAACACGCGCCAGCCGGCGCGCGCGCGGGCCTCGGCCTCACTCAAACCGCCCTGTTGCAGCTGCGCCGCATCGGCCAGGATGCGGGCCCGGATCGGGTTGTCCTCCTCGTCTTCCTCCTGCGCGGCCACGGCCTGCACGGCGGCGTCGAACATCTGCATCACGCCCGGAAAGGCATCGCGGAAGAAGCCCGACACGCGCAGCGTCACGTCCACGCGCGGCCGGTGCAGGCCTACGCGCGGCAGCACCTCGAAGTCGGTCACGCGCTGGCTGCCCGGCGCCCAGATCGGCCGCACGCCGATCAGCGCAAACGCCTGCGCGATGTCGTCGCCCCCGGTGCGCATGGTCGAGGTGCCCCAGACCGACAGGCCCAGCTCGCGCGGGTACTCGCCATGGGTCTGCAGGTAGAGCTCGATCAGGCGCTCGGCCGACTGCAGGCCCAGCTTCCAGGCCGTGGGCGTGGGAATCGCCCGCGTGTCGACGGTGTAGAAGTTGCGCCCCGTGGGCAACACGTCGAGGCGCCCGCGCGACGGCGAGCCGCTGGGCCCGGCCGGCACGAAGCGGCCGCGCAAGGCCTGCGAGAACTGCGCCAGCTCCTGCGGGCCGCAGGCGTCCAGCGCCGGCCCGATCTGCCCCAGCACCCGCCCCAGCACCGCCTGCGTGTGCGGCCAGCCGGCCGCCAGGTCAGGTTGCGCCAACACCTGCAGCGCCAGCAGCTCCAGCCGCTCGCGCGTGTCGCCATGGGTGCGCCAGGCGGCGTCGCTTTGACGCGCCAGCACCTCGGGGCGGGCACCTGACCAGGGCACGGCCGGCTCGATGTCCAGCGGGTTGAACGCCGGCTGCCCGGCCTCGGGTGGCCCCAGCACGTCCAGCGCCAGCGCCTGCAGCAGGCCCATGCGCTCGCCCTGGCCGTCGCCCGCCGGCAGGCGCGCCAGCGCCGCCAGCGTGGACAGGCGTTGTTCACCCGTGGGGGACTGGCCAAAGATGTGCAGCCCGTCGCGGATCTGCGTTTCCTTGAGTTCGCAGAGGTAGGCGTCCACCTGGGCGATGAGCGCGTCGTCTTCGCGTGCCTCGCCGGCCTCGGCCGGCGGGGGGCAGCAGGCGCCGGCCGGGGTGTCCCGCGCCGCTACGGGCCGGCCATCCGCCAGGTCGGCCAGCAAGCCCGTGGCGCGCACGGCCTCGACGATGGCCTGCTTGAGCAACCGGGCGCGGCGCTGGTCCACCAGCAGCGCGTCGTAGTACTCGTCCACCAGGCGCTCCAGGTCCTGCAGCGGGCCATGGCTTTCGGCCCGCGCCAGCGGCGGCATCAGGTGGTCGATGATCACGGCCTGGGTGCGGCGCTTGGCCTGTGCGCCCTCGCCGGGGTCGTTGACGATGAAGGGGTAGAGGTTGGGCAGCGGACCCAGGATGGCATCGGGCCAGCAGGACGCGGACAGCGCCAGGCTCTTGCCGGGCAGCCATTCGAGGTTGCCGTGCTTGCCCACGTGGGCCACGGCGTGGGCGCCAAAGGCCTCGCGCAGCCAGAAGTAGAACGCCAGGTAGTGGTGCGGCGGCACCAGCTCGGCGTCGTGGTAGCTCGCCGCATCGTTGGCCTGCGGCACGCCCGCGGCGGCCAGCGTGCGCGCCGGCTGAATGCCGATGAACACATGGCCCAGGCGGATGCCGGCAATCATGAAACGGCCCTTGCGCACCGCCGGGTCGTCGGCCGGCTCGCCCCACTGCTGCACGATGGCCGCGCGCAGCTCGGCCGGCAGCGAGCGCAGGCGGCGCTCGTAATCGGCCAGCGCGTAGCTCTGGAACGCCGGGCGCAGCGGCCACTGGCGCGCGTCGTTGGCCACGCCGGCGGTCAGCAGCTGCATCAGCTCGTCGCCGTTGGCCGGCCGCAGCGTGGGGTCGCCCAGCGCCAGGCCGTCGCGCTCCAGCTGGGCCAGCAGCCCGATCACGGTGGCCGGCGTGTCCAGCCCCACGCCCGAGCCGATGCGGCCTTCGCTGCCCGGGTAGTTGGCCAGCACCAGCGCCAGCCGCTTGTCGGCCGCGGGCAGGCGGCGCAGGGCCACCCAGGCCGCCGCCAGCTCGGCCACGAAGCGCACGCGGTCCGGCTTGGGCACGTAGCCCAGCACGTCGACCTGGGTCAACAGGCAGTGGTGCGACAGGCCCTTGAAGCTGATGGCGCGCGAGATGATGCGGCCGTCGACCTCGGGCAGCACCACCTGCATGGCAATGTCGCGCGGCCGCAGGCCCTGCGGGTCCTCGGCCCAGTCGGCCTCGCTGTTGCCGCAGGCGATGGCCTGCAGCACGGGCACGTCGCCCACCAGCTCGCCGCCGGCCTCGCCCAGCGCGGCAAACGCGGTGGTGTTGATGACGACCTGCGCGTCGTGTTCAGCGCACAGCGTTTGCAGCACCTGCAGGCAGGTGCTGTCCTTCAGCGACTCCAGCGCCAGCGGCAGCGGGTTCAGGCCGCGCGCCAGCAGCGCATCGGCCAGCGCATCGAAGGCCAGCGTGTTGCCCGCCAGCAGGTGCGCGCGGTAAAACACCAGCACGGCCACGGGGTTGCCCGGCTGCCAGCGGCTGGCTTTCAGCGCATTGACATCACCCAGTATGCCGGGGTTGCCGTTTTCCATCCAACGCAAAGGTACATATACTGCTACCGGTGGATACACCCGCGGTGGTGGTGGCGGCGGGCGAAGCGGTGAGCTGCCGGCCGGCGCCATGCCCTGCGCCAGCACCTGCAAAAACCCCACCGCATTGGCCACGCCGCCGGCGCGCAGGTACTGCCACAGCAGGCGCGCCTGAGCCACGGCCACGGTGCTGCGGGCCAGCAGGTCCGGGTCCTCCTGCTGATCCCCCGAGAACATGACCAGTTGCTGCCCGCGGTCGCGCGCCAGCTGGGTGATGCACTGCATGCCGTAGGTCCAGCTCGAGGCCGCGCCCAGGTGGTCGACCACGACCACGCGGGCCGACGCGAGCACCTCGTCCACGTACAGGTCCAGCGAGGCGTTCTGCCGCAGGTGCAGCAGGTTGACCAGCCGCAGGCCGGGAAAGTCCGGGTCCTGCGCCGCGAGGTGGGTGCGCGCGGCCGACAGCAGGGCCAGCGTGGTGTCGGCCGAGCTGAGGACGACGATCTCGGCCGGGGTCTGGTTCAGGCGCGTGACGATGGCCTCGTCCTCGACGAAGCGGCCCGGCTGGGTGCTCAGCAGGTGCATGTCAGGCCAGCGCGTGCTGCAGGCGCTGCGCGTCCAGGTCGCGGCCGATGAACACCAGGCGCGTGGTGCGCGCCTCGTCCTTGGCCCAGGCGCGGTCGAAGTAGTGGTCGATGCGCTTGCCCACGCCCTGCACCAGCAGCCGCATGGGCTTGCCGCGCACGGCGACGAAGCCCTTGACGCGCAGCACGTCGTGCGCCTTGACCACCTCGGCCAGGGCCGCCAGCAGGCGTTGCGGGTCCTGCTCGCCCAGGTCCAGGTCCAGCGAATCGAAGTCGTCGTGGTCGTGGTCCTCGTCGTGGTCGTGGTGGCTGTGGCGGCCTTCGATGCTGTCTTCGGCCGCCTTGCCCTGCCCCAGCACCACGCTGAGCGGCAGCGCGCCGCGCTCGGCGCGCACCAGCTTGACCTCGGGCGGCACCTCGGCCCGCACCAGCGCCTCGACCTCGGCCAGCGCGGCCTCGTCCACCAGGTCGACCTTGCTCACCACCACCAGGTCGGCGGCCGAGAGCTGGTCCTCGAACAGCTCGTGCAGGCTGGCGTCATGGTCCAGGTTGTCGTCGGCGCGGCGTTGCGCGTCCACCGCCACCGGGTCGGCCGCAAACTGGCCGGCCGCCGTGGCCGGCGCGTCGACCACGGTCACCACGCCATCGACCGTGAACACGTTGGCGATCTCGGGCCAGCGGAAGGCCTGCACCAGCGGCTTGGGCAAGGCCAGGCCGCTGGTTTCGATCAGCAGCACGTCGATGTCGTCGCGGCGCTCGGCCAGCTGCTTCATGACGGGGAAGAACTCTTCCTGCACCGTGCAGCACATGCAGCCGTTGGCCAGCTCGTACAGCTGGCCAACCTGCTCGGTGCCACCGTCTTCGGCGCATTCGAGCGCGCAGCTGCGCAGGATGTCGCCGTCGATGCCGAGTTCACCGAACTCGTTGACGATGACCGCGATGCGCAGGCCCTGGGCGTTGCTCAGGATATGGCGCAACAGCGTGGTCTTGCCACTGCCCAGGAAGCCGGTGACGATGGTGGCGGGAATCTTTTTGGCGTGCATGTGAAAAGCCCATGGGAGCCGCCACGCAACGGCGCGTCGCGCGGCAGGCGGTCAACGAAAAGGGATCAGGACAAGGGGGGACGCGGACCCGCGCCGGACCGCACGGGGTCCCGTGCAGGAACGCGCGCAAGAGCGGGGACGCGGGCGGAGCGCGCCGGCGCCGCCCACGCACCACCCCAGGCCGGGGTTCGAGGCGGGGCGCGCCTGGCCACAGGCGCGCGATTCACGACAGACATGCCAACCATCCAGTCCCGGCTACCCCGCCGGGTTCAAGAGCGGAAATGGCTGCGGCGCACGGGCCGCAGCTGCGAATCGGGGTGGCCGGTCTCCGGACTGATGGCATGAAGTGGCGCCAGCCACGCGTGATGCTCGCCTTCCCACGGTCCGGCGGCGCCCTGCTAGACACCGCCCAAACCCCAGTGGCTGGGTCGCCTGACCCGGAGCCTCACCAACCAATCACCGTTGCGGGGGCAGTGCAGGATTGTGTCGCTCAGCGGCAGTATCAACCAGTTCCCGTTGAATATCCAACGGCAACCCAGTCATACTGCCTGCGGCGCAGAATCACCTGCTTCCCATTTCAGCCTGCTGCTGCAGGCACCAACACCGAGCGCCAGGCCAAACCCGGCGCCCGAAAATTATAGACAGCGCCGGACTGGGCCCCGGGCCAGCGCAGTCCCGTTCAACCCGAACAGGGTCGTGGCTCACCGGCGATGCGGGTCGCTGACACGAGTGAGGTCCACGCGACGCGGCGCCGGCCACGGGCGGTCAGCCTCGGACACGGCCAGCCGCCACGCGAACCGCGTCGCGGACGGCCACCCGGAACCGGCCAAGCGCGATGGTGCCGCCAAAGACCGTCAGCGGCGGCCGGCTTGCGTCGGCACCGCACTGGCCTGTGGGATGCGCAAGGCAAGACACCGCGGCCTGCGCTGGCCTGGCTGGCCGCGTTCGTGACGCGCCGTTCGTGACGTGCGGTTCGCGGTCCAGGCTCGCGGAGCCGCCCCCACGCCCCTCTGCCTGCCGCCGTTGGTGAGCGCAAGGCCAGTCACCGCGCAACGCAAACGCCGAAGCCGTGGAACCGCGCCCCTTCTGCCCGGCCGTGGCCGCTCAGCCGCCGGTGGCGTCGCGCAAGCGCTGGGTCTGCAGGTAAGCATCCTGCGAGGGGCGCAGGTGCGCGCGGCACAGGGCCTGCAGGGTCGGGCTGTCGTTGCGGCGCAGGGCCTCGATCATCTGCCAGTGCTCGTCGCGCGCCTTGCTGCGGTACTCGGCCGACACCAGGCCGGCAAACCGGATGGCGTAAGTCTGCCGCGCGTACTCCTCGATCGCGCGGGCCAGCGTGCGGTTGCCGGCCAGCGTGAACAGGGTCTTGTGGAACGCCAGGTTGACCACGAACACCTCGCGCGCGTGGCCCTGGGCGACGGCCTCATCGTGCCGGTGCTGGATGGCAACCAGCTCGTCCAGGGCCTGCGGCGCCAGCGGCAGGGCGATCTGCCGCGCCGCCTCAACCTCGAGCAGGCTGCGCAGGTCGTACAGCTCCTCCACCTCTTGCGTGCTGAAGCTGCGCACGAAGGCACCCACGTTGCGCCGGCGCTCGACCAGGCCCATGCGGTCGAGCGAGGCCAGCGCCTCGCGCACCACGTGGCGCTTGGCCTCGAAGCGGGCCATCAGCTCGTCCTCGACCAGCCGCTCGCGCGGGTGCAGCCGGCCGAACACGATGTCTTCCTCAAGCTGCGTCACCAGGCCGGCGGCCGAGCACGGCGGTGCGGTTTCAGGGCGGCGGGTCATGGCAGAAACATCCATCACGCAATTGTCGATGAGGTGGCGGGCTCGGGATAACCCGATGTCTATGGCCAATGAGATTATCAATAATATCGTTGAAAACAAACCCCACAAGCCTTATCCCAGGAGACACGATGCGCAACCTGCTTGCGACGGCGATCGGCATCGCCACCATGACCACCGCGCTGGCCGCGGACTACCCCAGCCGCCCCGTGACCGTGCTGATCGGCTTTCCGCCCGGCACGTCGACCGACGCGGTGGCCCGCATCATTGGCGAAGACCTGAGCAAGAAGTGGGGCCAGCCCGTGGTCATCGACAACAAGCCCGGCGTGGGCGGCAGCATGGCCGTGGCTCAGCTCAAGCGCGCCAAGCCCGACGGCTACACCTTGGCGCTGTCGGCCACGGCGCCGCTGAACATCAACCCGCACGTGAACAAGCAGCTGAACTACGACCCCCTCAAGGATTTCGAGTTCGTCACCCAGACCACCTGGCTGCCCTACCTGCTGGTGGCCAACCCCAAGCACGGCTTCAAGAACTTTGACGACCTGCGCAAGTTCGCCGCCAGCAAGCCCGACGCCCTGACCTACAGCACCATCGGCGTGGGCACCACCAGCCACCTGCTGGTCGAGATCCTGCAGGGCAAGACCGGGCTGAAGTTCCGCCACATCCCCTACCAGGGCAGCGCGCAGTCGCAGGCCGACGTGATCGGCGGCAACGTGGACATGACCTTCGACACCGTGGTGTCGACCATGCCGCACGTCAAGGACGGCAAACTGGGCGCCATCGCCGTCAGCACCAGCAAGCGGGCGCAGCTGGCCCCCGATGTGCCCACGCTGCAGGAACAGGGCGTGCCCGACTTCAACGTCGGCGCCTGGCTGGGCTACATCGCACCGGCCGGCACGCCGGCAGCCGTGGTCAACAAGCTGCATGCCGACATCGTGGCCAGCGTGAACAAGCCCGAGGTGCAAAAGCGCCTCATCGCCCTGGGCACCGAGGTCGTCACCAGCCCCTCGCCCCAGGCCTTCAAGCAATTCGTCGCCGACAACCACCGCATGTGGGGCGACGTGGTCAAGCAAGTGGGGATTGCGCAATGAGCCAGCACCGTTACAGCGACATCGAATGGCAGACCCGCGTGGACCTGGCTGCCGCCTACCGCCTGATGCCCTTGTTCGGCATGAGCGACCTCATCTACAACCACATCACGGCGCGCATTCCCGGCGCCCCGGGGTCCGAGGATGAAATCCTCATCAACCCCTACGGCTGGATGTACGAGGAGATCACCGCCTCCAGCCTCATCAAGATCAACCTGCAGGGCGAGGTGCTGGACCCCGGCTGCACCGACCTTGCGCCCAACCGCGCCGGCTACGTCATCCACAGCGCCGTGCACGCCCACCGGCACGACGTGGGCTGCGTCATCCACACCCACACGCGCTGCGGCATGGCCGTGTCCTGCATGAAGCAAGGCCTGCTGCCCATCACCCAAACCGCCATGCGCTTTGCCGACATCACCTACCACGACTACGAAAGCGTGGCCATCGACATGGACGAGCAGCAGCGCCTAGTGGCCGACCTGGGCGCGTCAAACAGCATGATCCTGCGCAACCACGGCCTGCTGGTCGCCGGCCCCAGCATCGCCGAAGCCTTCAACGCCATGTACTGGCTGGAAATGGCCTGCCGCGCCCAGGTCGATGTCATGGCCTGCGGCGCCGAGATCAACTACCCCAGCCAGGCCATCGTCGACAAGACCTTCAACCTGTACCAGCCCCACGTGCGCCGCCCCTTCGGCCTGATGGAATGGCCCGCCATGCTGCGTTACCTCGACCGGCGCGACGCGAGCTACAAGACATGACGCAGGCGCCACCCGTGGGCACCGCCCTGTTTTCATTGGCCGGCAAGACCGCGCTCGTCACCGGCGCCGTGCGCGGCCTGGGCCTGGAGATTGCGCGCGGCTTTGCGCAGGCCGGCGCCACCCTCATCGTGCATGGCCGCCAGCCGGCCGATGTCGCCCAGGCCGTGCAGCAGCTGGCCGACGAGGGCCTGCACGCGCACGGCGTGGCGTTCGACCTGAACGACCACGCCCGCGTGGCCCAGGCGCTGGACGAGCTGCAGGCCGCCCACGGCCCCATCCACGTGCTGTGCAACAACGCCGGCGTGCGCGACCGGCGCGGCCTGCAGGCCCTGAGCATGGCCGACGTGCAGCGCGTGATCGACACCAACCTCATCGCCACCGTGCACCTGTGCCAGGCCTACCTGGCCCGGCTGCCGGCGGGCTGCGCCGCCAGCATCCTGAACATCACTTCGCTGCAAGGCCAGCTGATGCGCGACGCCGACTTCGCCTACCCCATCTCGAAACAGGGCGTCGAAACCATGACCCGCGCCATCGCGGTGGAGTATGGCCCCAAAGGCGTCCGCTGCAACGCCATTGCACCCGGATCCTTTGCCACCGCCTTCAACGCCCAGCTGCTGGACAAACCCGAAAACCAAGCCCGCCTGCAGCGCAACCCCTTGCGCCGCTGGGGCCAGCCCCACGAAATCGTCGGGCCCGCGCTCTTCCTCGTCTCCGACGCCGCGTCGTACGTGAACGGCGTCACGCTGACGCTGGATGGGGGGTATGGGATGAGTTTTTGAGAGCCATCCTGCTTGAGTGACTGCTCTGAGTCATTCTCGGTTCGAGGGCTTAGCGACAGCCTCCGGTACGGCCAGCCATTTGAAGTGCCGCAAGGGCCAACACCTATTATTCGAATTCCAGCCCCTCACTCCACCGTCACCGACTTCGCCAAATTGCGCGGCTTGTCCACGTCGGTGCCCCGGGCCACGGCGGTGTGGTAGGCCAGCAGCTGCAGCGGCACGACGTGCAGGATGGGTGAAAGTTTGCCGTAGTGCTCGGGCATGCGGATGACGTGCACGCCGGGCTCGGACTCGATCTGGGTGCCGGCGTCGGCCAGCACGTACAGCTCGCCGCCACGGGCGCGCACTTCCTGCATGTTGCTTTTGAGCTTTTCCAGCAGCTCGTCGTTGGGCGCGACGGTGACCACGGGCATGGCGCTGGTGACCAGGGCCAGCGGACCGTGCTTGAGCTCGCCGGCGGCGTAGGCCTCAGCGTGGATGTAGGTGATCTCCTTGAGCTTGAGCGCGCCCTCTTGCGCGACGGGGTAGTGCCGGCCGCGGCCCAGGAACAGAGCGTTTTCCTTGCTGGCGAACTGCTCGGCCCAGGTGATGATCTGCGGCTCCAGCGCCAGCACGGCCTGCAGCGCAGCAGGCAGGTGGCGCATGGCATTGAGCTGGACATTGGCCTCGTCGGCGCTGACGTGGCCGCGCATCTGCCCCAACACCATGGCCAGCAGGTAGAGCCCGGCCAGCTGGGTGGTGAAGGCCTTGGTCGAGGCGACGCCGATCTCGACCCCCGCGCGCGTGACGTAGGCCAGCTGGCATTCGCGCACCATGGCGCTGGTGGCCACGTTGCAGATGGTGAGGGTGTGGCGCATGCCCAGGCCCTGGGCGTGGCGCAACGCGGCCAGGGTGTCGGCGGTTTCGCCGCTCTGGCTGATGGTGACCACCAGGGTGTTGGGGTTGGGCACCGAGTCGCGGTAGCGGTATTCGCTGGCGATTTCGACCTGGGTCGGGATCTTGGCGATGGACTCGAGCCAGTACTTGGCGGTGCAGCCGCTGTAGTAACTGGTGCCACAGGCCAGTATCAGCACGTTGTCGATCTGATCAAAAACGCGCCAGGCCGATACTGTGGTGTTGCCTTGGTCGTCGTGGCCATCGAACAGCTCGGGCACGATG
This sequence comes from Comamonas serinivorans, assembly GCF_002158865.1. Taxonomy (NCBI): domain Bacteria; kingdom Pseudomonadati; phylum Pseudomonadota; class Betaproteobacteria; order Burkholderiales; family Comamonadaceae; genus Comamonas; species Comamonas serinivorans. The sequence goes on along the minus strand of NZ_CP021455.1, from coordinate 1,241,475 downwards.
GCGGCCACGCCTTCGAGCGTGTCGGCAATGGCGCGCGGCTGCTCGAAGATTTCTTTTTGCATGTAGTGCCGGTAGGGGCCCAGGTCGGCCGCCACGCTCATGGCGCGCACCGTTTTCACCGGGCGCTGCACGGGCCGGCCGTCGCTGCCGGTCACCCAGTAGCGGCCCAGCTGCAGGTCGACCAGGTCGCCCTCGTCCAGGTAGATGAACTGCTCGGTCACGCCGGCCAGCGCCATGGCGTCGCTGGCCAGGTAGTGCGCGCTGCCGTCGCGGCCGATGCCCACCACCAGCGGCGAACCCTGGCGCGCCCCCACCAGGCGGTGCGGCTCGTCCTTGTGCAGCACGGCCAGCGCGTAGCTGCCCTTCAGGCGTGCGGTGGCGGCGCGCACGGCTTCAAAAATGTCACCGTCGTACAGGCTGTGGACCAGGTGCACCACGACCTCGGTGTCGGTCTGGCTGGCAAAGGGATAGCCCTTGGCCTGCAGCTCGGCGCGCAGCGCGTCGTGGTTCTCGATGATGCCGTTGTGCACCACGGCCACGGTGCCGCCGTCTTGCGGGGCGGGTTGCGGAGCTGCCCCGGGCCTTTCCTGGCCGAGCTGGCTGGGCCCAAAGCTGAAATGCGGGTGGGCGTTGCCCACGGCCGGCGCGCCGTGCGTGGCCCAGCGCGTGTGGGCAATGCCGGTGCTGCCGCTGAGCTGCTCGTCCTGCACCTGGGTGAGCAACTCGGCCACCCGGGCCGTGCTGCGCGCACGCCGCAGGCCGTGCGCGCCCTGCACGGCCACGCCGCACGAGTCATAGCCGCGGTACTCCAGCCGCTGCAGGCCCTGCAGCAACACGGGAACGATGTTCTGTGACGCGATGGCGCCAACGATGCCGCACATGGCAGGCCCTCTCTGAGTAAACGTGTGCGCATGGTAGAGACAAGCGTTTGACGAAGGCGTTCATTGTTTGGACCATTTTGGAGATTTATTTCACCTCCTGATTGGTGAGAAATTTTTCTGCAAATATCATCATCAAATGACCAATATCACCATCGACGAGCTGGACCGCAAGCTGCTGCGGGCCCTGCAGGCCGATGCCGGCCGCAGCAACCACGAGCTGGCCCAAGCCGTGCATGCCTCGCCCGCCACCTGCCTGCGCCGCGTGAAGCGCCTGCGCGAGCTGGGCCTGATCGCCCGCGAGGTGGCGCTGCTGAACCCCGAGCGGCTGGCGCAGGCGCAAGGCCATGGCGTGCAGGCCGTGGTCGAAATCACGCTGGATCAACAAGGCCAGGAACATGTGCAGGCCTTTGCCGAGCTGGCCGCGGCCGACCCGCAGGTGCAGCAGTGCTGGCAGGTGTCGCCCGGGCCCGACCTGGTGCTGGTGGTGCAGGCGCGTGACCTGCCCGGCTACCAGGCGCTGGCCCAGCACCTGTTCACCCAGCATGCCAACGTGCGCAACGTGAAGGCGTTTTTCTGCACGCAGCTGATCAAGTTCGACCCGGGGCTGACCATCGCCTGACGGCGGGCGGTGGATGGGTGACCTGTTCCCTGCGCACTGTCACCCGTCTGGCCGCCGTGGCTCGGTCTGCAGACCAGGCCTGTCCGGACGCGCCTGAACCCAGCTGCGCGGCCCCGGCACTGAGAAGCCTGGCCAGCCGGGTGTCTCAAGAGCGTGCGTTGAGCCGTGAAGGCCTCACCTTGCCATTGGATCAGCCGCGCAACATCGGCGTCACACGCGTTGACGCCAGCCGAGGCAGCCCCAACACTGCGCCCATGGCGGACTGCTACCTGTTCATGGCCATGCCGTCGCCGGCCGAACGCCTGGCCCTGGTCGAGGCTCTGCGCCAGGCCTTGGCCGTTCGTGGCCAGCGCCTCGCGGCGCCGCACGCGTTTGACCCGGCGAACTGGCATCAGTCGCTGTCGCCCAAGTGCGAAGGCCCACCCGCCCTGCGCACCGTGCTGCGGCAGGCCGGTGCCGCAGCCGCCGAGCAGACGCCTGCTTTCACCCTGAGCTTCAACCGCCTGCGCGATGCCGTGTCGTCCTCGCCAGCGTCGGCCATCCACTGGGCGTTTCAGGTGCGGGGTGCGGCGCCGGGCTTTGCCGTGCTGCAGCAGCGGTTGCACGAGGCGCTGCGGGCGCGGGGCGTGGCCGTTCCTCATGGCAACCGGCCGCACGTGACGGTGAGCTACCGCGCGCCCGGGCCGCTGGTGCGCCTGCCGCGCCAGCACCCCGAGATGGGCGAGGTGCACTGGCGCGTGGCCACCGTGTGGCTGGTCAGGGTGCGGCCCGCGATCCCGCGCTACGAGGCGATCGACGCCTGGCCGCTGCGCCCGGCGCCGGCCGGACCCGAAGGCCAGGGCGAGCTGTTCTGAGCCGGGCAAGCGGTCCCAACCCGGTCATGGGTGCGACAAACTTCGCATTGCAACCATTGCATTTGCAATGACCTCGCGCGCACAATGCGCGCTCCATGCCCACACCCACCTGCCCCGACGCGCCGCCCGAGTTCTACCGCTCGGGCCAGTACGGGCCCCAGGACAGCTGGGCCTACGTGATGCGCCAGCTGATGTCGGGCGCGACCCGGCTGATCGGCGAGGCGCTGGCGCCCTGGGACCTGCCCAGCGTGCAGTGGATGCCGCTGATGCGGCTGGCCATGGGTCAGCGCTGCACCGTGGTGGCCCTGGCCCGCGACCTGGGCGTGGACGCCGCCACCATGACGCGGTCCACCGACAAGCTGGTGGCGCGCGGCTGGGTCGAGCGCCAGCGCAGCTGCACCGACCGGCGCCTGGTCGAGCTGCACATCACGCCGCAGGGGCAGCAGGTGGCGCAGCAGCTCAAGCCCGTGCTGACCCAGGCCCTGAACGCCCACTTGACGGGCTTCAGCGAAGCCGAGTGGCTGCAGCTCATGGGCTTTCTGCACCGCATGCAGGCCAACGCACAGCGGCTGGCGCCCATCACGCCGCCGTGTCTGGCCCCAGACACGCAGGCGCTTGACGAGGCGACAAATTCAAGCAGTATCCCCCTGAAGCCGATATCCAAAAAACGGCAATCGCCCGATACTGGCTGACGTCACGCCGCATCACCGACGCCAGCCCGCCCCCACCTTCTTCCTGATCGAACATGAGCGATTCAACCTTGTCCCCCGAGGCGCCACGCGCCCGCAAACGTGGCCTTGTGATGCTGGGCACGGCCGTGGTCCTGGCCGGCGCGGCCTGGGGCGTGTACAGCTGGCTGCACGGCCGGCACGTCGAAAGCACGGACAACGCCTACGTGGGGGGCAACGTGGTGCAGATCACCTCGCAGGTCAGCGGCACGGTGATCGGCATCTACGCCGACAACAACGACACCGTGACGCTGGGGCAGCCGCTGCTCAAGCTGGACGCCACCGACGCCAAGGTGAACCTGATGCAGGCCGAGGCGCAGCTGGCCCAGGCCGTGCGCAACGTGCGCGGCCTGTTCGCCAACACCACCACGCTGCAAAGCCAGATCGCCGCGCGCCAGGCCGACCTGGCGCGCATGCAGTCCGACCTGAGCAAGGCCGAGGCCGACGTCAAGCGCCGCGAAACGCTGGTCAAGCTGGGCGCGGTGGGCCGCGAAGAGTTCGACCACTCGACCGCCGGCGTGGCCAGCTCGCGCAGCGCGCTGGAAGCGGCACGCGCGGCGGTGCAGACGGCGCGCGACCAGCTGGCCGCCAGCCGCGTCAACATCGACGGCACGGACGTGGCCAGCCACCCCGATGTGCAGCGCGCTGCGGCCAGCCTGCACGCGGCCTACCTGGCCCTGCTGCGCGCCGAGCTGCCAGCCCCCATCGACGGCCAGGTGTCACAGCGCAACGTGCAGGTGGGCCAGCGCATCGAGCCGGGCTCGGCGCTGATGAGCGTGGTGTCGCTGAACGACCTGTGGGTGGACGCCAACTTCAAGGAAAGCCAGCTCGGCGAGATCCGCATCGGCCAGGCCGTGACGCTGTTCTCCGACGTCTATGGCAAGGACGTGGTCTACCACGGCAAGGTGACCGGCCTGGGCGCCGGCACGGGCTCGGCGTTTTCGCTGCTGCCGGCCCAGAACGCCACCGGCAACTGGATCAAGATCGTGCAGCGCGTGCCGGTGCGCATCTCGCTCGACCCGCGTGACCTGCAGGCGCATCCGCTGCGCATCGGCCTGTCGATGACGGCCACGGTGGACACGCGCGACACCGGCAGCGACGCGCAGGCTGCGGTGACCGCCACGCCGGCACCCACCGCCAGCGACGCTGCAAGCGCAGCCGCCCCGGTCCATGCCGGATCGGCCCCCCTGCCGTCGGGCACCGCACCTGGCCACCGGCCGGTGGCCAGCACGGCGGTCTACGACGCCATGGACCAGGCCGCCGATGAGCACGTGCAGGCCATCATCCGCGCCAACCTGCGCGGCGCCCCATGAGCAGCGCCACCCTGTCCGGCGGGGTGGCCGACGACGCCGGCGGTGGCCCCCCTGCACCGCCGCCGTCGGTGACCTACCCGCCCATGGTCGGCCCGGCGCTGGTGCTGGGCACGCTGGCCCTGTCGCTGGCCACGTTCATGAACGTGCTGGACTCGACCATCGCCAACGTGTCGCTCTCGGCCATCGCGGGCGACATGGGCGTGTCCACCACCCAGGGCACCTGGGTGATCACCAGCTTCGGCGTGGCCAACGCCATCTCGGTGCCGCTGACCGGCTGGCTCACGCAGCGCTTCGGCGCCGTGCGGCTGTTCGTGCTGGCGGTGCTGATGTTCTCGCTGGCGAGCTGGCTGTGCGGCTTCGCGCTGTCGTTCGAGATGCTGGTGGCCTGCCGCGTGCTGCAGGGCGCCTTCGCGGGGCCCATGATCCCGCTGTCGCAAACCCTGCTGCTGCAAAGCTACCCGCCCGAAAAGTCCGGCATCGCGCTGGCCCTGTGGGGCATGACCACGCTGGTGGCGCCGGTGGTCGGGCCACTGCTGGGCGGCTGGATCACCGACAACATCAGCTGGCCGTGGATCTTCTACATCAACGTGCCCGTGGGGGCGCTGGCCGCGTTCATGACCTGGGTGCTCTACAAGGAGCGCGACACCGAGCGCCGCAAGCTGCCCATCGACGGCGTGGGCCTGGTGCTGCTGGTGGTCTGGGTGGGCTGCATGCAGCTGGTGCTGGACCTGGGCAAGGAGCAGGACTGGTACGCGTCGATGGAAATCGTCTGGATGACCATCGTCGCCGTGGTGGCCTTCGTCGCCTTCCTGATCTGGGAGCTGACCGAGCGCCACCCCGTGGTGCACCTGCGCCTGTTCGCCCAGCGCAACTTTTTGGTCGGCAGCCTCACCATGGCGCTGGCCTATGGCCTGTTCTTTGGCAACGTGGTGCTGCTGCCGCTGTGGCTGCAGCAGTGGATGGGCTACACCGCCATCGCAGCCGGCATGGCGCTGGCGCCGGTCGGGCTGTTCGCCATCCTGCTGACGCCGCTGGTGGGCAAGAAGGTGGGCACCTGGGACCCGCGCGCCATGGCCTCGTTCGCGTTCGCCGTGTTCGCGCTGGTGCTGTGGCTGCGCGCACAGTTCACCACCGACACCGATTTCTTCCACATCCTGATCCCCACCGTGCTGCAGGGCGTGGGCGTGTCCATGTTCTTCGTGCCGCTGACCACGCTGACGCTGGCCGGCCAGCCACCACACATGCTGCCGGCAGCGGCGGGGCTGAGCAACTTCGTGCGCATCACGGCCGGGGCCGTGGGCACCTCGATCTCGACCACGCTGTGGGAGTCGCGCGCCACGCTGCACCACGCCCACCTCACCGAGAGCCTGCACCAGGGCAACACCACGCTGGTGAACACGCTGCACATGCTGCAGGCCAAGGGCCTGAGCCACAGCCAGGCGCTGGCCCAGCTTGACCGCCTGGTCAACCAGCAGGCCTGGACGCGCGCCGCCGACGACATCTTCTTCGGCTCGGCCTGCCTGTTCCTGGTGCTCATCGTGGCCGTGTGGTTCTGCGACCGGCCCGCGCCCCATGCCGGCGGCGGCGCCGAGGCTGCCGCCGGCGCGCATTGACAAACCGGAGTATGGGTGCATTGCCGTTTCATTGAAAATGGCAATCACCCCATACTCCACCAATCAATCATCAAACCCTTCCAACACCACCTTGCCCCGTGTGCGGCCGCTTTCCAGGCCGGCGTGGGCGCGGCGCAGGTTGGCCGCGTTGATGGAGCCTGCGTGCTCGCTCAGCGTGCTGTGCAGCCGGCCGGCATCCACCAGCCGCGCCACTTCGGTCAGCAAGGTGTGCTGGGCCAGCATGTCCGGCGTCTGGAACAGCGAGCGGGTGAACATGAACTCCCAGTGCAGCGAGGCCGCCTTGGTCTTGAGCAGGTTCACGTTCAGGCTGCCCGGCTCGGGGTCGTCGATCAGGCCCAGCCGGCCCTGGGGCGCGATGAGCTGCGCCAGCGGGCCGAAATGCTGCGCCGAATGCGTCAGGCTGGCGATGCGCGAGGGCGCCGGCAAGCCGGCCGCGCGCAGGGCCGCGTCCAGTGGCTGGCTGTGGTCCAGCACGTGGTGCGCGCCCAGCTGCTGCACCCACTGCGCGGTTTCAGCGCGCGACGCGGTGCCGATCACGGTCAGGTCGGTCAGCTGACGCGCCAGCTGCACCAGCACCGAGCCCACGCCCCCGGCGACCCCCACCACCAGCAGCGCCTCGCCCGGCACGGCCTGGGCGCCAGGCCGTGCGCCCAGGCGGTCGAACAGCAGCTCCCAGGCCGTGATGGCCGTGAGCGGCAGCGCCGCCGCGTGGGCATCGTCCAGCGACTGCGGGGCCAGCGCGGCGATGCGCTCGTCCACGAGGTGCAACTGGGCGTTGGTGCCCGGGCGGTCGATGGCGCCGGCGTACCACACGCGGTCGCCGGGCTTGAACAGGCTCACCGCATGCCCCACGGCGCGCACCACGCCCACGGCGTCCCAGCCCAGCACCTTCCACTCGCCGGGCGGCACCTGGGCGCTGGCGCGCACCTTGGTGTCCACGGGGTTGACGGACACGGCCCGCACCTCGACCAGCAGGTCGCGGGCGCCCGGCACCGGGTCGGGCAAGGTCACGTCCTGCAGTGACCGCGGATCGTGGCTGGGCAAGGCAGCCTGCATGGCAACGGCTTTCATGGCTTCACTTTCAAATCAATCAACGAGGTGTGCAGTGTGCAGGCCGGCGCTCTGGCATAACAGTGGGTTCGGGCTGAATCATTTTCAAAAAAATCAAGACAATGACCCGCCTCCATCTTCAACAGCTGGCGCCCGCGCTCAGTAATTGACTAATCAGTCCATATCGAATACCATCCGCACCATGGTCAGACCACGCAAGTTCGACAAAGCGACCGTTCTGCAACGTGCCACACGGGTGTTCTGGCAACACGGCTTCGCTGCGTCATCCACGGACCTGCTACTCAAGGAGATGGGCATCGGCCGGCAGACGCTGTACAACACCTTCGGGGACAAGCGTCAGCTCTACCTCGCGGTGCTGCAGGCGTATCAGGAACAGTCTCTGAGCGGACACCTCAAACGCCTGAACACACCCGAGTCGCCGCTGCAGGGCATCCGCCAACTGCTGCGGGGCCTGGCCGCTACGGACGATTGCACCCGGGCACTGGGGTGCTTCGGCGTCGGGTCGGTGGGCGAGTTTGGAACCAGCGACCCGGAGCTGATGGCGCAACGCGAGGTGATACGTACAGTGCTTGAACGCCGGATCGAAGCACGTGTGCACGAGGGGCAGGAGCTGGGCGAATTGGACGCCTCGCTGAATGCCCAGGAGACCGCCGCCTTCATCCAGACCGCGATGGCCGGACTGCAGCTCTCGGCCCGCGCCGGAGCGAACCTTCAGACCATGCACGCCATCGCTGATTTCACCGCAGACCGCCTCAAGGCCACTTGACGTTCACCGTCCCACGGCTTGGCAGGGCATTTTTTTTACTCAATTATTGATCAATTGATCCAAAAAGGAAAAAGCATGCATCAAGAGCAAGACAGCCGCAAGACCGCACTCGTGTTCGGCGGCTCGCGCGGCATTGGCGCCGCGGCCGTGCAACGGCTGCTGGCCGATGGCTACGCGGTGGCCTTCACCTATGTCTCCAGCCCCGACAAGGCCCAGGCCATCGTGAACGCCGCGGAGCAAGAAGGGCTGCAGGCCCTCGCCATCCAGGCCGACAGCGCAGACCCCGCCGCGATTCGACACGCGGTCACCACGACCACCGAGCGCTTTGGCCTGCTGAGCGTCGTCGTGGTCAACGCCGGCATCCTTCGCCTGGGCACCATCGACACCGTCGAGCTGGACGTCCTGGACCAGATGCTCAATGTCAACGTGCGTGGCGTCTACCTGTCCATCCAGGCGACCGTGCCGTACCTGGTCGACGGAGCGCGCGTCATCACCATCGGCAGCAACGTCGCCATCCGCACCGGCTTCGCGGGGTCCAGCGTCTATCAGACGACCAAGTCAGCGGTGGCCGGCATGGTGAAGGGCATCGCGCTGGACCTCGCGCCACGCCGCATCACCGTGAACAACGTGCAACCCGGGCCCATCGACACCGACATGAACAGCGACCACCTCGACATGCTCGCGGACTTGAGCCCGCTCAAGCGCGTCGGTACCGCGCAGGAGGTGGCGGGGCTCATCTCTTACCTGGCGAGCGACGCATCGCGCTACATGACGGGAGCCAGCCTCACCATCGACGGTGGGGGCACGCTCTGAGCCGATCCGGTTGCGACGCCTGTGACTGCGCAAACACCTCATCCAGCCAACAAGCACCTCGCCTGTTGGGCTGGAGACCTAGGTGAAGGCCACCGCGTAGCCATCGGCCAGCAGCCGTTGCACGGCCGCAGCACCGCATTCAGCTGGGCGGCCAAGGCATGCCAAGCTGCATGTCACGTCGCCGGCCAGGACACGAAGCGCGGCCGTGAGCGCCCGCCCCCTTGTGGCGATGCGGTGCTCATCGGCATCCCCCTGAACAGGCAGGACGGACGCGTGCTGCCAGCCGCTACATTCAAGAGATGCCGCGTGCAGCGTTCCCGCTCTGGCATAAAGCGGTCCTGACTGAAACCCCCATCCAACACCTCGATGACCCGCATCGCCGACCTCCAGCTGCTGTTGCGCGCCGTCGACCTGGGCAGCCTCACGGCCGCGGCCCGCGCGCTCGACGGGTCACCTGCCGCCGCCAGTGCCGCGGTGAAGCGCCTGGAGGCGCAGTGGCAGGTGCCCCTGCTGGTGCGCAGCACGCGCAGCCTGCGGCTGAGCCCGCAGGGCGAGCGCCTGCTGCCGCATCTGCGCCAGGCCCTGGCCGCGCTGCACGCCGCCGACGAAGCCGCCCGCGCCCAGGCACAGGACCTGAGCGGGGAGCTGCAGCTGGCCTTGCCCTCTGACCTGGGGCGCAACCTGCTGCTGCCGTGGCTGGACGCCTTCGCCGAGCAGCACCCCGCGCTGCGCCTGCGGCTGCACCTGGCCGACCACAACGCCGACCTGGTGCGCGCGCCGCTCGACGCGGCCATCCGCTATGGCACGCCCACGGCCGGCACGCAGGTGGCCCTGCCGCTGGCGCCGAACAACCGGCGCGTGCTCGTGGCGTCGCCCGCCTACGTGGCCCGGCACGGCATCCCGCAGACGCCCGATGCGGTCCGCACGCACGAGGCCCTGCGCTTCATGCTGGGTGGCGAGGTGCAGACGCAGTGGCGGTTCAACCTGGCGGGCCAGTGGCAGACCATCGAGGTCACGGGCCGCCATTCGGCCAACGACGGCGAAGTCGTCAAGCGCTGGGCCCTGCGCGGCCTGGGCCTGGCCTACAAGTCCTGGCTGGACGTGGCCGATGACCTGGCCGCCGGCCGCCTGCTGCACCTGCAACCCGGCTGGGTGGGCGAAGCCAGCCCCCTGGCCCTGGTGGTGCCCGGCCGGCAGCAGCTCACCCCGGCCGTGCGCGCCCTGCGCGCCTGGCTGCAGCCCCGGCTGGACGCCCTGCCCTGGCCCCGCTGGCCAGACCTGGACGGCTAACCGGGCCGCACCAGACCTGCCGCGCTCGGCCGTGTCTCGACTGACCGAGCCGCGAGGGCCGTGGCGCACGACGGGGTGCGTTCACCATCCTGGGCAGAGCGCGCACGTCACAACAATTCATCTTGGGGTATGCCCCATATTCCGATCTTGAATGAACGGAAATGACCGAATACTGCCAACCAAACTGCCACCGAGAGCTGTGCCGCACGCCACGCAGCCGGCCCGGCCAACTGCGTCGGGCACGTTCAGGTGCTGCTCGCGTGCGGCCAGCGGCCATCAGACGCCAGCCTTGCGGAGCCACCCTTACACCCCACGAGCGCGCTACGGAGCGCCACACGTCGGTGCCGGCCTTGCAGCAGGCGTTCGAGGGTCGACCCTTCCACCGCGAGGCGACCATCCCGCCAGTGGTGGCCGTCGCCGGCGCGCAACGCCTGTGGGGCGCGACGTCAGCAGGCTCGTTCAAACACCTTGCAGGCGAAAGGTGAGGCCCTAGGCGCGACCGGGTGTGCGGGCCCGTCACCCCTTCACTGGACGCGCCGACAAACGGGCGCCCGGCTCGGCCCCAGCGCGTCAGCCGCTGGCGCCATGGCGGTCGAGCGTTGGTGACAGCAGCGCCCATCCAGTCATCTGATAATCGGGGGGACACATTTGTCCGGCTGTGTGCATGACGCAGCGGCCTGTTCCCCCTTTGGAGATTTGTTCATGAAACTCGACTCGTCCATTTCCGCCGTCATCACCGGTGGCGCATCCGGCCTGGGTGGCGCCACTGCCCGCCGCCTGGCCAAGCACGGCGTGAAGGTCGCGATCTTCGACTTCAACGAAGAAACCGGCGAAGCCATGGCCAAGGAAATCGGCGGCGTGTTCTGCAAGGTGGACGTGACCGACGAAGCCGGTGTGGACGCCGCCTTCGCCAAGGCCCGTGCAGCCCACGGCCAGGAACGCATCCTGGTGAACTGCGCCGGTTCGGGCGGTGCCCTGAAGACCGTGTCGCGCGACAAGGAAACGGGCGAAATCAAGGCCTATCCGTCGGACCGCTTCGACCGCATCGTGCAGATCAACCTGGTCGGCACCTTCCGCTGCATCGCCAAGTCGGCTGCCGGCATGGCCTCCATCCCCGTGCTGGAAGACGGCGACCGTGGCGTGGTGATTTGCACCGCCTCCGTTGCCGCCCAAGACGGCCAAATGGGCCAAGTGGCCTACTCGGCCTCGAAGGCCGGCATCGTGGGCATGACGCTGCCCATCGCCCGTGACTTCATGGGCGAGTCGATCCGCATCAACACCATCCTGCCCGGCCTGTTCAACACGCCGCTGCTGAACCGCGCCCCCGAGCACGTCAAGGCCGCCCTGGCTGCCCAAGTGCCCTTCCCCAAGCGCCTGGGCGAAGCCGACGAGTACGCCGACCTGGCCGAGACCATGATCCGCATCAAGTACTTCAACGGTGAATCCGTCCGTCTGGACGGCGCCATCCGCATGGCTCCTCGCTGAGGCAACGCCCCCCGGCCACGGGGGCTACCGGCAACCCGCAGCATGGGCTGGCAGGCGTTCGGCAACGGACGCCCGCCAGCCCATGTTGCGTTTGCGGGCCTGCAGGCCGATCGCATGCCGCGCGGGCGGCGCGGTTCGCGCTGGCTCGCCATCGAGGCCGGCGTCGCCTCTGCGCGGTTCCCCAGTGCCGCGCTGCCCTCCGGGGTGGATGAGCAGCGGCACACATCCACTCTGCATCGTGGTCAACCTGCCCACGGCCGGGGGGCGACTACCACGTGCCGTTTGGCGGCCGCAAGGGGTCCAGCCACGGGCCCCGTGAACAAGGCCCTCACGCGCAGGCGTTCTACACCACGGTCAAGACCAGCTACACGCTGGCCTGAAGCCGTGTGCGGGTCGCCGTGGGCCCACCGTTGGTGCGCCGCCGATGACGGGTCGCCCACAGCACCGGACCGGCCAGGTCGAAACCACGCGGCCGTCCCGTGTGCGGCAGCCCAGCATGGAGCGCGTGGCTAGCATGGCCTGTTCATCCACCAACCCCAGGCCGTGCGCGGCCTCCGCACCCATGTCCGTCCTGCACATCGAAGAATCCCAAGGCGTCGCCTGGCTCACGCTGAACCGCCCCGAACGCCTGAACGCGCTGGACGACGAGCTGATGACGGCGCTGCGCGAGTACTTCCAATCGCTCACGGCGCAGTCCTCGGCCCGGGTCGTGGTCTTGCGCGGCGCGGGCCGTGCGTTCTGCGCCGGGCTCGACCTGAAGGCGCGCGGCAAGACGCCCAAGCGCTCGGTCGAAACGGTGCTGCAAAGCCAGAAGAACGTGCGCGACATCATGATCGCCATGCGGCGCTGCCCACAGCCCATCGTGTCCATCGTGCAGGGCTCGGCCAGCGGCGGGGGCTTTGCGCTGGCGCTGGCCTCGGACATCCGGCTGGCCACGCCCGACGCGCGCTTCAACGCCGCCTTCATCCGCATCGGCCTGTCGGCCTGCGACGTGGGCGTGAGCTACTTCCTGCCGCGCATGGTGGGCAGCTCGGTCGCCGCCGAGTACATGCTCACGGGCCGCTTCATGAGCGCGCAACGCGCCCAGCAACTGGGCCTGGTGAGCCAGATCGACGAGCTGCCCGCGCTCGAGACCGAGGCCAAAGCCCTGTGCGCCGACATGCTGCGCGCCACGCCGCTGGCTCTGCGCCTGACCAAGGACGCGCTGAACTTCACCGTCGACGCCCCCAGCCTGGACGCCGCGATTGCGCTGGAAGACCGCAACCAGGTGCTGTGCACGCAAACGCCCGATTTCGACGAAGGGGTGCGCGCCTTCCTCGAAAAGCGCGAGCCGGCCTACACCGGCTCGCAAGGCTGAGCACAAGCCAACCGGGCCTGCCCATGGCCTGGTTTGTCCAAACCGCTGCGGGCCGACCGTTCGCGCAAGCCCCACCGTCGCCAGATCGGGCTGCGCCCAGCCCGCCCCCGGTATCCCGCGCGCGTCAGCGGCCGGGGCGGCGCTCCGCTAGCATCGCCCGGCCCAAGCCAGAAGCCATGCCCGCCCGGGCCAACCAGCGCTTGACTTGCACAGTATCCGGCCATTCCCGTTTTCTATTCAACGGGAACCGTCCAATACTGCATTGAACACCTAGATGGAGAAGCAGCCATGACCCTGGACGACCTGATGTACAAACCCGGCCTGTTGAATGGCCAGCGCATCCTCGTGACCGGCGGCGGCACCGGCCTGGGCCGTGTGATGACCGAAGCCTTCCAACTGCTGGGCGCCGAAGTCCACATCTGTGGCCGCCGCGGCGGCGTGGTCGAGGAGACCGCGCGCGAGCTGATGGACCTGCACGGCGGCAAGGTCGTTGGCCATGCCTGCGACGTGCGCGACAGCGGCATGGTGGGCGAGATGGTCGAGAAGATCTGGACCGATTCGGGCGCCCTGACCGGCCTGGTCAACAACGCCGCCGGCAACTTCGTCAGCCGCACCGAAGACCTCTCGATGCGCGGTTTCGATGCCGTGTCGCAAATCGTCATGCGCGGCGGCTTCAACCTGACGCTGGAGTGCGGCAAGCGCTGGATCGAAGCGGGCCAGAAGGCCTCGGTGCTGTCCATCCTGGTGACCTGGATCTGGAACGGCGGCCCCTTCGTCGTGCCCTCGGCCATGGCCAAGTCGGCCATGAACACACTGACCCAGTCGCTGGCCGTCGAATGGGGCCCCAAGGGCATCCGCTTCAACGCCATCGCACCCGGCCTGTTCCCCACTGAAGGCATGAGCGCCCGCCTGAACCCGCAAGGTGGCGAGCACACCACGCGTGGCGGCAACCCCATGGGCCGCACCGGCAAGATGCCCGAGCTGGCCAACCTGGCCGTGTACCTGATGAGCCCGCAGGCCGAGTACATGACCGGCCAGACCATGGCCATCGACGGCGGCCAGTACCAGGCCACGGGCGGCAACTTCGCCTTCATGAGCCAGTGGACCGACGCCGACTGGCAAAAGGCCCGCGAGAACATCGAGGCCAAGAACAAGGCCGACCGCGAGCAGCGCACGACCTGACGCGCAGACTCAGCTGTCGCTCGTGGCACGCATGCCTGTGCGTGCCAATCATCTGTTGCCAAGCGGTGGAGTTTTCTGGAGGGAACCATGAACACAAGACAGCTGACGAAGCTTCTGGTCGCTGCAGCGTGGCCGCTGAGCGCGACAGCAGGCCCGCTGACCAGCGATTTCACGGTCACCAGCACCGATTTCGCCACCTTTGGCATCGGCCAGTTGCGTGGCTCGGGCACCGGCAACCTGGTCGTCACGGGCGTGAGCGGCCCGGTACAACGGGCCGTGCTGTACTGGCATGGCCCCACCCGCAGCTCCAGCCTGACGGTCAATGCCGATGTGCAGCTGGCGGGTCAAGCCGTCGCCGGCATCAATGTGGGCGGGCTGGCCGACTCGAACTGCTGGATGGGGTTCAGCAACAGTCAGACCTACAAGGCCGATGTGACCAGCCTGGTGACCGGCAATGGCAGCTATGCCCTGAGCAATTTCATCAAGCCCGATGCCGACGTCAACGGTGCGCAGCTGCTCGTGTTCTACAACGACGGCAATCCGAGCAACAACCGCGATGTGATCGTCTTCAGCGGCAACGACGGCAATCAGTATTTCCCTGGTCCACCTGAAGATCCAGCAGGCTGGGCAGGTACCTTCACCATTCCCAACTACACATCCGGCACCGCCTGGATGCACCTGGTGGTCACCGATGGCCAGGACCCTGGTTCGGGCACGGACGGCGACCTGTCGGTGGGCAGCTGGAGCCAGACGGCCACCTTCAGTGGCAACACGGTCCAACTGGGTACAGGTGAAGATCAGTCGGGTGCACTGTGGGACTCCGTGCGCTACGACATCACCTCGGCCTTGAGCCCGGGAGCCAACACCTTGCCGTACGCCTTGACCAACAGCCTCACCGACTGCATTTCCCTGGTCGCGGCTGCTTTCGACGTGCCTGCTGGGGCCGTAGCCCCAGCGCCCAGCCTGACCTTGACAAACCCGGGCACCCTGCCAGCGAACACGGCCCCCACCTATGCGGGCACGGTCCAGAACCCGGGCACGGCCAGCACCGTGGACCTGCTCATCACCGGCCTCGGCTACAGCGAAACCCTGCAGGCCCCCCTCCTGCCTGGCAACAGCTACAGCATCGCTGGCGCAAGGCTCGTCCCGGGCACCTATACGGTCACGGCGACCATCACGGGCACGACCACCTCACAAACGCAAACGTTCACCGTGGTGGCCGCTTCCATCGGATCGGTGGCACCGGTCCCTGGATTGGGCATGCTCGCATTGAGCCTGCTGGCGGCCACCATGTCGGCGCTCGGCCTGCGGCGCAAGGCCTGACCCACCAAGCCTGATTGGGGCCGCTCACGGTGGCACGTCGCCATCCGGGGCAATACATCGCTGCACCAGGCTGTACCACCCACTCCCATCCGGCCACACGTCCACCCGTCATGCACGTGCCAAGGCGGCCTGCGTCGCGGCATCGGCGGGGAAAAAGGACTCGATCGCCAGGTCCTGCAGCGTGACGTCGACCGGCGTGCCGAAGATGGTCGTGGTGCTGATGAAGCGCAGCGTGCCGCCCGGTGTGCGCAACACCAGCGGCACGACGATGCCGGCGCCCATGCCGGCGTTGGGCGCCTCCTCCGACTCGGGATGGCTGGCCGCGGCCTCGCTCAGCGCGGCCAGTTCGTCGCGCAGGGACAGCAGCTGCGCGTCGGCCGTGGCGTTGATCTGCTGCGCCAGCCGCTCGAGCACGTGCGCCCGCCACTGCGCCAGGTTGACGATGCGCGGGGCCAGGCCATCGGGGTGCAGGCTCAGGCGCAACACGTTGAGCGGCGGCGCCAGCAGGTGCGGCGCCACGCCGGCCATCAGGCCCTGGGCCGCGTCGTTGGCCATGACCAGGTTCCAGTGGCGGTCCACCGCGAGGGCCGGGTACGGCTGATGCGCCTTCAGCAGCTGCTCGACGGCCTGACGCGCTGCGGCCAGCTCGGGGTGGTCCAGCGGCCGCGCGCCATAGGTGGGCGAAAAGCCCGCCGCCACCAGCAGCGCATTGCGCTCGCGCAGCGGCACCGCCAGCCGGTCGGCCAGGCGCAGGATCATCTCGCGGCTGGGCATGGCGCGCCCGGTTTCGACACAGCTGAGGTGGCGGGTGGAGACGTTGGCCTCGAGCGCGAGGTCCTGCTGGCTCAGGCGCCGGTGCAGGCGCCAGTGGCGCAGGTGGTCGCCAAACGGCGAACGCGCGTTGGGCACGGTGGGGGACGAGGCAAGTGAGGTGGCGGTGGTGTGGCGCATCGCCGCACCTTACGCACAAGCCTGGCCTGCGGCAATGACCTCCGAGGTCATGGACGCGATGACGCCCGGCGCCGACCATGCGACCCATGCCGCCTGAATCGGTCGCATGCCTGTCTCACCCCCACTTTGGAGAACGCACATGTCCCTCTTCACCGCCCCCCGCTTCCTGTCCCGCATCCTCTGGCTGGACGCCGCCTCGTGCCTGGCCACCGGCGCGCTGCAACTGGCGATCACCCCCACCCTGGCCAGCTGGACCGGACTGCCCGCCCCGCTGCTGACCGGCACCGGCGTCTTCCTCGTCGTCTACGCCCTGTTGGCGGCCTGGATGGCGCGACAAGACCCCACGCCGCGCGGCCTGACCGGCCTGGTCGTGGTCGGCAACTTCGCCTGGGCGCTGGGCTGCATCGCGCTGATGCTGAGCCAGGCCCTGCCGCTGACCGGCCTGGGCCTGGCCTGGCTGGGGCTGCAGGCCGTGGTGGTCGTGGTGCTGGCCGAGCTGCAGTGGACCGGCTTGCGCCGCACCCGGCCCGGGCGCGGCCAGCCACAACCGGCGTGAGCAGCCGCATCGGCTTCATCAGCCGTTGAATGCAGTATGGCCCTGTTGCCGTTCAAGCTTGAACGGCAACAGGGCCATACTCCGCATCAAAGGGCGGTGGCGATCAGGGCGCGCTGTTGCCCTTGCCGTCCTGCGTCGCCTCGTCGCCCTGCGTCGCGAGGGCCCCGGAGTCGGAGCTGGCCTCCGCCTCGGTCTCGGGCGGCAGGAACAGGCGCGCCGCGAGGATGCCGACCTCGTACAGCAGGATCATGGGAATCGCCAGCGCCAGCTGCGACACCACATCGGGCGGCGTGACCACGGCCGCGATGACGAAGGCCGCCACCACGAAATAGCCGCGGAAGGACTTGAGTTTCTCGATGGTCACCACGCCCATGCGCACCAGCAGGATGACGGCGATGGGCACCTCGAACGCCAGGCCAAAGGCCAGGAACATGGACAGCACGAAGCTCAGGTAGGCCTCGATGTCCGGCGCGGCGGTGATGGACTTGGGCGCGAAGCTCTGGATGAACGCGAACACCTTGCCGAACACGATGAAGTAGCAGAACGCCACCCCACCCAGGAACAAAATGGTGCTGGACACCACCAGCGGCAACACCAGGCGCTTTTCGTGCGAGTACAGCCCGGGCGCCACAAAGGCCCAGACCTGGTAGAGCACCACGGGCAGCGCGACCAGGAAGGCCGCCATCAGCAGGATCTTGATCGGCACCATGAACGGCGAGATCACCGAGGTGGCGATCATGGTCGCGCCCTCGGGCAGGTGCGCCACCAGGGGCTTGGCCAGCCAGTCGTACAGCGTGCCCGCGCCGGGGTACAGCGCCAGCACGATGGCCACCACGCCAATGGCCAAGATCGCCTTGATCAGGCGATCGCGCAGCTCCATCAGGTGTTCGACAAACGGCTGTTCGGTGCCGGCGAGTTCGTCTTGGGAGGTGTTGTCGGCCATGGTTCAGCCCAGGAAAACGTGAACCCCGGCGGGCATGGGCTGCCGGCATTCGGCAGCCGCAGGCCCGGGGGTGAAGAACAGGGGGAAATGGCCTGGGGTCATGGGGTGGGAAGGCACGCCGGCCCGGTTCAGCCCGGCCCGGGTGACCCGGGTTCCGTCAGCGTCCATGCGATTTGGGCCGGAAGCGCGCCACGCGGGCCGCGCCCGATTGCACATGGGTGCGCACGCGGGCCTTGGACTTGTACCACTGCGGCGTCGCGCCCCGCTTCAGGCGCCAGTTCTTCTTGGGCTTGAGCGCGCTGGGGCTGGGGGTGGCCCAGCCGCTGGCCAGGCCGTACTCGGCACCGGCCGTGTCCAGCCCGCGGTCGTCGTCCGACAGCGCCGCGCCATCGCGGCCGTTGAGCTGGTCGTCGACCTCGGACAAGCCCGTGCGCACCGACGATTCGACGTCGCGCGCCGCGGTCTCGACCGAGCTCTTCATCTTCTGCAGCTCTTCCAGGTCGATGGCGCGGTTCACCTCGGCCTTCACGTCGGCCACGTAGCGCTGCGCCTTGCCCAGCAATGCGCCCACGGTGCGGGCCACGCGCGGCAGTTTTTCGGGACCAATGACGATCAGCGCCACCACGCCGATCAAGGCCATCTTGGAAATGCCCAGATCAATCACACCAGCACTCGCTCACGTCTTGCGACACGCACACAACAAAGGGGTATGAGGCCACGGCCGTTCATGCTTGAACGACAACCGCACCATACCCCATGACACCATCGCGCAATGTCACGACTTGGTCTTGGCTTCCACGTCGATCGTGGCTTTGTCGGCGGTCGTCTGGTTGGCCACCTGCGGCGTCGCCGTGGTTTCGGCGGGCGTGTCGGTGGCGGTGCCGTCCTTCATGCCGTCCTTGAACCCCTTGACGGCGCCGCCCAGGTCAGAACCGATGTTCTTGAGCTTCTTGGTGCCGAACACCAGCACCACGATGAGCAGCACGACCAGCCAGTGCCAGATGGAAAACGAACCCATGAGAATCTCCTTGCAATGCGGGCATTTTAGTGGGCGCCCACCTATTCCCGGCCGGTCCCGGTCAATTGTTGGATAAGTCATTCGACTTAGGCGACAGCCACCGTGGCGAAGCCGCGGGCGCCGCAGCCCCCGGAGTCTAGGGCCGGGCCCCCGGAGCCGGTGTCCGGCGGGTGCGGCCGGCGGGTGCGGCCGGCGAGGTGCGGCCGGACAGCGCGGCCGGCAGGTCCGGCGCTACAGGTGCACCTTGGGGATGACCAGGCTGTCGCGCACGCCCAGGTCGTCGAAGTGCTGCAGCAGCCAGGTCTGGCCGGCCAGGCGGCCTTCGACGAACAGGTGTTCGACCAGCCCGCTGGTGGCGTTGAGCTTGCTGCTGGGGTTGAGGGCCAGCAAGGCCTCGCCGCCGTCGATGCGGTGCAGGAACAGGCTGCGGTAGAGCGCGGTGTCGAGCCGCCCCTGCTCCATGAGCTTGCGCACGAAGGCGATGGCGCGCGTCTCGGCGATCAGCGGCGCATTGAAGGTGATCTGGTTGACACGGTCCTGGATGTCCGCCACGCGATCGGGCACGTCCTCGCGCACGATGGGGTTGATCTGGACGATGAGGACGTCGGACGACACCGTGCCGTAGGTCAGCGGGTACAGCGGCGGGTTGCCCGTGTAGCCGCCGTCCCAGTAGGCCTCGCCGTCGATCTCCACGGCCTTGAACAGCTGCGGCAGGCAGGCCGAGGCCATGAGGGCATCGACCGTCACGCGCTTGCCCGAGAAGATCTCGGCCCGGCCCGTGCGCACGTTGGTGGCGCCGATGAAGAGCTTGAGCGTGCGCTGCCGCGCGATGGCCTCGAAGTCGACCTGCTGCTCGAGCAGCGACCGCAGCGGGTTGATGTCCAGCGGGTTGGCCTGGTAGGGCGACATCACGCGCGCCATGGCGCTCATCAGCAGCTGCACGCCCGGCACGGCCATGCCGGCCGCGGCCATCGAGCCCACGGCCCCGACCTGGGTCCAGAACGCCCGCAGGGCATCGCGCGCGGATTGGGCGGCCAGCCGGCCGCGCTGGTTGCGCGCAAACGCCTGCGCGAAGCCATGCGCCATCACGGCGGCGTTCATGGCGCCAGCGCTGGTGCCGCTGATGCCTTCGAACTCGATGCGGCCGTCTTCCAGCAGTGCATCGAGCACGCCCCAGGTGAAGGCGCCATGGGCGCCACCGCCTTGCAGGGCCAGGTTGATGCGCCGCTTCGGGGCGTCGGACTCGGCGGCCGCAGCAGCCGGCAGCGGTTGCGCCTCGCTCATGCGCCCACGGCGACGCCGCGCTCCATGGCCACCATGCCGCGCACGATGCGGTAGAGGAACCACACCGACACCACCACCCAGATCGGGTTGAACAGCAGCAGCCCCAGCAGGAAGCCCCAGAAGGTCAGCGCGTACCAGATGGCGGCCCACAGCACCGAGCGGATGCGCCAGCTGAAGTGGCTTTGCTGCCAGGTGCCCAGCGCGTCGTCGCGCTTGACCAGGTCGATGGCCAGCGCCACCAGCAGCAGCGCCACCGACACCTGCGCGCCCGGCACCACCGCCCCCACGGCCACGATGAGGTGGAGGATGTAGCTGACCCAGCCCCAGGTCTTGAGCGAATCGGCCGCCTGGCGGTTCACGGGTTCGACGTCGATGATGTCTTTGGAAGGCACGGCAAGTCCCTTTCAGGAAAGGCAAACACAAACACGGCGGTCCAGGCGGTCACCCGGCCCGTGCACGGCGGCGCAACCCGTGGGTGGTCGGACGGCGCCCGGCTCAGACCGGACGCGACTCGGATTGTTCCCGACCCACGGCCTTGCGCAAGGCTTTTTCCTCCAGGCCACTCAGGCCCTCGCGGCGCACCAGCTCGCCCACCACGTCCTCGGGCCGCAGCCCGTAATGCGTCAGCGCCACCAGGGTGTGAAACCACAGGTCGGCGACCTCGTACACCAGCTGGGTCTTGTCGGCGCCCGCGTCCACATCCTTGGCGGCCATGACGACCTCGGTGGCCTCTTCGCCGATCTTTTTCAGGAAGGCATCGGGCCCTTTGGCCAACAGGCGCGCGACATAGCTTTTGTCGGGATCGCCGCCAGCGGCAGGTTGACGGCTTTCCAGCACATCGGCCAGGCGCGCCAGCGCATCGGTCAGGGTGGTCTCGCTCATGTGCAACAGCCTTCAGACAGAGGTGTAGATGCTGTCCGGATCTTTCAAGACCGGATCGACGGGCTGCCAATGCCCTTGCTCCAGGCGCGAATAAAAGCAGCTGTGGCGGCCGGTGTGGCAGGCGATGCCGGGCTCGTGGCCCAGCTGCGTCACCTTCAGCAAGATGACGTCGTTGTCGCAATCGATGCGGATCTCGTGCACCTGCTGCACGTGGCCGGACTCCTCGCCCTTGAACCAGAGCTTGCGGCGCGAGCGGCTGAAGTACACCGCGCGCCCCAGCTCCGAGGTCTTGAGCAGGGCCTCGCGGTTCATCCAGGCGAACATCAGCACATCGCCCGTCTGCGCCTCCTGCGCGATGACGGGCACCAGGCCGTGTTCGTCCCACTTCACCTGGCCCAGCCAGTTCGGCGAGCCGCGTTCGACGTTGGGTTCAGACATGCATCAAGCTTTCAATCGGGCCGCAGGCCAGGCGGGCTGCGGCGGGTCACGGGGTTGGCGGCAAAAATCGGGCAGTATGACTCGGTTGCCGTTTTCGAATCAACGAGGGCATGGGCATACCCCCGATGAGTGCATCACTCGCGCACCGGAATGCCGCGGCTGGCCATGTGCGCCTTGGCCTGGCCCACGGTGTACTCGCCGTAGTGGAAGATGCTGGCCGCCAGCACCGCATCGGCACCGCCTTGCTGCACGCCGTCGGCGAGGTGGTCCAGGGTGCCCACGCCCCCCGAGGCGATGACGGGCACCGGCACCGCGTCGGCCACGGCGCGCGTCAGCGCCAGGTCGAATCCGCTCTTGGTGCCGTCCTTGTCCATGCTGGTGAGCAGGATCTCGCCCGCGCCCAGCTCGGCCATGCGGGTGGCCCAGGCCACGGCATCCAGGCCGGTGTTCTTGCGCCCGCCGTGGCTGTAGACGTCCCAGCCCTCGCCGCGCGCGACAACCTCGTCGCCCACGCGCCGCTTGGCGTCGATGGCGACCACGATGCACTGCGCGCCGTACTTGGCCGAGGCCTCGCGGATCACCTCGGGGTTGGCGATGGCGGCCGAGTTGAAGCTGGTCTTGTCGGCCCCGGCGTTGAGCAGGCGGCGCACGTCGTCGACGGTGCGCACACCGCCGCCCACCGTCAGCGGGATGAAGACCTGGCTGGCCACGGCCTCGATGATGTTGAGGATCAGGTCACGCCCGTCGCTGGTGGCCGTGATGTCGAGGAAGGTGAGCTCATCGGCCCCCTGCTCGTTGTAGCGCGCGGCGATCTCGACCGGATCGCCGGCGTCGCGCAACTCGACGAAGTTGACACCTTTGACGACGCGACCACCGGTGACGTCCAGACAGGGAATGATTCGTTTGGCGAGCATGGCGTCATTATCTCGTCATATCGGGCAAACCCGGATGCCCGGTTTGACAGGGCCGGCGCTCACCACTGCGTGGGCGCGCCCCCGCCCGTGGCGCCGCGGCGCGCCAGCACGTCGGCGATGGCCTGGGCCGTGGCTTCGGCCGCCCCCCGGTACGAGGCCGAGAAGTTCGCCCCCGCCTGGCGCAGGCGCTGCATGCGCGGCGCATCGGTCGCCAGGGCGGCGGCGCGCTGCACCGCCTCGCCCAGGTTGGCCACGCGCAGCGCCGCCCCGCGCGATTGCGCTTCGCGTGCCGCCTGTTCGAAGTTGAAGGTGGACGGCCCCATGAGGACGGGGCAGCCGCAGGCGATGGCCTCGATGAGGTTCTGCCCGCCCAGCGGCTTGAAGCTGCCGCCCAGCAAGGCCAGGTCGGCCATGCCGTAGTACAGCGCCATCTCGCCCAGGCTGTTGCCGATCCAGACCTCGGGCCGGTCGGCCTCGGCCGGCAGCACCAGGTGGTCGGGCTCGCGCCCCCAGGTGCTGCGTTCGCTCACGCGCAGGTGCTGGATCTGCGCCAGCTCGGCCACCGACTGGAAGCGCTGCGGATGGCGTGGCACCACCAGCCACTGCACGGCGTGCAGGGCATCGTGCGCCAGCTCGACGCCGCTGGTCGTGGCATCGCGGCCGGCCACGGCCGGGCGCAGCCACTTGAACAGCTCGCCCTCTTCGCCTTCGCGCGAACTGGCGAACACCACGATGGGCTTGCGTGACTGCGACTTCAGGCGTCGCCCGGCGGCGAGCAGCGCCGGGTCCGGATCGGCGTCGTACTTCAGGTTGCCCAGCACAGCGCGCACCGGCGCCCCCAGGGCCTTGAGGTGCTGCGCATCCTCGTTCGTCTGCGGCAGCGCCGCCGCCAGCGCGCCATAGGCCGGCCGGGCCAGCCAGGCCAGGCGCCGCGCGCGCTGGAGCGAGGCCGCGGACATGCGGGCGTTGGCCAGCACCACGGGGATGTCCTCGGCCGTGCAGGCGGCCATCAGGTTGGGCCAGACCTCGGTTTCCATCAGCACGCCCACGTCGGGCCTGAACTGCTGGATGAACTTGCGCGTGGCGGCCGGCGTGTCCCAGGGCTGCCAGACCTGGATGTCGCCGTCCTGCAGCAGGCTGCGGCCTTCGGCCCGGCCCGTGGCCGTGCCGTGCGTGAGCAGCAGCCGCATCGCCGGCAGCTGGCGGCGCAGGCGCGCCACCAGCGGCGCGGCGGCCCGCGTCTCGCCCAGCGACACCGCGTGCACCCAGACCAGCGGTCCGCGCCGCGCCAGGCCGGCGGCCTTGCGCACCCGCGGGTCGTACTGGCCGAAGCGCTCGGGCACGGCCTGCAGGTAGCCCGGCTCGGCCGCCCCGCGGCGCCTGAGCTTGCGGCGCAGCAGGGGCTGGGCCAGCACCGTGGCCAGGCTGTAGAGCGTGCGCATCATGGGCATGGTTTATCAGACAGTATCCAGGCACTGCCGTTGATCAAAAAATGGCAATTCACCCATACTCCACTCATGTCGGTCAATGCGCGGCCTGGGCGAGCTGCGCATCGGGCTTGACCGCGTGCAGCAGCGCCAGCATGTCGGCCTCGATGCGGCGCAAGGCTGCATCGGTCTGCCCTTCAAAGCGCAGCACCAACACCGGCGTGGTGTTGCTGGCGCGGATCAGGCCAAACCCGTCGGACCAGTCCACGCGCAGGCCGTCAATGGTGGAGACCACGGGCGCGGCCACGCCTTCGGGCAACGCCCGTGCGCCCGACGGGGCCTGGCCCGCAGCCGGCGCCGCAAACCAGCTGGCGGCCAGCGTCTGCAGCCGTGCGGCCAGCGCATGCGGCTCGCCCTCGTCACACGGCACGTTCAGCTCGGGCGTGGCGTGGCTGGTCGGCAAGGCGTTCAGCGCGGCGCTGGGGTCGGCCTCGCGGCTCAGGATCTCGAGCAGGCGGCAGCCGGCGTAGGTGCCGTCGTCGAAGCCGAACCAGCGCTCCTGGAAGAAGATGTGGCCGCTCATCTCGCCGCCCAGCGGCGCGCCCACGGCCTTCATCTGCGCCTTGACCAGCGAGTGGCCGGTCTTGTACATCAGCGGCTGGCCGCCGGCCTCTCGAATGGCGGGCGCCAGCTGCTGCGAGCACTTCACGTCGAACACCACGGTGCCGCCCGGCACGCGCTGCAGCACATCGCGGGCGAACAGCATCATCTGGCGGTCGGGGTAAATGGTCTGGCCGTCCTTGGTGACGATGCCCAGGCGGTCGCCGTCGCCGTCGAACGCCAGGCCCAGCTCGGCCGGACCGGTCTGCAGCGCGGCGATGACGTCGCGCAGGTTTTCGGGCTTGCTGGGGTCGGGGTGGTGGTTGGGGAAGCGCCCATCCACCTCGGAAAACAGCTCGATCACCTCGCAGCCCAGCGCCCGCAGCACCTGTGGCGCCGTGGCGCCGGCCACGCCGTTGCCGCAGTCGACCACCACGGTCATGGGACGGGCCAGCTTGACGTCGCCGGTGATGCGCGCGAGGTAGGCGGGAAACACATCGGCCTGCTGGACCGTGCCCCCGCCTTCGCGTGGCTCGGTCCAGCTTTCGGCCTCCATGATCTCGCGCAGGCCTTGGATCTCGTCGCCATGGATCGCCCGGCCGCCCAGGACCATCTTGAAGCCGTTGTAGTCGCGCGGGTTGTGGCTGCCCGTGACCTGGATGCCGCTGTGGCACAGCGTGCTGGCGGCGAAATACAGCATGGGCGTGGTCACCATGCCGATGTCGATGACCTCGATGCCGACGGCCACCAGCCCGCGGATCAGCGCCTGGACGAGCGACGGACCGGAGAGGCGGCCATCGCGTCCGACCGCCACGACGCGTTCGCCCTGCCGCAGCGCATGCGTGCCGAACGCCTTGCCTAGGCCTTCGGCCACGGCCTCGTTCAGGGTGGACGGCACGATGCCGCGGATGTCGTAGGCCTTGAAGATGGAGGGGGTGAGCTGCATGAAGCGAAACGCCGGCTGCTGCGCGCCGGCTCATCTGCGAAGGGCCCGATTTTAGGGACGCACCGGCCCAGCAGGCCCCATGGAGCCGCAAATGCCCAGCCCGCGCCCGCCGAAGCGCGTGCCGGGGGTCCGGAGCCGCTGCGCACCTTCGGCATCGCGGGCGCCCTCGAGCCACACGCCAGACGGCTCGGCCGCGATGACCAGCCCAGCGCTCTTCGAGCCCATCGCGCGCGCCATCAGCGACGCCCTGCTGCATGCAGCGGCGGCCTGATGCAAACAGCCAGCCCAGCTGCTTGATCGGATGCTTGATCCGCACGTCCATGCACGGCATGCGCGCGGCATGGAACGCCAACGCCATGGGGGCAGCGCCCGCCCACTTGGCGGGACCGCCCCCTGCGCATGCCTGGCGAGGCCGACCATCTCGGCCTCGCGCTGCGCCTCAGTCGTCCAGCTTTTCGCGCTCCACCGCACCGGTGGCGGCGTTGATGGAGAGGTCCACGGGCTGACCGGCGGCGTTGTAGGCCTCGGCCTCCCAGCGGCCATCGTCGAACTCGAGGTCGCGCACCTGGGTGTAGCCGGCTTGCTGCAGCAGCTGCAGGATCTGCGCCGCGGGCAGGACGTTGGCGTTGGCATTGCCGGCGGCACTGGTCTGGCTCAACACCGCCAGGCTCACGGGGTGCAGCACCAGCTCGATCTTCTCGCCGCGCCGGCTCTGGCGCACCTCGGCCTCCCAGAAGCCGTCGTCAAACGCCACGTCGTGGATCACGGCATACCCCAGGCTGCGCAGGCGCTCGGTCACCTGGGCCGCGCCGGGCAGCTTGGTGCCGATGTCGGCGCGCTGGATCGCGGTGAAGCCGCTGGTCGCGTCGTGGACCAGCAGGTGGGCACGCTGGCCGGCTTGCGAGGTGGCCTGGGCGGTCCAGTGGCCGTGCTCCAGCACCAGGCCATGCGCGGCCACGTAGCCGTTGTTCTGCATGACCTGCAGGGCCTGCGAGGCGTTCAGCGCCCAGGCGGCGGGGGCCAGCGCCAGCAGCAGCGCGGCAGCGGTGGTGGTCAGGGTGGTGCGGGTGACGGTCATGAAAAACTCCGGAAACGGGATGAACGGCAGCGAGCCAGCCGGCTGCCAACGACGGTGTCAGTGTCGACAACCGCCCCTAAACCGAGCGTGAAGCGGCCGTTCACGCGGCGTTTAACCGGCGACCGGCACAATCGAGCCGCATGACACCGCGCGCGATCCGCCCTCCTTTTGCCCTGCTGCGCGCGACGCTGGCCGCCGTGGCCGCGAGCGGGCTGCTGGCCCTGCCCGGCGGCTGGGCTGGCGAGCAGGACCAGGTGCGTGCCGGCGTGCACACCGGGCAGTACAAGCCCTTGGCCGTCATCGTGTCAGACCTGAGCAAGACATACCCTGGCCGTGTGCTGGACGTGGAAACCAAGCGCGGGCCGCAGGGCGAGCTGCGCTACGAAATCACCCTGGCCAGCCCGCAAGGGCACAAGCAAGAGCTGTTGGTGGACGCGGCAACCGGGCGCGTGCTGGCGCAGGAGCCCGACCTGGGCGACCAGGCCTTGACCCTGGCCCAGCTGGCCGCGCACCTGCGGCGTGTGGAGCAGCAGCTGGGCAGCCGCGTGGTCGATGCCGAGTTCGAGGTGAACCGCGGCAAGGCCCACTACAAGCTCAAGCTCATGCCGCGCGGCACCACGACGCACAAGGTGCTCATGGATGCGCGCACCGGCGCGCTCGAAGGCCCAGCGGGCAGCCTGTCGGCCACGGCCATCACCCCCATGCCCGAGGTGCTGCAGGCCTTGAGCGGCCGCTTCGCCGGCCTGGTGCGCGAGGTGGAGCTGGAGCAGGACGAGCGCCAGGGGGCGTACTACGAAATCGAGCTGGCGCAGGACCCTGGCAGCACGCTGGAGCTGCACGTGGACGCGAGGACGGGCGCCATCCTCAAGCGCAAGGTGGAGGACTGACGGGTGCGCATCCTGGTGGTGGAAGACGATGTGGCGCTGGCCGCGCAGATTCAGCATGCCCTGCAGGCGGCCGGCTTCGTGGTCGACGTGGAGCACGACGGCGAGGCCGCGGCGTTTGCGGGCAGCGTCGAGGCCTACGACGCCGCGGTGCTGGACCTGGGCCTGCCGCGCAAGGACGGCCTGACCGTGCTGCGCGACTGGCGCGAGGCCGACCGCCATTGGCCGGTGCTGGTGCTGACGGCACGCAACCGCTGGAGCGACAAGCTGGCAGGCTTCAACGCGGGGGCCGACGACTACCTGACCAAGCCCTTCATGCTCGAAGAGGTGGTGCTGCGCCTGCGCGCCATGCTGCGCCGCGTGTCGGGCAGCGGCAGCGCGGTGCTGCGGGCCGGCGGGCTCGAATACGACGTGGCCGCGGGCCGCTTTGTCTGGCAGGGCCAGGGTTTGCAGCTGACGGCGCAGGAGCACAAAATCCTGGCCTACTTCATGCACCACCCGGGTCAGCTGCTCACGCGCACGGCCATCAGCGAACACGTCTACGCACGTGACCTGGACCCCGACTCCAACACCCTGGACGTGCTCATCGGCCGCATCCGCCGCAAGCTGGGTGCGCCCGACCTGCTGGTGACCGAGCGCGGCCAGGGGTTCCGGCTGAAGGTGGATTGACGCGTCAATGACATGCATGGGTATAACCCCCTTGCCGTTTCATTGACATCGATAACTGCACCATACCCCCACCACCCGATTGACGCCACGCCCGCAGCCCTCCTCCCGTCCGGCCTCACGTCCCTGGACGATTGCGCAGCGCATCACCTGGCTGGCGCTGGTGCCGGCCGCGCTGGTGGTGGGTGCGGGATCGGCCGTGCTGCGCCAGCAGATGCACGACGCCCTGTACGCCAGCATGGCGCAGACCCTGCAAGACAAGCACCAACGGGTGGCCGCACGCCTGCGACCCGGCCCCCAGCAGCGCCTCGGCGAGCCCCCAACCAGCGCCGACGAGTTCAGCACCATTTACTCGGGCTGGTACTGGCAGGCCCAGGCCGACGTTTCCGCAGCCGGCGCAGCGCCGTCTGAACCACGCGCCGCGCACCGCCAGCCCGCGCCGGGGGCATCGGCGTCCCCCTCGGTTCAGGCGCCCTCGTTGGCGCCATCCAACGACGCCGACAACACGGCCTGGGCCCATGAAGCCCAAGTTCCGCCACCCGTTGCCGGGCGCGCCGCATCCGACGGCGCCGCGCCATCCATGCCATCCATGCCGTTCATGCCGCGTGGCGTCTCGCGCTCGCTGTGGGATGCCCCCAGCCTGGTGGCGCATCGGGCCGTGGGCCCAGCCGCCTTGGGCCTGGTGCAAGCCACGGGGCCACTGGGCGAGCCCCTGATCGGCTGGCAGCAGCGCGTGGCCGTGAGCGGCCTGGATGTGCCCGTGAGCCTGACCGTCTACGGCCCGGCCACCGCCCTGCGCGCCAGCCTGCAGCGCATCGACCACATCCTGCTGACCACGGCCATCGCCCTGGTGGCCCTGCTGGCGGTGCTGCTGGCCGTGCAGCTGCGGGTGGGCCTGCTGCCGCTGCGGCGCTTTGCCCAGGCTGTGGCCGCCCAACGGGACCCCGCGCAAGCTGCCGAGCACGCGGTGCCTCATGTGCGCGTGGGCGCCGACCTGGCCCCGCTGCAGCAGGAGTTGCAGGCCCTGCTGCAGCAGAACGCCCAGGTGGTCAGCCGGGCGCGGGCCCATGCCGCCGACCTGAACCACGCCCTGAAAAAGCCCCTGGCCCTGCTCACGGCCGCCGCCAGCCAGCAGCCCAGCGTGAGCGCCGCGGAGGTGCTGCAACACAGCCAGACGCTGACGGAGCTGATCGACCGCTACCAGGCCCGCACCTGGAGCGACGCCACCCAGGCCCGGGCCGCCACCGGCACGGTGAACGTGGCCGATTCCCTGCGCGAGGTGGTGCGCGCCATGCGCAAGCTGCATGCGGCGCAGGAGCTGAACTGGCACCTGGACCTGCCCGACTCCATCCCGTGGCTCTGGCGTGGCGACGCCACCGACCTGGCGGAAGTGCTGGGCAACCTGCTGGACAACGCCGGCAAGTGGGCAGCCTCGACCGTGGCCGTGCAGGCCAGCGCCGAGGGCGACAGCCTGTGGCTGCACATCGAGGACGACGGCCCGGGCATGAGCGCCGAGCAGCTGCAGCGCGCCGGCCAGCGCGGCTTGCGCTTCGACGAATCCGTGTCGGGACACGGCCTGGGCCTGGCCATCGCGCGACAAGTCGCGCACGCCTATGGCGGCGAGCTGGTGCTTGCGAAAAGCGCGCGCCTCAAGGGGCTGCGCGCCAGCTTGCGGCTCACGCCCTGCCGGATGGCCTCCGCTGCGCCGGCGTCGCAGGGCCGCACCGGCGCGGCCTGACGAATGCCCGGCGCCGCCGCGGAGCATCGTGTCGGGCGTGTTTTCACCCACCCGCGGCTGTCTGGCCGTGATGTGGCCGCTGGCGATGCACCCGACGAACGCCAACGAGCTGCTGGCCTGGGACCTGCGTGAGGACCCCGCAGGGCTGGCCGACCTCACCGTCGGTGTTGAACGTCGTCATGGAAAGCCGGCATCGCCGGTGGATGGGCAAGACCGTGGCAGGAGCCGGCCTGGGCCGGTGCAGCCACCTCAACCGACCGCGCGCAAACCGCTCCGGCGATGGCCGAGGGGGACTCACCGCGGCCCCAGGTGGCCGCGAGCGGATGCCTGCCCGCCCCGCTGCGCCGAGCAACCCGCAGCGCAGTCGTCATCGGCCACCCTCACGCGAGGGCCTGGCCCCGGCCGT